>NZ_JAECZB010000011.1:30495-158208 GCF_016056295.1 Atlanticothrix silvestris CENA357
GAATCAGGTGCTACTGGAGTTTCTGGTGCTGGAGTTAAGTTTTCAGGATTGGTAGAATCAGGTGCTACTGGAGTTTCTGGTACTGGAGTTAAGTTACTAGGATTGGTAGAATCAGGTGCTACTGGAGTTTCTGGTGCTGGAGTTAAGTTTTCAGGATTGGTAGTATCAGGTGTGATTGGACTTCCTGGTACTGGAGTTAAGTTACTAGGATTAGTCGAATCAGGTGCTACTGGAGTTTCTGGTGCAGTCATGCTGTCAGGAGTACTGCTATCAGAAGGCTGAGTTTCGGTTGCTGGTGCTGTAGTATCGCTAGGAGCAGGGGCGCTAGGAGTAACTGCTGTACCACCTGGACAACGGGAATTTAGAGGGGACTTCTCACACAGAATTTTAAATCCTTCTGGTGATAATTCAATTTCCGTTGTTGAACTCGTGGATGAGTCGCTGGATTGGGCTAAGTAGGATTTACTGGACTGGGCAACAGCGGCATTAGCGGTGAGTGCCAAAGTCAGGGCTGTACCAATCAGGGTCAGATATTTTCCCTTCATTCTGAAATTAACCTCAACGGAAACGGAACATCCAGCCCATTAAACCAGACAATTCGTTATAGAAAATCTTCCTAAATGTAGATGTTTATCTTTGCGGCACAATGCATCAGCATATAAAAGCAGTAAATTTTAAATTGTTTGTGTATTAATTGTTAACTTACAGAAGTACAAAAACATAATTGTTACATCTTTATATAAAACAAGTAGTGGTAGTTAAAATAAGCATTACAAAATCAGAGTCAAAATTTTGATTTATGTAAAAAAAATAACAATATAAAACAACAATTTCCCTGAAGAGATATTTTCTTGTTGTAAGATCGAATCGGCAATAATTCCGTACAACTAATTTCTGGTTGAGCTTATGAGTAAAATGATGAAAGACCTGTATTGAGAATGCCATTCGCCCGATTCTTCACTTAATTAACTATGATGTGATTAGCCAATGAGTTCCCCCCAACCCCCTCAAAAGCCTCAAACGTTACTAGGTCAACTGACTCAAGCAGTACATACAATTCAAGCTAGGGTTGACTTTTCTAAACTGGCGCTCAAGCCTAATGCCAAAGTACCGGAAATCTGGGTGCAGGATGCGGGGGCGGATAAGGCAGAAATATATCCGTTATTGGGCGATCGCTACATACTCGGTCGCAGTTCTAAATCCTGCGATATAGTCATTCGGAACCCAGTTGTCAGCCAAATTCACCTATCACTGTCACGAGATTCTACTCAGCGCACCCCTGTTTTCGTCATCAAAGATGAAAATTCCACTAATGGTATTTATCGTGGTAAGCGACGGGTAAACTCTTTAGAACTACGTCATGGCGATATTCTCACATTAGGGCCACCAGAACTCGCAGCTTCAGTGCGGCTGCAATACGTTGATCCACCCCCCTGGTACCATAAAGCTGCAACTATGACGGCTTATGGCGTTGCAGGTGCAAGCACCCTTTTTGCGTTGGTGATTGGTGTTGAATGGATGAGGTTTTCGGTAAGACCCCTACCTACAGCCACTCGCGCTCCCATAATCGTTTATGCTCGTGATGGCGCTACTCCGTTGCGTGAGCCTCGAACTACTTCTCACGTAGATATGAAGCGTTTGCAAGACTTTGGCCCTTATTTACCTGCCGCTGTAGTGGCATCAGAGGATAGTCGCTACAATTGGCATTTTGGGGTTGATCCATTAGGAATTTTACGAGCTGTGTTAATTAACAGTCGTAGTGGAGATGTGCAGCAAGGAGCCAGTACAGTTACCCAGCAAGTAGCCCGCAGTTTATTCCGGGAATATGTTGGTACTCAAGATTCCCTTGGACGCAAATTGCGAGAAGCAATAGTTGCTCTGAAGTTAGAAACTTTTTACAGCAAAGATGAAATTTTACTGACTTACTTAAATCGGGTATTTTTGGGTGCAGATACTTCTGGTTTTGAAGATGCTGCCCAGTATTACTTTAGAAAATCAGCTAAAGAATTAACTCTTTCTGAAGCAGCAACTTTAGTAGGAATTTTACCTGCTCCCAATGCTTTCGATTTTTGTGGAGATGGCCCAAATAAACTAGAAGCAGCTGAATACCGCAATCGTGTGATTAAGCGGATGCAGGAGATGGGTAAAATCACCCCCGAACAGGCAAACCGAGCAAGGCGCTCAACTGTCCAAATCAGCCCTAAAGTTTGCGAACAACAGGCAAAAATTATTGCTCCTTATTTTTATAATTATGTGTTCCAAGAATTGGAATCTATTTTGGGCGAAGGAGCAGCAAAAGAAGGCAACTATATTATCGAAACCAATCTCAATCCAGCTATTCAAGCCCAAGCAGAAGAATCGTTGCGTAACTCAGTGAATAATGCTGGTGCAACTTTTAGATTTTCTCAAGGAGCGATCGTAACTCTAGATTCTAAAACTGGCAGTATTCTGGCCATGGTAGGCGGAACTGATTATAGAAAAAGCCAGTTCAATCGTGCTGTCCAAGCTCAAAGACAACCAGGTTCTACCTTCAAAATCTTTGCTTACACCGCTGCGCTTCAACAGGGTATTTCTGCATCCAAAAGTTATTCTTGCGCTGCTTTACCTTGGCAAGGCTTTACCTACAAACCTTGTCGTGCTGGCGCTGATGTCAATTTAGATGTTGCCACTGGACTTGCCCTTTCAGAAAATCCGATCGCCTTACGAGTTGCTAGAGCCATAGGACTAGATAAAGTAGTAACTATGGCAAAGCGTTTAGGGATTAAGTCAAGCCTTGATCCGGTTCCTGGTTTGGTGCTGGGTCAGAGTGTGGTTAATGTTTTAGAAATGACTGGTGCTTTTGGCGCTATTGCTAATCGTGGCGAATGGAATCCTCCCCATGCAATTAACAGGATTTTAGACAGCAGTGACTGTAGCGATCGCAAAGATTTAAAAACCTGCCGTGTTGTCTATTCTTTCCAACAAAATCCAGATGCGAACAAGCGAGTAATATCAAATGGTGTCGCTGACGAAATGACTAGTTTGATGCGTGGAGTGGTAACAAGAGGTACTGGTCGTAGTGCTGCTATTGGATTAGGGGAAGCTGGTAAAACTGGGACAACCGATAAAAATGTGGATCTATGGTTTATTGGTTTTATTCCCAGTCGGCGACTTGTAACTGGTGTTTGGTTAGGAAATGACAATAATTCCCCCACATCTGGTAGTAGCGCTCAAGCAGCTCAGTTGTGGGGCAATTATATGAGGAGAATTACAAGGTAAGTTATTAATTCGTAATTCGTAATTGTTAACTACGAATTACGAATTAGTAATTACGAATTATTACTGGTATCCCTGCCAAGGAGTTACTTCGAGTTTACCGCTAGGTTTAAATTTCACTTGAAAGTGAGCCAGAGGCTCTTTATTGTTGGGAGCCGCTAAATTTGAGCCATAAAGGGCTTGAAACATCTTGGGTAAGGGTGTCTCTCGGAAATAGTCAAAAGCGACTTGGTTAAGCGGTTCATAGTCGGCGATCGTGCCATCTTTGTTAACTGCTACCCGATACAGCAAATCTTGCTTGAAGGTAGGAGTACCACCCCAACTTTGGCGAAGCGAACCATAAAGCTTTTGGTTTAAATTTTTAACTGTGTTAGATTCGGTGATTTTTGAACCGATTACTTCAGGTGTTCTAGCATATCCTCGCCAAGGGCTAACTTCTAACACACCTTGGTTAGTAAAGACTATTTTAAATTGAGCAATTGGCTCATTAGAAATGGTAGGACGCTTAGCAGGATTATAAATTAGGTTAGGCAAAGGAGTTAGTTCTATCCCTTGGTTCGCGTCTTTATTCAACGCTTTATAACCGACGATCGCACCATCCGCAGCAACACCCACACGATACATTAAATCCTGTTTCAATGCTGAGCGATTATTCCAAGCTGGATTAAGTTGGTTGTAAACTTGGCGATTCAAGACTCGTAGCTGTGATGGATCAGTAATTTCAGTAACTGTATTTAAAAGCGCTTCTAAATCTTTAACTGCGGGCTTTGCCTCTGTGGCGGGAGTCTCAACAGCGATGGGAGTTGGAGTTGGTACAGGAGTTACAGTGTCTGTGGATGCTGTTGTAGGAGGTGCTGAAGGATTGGCACTAGGTATTGCAGAGCTAGTCTGTTCCTCTGGTTTTGGCTGGGGTGGACGCACCTCTGGAGCTGGAATCAAACTAAAAGCGATCGCTGCAACTGCTAAACTTGAAACTCCAATACTCGCTGGTACTGCCTGCTTGAGCAGAGCTTGACTAGCGCCACCATAACGTCCAGTTACTGGTTGTAATTCTAGTGATAACTCTGGTAAAGTTTGGGAATCAGCAAAAAACTGATCTACAGCTTCTACTAAATCAAATAGCTGCACCGTATTCAACTCTATTTGAATAGGCTGTTTACTATAGTTGGGATTAGACTCAAAACCTTCTGAATTGCCCTCAGAATGCACAATGAGTCTGTGTCGATTAGCCCCAATCTTTTGCAACTCCACAAGTTCTGATTCTTCGTTGTGAGCTTGTGGGTTTGGCACATTGCTCAAAAACTCTTGGGCATAGCCGCTAACTGCTCTGACTAAGCTTTCAAAAAATTCCCGTCCTCCAACTAGAGGCTTGTTATAACTAGGCAAATAGCATTCTGCATTTACCAAAATTGACAGTTCAGGGCGCAGTTCTTGAAACTGTGCAGATCTTGCAGCATCGCTTAAACCTTCTAAAAGCAGCGTACAGTTAGGTAAACTGTACTTACGTTGGATGTTCATTCTACTTCACCGTCAAAAAGACTAATCCAGAAACGCTGCATTCCAGCTGTACCAGTACAAAATAATAATTGTCCTAACAAATTTATAGCTAACTCATCTAATTTTTCATCAGAACTCAATGCCAAAAGACCAGAACGGCGGACGTTCATCCTGCTTTTAAAATGTACTCGAAACCGTTCTAGATAATTAGACAAACGCAAATTTTGTTCTAGCGGTATCTGCTTGTCATTCATTTGTTGACAAATCATCAGCATTTGGCGAATCACGACTGTTAAGCGACGCGCGATGTAGCAAGCAATTACTACCAAAGCTTTTGCTTCCATAATGGTTAAAGGTCGACGGATATGCGCTCGTCGCATGGGATTAGAACTACGCATCCGCCATAAATTTACCCGATCTTTAATAATTCCTTTCAATTCCAACTCTTGGGCAAAAGCCAGAATTGCTTCCGAACTACCAAGCTCTAAAGCTTCAATCGCCAGTAAAATTAAATCAATTTGTAGCCTAGCTCTAGGGGGGCATGTCTGTCCTGCGATCGCAGGATCTGGTAAAGTGTCCAAAATCATGGGCAATGATGGGGGATTTGGACTGTTGAACGGCGTTATGCTTGCGGAGACACTCATTCTATAAAATACCCTGTGCAGTTCTAATAAACTAGATAAAACTAACTTTAGATAAGTAGCCAAAGAAGAACATTCGACTTACGGCAGTATTACGACTACCTGATATATACATTACTTACTGGTTCTACTTAAAAGTTTTCTTCTACTTAAATTCAGATTTTTAAAACATAAGTTTATCCTTTTCATTTGTTAATACAAGTCCATCTTTAGCTTGGTGTAGATTCTAAGTATCGTCAATGGATAGTGCAATAGAAGCTTCAAACCCAAGCGTATGACATTATAGTGTACGATTTTTCAGGTATGCAGAATTTGGGACTCTATAAGAAGCAGGGGAGCAACAAGAGGGTAAAGGCTAAAGGACGAAAAGATAAACCCTTTCCCCCTTACCCATTCCCCTTTACCCCTTCTTACCCATGCCCCATTCCCTATTCCCCATTCCCTATTTTATGGATTTAAAATCTCTAATTCGTGATATCCCAGATTTTCCCAAACCCGGAATTTTATTTCGGGATATCACTACTTTACTGCGCGATCCAGAGGGACTGCGCTATACTGTTGACTTTTTTACACAAAAATGCATAGAGGCTGATTTAAAGGCAGATTACGTTGTAGGTATGGAGTCGAGGGGGTTCATTTTTGGCTCTCCCCTGGCTTATAAACTAGGATCTGGTTTTATTCCCATTCGTAAAAGGGGTAAGTTACCAGCAGCCGTTCATGCAATTGAATATGAGTTAGAGTACGGTACTGATTGTTTAGAAGTGCATCAAGATGCTTTGCATCCAGGTAGCCGAGTTTTGATTGTAGACGATTTAATTGCTACAGGTGGGACAGCAAGTGCAACAGCAAAGCTGTTACAAAAGATTGGCTGTGAACTAGTGGGCTTTGGGTTTATTATCGAGCTACTGGATTTACAAGGGCGTAAACATCTACCAGATGTGCCAATTATCTCCCTTGTTGAATATTAGTCATTGGTCATTAGTAATTGACAAAGGGCAAAGGACAAAGAATAAATGACTTCTACGAAAATTTCCTTGGAGACAAGTCGGAACTGGCTCATCAGCTTAGTTACGAACGAAACTTTTATTTACGTAGTGAAGCGAATATTGCAGGCGCTGTTTACCTTATTTTTGGCAACAGCGCTGTCATTTTTCATCATGAAGTTGTCTCCAGGAGATTATGTAGATACTTTGCGGCAAAACCCAAAAATCTCCCCAGAACGAATTGAGGAACTAAGGCGACAGTTTGGTCTGGATAAGTCCTGGCCGGAACAATTTGGGCTGTGGCTGTGGAGAATCCTGACAAAAGGAGATTTTGGCACGAGTTTTGTTTACCAACGTTCAGTAGCTTCTTTGTTGTGGGAGCGAATACCAGCAACCTTGTTGTTAGCGATCACTTCTTTAATTTTCACCTGGGCGGTGGCCATTCCTTTAGGAATTTTCGCGGCGGTGAAGCAAAATCGAGCTGGTGACAGAATTTTACAGGTGATTAGCTATACCGGACAAGGTTTTCCTAGTTTTATCACTGCCTTATTCTTGCTAATAGTGGCTCAAATGACTTCACCTGTGTTCCCAGTGGGTGGCATGACTAGTATCAATCACGCGGATTTATCGTGGTTTGGTAAAATTATTGATGTCGGCTGGCACATGATCTTACCTACCATCGCTTTGAGTATCACCAGTTTTGCTGGTTTGCAGCGAATAACTCGCGGTGAATTGTTGGATGTTCTGCGTCAAGATTATATTCAAACAGCCCGCGCCAAAGGATTGCCAGAAAATCGCGTGATTTATGTTCACGCCCTCCGCAATGCTATTAACCCCTTGATTACTTTGTTGGGCTTCGAGTTAGCTGGTTTATTAGGCGGTGCATTTATTGCTGAACAATTCTTCAACTGGCCGGGTCTTGGAAGATTGACTTTACAGGCGGTAATAGCTAAAGACCAATATTTAGTTATGGCTAGCCTAGTCATGAGCGCAGTATTGCTGAATGTAGGCAATTTGCTCGCAGACTTGTTATTGAAGGTGGCCGACCCTCGGATTCGGTTGGAATCTTAATTTGTTAGTTGTTTCTTTGTCCCTTTGTCTTTAGTTTCCATGCTGTCTGAAGTTTATTACATAGCGCGATCGCAAACTGACGGCCGTTATCTCATAGCTCGTCCTAATGCTGAAACATCAGGTTATTTGTTGCTGTTTCGAGAAAATTTTGATGCTTTAAGTTATCTCAACACCCATGCGGCAGAAGTGGCAAACCGTTTTGCTGTAGAGTCTATTGCTGGTACACAGTTAGGCAGCTTGTTAAAACGATGGGGTTATACCGGCGTGGGTATTGTGACTGACCCATTATTGCCCAAAGTGGAGTTTTTACAGCATTGAAATCATTTCGTAGTAAGTGGCTTGCAACCTAGTCAGGATTGAGGACGATAGAAAGAGCTAGTTGATAAATTTGGCGACGTGGAAGGGAAGTAAACTTTGCTAATTGACGGCTGGCTTGCGATCGCGATATCCCCTGATTAATTAACTGTTGCAGTTCGGCTTTTAGTTGTGCTTCTGTAAGTTGAGTTTGGTTTGGTGGATTTCCTGCGACTAAAAGCGTATATTCACCTTGAGGATCACGTTGGCTGTAATGGGCGATCGCCTCGGCAACTGTTCCCCGCCAAAATTCCTCATACAATTTAGTTAATTCCCTTGCTAACACAATTTGGCGATCGCTTCCCCAAACTTCTGCCAAATCTTGCAAAGCTTCTCTAAGGCGGTGCGGCGACTCATAAAAAATCAATGTGCGCGGTTCTGATTGCAGAGATTCTAAATGTTCTCGCCGCTGTTGAGTTTTCGCCGATAAAAAACCCTCAAAGACAAACCGATCTGTTGGTAATCCCGCAGCACTCAAAGCTGTAATTGCTGCACTAGCACCAGGAATAGGAACTACGGTTATCCCTACTTCAATGCAAGCTTTCACTAGTTCATAACCAGGATCAGAAATGCTAGGAATCCCTGCATCGCTAACTAAGGCGATCGCTTTGCCGTTAACTAAATGCTCTAATAATTCTGGGATACGACTGCTACGATTGTGTTCGTGGTAACTTACCTGGGGCGTTTTTACTTGAAAATGCTGTAGGAGTTTTCCTGTGTGGCGCGTATCTTCCGCAGCAACTATATCCACTGTTTGCAAAATTCGCACCGCCCGAAAGGTCATATCTTCCAGGTTGCCAATTGGTGTGCCGACAACGTAAAGTGTTCCTGGTTTGGGATCAGTCTGCATGAGTGGTCAGTTGTCAGTGGTCAGTGGTTAGTAGTAAAGCGAAAAGTCAAGCCAGTGCGGTCTTCTCTCAAGGGGAGATGCTGCGTGATCGCGCAGTGTAAAGCCTGTGGTATGGCTACGCTGAGAGCGAGTCTGCGAGCGTCTGGTATCTCAGCAAATATAGCATCTGGCGTTGCTGGGGAATACCTCCAAAGAACTTTTCTTTGAAGATGTTTTAAGACCACCCTCAAGGGGATAGAGTGTTAAACCAGATCAAAAACACACTTCGACAAGCTCAATGTATCGCTGACCACTGACCACTGACAACTAACAACTGACAAATGACAAATCCTAAATCTTTTCGTGGATTATTTGTGGGTTTAGTAACCTTAGATTTGATTTATCTTGCTGATTCTACCCCTAGAAATAATCAAAAGATTGTCGCCACTGACTATACTGTGGCCGCAGGTGGCCCAGCGACAAATGCATCTGTGACTTTCAGTCATTTAGGAAATCAAGCTCAAGTCTTGGGTGTGATAGGTTCTCACCCGATGACACAGTTAATTCGAGGGGATTTAAATAAATACAAAGTTGCGATCGCTGACCTTGAACCTAATACCACCTTACCACCGCCTGTATCTTCTATAATTGTTACCCAAGCTACGGGCGAACGGGCTGTGGTTTCGATTAATGCTGTCAAAACTCAAGCTAGCCACACATCTATCCCATCAGATATTTTGCAAAATGTTGATGTTGTACTGATTGATGGACACCAGATGGCGGTTAGTTATGACATAGCCCTAATGGCTAAAGCTCAGAATATACCAGTAATTATTGATGGTGGTAGTTGGAAAACTGGTTTTGAGCAAGTTTTGCCTTTTACAGATTATGCCGTTTGTTCTGCTAATTTTCATCCTCCTTTCTGCCACACAGAGCAAGAAGTTTTTGCATATCTAGATGCATTTAAAATTCCTCACATTGCTATTACACATGGCGAGAAACCAATTGCATATTTGAGTAGCGGTCAAGCTGGTACTTTAACTGTGCCTTCTGTTCAGGCAGTTGATACACTGGGGGCTGGAGATATTTTTCACGGTGCTTTCTGCAATTATATTTTACAGGAAAGTTTTACTGATGCACTAGCACAGGCCGCTCAGATTGCTGCTGATTCCTGTCGATTTTTTGGCACGCGCCGCTGGATGGAATCAAAGTAAAGATGGGTCATGTCCCATTTGTACAAGTTAAGTTAGAACAAGGCTAAATGAATGAAAGACCTGCAAGAAATATTAGCGATCGCCCGTGAAGTGGGTTGGGGTGCAGCAGATATACTGCGATCGTACTACCACGGAACTATAAAAGACTCTAATTTAGATGTGCAATATAAACAAAATGAGCCTGTTACTGTTGCGGATATAGCTGTTAGTCAATACATTTTAGAGAAGTTACAAGCAGCTTTGGGCAACGAAGATTTTGCTTATATTAGTGAAGAAACTTACAAGTCACAAAGTAAGTTAGCTTCTAATTTAGTATGGATTATTGACCCTTTAGATGGTACAAAAGACTTTATTGAAAAAACTGGTGACTATGCAATTCACATTGCTTTAATTAAGGAAAGACGACCTATATTAGCAGTAGTAGTAGTACCTGAAGCTGAAAAGTTGTATTACGCCACCAAGAGTGGAGGTACATTCAGGGAAACTCGTAATGGTTCGATTCCTTTACAAGTTTCATCAGGTAAGCGTATCGAAGATTTAACTTTAGTTGTTAGTCGTTCTCATCGCAATGAACGGTTAAATTATTTACTACAAAACCTACCCTGTCAAAATCAAAAATCTGTTGGTAGTGTAGGTTGCAAGATTGCCACTATTCTGGAACAACAGGCAGATATTTATATTTCTCTTTCTGGCAAATCTGCCCCTAAAGACTGGGATATAGCTGCTCCTGAACTGATTTTAACAGAAGCTGGCGGTAAATTTACCCACTTTGAAGGCACACCATTACAGTACAACACTGATGATATCAATCAGTGGGGTGGTTTGCTTGCCAGTAATAGTGAGTATCATGACATACTATGTCAGCAAGCGCAGCAGATATTAGCACAGCTGGTTAATAGCTAAAGTCAGGGAAATTTGTGAAATATGCTTTTACGATAAATTATTATGATATGATTAGCACCAAGGAAGACTCTGAAATTTGTAAATCCTTCGATCTAATTTCAAAGTAACAACACCTGGGCGATCGCTATTTGTCCTGAACTTACAACTTAAAATAGGCAGTATAAGCCTTTTGTTGGCAGATTTTGTAACCTGCCCTAAAAGCTCTATCTTTGAAAGCTATCCCGTATGAGAAGATACTGATAAGCTGTGCTATAATCTTGCATATAAAGATTATTTTCGGTTGAGTAACTAGTTTTGATTTCCAAAAACCGTCTCTCCGAATTTAACTCTCTACACTCTCTGAATTCGGAGACACCTTTTTTATGTCAATTTATGTCGGGAATTTATCCTATCAGGTCACAGAAGAAGACCTGAAGAGAGCTTTCGCTGAGTATGGAACAGTTAATCGAGTTCAGCTACCTACCGACCGGGAAACTGGACGTCCTCGTGGATTCGCTTTTGTAGAAATGGAAACAGACGCTCAAGAAACAGCTGCCATTGAAGCACTTGATGGGGCTGAGTGGATGGGGCGTGATTTAAAAGTTAATAAGGCTAAACCCCGTGAGGAAAGAAGTTCTTCCCCTCGTGGTTACTGGGGTGGAAATAATGCTCGTCGCGGCGGCGGTAATCGCTACTAAGTTTTTAACCAGAATAATTTAACATCTAGAGTTTCCAGCAGATAAAGCCAAAGGCTGGGTTCTGCTGGAATATTTTTTTGTCTCTAGTCTTCAAGTGTTCACTGAATATGGAGAAAAATAAGAATGACACAAGTAGTTTTGGGGGAAAATGAAGGTATTGAGTCAGCTTTGCGAAGGTTTAAGCGGGAAGTTTCTAAAGCTGGAATTTTCCAAGACATGAGAAAAAAGCGTCACTTCGAGACTCCTTTAGAAAAAGAGAAGCGTAAAGCAGTTGCTAGGCACAAACAAAGTCGTAGAAATCGTTCTCGCTTCAGATAACACCTAGAAGGTGATTTTCTCTTCGACTTCTTGAGCTAGCAAGCCTTAAATAATTAGGTAAACAGAAATCATCCAGATGTTTGTAGTAGCGCTTTTGTGTAAAAATAGCGCTACTATCTAATATTTATAGATTAATATATACAGCGTTTTTCGGTTGGGTGTAGTACACCTATTAAGAAGAAAGGGGCTAAGGCGAGAGTAATATACCTCATACAAATGAAATTTGCTGTAATTTAGTCATGTAGATAATTTGTTTTAATCATACGCGGCAAATCGCGTCTCTATATGAGGCTGTTTGGCTTAACTAAACGCTATTATGCAATGCGTAGCTTCACAAAATTTCTGCCAGTTTGGCTAACAAAATATTTGTCAAATGCCATAGCTCTACATCATCGTTGATATCAAGATCACTTCTGTTACCAGCTAAAGCTAACAGATTTTTTACAGCAGATAGGCGACTATGTGCTTCACGGATTCTCCAACATTCTTCTAAGTTCACGGCTAAATCAAACAGCGCTAGCGAAGCTCCGGCGACGGAGGATTGCTCCCCTAAATACTGTCTTATCCTGACTGCTACATCATCATTACTTCCTAGAAATTCTTTAATAGTATCTAACAGTGGACTATTTAATATTTCTTCATTTCTCCAGGTTTCTAGCCAATCTCCATCCACATCTTCAACGTACAGATGGATAAAATTTAACCCGTAATTTAACCAGTCTTGCTGCATTTTTCGGGCTGTTGCTAAAGCCTCAGTAAACTCGTCCACTTGATTCTCGTAACTGTTAGTTTCTCTTTGATTAGCCATAAAAGCTGGGATGACTAGGTAAGTATGTAGGCTAAGACACAAATTTTAAAGCTCAAATTCTTGAAATAATCACGAGAATTTTAGATACTTGCCACCAGCAAGATAATCGCTGTTATGTAGAGCCACATTGACTAATTGATTGATAAAGTTAGCTTCCTTGGGGCTATAGCTGAAGAACAGTCCTCTTTCTATTTCCCACGAATGCAGTGTATTTTTCCAATAATGATACTTTTGGTGATTAAATTCTTCAGATACACTGGTAACTTGAATACATAGTGGTTTTTGTTGACGACTACTAACAATTAAATCCGTTGCCATTGAAAGGTCGGCGATATAACGCTGCCAAAAACTACCTTCACGACTGACAATATCTTGAGCTATAGCTTTAATGATATCATCATCGACTTGATTAAAATCTCCTGCCATGAGTTTTTGCTTCCAAATATAAAATTTGGAGTCACTGGCATTGATCCACCTAGGAAAGAGATAACCGTACCAGTATCTTTCATTAGGTGTCATTTGCTCAAACTTGGCTTGTTGTTCCTCTTGTGAAGGTAAGGATTTAATAATCAGCCAAATTGTAGAATCTGTAATTACCTCTAAGAGAAAAGCCAGGACAAATGGTTTAGCAGTTAGTGACCCTGGCTTGATATGCTTTACCCAGCGATTGATTTCATCCAATCTTCTTGCTAAATTACAATCTATCGAGGAGGCTTGCTCGATGAGGGACTTTAACTTATCCTTAATCTCTTGTGCTTGCAAACGATGCCCTAAATCTAGTAAATAAAGCTTTTTTGAAAAATTTGCAACTAATAACTCTGTTAACAGAGTATATCGATTTTCACATTGTACTACGTTATATAAAAACCGCTATATGGGTTTTCTTTGTTGCAGGCTTTTTGTTGGTGTAAACTGATTAACTTAATGAAAATCTAAACACTATCTGCTACAGAGCCGCTAAAAATAGTTTTCAGTACAAATTTAGTAATAGTCATCACCATGTCTCAGCCAACTATAGAATCAATTTTACAAGAGAAACGTTTATTTCAGCCCAGTAATGAATTTTCCCAAAATGCCCATATTAAAAGTATGGCAGATTACCAACGCTTTTATGATACGGCAAAAGCTAATCCTGAGCAATTCTGGGCAAATTTGGCTGAAACAGAATTAGAATGGTTCCAAAAATGGGATACAATCTTAGACTGGCAACCGCCGTTTGCTAAGTGGTTTGTCGGTGGCAAAATTAATATTTCTTACAACTGCCTTGATCGACACCTTACCACCTGGCGTAAGAATAAAGCGGCGCTGATTTGGGAAGGAGAGCCAGGAGATTCACGGACTTTAACTTATGCCCAATTACACCGGGAAGTGTGCCAATTTGCTAATGTATTAAAACAATTGGGGGTACAAAAAGGCGATCGCGTTGGTATCTATATGCCAATGATTCCCGAAGCTGCGATCGCAATGTTAGCTTGTGCCAGAATTGGCGCACCCCACAGTGTAGTTTTTGGTGGTTTCAGTGCCGAAGCTTTGCGTGATCGCCTCATCGATGCTCAAGCAAAGCTAGTCATTACTGCTGATGGTGGTTGGCGCAAAGATGCGATCGTTCCCCTAAAAGAACAAGTAGACAAAGCCTTAGCTGATGGTGCTGTTCCCAGTGTAGAAAACGTCTTAGTTGTCAAGCGCACTGGGCAAGAAACCTATATGCAATTGGGCGGACGGGATCATTGGTGGCATGATTTACAAAAAGAGGTATCAGCCGATTGCCCCGCCGAACCAATGGACAGCGAAGATATGCTGTTTGTTCTCTATACTTCCGGTAGTACTGGCAAACCAAAGGGAGTTGTGCATACAACCGCTGGATACAACTTGTACACCCATATCACCACTAAATGGATCTTCGATCTGCAAGATACTGATGTATATTGGTGTACTGCTGATGTCGGTTGGATTACTGGTCACAGCTACATTGTTTACGGGCCTCTTTCCAACGGTGCAACGACACTAATGTATGAAGGTGCGCCCCGTGCTTCCAATCCTGGCTGTTTTTGGGATGTGATTGAAAAATATGGCGTTAATATTTTTTACACTGCTCCTACAGCAATTCGGGCATTTATTAAAATGGGTGAACAACATCCAAATGGGCGAAATCTATCTTCGTTGCGTCTATTGGGAACCGTAGGCGAACCAATTAATCCAGAAGCCTGGATGTGGTATCACAGAGTGATTGGCGGTGAACGCTGCCCAATTGTTGATACTTGGTGGCAAACAGAAACAGGCGGTATCATGATTACGCCCTTACCAGGAGCAATTTCCACCAAACCCGGTTCTGCAACTCTTCCTTTTCCTGGAATTATTGCAGATATCGTAGATTTAGAAGGCAATTCTGTACCCGAAAACGAAGGCGGTTATTTAGCTGTACGCCATCCTTGGCCGGGGATGATGCGGACAGTCTACGGCGATCCAGAACGTTTTCGCCGCACCTACTGGGAACACATTCCCCCCAAAGATGGCAAATATACTTATTTTGCTGGGGATGGAGCCAGAAAAGATGAAGACGGCTACTTCTGGGTGATGGGTCGTGTCGATGACGTGTTGAATGTTTCAGGACATCGGCTTGGGACGATGGAGGTAGAATCAGCCTTAGTTTCGCATCCAGCCGTGGCAGAAGCTGCGGTAGTAGGTAAGCCAGATGATCTTAAAGGTGAGGAAGTAGTTGCTTTTATTACTCTAGAAGGTACGTATCAAGCAAGCGAAGAATTGAGTAAAGAACTCAAGCAACATGTTGTCAAAGAAATAGGTGCGATCGCTCGTCCGGGAGAAATTCGCTTTACCGATGCTTTGCCTAAAACGCGATCTGGTAAGATTATGCGGCGGCTGTTGCGAAATCTAGCATCTGGACAAGAAGTATCTGGTGACACTTCAACATTAGAAGATCGCAGTGTTTTGGATAAGTTACGCCAAGGTACGTAAACAATTCAACATGACTTAGTTAGAAGCAAGCTTGTAAATTAATACTAATCGTGGTGCGTTATGCATTTGCTAACGCACCTCATTTTATGATGGGGATGAGAAAGTTATTTGGGTATTGAGGACAATGAAGCGGACAGTATTTGTTCAACCTCTGAGCTGGGTGACGTTGAGTATTCTAACTGTAATTGGTATATCATCACCATTAGTTTTAGCGGCTCCTGTAAAGGTTTCTCGGTATTCGCCTCAACAATCGGCGCAGAAACAACCACAAAAACTGGCGCAGTTTTCAGAGACAAATCAACCAGAGCGATCGCAGCTTTTGCAACAAGCTCAAGCCTTATATGAACAAGAAAACTGGACAGGTGCAGAAGAAAATTTACGTAAATTCACTAAAAAGTTCCCCAAAGATGCATTTGGACATTTTCAATTAGGAAATGTACTGGTGCGTCAAGGTAAATCAGAAGCAGCAATTAGCTCTTACCAAGAAGCAATTCGTCTCCAATCACAATATGCTTTAGCTTACAATGCGATCGGTGCTGTTTACGCTAGCCAAAATCGCTGGGAAGAAGCTATTACTGAATATCAAAAAGCTTTAGAAATTAATCCTGATTATGGTGATGCACTAGCCAACTTGGGAGAAGCATTGTGGCAAACAAATAAACGAGATGAGGCCAAAGCATCTCTTGAAAAAGCTTTAAATATCTTCAAAGCACAAAGTCGAAATCAAAGAGTCTACCAAGTCGAACGGATGTTACAACAGATGAAATCTTCAGATGATCCTGGTGTTTCATAAAAAACTGCTAAGGAAATAGGGTTTTGTCAGTTGTCAGTGGTCAGTGGTCAGTTGTCAGTTGACATACAAACACCCTCTTCAAAATTCTCCTTGAGATCAAATCTGCAAGAATTGCTATTCAGTGGGTAAATTGGGATATAGATACAGAAAATTTTTCTGTGCAAACCTGACCCACAAATGATAATGAGAGAATTTTATCAAGATTTCTTAATTCGTAACTGGGAAGTGGGCGATCGTACAAGAGCCGCCGCAGTCATCAGTTATGTATTATCAGAATACGGTTTGGGTTGGGAACCAAACGGCGCTGATCGAGATGTGCTACAAGTAGAAGAATTTTACTTAGCAGTTGGGGGCGAGTTTTGGGTAATTGAACACCAAAGCCAGATAGTAGGTACGGGGGCATACTACCCAGTAAATCGTGGTCAAAAAGCGGTAGAAGTTCGTAAAATGTATCTTTTGTCAAGCGTCAGGGGTTTAGGATTAGGGAAATATTTGTTACAACAACTAGAAGCAGCGATCGCCTCTCGTGGTTTTCAGCAAATTTGGATTGAAACCGCCAGTGTTTTGGTGGAAGCAGTCAAGTTGTATGAAAGTAACGGCTACCAGCCAGCAACAGGTGTGGAAACCACTCGCTGCGATCGTGTGTATTTTAAGTCAATAGTTAATGGTTAGTGATTCAGTGAGGAAAACTCACAAATGACCAAGGACAATCTCAAATGCCAAGTTGGACTAAAAACTTTTCAGGCTTACTCAACCTTTTCCTACAATCCAACTGCCCTTTGTGTCAACGCTCCACGACTTGTAACTTATGTGAATACTGCACTAGGCAATTGCAAACCTGTCACCATAAAGACCCGACTATTTTGTGGCAAAAACCAATCCCCGTATTTGGCTGGGGGGTGTATGGCGGTTCTCTCAAACGAGCGATCGCAGTCATGAAATATGAAAATCAACCCCAAGTTGCTCGTCCTCTGGGTCAATGGTTAGGAGAAGCATGGTTGTTAAATTCGCCAAATCATGACAAAAAGCTTGTAGTCGTACCCGTTCCCATGCACGCAAGTAAGCAAAAACAACGCGGCTACAATCAAGCTGCGTTAATAGCGCAAAGCTTCTGTCAAACAACTGGGTTAAGATTGAAACTAAATGGTTTAGAAAGGGTGCGAGAGACTAAAGCGCAGTTTGGTTTATCGGTGTCTGAGCGAAAAAATAATTTGGCTGAAGCTTTTGCTGTTGAGCAAGAACTTCACCATCGCTGCTTAGATGCTCCAGTGTTGCTAGTAGACGACATTTATACTACTGGTGCTACTGCGTCTTCTGCCATGCAAACACTTCGTCAGTGTGGAATTACGGTCTTAGGATTAGCAGCAGTTGCTACTGCCGTAAAAGACACACACACTAAGAAATCATAGGCAAGCCATCCCTGAGAAATCTATAATTGACCAGATTACCCTGTGTTTGTGGCAACACTGTTTGAAATGTATGAATAAAGCTTTTGCGGCGGGTTTAAGACAAGTAATCATCGTTCCTGCCACATTGTTGGCAATTGGCATAAGTACAAAAGCAGCATTTGCTCAAAATAAGTTGTACAGTCCAATTCCTCTAACAACTAACAGTGCTGAACTTGCGGATATGCTCTCAGATAAAGACATTCCCACAGGTCAAGGTGGATTCGCTCGTGACTATACAGTGAAGTTAGAGAAGGGTGATAATTTAGCGGTTGATCTAACCTCGGAAAACTTTGACAGCATCATTACACTGCTAGCACCGAATGGTTCAACATTAGCAGAAAATGATGATGGCCCTGATGGTACTAGCAATTCTCTACTTTTTACCCGCATCGTCGAGACAGGTACATACATCATTCGTGTCCGGTCTTTTGGGGAAACTGGAGTTGGAGCGTTTAAGCTCAAGGTAACAAAGCTACAACCAATTAAATGAAGCTAAAAGTTGGGAGTTAGAAAGCGGTTATTACACAGAGAAATAAGGCTTCAGTCCACTCAACGACTGCGCCGTAGGTATCTCCTGTATGACCGCCTAATTTGTGATTGAACCATGCTCCACTAAGAGTAGCGATCGCACTCCCAGCAAATATCATGACCAGGGCGAAAAATAGCTGCTTGCTATTTAATAACCAAACTAAAACGCTTAAACTGAACAGCAAGATGATTCCTGGTAATGTATCTTTATGAGAACGAATAGCTTGTTTGTGAAATGCGCCTTTGCCTGTAGGTTTTAAGTAAGGATATCGCGCGATCGCCAGTTGTTGTCCCCAGCGCCCCCATCCGCAAGCTGCCATTATCACTAGCCATCGGTTTTCCCCAATATCTGTCAAGGCTGTCGTTTTGAGCAATATTATGGTGATCGCTGCCATTGCCCCAAACGCACCCGTAGCACTATCTGTCATCACCTCTAGTCTCCGTTCTGGATCGCCTACTGCCAAACCATCGGCGCTATCCATTGCCCCATCTAAATGTAATCCTCCAGTTATAGCAATCCAAACACTTACTACCAAAGCGCTACGAGTTAGCACTGCTATCCCCAGATAATTCATTACCGCATCACATAAACCTAAAGTTCCCCCAATTACTAACCCCACTAAAGGTGCAAGTTGCGCCACTCCTCGAAAATCTAGCCCATTCACATAAGGCAGAGGAATAGAAGTGTAAAATAATACACTAGCAAGCAGCTTTCCTAAAAATTTCCACCACCAAGGCTGATTCGTCATAGTTAGTTATTTTAAGTAAGAGCCGGTTGTGGAATGAGCAAATTACTAATTTGTGATTGAAGACAGAGCAGTTTACTATCTGTTCAGACCTAGAAATTACGAATTATCGAATTGTGAGTTATGCTAATGCTCATAATCCCATCACAATGTTAGTAGCAGCACATTTTTTTAAAGCTTTAAATAAGATTGCTTGCGATTAGAGACTCATCCAAAAAATTTTGTTATGCTGGCTTCAGTAGAAATAATTTTTTGAGCTGATAATTATAACAAAAGATTAAAACAATTGTCAAGTTAAAATTCTACCATAGGAGCTATATTTTGTATTCTTCAACTAATAAATTAAACTTACTCTAGGTTATTAGACGATTGCCCCATAAAATTGATATTTTTTAAATGTTAGGGGGCCAACAAGCTGTTCAATTGAGTGTGTTAGCTGCGTTGTACCTCACCTTCGCTCATCTCCTATTTTCCTATGAGTCATCATCTACCCGACAGCAGGATACCAGCTCCGTGCATTGTGAACACGGGCATTATTGTAAATAAGCTCGATATGCGCCGATTGCTGGCTGATTTAGGTCGAGTCCGGTACATCTACACCCAAGAAGGCAGGCTACAAAGCGAGGGGGAAGGAGATGTGATGGAAGTGTTTGCCAATCCGCAACGTTCTACCCTAGTTGCTAACTGTGCCCTTTACTTGAATGTTTGTAGTTTTGATTATCTGGAACTGAAACAGTCCCCACAGCAAGAAACCTGCTTTAATTTGATGCAAGAAGGCATGTGTTTGAGCTTAGTTCCGCTTTCGACCCCTTTACAAGAGCGAAAGGAACGGTGCTTAAATGTCAGTGCTATAGAAGCAATGATGGAGCAAGTTCTGTCAGCCCGATGGGATGCCGAAATTGATGATGACTGTTCTGATTCGTTTTAAATAGCATTTTTAAACCACAAAGACACTAAGGAGGACACTTGCATGGGCGGGTTTCCCACGCTAGTCCGTATAAAGAGGGGAACCCTCCGAAGTTGCTCGACTTGGTGAGGAAGTTCAAGTCTTGGCGGTTCCCGTTGAGTTGAAACTTCCGAACCCGGAGGGGCAAAGCCCAAGACCGCACTTCTCTCCGCAAGCGGCTGGCTCGACTTGAGCAAAGTGTCCGTTACACAAAGTTGTTAATTAGCTAAATAAAGTCATCTTAAATTTTGAGTGCTATATTTTCTTTTCAATCCCTAGCTCGCTGTAGCCAGACAAAAGCCAGAGCCGGGGTATTTTTCACCCCTCACGGGCCTGTAGAAACTCCAAGATTTATGCCAGTAGGGACATTGGCAAATGTCAAAACTGTGACCCCAGCCCAGCTTAAAGATACTGGGGCACAAATGGTATTATCTAATACTTATCATCTCCACCTCCAACCAGGAGAAGCGATTGTGAAAGGTGGTGGAGGATTACACAAATTTATGGGTTGGAGTGGGCCGATGCTCACTGATTCGGGTGGTTTTCAAGTTTTCAGCTTGAGCGAAATGCGAAAAATTACAGAAGAAGGCGTAAAATTTCGCTCACCCCACGATGGACAAATTATTAACTTAACACCAGAGCGCTCCATTGAGATTCAAAATGCTCTAGGGGCAGATGTGATCATGGCCTTTGATGAATGTCCTCCCTACCCGGCTACTCGCCAAGAAGTGGAAGCTGCTACTGAACGGACTTATCGCTGGCTAGAACGATGTATTGTAGCTCATCAACGTAGCGATCAAGCGCTGTTTGGTATTGTGCAAGGTGGTGTGTATCTGGATTTGCGCTCTCAAGCCGCTGTGGCTTTGGCTAAGCTGGATCTGCCGGGATATGCCATTGGAGGCGTAAGTGTAGGAGAGCCGGCAGAACTGATGGCTCAGATTGTCCAAACAACAGCGCCACTGCTACCACCAGAAAAGCCGCGTTATTTGATGGGAGTGGGTACTTACCGAGAAATGGCAATTGCGATCGCCTCTGGTGTAGATTTATTTGATTGTGTGATTCCTACCCGTTGGGCGAGACATGGAACGGCGATGGTGCAGGGTGATCGCTGGAATTTAAAAAATGCTAAATTTCGTGAAGATTTTGCCCCATTAGATGAAACTTGTCATTGTTATGCTTGTCAAAATTTCAGTCGTGCTTACATATCTCATTTAGTGCGATCGCAAGAAATTTTGGCTTATACATTATTGAGCATTCACAACATTACCGAACTAATTCGCTTTACGCAAAAAATCCGCGAAGCAATATTAAGCGATCGCTTTACCATCGAATTTGGACACTGGTTAACTGAATCAGGAACAAAGGAACAGGAAGATTAACCAGTGCCCAAATCATGTTAAAATACATTTCAATTATGAAAGCTGTGTTGGATTAGGTAGATTTAAACGAATATGGAAGCAGCACTGTTATTAGCAAAATTGCCTGAAGCATACCAAATTTTTGATCCTTTGGTAGATGTTCTCCCAGTTATTCCCGTCTTCTTCTTGTTGCTTGCTTTTGTATGGCAAGCAGCTGTCGGATTTAGGTAAGTTAATCTATTGCCAATTACTAGGACAGGTTGAGATACCTGTCTTATTTTTTTGCAAAATATCTGACTTAAAAATTGATATTTATTAATACTTTGTAATAAACTTCTATAAATTAAGTAAGATAAGTATAAAGACTATTTAAAACTTAGCCTTTCCAGCCAAGCTTACAGTCAACAAGGAATCAATCGGCTATGGGTAATATTAAATTTGTTAAGGAAGATAAAGAAGTCGTAGCAGCGGATGGTGCTAATCTCCGACTCAAAGCAATTCAAAACAACATTGACTTATATACATTGATTGGCAAAATGACGAATTGCGGAGGCTATGGTCAATGTGGGACTTGTGTTGTTGAGATTGTCGAAGGAATAGAAAATCTTTCTCCCCGCACAGATGTGGAAAATCGAAAATTTAAGAAAAAGCCTGATAATTACCGCCTCGCTTGTCAAACGATGGTGAATGGGCCAGTCAGTGTAGTAACTAAACCTTAACTGTTTAGAACGCAAGATCAAAATTTGTCTTCCTCATTGGCCATTTTTCAGATAGCGGCCAATAAATTTCGTACACAATGAAGTATACAAAATATCTCTTCTTCACTCCTTACTCTTACCTCCCCATTTTCTTGATAGGAAGTAAAAAAAATAGGGCTAACACTAGCATCGATAATGCTATTCTAAAGTTGTTAACTAGAAATCAAAATTAAAGAGAGGCTTTCTTGCTATGCAAGTTAATGACCTAGGGTTCGTAGCGAGCATTCTGTTCGTTCTAGTTCCCTCTGTATTTTTAATAATTCTTTACATCCAAACTGCTAGCCGCGAAGGTGGAAAAGATTCTTAAGTATTTAGTGCATCAGGTAAAGAACCCCTACACCAGTGGTGCAGGGGTTTTTATTTATCAACCGCTAAACCCAATTTAGAAATTAAGCGACTGTCCGCGCCAACAAGACTGGACAGGTAGCATTGACTCGAACGTAATCAGACAATGAAGCGCCTACTAGTCGGTCTATATCAACAAAACTCTTGGCCACTGATGGACGGCGATCGGGAGAACCGAGCAATAATAAGTCTATATTCAATTCCTCTGCCAAGCGACAAATTTCTTCGCCTGGCTTACCGGTACTGCTAAAACAGCGAGTTTGCACACCGTATTTTTGGGCTTCTGCAACTGCTGTAGCCAGAAATGAATTTTTATCTGGGACAATTTCGTTGACTTCCGCTGTTTTGCCGCGCAAATCTGTAGTAACGTTAGTCAAAATTAACTGACCACCAGGAATATCTCTCAGCAGGAACACAGCTAAACTTAAACAATGTTTGGCTGAATCGGAGTTATCCATCGCTACCATCACGCGCTTAATTTTTTTGACATAAATGTCATCTTTTACCAGCAACATGGGGCGAGAAGATAGTTGAAAAACATACTGACTAACTGAGTTCGCCAAAATTGATTGCAGACGCTTAAGTCCACGTGAACCCATAATAATTAAATCAGCATCAATTTCATCTGCTACTTGGCAAACTACATCTTTGGGATCACCCTGCCGCAAAATTGAAGATACTTGGCTAGGATCTAAATTCAAAGACTGAATAGCATTAGCCAGAATTTTACCACCTTCTTCCCACTTATCAGTCATCGCCGCAGCGGTACTTTGGGGAGGAACAACATGCAAAACAGTGACCTTTGCATGTTGGATTGACGGCACTTCCTTTAAGGTTTTGAGCATTTCTTCTGCATGACCCAAGCCAGAAACTGCTAGCAAAATTTTTTCTATCATTGTCACTTCTTGTTGTTAGGGTTGCTTTGGTGTTTGCTCTTAGTATTTCGCTCAGTTTAGGTTTTCAACACCTTACTCAATAACTTAGTCAGAAAGTTGGCACAAATAAATCTTTAGTTATTAGCAATCAAACACATCACAGATAACTAAGAAATGTTAAGTTTATTTGTACTCAGTTCCCTCAACTTTTAACTAGGCTTCTAATAATTTAAGCTTACTCTTAATTTAGCTTGGGAAACTTTATAAAATATTATATTAGTGATTATTTTTAATCTATATTTACTATTTTTAATTATAAATAAGTTAAATATTGCAAACTTAGTAATACCAACTCTGTACAATAGATCCGGTTTCGATTCCTAAACTTAACTTGTAGACGTAGGGAACAGAGAATAGCGATCGCTTCGTCTACTAATCACAAATATACTCACATACTGTCTGAATACTGCTTTGTCTTTAGTCAGTCCCAGTTACCTAAAACTTATTTTCGTAGTTTTAGAGGTACAAATGTACCATTATTCTTGAAATCACCTGATATACTTCTGTATATTTACTACTACGCAATAAAGTTTAAATTTCTATATTTCATCATAGCTTTTAAGCCAAAGTTGGCTGTAAAACATACCATAATTAATCTACTGATACTATGACTGGACAAAATCAATCGTCTGCGCGTTTTCGCTCTGCTACAGAGTTTCCTAAAACAATCGAACGCCTCAACAACACTGAAGCTGATAAATTGTATAAAGAAATGCGAGACTGTCTAATTTTTACAAATCGCAGTCGTTCACAACTACTCCGCAGAAATGAAGAACATAAACAATCTGCTTTGCGGTTAAAAACAGATGTAGAACGTCTACAAGTTATGATGAGTCAACTTAAACTAGAAAAAGAACAGCTTGCTTCTGGTAATCGGCAGATTGTAACAGACCTAGAACGTGAAATTGGCTCGATGGCTGGATATTTAGATCAACTTTCAACGGCGTTTGATTCTGTCTCAGATATTGATAATCCAGACAAAGCTCATTGGAGTTATCTATCTTTTCCTAATCGCTTCTTTAAGTTTATAGGAGCAATCAGAGCGATTGTGTTATGGTGGCGTGAAGATAAAGATGAAGAAATAGCAGCACTGAAAACTACAAGTGTCTCTCAATCTTATCTTCCTAGTGAAATTGAAGTTACAACCAATGAGGAGCGCATAGAAAAACCACAAATGCACACAGATCCTGCTTCACAAGGACGCTCTCTTTTAGATAAGTAAAATTCAATGGGGAAAAAACGAATTACTCAACTACTAGAGGGGCTAAAGGAAAATCAACTGCATGAGTTGCATAATTCCGCAGCTATCTACACAGTTGCACAGGTTGCCGTTAATGAACTGCAACAACAAAGCTTGCAGATGGATGAACCTCCTATAGCTGCTTTGCCTTCTACACCGCCAATAATTGATAAAGCTCAACTACTCAAACAGTATGGTTCTTACAATGCTTGTCGCAAGGTAGCTAAAGAACGAGGAATTAAATTTTCTCGTACTCCTAGTTGGGAACAGTTAGCAACAGCATTGAGCTATGCAGAAGCTTTTCAACAAATCGTTAAAACGTATGTTGAAACATATCCCTACCCCAAACTTAAAGGTACTAAGTTTGAGTTGGTTTTCCAATAGTTGGTATCTTTCGTCACCTGGGCAGTTAGAATTGCAGCTTTATAATCAATTCACTGTAATTACCGTACCCAAACTTTCGTTACCTAACCTATCTACTGCACACACAGCATAGGTTCCGCTTTGAACAGTGGCAAAATTTGTACCAGCCGACAAAACTCGTTGAAGAACCCAAGTATCACCACTTTGACGATAAAGTGTCCAAGAGCGAACCTGCTGATTATCACCACGCTGCCAACTGAGTTTAGGGCTATTAAATTGCAATTCTTTAGGGGGAGATGGCAAAACTGCATTCTGCCAAGACATAGTAGGTACTATTGCAGGGCTAGAATACAGCGAATTTTTAAACTTATCAGAAATACCCTGGCGATTTTCTTTAATAGAACTCATACTGAAGAAAATATTCCCCAATGACAAACCTCTCACTAAATTGCGAGTAATTTTAACTTGCTTCTCAATCTCTTCATCTTTCCAGGCCTTGCCGTCCAGTTGTCCGATATTGTTACCTGCATAGATGTGTCGTTGCTTAGGATTGATTTGAGTCCACCATTGGAGCAATACAGGATAACTCTGTTGTGTTTGGTCAGTGCGCCAATACAGTTGAGGAGCGATGTAATCAACCCAGCCTTGCTCTAACCATTTTTTGGAGTCAGCATACAAGACACTGTAGGCATCCAAACCAGCAATTCCTGGTGGTTGTCCAGGGCGGTAAATGCCAAAAGGACTAATGCCAAACTTAACGTAGGACTTGGTAGCTTTAATTCCCTGGGATAGACGCAACACCATTTGATTGACATTTTCCCGCCGCCAATTATCCAAGCTGAGTTCGCCACCAGCTGCTCTATAAGCTGCAAAAGTTTTATCATCGGGGAAAGCCTGACCCTGAATGGGATAAGGATAAAAATAGTCATCTAGGTGAATGCCATCCACATCATAGCGTCGCACAACATCGGTAATTACTTCATAAGCTTTATCTTGAACGATTTTGGCTCCTGGATCCATCCACAACTGATTGCCCCATTGGTAAACTACCTCTGGATTAGTCACAGCTATGTGGGGGCGGACATTAGGTGAACCTTTGGTGCTAGTCTTAGCGCGGTAGGGGTTAAACCAAGCATGAACTTCAATATTGCGTTTGTGACATTCAGCGATCGCAAATTCCAAAGGGTCATAAAATGGTTCTGGTGCTTTACCTTGAGTTCCCGTAATCCAAGCACTCCAAGGCTCTAACTGGGAAGCATATACAGCATCTCCCTCCGGTCTCACCTGTAAAATGAGAGCATTGAAATTCAGTGCTTGTAATTGGTTGATAATTTCCAGGAGTTCAGCTTTTTGTTGTGCAGCAGGAAGTCCTGTTTTGGAAGGCCAATCACTATTCCATACAGTTGTTACCCACGCTCCCCGAAACTCCCGTTGATGGCTTACTTTGATGCTACCTGATGGGGTTGGAGTTGGTATCGGAGTTGGGGTTGGGGTTGGTGTTGGTGTTGTTCCCGGCGGAACAACAAGATAGATAGAAGCTATCTTTTGTGCATCACCTAAATACACTAAAGCTTGATAGACCATCACTGAGACATCAGCACGAGTTGCTGCTACAGTGGGGTTGAGTAATTTTACATTGGGATAACTAGCTACTAATCCTGCACGAGTAGCAATAGCCGCTTGATTTTTGCCATAGTTGGCAATTTTAGCTGCATCTTGGTAAATTTGCGGCAATGCGCTTAGCAAATCTGCTTCTACCTTAGCAGCCATCTCTAAGCCATTAACAATAGCCACCAAGACATCACCCCTGGCGATTCTATCATTGGGGCGAAAACGCTGATCTGGGTATCCAACCAAAAATCCTGTTTCGTAAACTTTTTGAATGGCACTGATTGCCCAATGATTAGCAGGGACATCAATAAAAGGAACATACTGCCGTTTAGAAGGTACTGTAAAAACTGCCCCAATGATGGCAGCAAACTCAGCACGAGTGACTGAGTTATCTGGGCGAAAAGTCCCATTAGGATACCCATTCAAAATACGCCGCACCGCTAAGGCTTCAATGAACAGACGTGCCCAATGGTTTTGAACATCCGAAAAGCGTGTAGAGGTAGATACCATTGTTGCTTGCAGCTAACTTGCTTGATCTTAAATATCCTAAGTTAATCTAGCAATATTCAGAGCGATCGCCACTAAAATAGCGTATAAATTTTCACATTTAGTAATGTTCCCATAATCATCCGTATGAGGTGGCTATCCAATTATTAGCAGAATTATGCGATCGTTGAGGACGCAGATTTACATAAAAATCTGTATTCAAGTAAGTGGCTTCAGGATTTGAAAATAATCTTAGGCTACATCCTTAAATGGAAGTTTAGGAATTTGATTGTAAACTTCTGTGTTTTTTTCAAGAGCTTGACGTAAATCGTATTGCGTTTGTAAAACCAACTAATTTACTTAACTCGTTAATAATTTTCTAACTAAAAATGCTCTCTAGTTCTATATCTAACTTCACTTGATAGCTCATATTCAGGATTATGCTCATTCTATTTTTCCACATCAAACGCATCTGCTAAATCCAGAGTTTCTTCTAAATCTGAATCACTCTCTTCCAAATCCAATGTCATCTGTCTAGATACGGATTCTAATTTGAAATCACCTTTCTTAGATACATAATCAACAAGCTTAATCCAATCAATACGACCGTTTATAGTAAAATATTGCATGAATTCAAAAGTCATTTCATTAACTTTTGCATCAAGAGTAGACTTAAAAAGTTCATCCTTTTTTCTGGCTTCTTCTCCGATAGGAACAATTATTGCTTGGTAAAGATTGGCATCTTCTGAAACAAATTCCCAGAATTCTTGACCAGCGTATTTAAAATATGTTTTTTCGGAGTCTATATCTTCTTTGAAAGGATTATTATCCTTGCCATACATACAACCATTAACAGCGATGATATTACTAGTTATGCCTTGTGTTCTCAAGGAATGTCTTGCTTTTTTTAAATTGTCTTTCATCTTGTTAATTTGGTCAGCATTGCCCCAATTTGTACCGGATTTGATACCTACAATATAATAATTTTCATCTCGTTGAAACTCTAAGTCAATACTGTTTAGTTTTGATTTAAAACCACCATACAAAGATTCAGATATATGTATTGCAAAGCCCTCTAATAAATTTCCAAAGATAGTTTCTTCTTGTGAGGAAAGAAATGCAGTAATTATGCTGTCAACAAAATCTTGACCACGTTCAATATTTTTGGCTTTAAATAAATAAGGGTTTTTACGCTTAATAACATCTTTGAGTTTTAATTTGCTCAATTTCTCAAATCTCTTGTCATAGAAAGGTTTAAGGACATGCTGAATCAAATAGTCATGATAGATTTCATAACCTGAGCCGACCACATTTAATTCCTCATTGTATTGGTTATTTTTTTTCAAAACTTGAGTATTGGAAACTGCTTTTTTAATATTTATTTCTGCAAGCTGACAATATTCTCTTTTAATCTCAATTCCTACATAATTTCTACCCAGCTCTTTAGCAGCCACACAAGATGTTCCTGAACCAGTAAATGGGTCAAGAACTACATCATCTAAATCAGTGAATAGCTTTATGAACCATGAAGGAAGAGTTTTAGGAAAAGCTGCACTATGGTTCTTATTACCACATTCAGTTGCTAAATGTAAAACATTGGTTGGATAAGCCATTTTACGCTCCGCCCAATTAGATATATTCTTACCAAACCCACTTTCAACTTTAGAATTATCGCGTCTTCTATCAGTCTCACTCAGATTCTTGAGACGTGACTTTGCCCAATCTCCCATAGGAACCATGACAGATTCCTGATACATCTTAAATTTCTTTTGCTTATTAAAGTGTAAACAACGCTCCCAGGAGTCACGGAAGCGATTAGACCACTTGCCAGGATAACTATTTTTCTTATGCCATATATATTCTTCAGTCCATAACCATCCTTGTTTCTGCATTCCTAAAATTAAATTCAACACATATGGATGTCTTTCCCCATTAACAACTTTCTCCTTAATATTAAGGATGAAGGAACCTTCTGATTTTAGAACTCTTTTGAATTCTAAAGCTCTTGTAAGGAACCAGTCTGTATATTCATCTGGAGAAATTCCTCCATAAGTTTGTTTTCGACTATCAGCATACGGAGGCGAGGTAATAATTAAATCAACGCTTGCAGAAGGCAGCTTTTGTAATGTCTTTAAACAATCACCGAGAATAAGTTTATTCTGCCAGCTTTGCGGATTATCCTGGTCTATTAACCCCAAATCCTGAATAAGAATTTCCTCAGATTCTAAGGTAATATTTAGTGCTGCTTCTACCATAACTAAACTTCTTAGACTGAAATTTTGCTTAGCCAAAATATACTAAAAACAAGTATGCGGCGTTCTAATCTACCCTAAAAAGTGTACAGAACGCTATAATAGTGCTGCAAAAAACAAGGTACTATTACATTCATTAGTTCATTTGAACTCTAATTACTTAGAATGAACTACAGCTAGAGAAACTTTCACAATAAAAAATAATTTAAAAAGCCCGTGACGAGGATTGAACTCGTGACCTCACCCTTACCAAGGGTGTGCTCTACCACTGAGCCACACGGGCAAACTGTTTTTGAATTTTAGATTTTGAATTTTATAAAAATTCAAAATCTAAAAATTGAAGGTGGGCCGGGCTGGATTTGAACCAGCGTAGGCGTAAACCAACGGATTTACAGTCCGTCTCCATTAACCACTCGGACACCGACCCGCATGTCCTACGATTGACAATAGTAGCATCATCTTTTAAAACTTGCAAGCCCTTAAAAAATTCTTTGTGAGAAACCGGGTTTGCTTTTGCAAACCCGGTTTCTCACAGCTAATTCAGAAGTTCTCCTGTTTCTTGTAGGGAGTGTAAGCGGCGGTAAATACCTTCATGACGTAAAAGTTCATCGTGGCTACCTACTTCTACAATCTTGCCTTGATCTAAAACTACAATTTTATCGGCTTCCCGTACTGTACTCAGACGGTGGGCTATCACGATTGTGGTACAGGTTCCCTGGATTGATCGCATTGCTAGCTGAATTGAACGCTCAGACTCGTAATCTAAACTGGAGGTAGCCTCGTCAAAAATCAGCACATCTGGTTCGACTAGCAATGCCCTCGCAATTCCCAAACGCTGTCTTTGTCCTCCAGATAGCCTTACACCACGTTCTCCGACAACAGTGTAATAACCTTGAGGGAGATGCTGCACTACTTCATCAACTCTGGCAATCCTACAGGCTTCCTGAACCTCTTCAAAAGTAGCATTTGGTCTGCCATAAGTGAGGTTGTCCAAGACAGTACCGTTAAAAACGTCCACTTCTTGGTGAACGATCGCCAACCTTCGTCTATACTTACCTACATTCAAGGTGCGAATATCTTGGCCATCCATCAAAATTTGACCTTTTTGAGGCTCAAAATACCGCAACAGCAGTTTCACCAAGGTAGATTTACCAGAACCAGAACGCCCAACTAAAGCTACTGTTTGGTACGGCTCAATCAATAAGTTGATATCTTGCAAAACTTGACGCTTGTCATCATACCCAAAATTCACATGGGATAACTCAACTTTGCCAGTGAATTTATATGGTTCTGTCTGGTCTAAATCTTCTAAAAGTCCTGCTGAATCATCTCCGATTGGCTCTTGCAAAAATTCGTGAAACCGCAGCATCGAAGAATAACGACGGGCAAAAACTTCTGCCAAGGTGCTAATAGGTTCCAATTCAGCATAAGCCATGCTTGAAAGAGTTAAAGTCATGACAAAATGACCGATAGAAATTCTACCATTAACTGTTGCAGCTAATGTTAAACCCAAAATTGCAAACACACAAAACTGAATTACAGCTTTTTGCCAAGTCAACAGTTTGACATAACCTTTGTGGATGCGATAATCCACTACTGTTAGCTCACGTTCTAATCGTTGTTCTTGTCGTTTAAGTTCTTTTGCTTCTGTAGCAAATGCTTTCACCGTTTTAATATTGGTGATTAGTTCAGAAGTACGGCTTTCAGTGTCTTCCATGTATTTATCTAGGCGGCTTTCGTGCCAAATCAGCCGTTTCAAAGTTTTAAAACTCAAGCTGAGGATAACTACAAAAGAAATCAAATATAAAACCGCAATTCGCCACTCAATCAACAATATAAACACAAAAATTGCCAGCACACGCACCAATTTAGGAATCAACTGACCAGCAATTTCGGGATATGTCCACGTATGGTTAGAAATACCTCTTGCTACTCGTCCGGCAATGCGTCCGGGGTTATTTTCATCATAAAATTCTAGGGGGAGAGTGAGAATTTTTTCAATAGCTGTTTGGTTCTTATCTCGACGCGCCCTTAAGGCTATATCCCAGTGAAACCAACTAGTGACCCAAGGTTGTGTGGGCGCTCTAACTACGGTGACAATGAATATTAATCCCAATAAAACCCCTAAAGATAGAGGCTTATTTACTGGATAATTGGTAATGTTTGAAAAACCTGCGATCGCTCCTTGAAGTGGTTTATCCAAAGGTTGACCAGACAAAACGTTTAAAATCTGTCCAATCGCATAGGGAACAACCAAATCAATAATTTCGTAAAGACTGGATGCTGCAATACTAAAAACACTCAGCCTCCAGTGGGGACGGAAGTAATTGACAATATCTCTGAATTTTGCCATGATGCACCTTTCCAAGAGCGCGATCGTTAGCTTGGAATTTATATACTACATTCGTAATACAATGTAGTCAAGAACCACAACTCTAAAATCACTCTTGAGGAGTATTTGGTACTTGTGCAGGAAAAAATTCCAAACGATAGCGGTAAAGGGCAGCTGGTCGAGAATCTGCGGTAAAATAATCTGGGTCTTGGGGTGAAAGGTAAACAGCAGTAACTTGATCTGCTGTTATTGCCGGACTGGATTGAGCAAGTTTTTGGTAGGCGGTAGTTGATTCGACAGAATTGAAATAAGGACGGGAACCACCTTTAAATAATTGTTGAAATACTTCTGCGGTGATGAAATTACTATCAGAGGTATTTTCCGTACTGCGTGCAGTGACAATAGAAACTAGTTGGCGTTCTCCGCGCAAAAATGTAATCTGGCGATTAGGTGAATCTGGGTCTACTTTGACAGATAACACAGCTTCATCACCTAGATAAGCTCTTGCCAAATTCAAGCTATTAAACGCTCTATCTGCTATTAAAATAGATGATTTGTTATTTATTTTAGGGATTAACTTTAAACCAGTAACAGTTGGTTTCTCTAAAACAAATCTGACTAAAAAACTTACAGGCTGATTTAATTGTTGGCGATTACTTTCAAATCCAGGTGTGACTATATCTGGTGCTAAAGGTGCAGCCAAATCTACCAAAGTACTTGTAACTTGCCAAGAACCAGCCATCCATTCCGGATAAATCAAATCTCCTGAAGCTGGCTGCACTGAAGTCAATTTTTCCCACTGAGGAAAGTGTGCTAGGCGTTCAGACAATTCCCCTGCTGTGGCTTTCCCACTCCCACCCAGCAGGAATAAAATAATCAAACAAAAACTCCAAATTGATCTCATAGCAACCATTAGCCGTTTCTTGTTTAACGTTTATTTTTTATTTAGAAAAATTTATTTAGGATAATAATGCACTTGAGCTATTGCTTATTATGCAGCTAGCCAATTACATATTAAAGTATAATTTTCTGTATTTTACAATACATAAAGCTATTATATAAGTTAGGATGATTTACCATTTCCAAAATGAACTATTAGTGCATCAAAGACTAATTGACGGATAGATTTTCTGTAGAGACATCAATTTATCGTGTGTCTCTAATCCTCAAAATAAGTTTGACAGACTACTATTACATAATTTTGCCAAAAAGGCTATCACTACAAGGTGTTAGTGAGATTAGCAATAAGAGGATGTCAATAGTGTACAATTCCATAAAATACCGGTTGTCTGATCTTGAGGATGCTCCTCTTAATAGCGAATGTAATTGCTTTGCAAATTATATTATTGGAAAATAATATTGACTTTTAGATTTACCAAAGTACATAAAGACTAAGGAAATAATGAATGAACGCACGTAATAGTGAAGTTTGTTTGCTCTACTCCGAATCTGATAAAGCGATAGCAAATTTACTGGAAGATGCTTTAAACTACTACAGTATTGATATTTGGAAAACCAAAAATATTTCAATCGGAAGTAAAATTATAAGTGAAACTATCGAGGCATTAAATAAAGCTAAATTTGTTATAGTTTTATGGTCAAATAATTCTATTAAATCTGCTTTATTAAAAGACTTAGCTTCCGAAGCAAAAAGAAATAAAAAGGTACTAATTCCTGTCCTCATCCAAAGTGTTAGAATTCCTGGGGAATTTTTAGATATCCAACCAGCTAATTTAATAAATTGGGATGGAGATCATGAAAACGAACAAATTGTAAAACTTTGGAGGCTTATTCAAGACAAAGTTTTAAAATCTCGCAGTAAGAAAGTAGGATTTAATCAAATTATCACTATTCTTAGTATTTTATTAACAGGTATAGGCGTAGTGTTTACCATTACAACTCCAGAAGTTAGATGTTTATTAAAACTACAATGTCCTGAAAATTTATCTTCTGGGGCTACTTCACAATTACCTTCTGAAACTAATTCACCAAATCCTATTCAAACAACACCTACACCTCAATCTATTATTGAAAACCCTCTGATAAATTCAACTCCTACACCTATAGTCAATGACAAAGTAAACTCAACTCCTCAAAAAGAAACACTCACTCCAAAAACTGTTGAAGTAGAAGGGTTTATTTTTAAACTTCAAGGTTGTAAAAGATCAAATCAAAACGTTAGATGTGATTTATTAATTACAAATACCCTTAAAGATAGAGAACTTAGGTTATATGCTAATTACCCTAATAGTAAAAGTAAATTTTTGGATATAGAGGGACTCACATATCTTGCTGAATCAATTGAGATTGATGCAGTAAAAGAGACTTCTTATGCTACTACACAGTTTATCCAAAATGCTAATGTTAAGCTTAGTGTTAATTTTGGAGAAATTCCTTCACAAATCAATCAAATACAAGTCCTTGATATTCAAGCAGATACACTTACACCGCCTAAACCACTCAAAAGTATTCAGTTTCGTGATATTATCCTATCCAAATAATTCTAGTTATTTGGATTAAAGTTCTGTTGGTAAAGGTTGCCAAATTTCTCCATACTGTTCTTTTAAAGCTTGCCAAGCTTCTACTTGACCTGGTTCATATTCTCCTGGTTTACCCCATTGTAAAAATAAGCTTAAAGCAGGCTCTTGTTTCTCATCTAAAAACCGGATGGCATAAGTAGGAAAGTTACCTCTTTTAGCTTCACCTGTTTCAAATTTAACTTGAGTAATTTTGTCCATATTCAAGTGAAACTCGAAGCCTTCGGTGTGCATATTGGCATACTTGCCTTTGAGCAATTCAGCATAAAATAGCTTTTCTATTTTGCCGCGTGCTTCTAATACAGCAGCACTACTAGTAACAATTAGTCGCAAAGTTCCCAGAGTTTCGCAAGCTTCTAAAAAATCTTTCAAAGTATTACTCATAATGTTTATTCAAGAGTTAAATATCTATTGAGGTACTACTTGTACCAATTCTATGTGAGTTGTGCTTTATTTTCCCACAGGCTGGGGCTTTCCGTATACTTACGACTGGTTTGGAATCTCTTGTGTAGCTGAGACGGGAAGTCACAGCGGCTTTTGAGTAGGGATACCAGCAGCACGGGGAAATTTAGCTGGTGTGGTTGCTACTTTACGCAAATAAAGACAGTGACGGGTGCTTGCACTGAGGGGAGTTGTAAATTTTTCAATGGATTCAATAATGCCACCTAGCTGCTTAAGGGCATTTTCTAGAGCAACTGTTTCATCTCCTGTCCAGTTACCACGGTAAACTACAGCCAAACCACCCTGTTTGAGTAATGGTAGTGCATATTCTGCACACACAGAAGCTGGCCCGACAGCACGTATTAAAGCTAGGTCATAAGTTTGCCGATATTGAGATTGTTGTCCTATTTCTTCGGCTCTACCAATGAGAGTTTCGGCATTAGTTAATCCAAGTTCGCTCAAGATTTTTTCAAGAAAAATAATTTTTTTCCGAGTTGAATCCATCAGAGTAATTTTGCAATTGGGTGCAGCAATTCTTACGGGAACACCAGGAAAACCACCACCAGTGCCAATATCAATCACAGATGCATTTTTTTGAAGAGATGGGATAAATTGCCCTTGTGGCGCAATTCCACGCAAAGAATCCCAAAGATGTTTTTCCCAAAATTCTTGTGGGTCAGTGATGCGAGTTAAATTAAACTGACGATTACCTTCCAGAATCAATTCATACAAATGTTGGAATTGTACCTGCTGTTGAGCCGTGGGTTGCCAATTTAGAGTTTGCTGCCAAATTTCTGCCATTTCTGGCAACGAGGGAGTTATTGAGTTTGTCATTGGTCAGTTGTTAGTTGTCCCCTTACTCCCTAGTGGATTTCATGTTGCTGGTTGAGGCTCTTTAATTTTGGCTCTTAACACTGCTGGCTCGACTGATTGTAGTTCACCGTGGTTAAGTGTCCAGCAATTATCTGCGATCGCTAATAAATCACCAGCATCATGGGTCACTACTAGCAGTGTCCAATCTTGTTTGAGTTTTGCCAATAAATTTACTAGTTGCCGACGCATTGACCAATCCAATCCGGCTGTTGGTTCATCCAGTAACAATAAATTTGGCTGGCGAATTAATTGTACCGCTAAAGCTAAACGCCGCTGCTGACCACCACTCAATGCATGGGGTGCTGCGGAAAGTGATAAATGCTCTAACCCTACTTCACTCAATGCTTGTCTGACTCGCTCTGACCCTAACTCCGGATGCCCTAAACGCAATTCTTCTAAAATCGTACCACCGCAAAAGTGACGCTCTGGAAATTGAAACACCAACCCAGCCAATTGTTGTAGCTGTTCGGCTATCAATTCTTGTTCTCGCCAAAACACTCCGCCAGAAGTTGGTTCAGCCAGTCCCGATAAAATTTCTAGTAAAGTACTTTTGCCGGAACCACTGGGGCCAATAATCAGACCCAACTTCTGGGGTGCTAATTCTAGATTGATTGATTTGAGAATCGCTGAAGGGCAGGCTGTGGGATGATAAATAAGATTTCTGAGATAGAGCATTTGTTTAAGATTACCAAGAATTTGGTGAAGAAATCATTAACTAAGATTAGCTAAACTGAAGATATTCATAGCGCATTACCTGCGTTAATGCTTGAATTTAGCAGGAAAAGTTGGTTTGTCTTCTCCCATTGTGGCAGACTACCCATTAACAATAGCTACACCAAAATTATGGGAACTTGAAAAAATTACCGAGGTCAATCTTAATAGAATTTTTTGGCTGAAACAGAAGTAGGTTAAGACTGAATATTTTTTGCATTTTAAGTAACATATACAACTATTTCAACCGCAATTTTTCTGAGGGCTGCAATGATTGAACGGTTTTCTATTTCCCAACCAATGGTGTTTTCTAGACTCACTAGACTGGCTCAGATAACTTTTAGCGCTGCGATCGCACTCAATCTGTGGGTACATCCATCTCTTGCTGGTGATCCATTTCGGACTAGAGAACCTCATCAAATTGGCGACAAAACAGAAGCAGCTTTTAAAGCAATTTTCCAACAGGGTGACTATCCAGCGGCAGAGCGTTACTTGAAAGAAGCGCTATCTAGTGAATCAAATGAACCTCTAGCGTATGCTATGAGGGCATCTTTAGCTTATGCTAATAACGATTTGGCTGCATTAGACAATTACAGCCGGAAAACCCTGGAAACCGGAGAAAAGTTGATTGCCGCTGATCCATTAAGAGGCAATTTATACACCGCTGTTGGCCATTTTTTTGAGGGAGCAGCAGTTCTTAACCGTGAAGGTACAGTTAAAGGAGCGCCAACAGCTTTAAGTAGGCTACGGCAAGTGTATCAATATTTAGACAAAGCAGAAGCAATTTCTCCTAGAGATCCAGAATTGAATTTGGTTAAGGGCTATATGGATTTGATGTTAGCTGTAAGTCTACCTTTTGCCAATCCAGATGAAGCGATTGAACGGCTAGAGACAAATGCGGCTCCTGAGTATTTAGCTAATCGAGGCATTGCCCTTGCCTACCGGGATTTAAAACAGTACTCTCAGGCGCTGGATTATGCTAACCGGGCTTTAAAATCAACATCTAATAATCCAGAAATTTATTATCTCAAAGCCCAAATCCTCAAGGAACAGGGTAAAAGAGAAAAAAGCCAGCAAATCATGAAAGAAGCGATCGCCAATTTTGACAAAGCCTTAACTAAAAAGTCCCAACTTCCAGGCAATTTGGTGAAACAGATTGAAAGCGAACGGAATGGTGCTGTTAATGGTCTGAAAAATATTGGTGGGTAATTGAGCATGGAGCATAGAGCATGGGACATGGTGAAACAGCGCTGCGGGAGGGTTTCCCTCCGCAGGCGACTGCGAACCCGAAGGGGGCATGGAGCATGGGTGATTTACCTTTAACTAGCCCCTAGTCTCTAGCCCCTAATCCCTATTCCCCATGCCCTACTTTGATATGCTAATTTTCAGTGAGAGTAATTAAAGTATTTGACCGCAATGCAAATTCAGTTCCGCGAGTTTAATCAATTTGATGTATGGATTTGGCTGAAATTTAACACCATACCTTCGGGTCGCGAAAAGAAATATGTAGAAGAGGTTTTTAATTCCTGGTTTTATCTGGGTAAATTGGGTGCATTTAATGCCGAAAATCTCCAGGTGCAAGAAACAGGAATTGATCTCAACTACATGCCTTATGACCCACAAGGGTATAACAAAAGCTTGTTAGCACTAATGCACAACATGGGCGAGTTTGAATATGAGGGGCAATGGGCACGTTGCTGGTTTGACTTAGGAACTAGTGATGCGATCGCTCTTGATATTCTCATCAATGCCCTGACACAGGTAAGTGAAGAATATGTAACTATTGAAGAATTGTACTTGGGGGGGGAAAATGAAGACTGGCCTGTTGAAGATAGCGACAGCCGTTCTTACTCTATGTACGACAATTAATTGCAAAAATGAACAAACCAGGTGAAATTCGGTTGTTAGCCTTGGGGCTGATTCGGGACGGCGAACGCATCTTTGTTTCTGAAGGCTACGACCCCGTAAAGCAAGAAACATTTTATCGCGCTTTGGGTGGTGGGGTTGACTTCGGCGAAACCAGCCGCGCAGCTTTAGAACGGGAATTTCAAGAAGAAATTCAGGCAGACTTAACCAATATTCGCTATTTAGGTTGTATCGAAAACTTGTTTACATTTAGCGGTAGGCAAGGGCATGAAATTATTCAACTTTATCAATGCGATTTTGCTGATTCCAAATTTTATCAATTAGAAAGCTTAATATTTTCTGAGTCAGAAATTCATAAACACAAAGCACTTTGGATAGATATTGATCGCTTTAAATCTGGTGAATTTAGATTAGTACCAGAAGTATTTTTTGAATACTTGTAAATGTGTAATTACGAATTACGAATTACTACTCATATCTATTCTTTTTTGATTTAATGACTTTAATAATATCATCGTGCTGTTGACCTTCGATGATGTCTTTTAGATGAATTTTTCCTTCAATATACTGAAGATGAATGCGCCATCCAGATATTTTATCTATGTCGGCACGATATATTGCTTGTCTAATACCTGTTACTTTATGCAGTCTTGTTTTAGGAAAATTTCTGGTTCTGTGACACTCATTATCTTCTAATTCAGCCATAGCCTCAAGAAAATCAATTTTTAGGTCTTCTGGCAGAATCTTCATCGCTTCATGGATAACGCCATACTCATCTAAAAGAGGCTTGATTTGTGACATTAGGTAGAATGAACCTCAAGCTCTTGATTTTCTACAGTAAAGTCTTGGTAAATAAACTCTGCAACTGAATTATATGCTTTGGGTGCGTCTTCAGCTTTGACTACTCTAAATAAAGTAATTACTGTTTGATCAAAAATTGGATCATCATCAATAGTAAGGATTATCCTAATTTTTTCATTTATCTTCAGAGAATATATGGAAGAATCATAATTTTTATTTAGCCTAATTTTTCTTAATTGTGTACTGTTCTGGTAGAACATTTTTTTGTCTATTGATATAAGTTCAACATATCTATTAAGCTTTTTAATAATCTTAAATTTTTCTGTATTACTAAAATTTTCTAAATCTTGTTCAAATTCTTTTGTGGATTCAATGAGTATATCCATTGCACTAGCCCCTAGGCTGAAATTCCCGATTTACTCTAAATTTAACGTAGAGATATAGATAATTGAAGTGTTTTAAATATGGTAATCCAAGTAAAGCAAGTTGTAGCAACAAAATGATGAGTGTAAATACATCAGTTAGTTACGAAAAGCGATATCAGAAATCCACTTTTAGGAACTTGTAGTTAGAATGAGTCATCTTTGATACCACAACTGGCTTGAATCTTAAATTTATGACAGCTAAACTAACATCGCCTGTATTTACACTTTTATTAGGACTTGCTATTACTCAAAGCTTGGGATGTACAACTTATAAGAATAGTTCAGCAGTCGTTGCCCAAACTTCACCCAAACCAGCACCCCAAATTATCGTACAACCTGGGGAAGTCAGGGCTTTACCTGGCAAGTTGGATAACATACCTGTCTTTAACAGCAATAGCCCAGAATGGGTTAAAACTGAAGGCATTTTACTTTCTACATTTCCCCCAAATGGGAAAAAAGTCCCAGCCGCGCACCTCAATTTTCCTTTCCAAGGGCGCTTTGATTTATTCGCCCACCACTACTCTCATACTCCCAAAGACTTGCAAACCCTTTATCTGGGGGTAATTTTGCACAACCCAGGTAAAAAACCTGTAACAGTAGATGTGTTGCAAGCAGCAAGTTATTTGATGCAAGATGCACCCTTTGTCACCTTGCCTCCTTACGTAGAAAACAATGATGGTAAGGTATTCTCTGGGCCAGGCGATCGTGCCGTTAGTGATATCCTACGAGGTGTACGTCAAGCTGATTTTCCGTCCAAGCTGGTAATTCCTCCTGGTAAAAGCCGGATGTTGCTAAATCATCCTATTCCCGTGGGGAATCTGGAAAAGCCTATAAATGGTCGGTCTAGCTTAATGCGGCTGCGTAGTAGCAGCAAAGTTTATACAGCTAGTTTGGCAATGTTTGCGAAAAAAAATTCTAATAGTACTGATCGCGCGCCTACTCTCGCAGAATGGCAAACTTTACTAGATACGGGAAACTTTGCAGGGTCAAGGGATAAAATCCCTACTCCTCCAGATGCTACCAGTGGGGTGCTGATTTATGGGCGTGTAGCTGGTGTTTCTCAAGGTTCCCAGTGGTCAGCAATGCTTAAAGATAATGCTAAAGCTAGTAATCTGACAATTCCTCAGCGTGGTCAAGGCATTTCCTATACTGTAGATACCCTGCGGGGTGGTCAAATGGGTACTGAACAAATCCAAACAGCCAAGATGCTGGCACGCTACCCAGATACGGCATACGAAGCGCACGGTAACTATGGGGTAGAATATAATCTCAGTTTGCCTTTAAGCAATCCTAGCAATCAAACCCAGACTGTTACTGTCACCCTCGAAACACCCTTGAAGGAAAATAAATTATCTCAAGGTGGCGTGCGTTTCCGCAAACCATCCCTTGATTTTCCGTTTTTCCGAGGCACAGTCAGGTTACGTTATGCTGATGACCAAGGGCAACAAAAAACACGCTACGTGCATCTTTGGCACAGAACTGGTCAAGTATTAGAACCATTGGTACAAGTTACAATGCCACCCTCGACTAAACGCCAGATACAGGTAGATTTGATTTATCCACCTGATTCGACACCGCCTCAAGTGCTGACTGTCAGAACTTTGGAAAATTGAATTTTAATTTGTGCCTTAGTGCCTTTGTGGTTTAACACCAAACACTAAGTCACAAAGATAAAATAGAATTTATCGTTTACTTACCACCGTAAAAGAAAGCAACCTCTTTCTCTTTTAAGGGGGCAAAACCAGCATCTGTAAGCATTTTGTCAAGTTCTGGCTGAGGAATGTGCTTGGCACCAATTCGCACAATCCGCGATCGCATGGTATTAGATACACCACTGCGTTGTCTGTTCGCTTCTAGTGCCATGACTTTGCTATATAGTTCTAGCTTGGCAGACGGAATGGGAGAACCATCAAAATCAATTCCTTGGGCGATCGCTTCATCAATTGCATCAGCACCCTTGGTTGTTGCATTTACTTGGTTAGTTTCAGCAGACATGGCAATTTGCTCTTAAAGCTCTGGGTAGATTCTACCAGCCTTGCTGACACCAGATCTGCTTCACTGGCTTTTTTGGGAAATAAAAGATGATTTTTGGGTCTGTTACATTCTATATGGGCGTATACACTTGTCAGTTTTTAAGATTTTAGTTTAATCTCAAACCAACGGTGTAACGATAGGTGATGCTGTGTCTAACGCCCAAACTTCTCACAATGAAGACCGTATCCTCGAAAAAGCACTGACCAACAAAATTATAGATGATTATTTTGACAATACCCAAAGTTGGCTCAGAGCCATTTTGCGAATGTGTATATTTTCGTTAGCTAACCTGAACGGACAATCAGTAATTATTGTTGAATGTCCAAATCAAGCAGTTGCAAAACGTCTGAGCCGTAAAACTTATCCCTTTCGAGGTCTTGTATACTATTTAACTGACAATCTCACTGGTTGCGATCGCACTTTGTTTTGCTACCAGGAAGTTAAAGATGGAACTTGGCAATGTTTTGATACCAGCACTAACTCTTGGAAATCCTTGAATCATTTACAATCTTGGACTGCATCTACAGATAGTTAATGGTCAGTTGTCAGTTGTCAGTGGTTAGTTGTCAGTTGTTAGTGGTCAGTGGTCAGGAAAAATTAGTGTGGACTTTTGATTAATAGCGATCTTGGCGTGTGATCAAACCACCAAAAAATGCTCCTAGGATTGTACCTGTCCACAGGCCTGTTGTGCTACCTTGCCAAGTTGCCCCTGGCATCACCCAAGCATTGCACATCTGTTGAAATCCCCAAGGCTGGCTTTGGCACTTCTGACTATGCAACATTAGGGTGATTTGTCCACCGATGTAACCACCAAAAAATCCTGATGACAGTGCCAAAAAAGTGCAAATTAAAACTCGATTTTTAGCCATTTATTAAAATGTTAGTGATCAGTTGTTTCTTATTTTCCACTAACAACTAACCACTGACCACTAACAACTGACTACTAACAACTGACAACTGACAACTAACCACTAACCACTAACAACTGACCACTGCCTTTTTAACCCGTATTTCTCATTCCCGCAGCAATACCATTAATGGTTAACAATGCTCCTCGCAGTAACTCACCCTTACTATAACGGGAGTGAATTACGCCAGAGGTAGCAGTAATATTTCGGGATTGTCGCAGACGTTTGAGTAAGGAAACTTGGATAAATCCTAGTGGTACAATTGTGCCATTGCGTAACTGTACTGAACGCTGCAATACAGGATCACCGTCTAAAAGTCGATTGTGACCAGTAATTTTGAGTACGAAATCTCTTGTCAGATAAAATTCGTTAGCAATTTGCTCAAAAACTTTCTCAAATCGCTCTATATCTTCGGGGTTTGACAATTCTTGGACATAGTGATGTGCCATTTGCATATCTACTTTTGCCAAGGTCATCTCTGCTTTAGAAATCACCATTTTGAAGAAAGGCCATTTGAGATAAAAGTAACGCAGCAATTTCAGGTGTTCTTCTGGTTCTTCGTTCAAGAATTCTTGCAAAGCTGTGCCAACACCATACCAAGAAGGCAGCAAAAATCGTGTTTGTGTCCAGCTGAATACCCAAGGAATGGCTCGCAGGCTGCTTAAATCTTTTTTACCAGATGGACGACGCGCCGGCCGGGAACTAATTTGCAGTTGGCTAATTTCTTCAATTGGAGTGACTTGGTGGAAAAAGTCAATAAAATCTGGTTGCTCGTAGATCAAATTGCGATAATGTTGACGCGATCGCACTGCTAATTCTTCCATAATCTCATTCCAAGGTTCGATATCATCAAACCCAGTCCGCAGAAGGCTAGCTTGAATTACAGCAGTGGTAATGGTTTCTAAATTGTATAAAGCCAAGTCCAACAAGGAGTATTTGGAAGCTAAAACTTCTCCTTGTTCGGTAATTTTGATGCGTCCATTAATACTATGACCTGGTTGAGCCAAAATAGCCTCATAGGCAGGGCCGCCACCACGTCCTACAGAACCACCACGTCCGTGAAAAATTCGCAGATTTAGACCGTATCCTTCGGCAATTGTCTGGAGTGACTTTTGAGCTTTATGAATTTCCCAGTTGCTACTTAAAAAACCAGAGTCTTTATTGCTGTCAGAATACCCCAGCATGACTTCTTGTAAGTTTGGGGAGAGAGGAGAACAAGAGGGAGCAGTGGAGGTAACGGGAGCAGGGAAGGATGAATCTGCTGTTTGGATATTTTCGTAGCCACCAGCTAATAAAGCACGATATAACGGTAGTTCAAACAATTGGCGCATCACACTTCTAGAGCGCTGCAAATCTTCTACCGTTTCAAATAGGGGAACAACTTGAATTGTTCCTACAGCAATGGCGGGGTCGAAAAGCCTAGCTTCTTTGGCTAAGAGCAAAACTTCTAGTACGTCGCTGACTTCGCGGCACATACTGATAATGTAAGTTTGGCAGATGTTGACACCAAACTCTTGTTGCAGCGATCGCACAACACGAAAAGTTTGAATGACATCGTTGGTTTTTTCAGAAAATGGCAATTCTGCTGGAATTAATGGCCGGCGGGTTTGCAGTTCACTTGTCAGCCAAGCAACTCTCTGTGCTTCTGAGAGATCGTTATAAGCTTGGGGCAATACTTGCAGGTATTCTAGAATTTCATTCAGTGTGTCAGAGTGACGAGATGATTCTTGGCGGATATCTAACTGGGTAAGATTAAAGTCAAATATTTCTACCTGACAAATCAGATTTTCTAACTCCCGACAACTTAAACCAGTTTCAGTTAAATTGTGTTGAATTAACCGCAGTTCTGACAAAAATTCTAACCCCGAACGATACATCGGGGTATCATCATTGGTTGGGGTTTCTCGGTTATATAAAGCAATATTGCGATCGCGGGTATTTTCCAACCGTCTCAACACATAAGCCAATTTCAGTCGATAAGGTTCTTGGCGATAACGCAGCGCTAGTGCATCATAAACATCACTTAACTGCGACTGGTCTAACTCCAAAGACTCCAGTAAGTCTGGTAAGACATCACTCCAGTGCATTGATATACTCAATAACTCAATCAGTTGCTTCACTGACTGGATGTATCTCTCCAGAACCATTTTGCGCTGATAACAAGCTGTTTGCCAGGTGATTTCTGGTGTTACTGATGGATTACCATCTCTATCTGAACCTACCCAGGAACCAAAAGAGCAAAAGTTTTTACTCGGCGGTTCTAACCAAGCAAAGGTCTGATTTAGAGCATATTTTAAACGTTTATATAATTGGGGGATACCATCAAATAACACTTCTTGGAAGTAGTGCAAAGCATAATCGACTTCATCTAAAACTGTCGGTTTAAATTGATGAAGTTCATCTGTACGCCACCACAAGCGAATTTCTTCCAGCAATTTTTCTCGGATTTCAGCCGATTCCCAAGGATAACCCCCTAAAGTACCATCAGAGTGGTTTTCCACTGTGTCTAGCTTTTGTAGGAGTTCTACTACTTGCCGTTGTTTATCCCGGATAGTATGACGCACAATTTCCGTAGGGTGAGCTGTGAATACCAAGCGCACATCCAATTGCGAAATCAGGCGTTGAATTTGCTGGGGTGGCACATTTAATTTAAATAAATGGGGAAACAAGTTAGCAAAAGTACCTTTTTGTTTTTCGGGGGTTTTGGCAACCCAACTTTTAGCTAGCAAGTCCGCACCTATACCTCTATTGACAATCGGATCATCTTCTTTTTGATTTGAGGAATAGGTAACATTTGACTGGGTTTCTTGATGCACCAGTTCTGTTTCGACTTGAGAATAGCGAGCTAATTGCTGCTGTTGTTCAAATTCCTGCTCTATGATGTTAATCAGCTGAAAATACAAAGCAAAGGCGCGAGCTGCCCTGATTGCTTCGTTGATGTTCAGTTGCTCAATTAGCTTGACGGCAGAATCGGCTTGGTCATTTGTAGCTTGTCCTTCTGGTGAACACAAATCGCGCAATTGCCGCAATAGATCCACCATCTTTTGTCCACATTCTTGCCGGAGTACTGACTCCCACAATTCCTCCACTATTTGGAGACGATGGCGCAAAAATAATTCCGACGCTGGATAGAAATTAACAGTTTGAGACCAAGAGTATAAAATAGAACTCATATTTTTTGCTGTTGTAAAGCCGATGACTGTTTACATTCAATTAGTATTGGCGATTTATGCTCAGGTTAATTACCTGGGGCAATTTAATTTTTAAGTATAATTTTTAGCTTTACTGGTTTAATTCGTTGTCATCGGGGAAAGGGAGAATGGGCAAGCGATCACCTCGAAACAATTCTTCACTTGCTTGTCCCATAGATTCTAGTGCTTTTACAGTGACTTTTCCTGTGGTCAGCAGCAGTAGTATAGACCCTGTACCCATTGAGAGGAGAAATTGGGGAATGCTAAAAAAAGCCAGATTGGATTCGGTATTCTGTGAGGAGTTTGTGGTTGTAGGAGGCATTGCTAATTCTTAGTTGTTGGGCAGTAAAATGAAACGCAAAACTCAATGTCTGTGCAACTTGCAACCATACAAGACTATCTTGGTCTATTTTGCAAGCTAAGAAGGTAACAAAAGTGTTAAAAAAAAACTGCAAAGTATGATAAACCTATGTTTCTAGTTTACAAGTGCAGGCACTACCCCCCAATATTCGTTTCCTGTAAAGTTAACTGCCCATGAAAACAGTGTTACCAGATAGCCAGCAATCCTTAGTGCAATGGGTCAGCCAAGCAACAGGAATCAACTCTTTCGGGGTGAAAATCCGGTTGCGGGGAAACGACCTCCACATTCTTTGTGAAGGTTTAGAGTGTCCTCAACGCTGGCGCACTCTGTCTGACTTGCTTCGCGCCCTACAGCAAACAGACTTGGATGTCTTAACAAGTAACGAACAACCCTCAATATACCAAGTATTTGTCTATGGACGGAAGAAAGGGGAACATCGCCCCAAATGGTGTCATCGGGTTTATTTAAATCAGCTAGAACGTCATATAGAGCAGGTAGATCTAGCCTTACAAGACTCAGAAAAGTCTACGGCTGTGGGCGGGGCGCTGATCATCTCTAACGAAAGTTTGGCACGCCGAGGCGATCCAAACGCCATTGCTCGCTATCTCAGCGAAACTCTCAGTCCATTGGGCGTGTCGGTGCATGTCAAAATTCAGCCATCTCAACCTCAAGATGGCACTCAAACCGAGATAAATCGCCTATGGATATTTTGCCAGACTAGCTATAGTCCTGATCCCTCTTTGCTAGCAGAACCAGTAGCACAGCAGTTACGAAACCTGAAACTTTCTGGCTACCAAGACGCGGTAATTGCTTTGCAAGTGAATGGCGAAACCACACCCGATTGGTTGCTACGGGTAGATTTAACGCCGCCAGAGTTGATGCTCAAGGAATGGGCACGTTGGGGAGATATACAAGCGATCGCTAGGTTATTAACTGAGGTATTGTCTAATTTAAAGGTGGCTGTACAAGCTTCTCTTAAAGAATCAACTCTACATATATTTTGTACCCCAGCAGCCAACTCCTCAGAAGATAACCCAGAGCCGGATAAGACACGGTGTTTAGCAGCGATTCTACCTCAACTAGAAGCGATCGCTCCTCAAGGTATTCTTGCCGCTACTGTTTACGGTCAAAAAACAGACGAAAAAGAACCAGCATGGATTGACTGGCTATCTTTACCTGCTGCGGAACATCCAGCTTTAGCAACTTCAGCTTTAGAGTTAGCAATTACTGGGGATGAACCAGCGATTATTTTTTTACTAGAGCGTTTACTCAATTCTGATTTGGATTGGCGTTTGAAAACAGGCGGTACTCGTGTACTTCTGCTTCGTAAGGGGGATTTATTGCATATTATGTGTGATGCCCCTGTTTGCCCAACACGCAAACAAGTAGCCAATAAAGTTACCCAGTTTGTACGCCAGTTAAAACTGCCTGGGATTACAGGAGTGCGTGTCTACGGCCGCCGTGCTGGTAATAAAGAACCTTTTTGGCATTATGGCGTAGATTTGTCACAACGCCAACGTTTAGTTCCAGAAGCTACCCCAGAATTTGCTGCAACATCAGAATACGTTAATGACCTTTTAAGTACTGAGAATAGTGAACCAATTTTCCGCGCTGATTTAACCTCTGAAGAAGTTCAAAATTTTGTCACAGAAGTAGCGCGAGATTGGACAACAACTGCAACAGCCAAAGTGAAAAAGTGGTTGCTAGCAACCCAGATATTTACCGCAACTGACTCTTCAGCCCAGCAAAACCTTTATACTCAAGGACTGAATGTTGCACTGATTTGGGGAACGCTGGGATTATTGCTCACCCTGCAAACTGATTGGATTTTAGGTCGAATTATTGCTCGTACTACACCAAGTTCACCACAGATAACAAGTACTTCATCCCCATCATCTAGGTCTGAAGATAGCCATAGTGATAGCGAAGTCTTTTTTACCAGCACTACTAGAACAAGACCCTCTCAGAGTAAAGGTAATGTATTTAATGCTTCTGGCTTTACTCAAGATGATGAAAACCAACCCCGGAATTTAACAGCGCCACCCTTGAAACAAAAAGCTAACGCCGCAGCAATTTTGTTAGCAGCGCGATCGCAAAGGTCTAGTTTTAATATTAGGCAATTAGATGAGCAGTTAGCATTGTATAAACAGCGGCTAGCTAATAAAGGTAATCCTCCACAAGTATTAATTATTGGTTCTTCACGCGCTTTAAGGGGAGTTGACCCGGTTGCACTTTCTAAAGCTTTAGCAAATCAAGGTTATCCAAATATTGATGTATTTAATTTTGGTATTAATGGTGCTACAGCCCAAGTTGTAGATTTTTTGATTCGCCAGATTTTAAAACCATCGGAATTACCGAAACTAATTATTTGGGCAGATGGTTCCCGTGCTTTTAATAGCGGTCGTGAAGACATCACATTTAATGCGATCGCTGCTTCAAATGGTTATAAACAAGTGTTGGAAAAAGCAGAAACAACTGCAACTAGTGATGACTCACTCCCAAAACCTGCAAACTCTGATGAAGAAACTAAAACAGATAAAAAGCCAGAGATTAGCAGCTATCAAGCTCTAGATCAGTTGTTAAATCAGGCATTAGCAGGTATTTCTGCCAGCTATCCTAACCGCGACCATCTGAAAAATTTACTGTACAAACAGTTGATATCTTTGCCTTTGGTGAGCGATCGTCATCAGACTATGACATCACAAACACAATCTAAAACTGAAAGTTTAGAAGCAGAAACTTCTGAACAAGCAGTCGATTTCGATGGTTTCTTACCTTTATCTGTACGTTTTAATCCTGTTAGATACTATCAAAAACACTCCAGAGTTACAGGAAATTACGATAACGATTATAAGTCTTTCCAATTAGGAGGAGAACAAGAGGCAGCCTTCCAAGAAATGCTGCAATTTACCCAATCTCAAAAAATTTCTCTAGTATTTGTTAACATGCCTCTGACCGCAGACTACTTAGACATAGTACGCACAAAGCATGAACAAGAATTCCAGCAATATATGTTGCGTTTAGCTACCAGCCCCAACTTTATCTATCGAGATTTGAGCGAACTTTGGCCAAAAGAAAATGACTATTTTTCTGACCCCAGCCACCTCAATCGTTTCGGTGCTTACGAAGTCTCGAAAAAGTTAGCTAAAGATCCAATGATTCCTTGGTCTACAAAGTAAACACCCCATGCCCTATGCTCATTAACTAAACCATGAACTTTATCTCAATTTCTTACGGACTGTTCTTGCTGAGTGTACTAGTAATTTATTGGTCTTTAGATCGTCAGCGGTTACGTCTATGTACTTTGCTGATTGCTAGCCTTGTTTTTTATGCATCTTTAAGTATTCAGTATATACCTTTACTATTAGCCCTAACTTTTATTAATTTCCGCTTGGGTCGAGAAATTGGCAACAACACTTCACCAGGACAACACTCTCTTGACTGGCAAATTTCTAATGAAGAGTGGCAGTTTGCTCAAGCAGACTGGAATCGTCGCCGTCTAAAACTGTTATGGCTGGGTATAATTTTAAATGTCTTATTGTTACTAATTTTTAAGTATCTCCCCGCCATATTAAAGTTGGTTTTTCATCTGCAAATCAATTCGCCAGAAGGTTCATTGAAATTTATTGCACCTTTGGGAATCTCATTTTTTACCTTTGAGTGCATTGCTTATTTAATAGATGTGTATCGTGGTGCGCCTGCTACTGAACAATTTCTCAAATTTGCCACCTACAAATTATTTTTTGCCAAACTGATCTCAGGGCCGATTACTCGCTACCACAATTTAGTAACTCAGTTTAATACAATGCACTTTCCCACATCTGACAGGGTGGCTGAAGCACTGTGGTTAATTGCTAGGGGCGCAGTTAAAAAAGGTATATTTGCAGATAATTTAGGAATTTTCGTAGATTTGTGTTTTGGCAATTTGCAAAGAGCAGGTAGTGCTGATCTTTGGTTAGCTACATTTGCTTATGGGTTGCAGTTGTATTTAGATTTTAGTGGTTATGTAGACATTGCCCGTGGTAGTGCTTTGCTTTTCGGCTTAGTTTTACCTGAGAATTTTGACTTTCCCTACTTCAGTACTAGCATTGCAGAATTTTGGCGGCGTTGGCACATGACTTTAGGAGATTGGCTACGTAACTATATCTACTTTCCTTTAGGTGGTTCTCGTCAGGGTTTGACTCGTACTTGCTGGAATTTGTTCGTTGTGATGCTAATAGCTGGTATATGGCATGGTTCTGCATGGGGCTTTGTAGTTTGGGGTGCGTACCACGGATTAGCTTTAGCAGTGCATAGACTAACAGATGCAATGAGCGATCACCATGAAAAATTAGAACATTTCTGGCAAAATCCTTTAGGTATAGTCATAGCTTGGCTTTTGACTCAATTAATGGTTTTTACTTCTTGGATTTGGTTTCGTCTACCGAACCTCCAAGACTCTTCTTTAGTAATTCAACACCTTTGGGGTCATGCTGCCGACGCACAGTTTGCTCAAAAGGTCTATGTAGAAGCCCTGAATATAAGTCAATACCAACTTACTGGGATGCTATTGATGTTAGCTGCCCTGATGGGTATACTTTATGCTTTCAACGGTAGGCTGAAGTTAGGATTAAACTGGCCCCTCAAGCTTGTCTTCGTACCCCTATGCCTCTACGCGGTTTGGCTATTAGCTCCTGAAGGCAGCTTACCCTACATCTATTTTGATTTTTAACAGAAAGCACACAATCTATAAGTAAACCTAATTACTAAATTAAAAGACATAAAATAATTGTTACCAAAAAAACGTAAATTCATGTTAAGTTTATTAAGACAGGCGGATAGTTAATCCTCCTGATTCATTTGTAAAAAATTACCGCACTTATAAACAATGACCACAACCTTACAACAGCGCTCTAGCGCCAATGTATGGGAACGGTTCTGCGAGTGGATCACCAGCACTGAAAACCGGATTTATATCGGTTGGTTCGGCGTATTGATGATCCCTACCTTGCTAGCCGCTACCACCTGCTTTATCATTGCCTTCATCGCTGCACCTCCAGTAGACATCGATGGTATCCGTGAACCAGTAGCAGGTTCTTTGATCTACGGAAACAACATCATCTCTGGTGCAGTTGTACCTTCCTCCAACGCTATCGGTTTGCACTTCTACCCAATCTGGGAAGCAGCTTCCTTAGATGAGTGGTTGTACAACGGTGGCCCTTACCAATTGGTAATTTTCCACTTCTTGATCGGTTGCGCTTGCTACCTAGGTCGTCAGTGGGAATTGTCCTACCGCTTGGGAATGCGTCCTTGGATCTGTGTAGCTTACTCAGCGCCTTTGGCATCAGCTACCGCAGTATTCTTGATCTACCCAATTGGTCAAGGTTCATTCTCTGATGGTATGCCCTTGGGTATCTCCGGAACCTTCAATTTCATGATCGTGTTCCAAGCAGAACACAACATCTTAATGCACCCCTTCCACATGTTAGGTGTGGCTGGTGTATTCGGCGGTTCTTTGTTCTCTGCAATGCACGGTTCTTTGGTGACATCTTCCTTGGTACGTGAAACCACCGAAACCGAATCACAAAACTACGGTTACAAGTTCGGTCAAGAAGAAGAAACCTACAACATCGTAGCTGCTCACGGTTACTTCGGTCGTTTAATCTTCCAATACGCTTCCTTCAACAACAGCCGTTCACTGCACTTCTTCTTGGCTGCATGGCCAGTAGTAGGCATTTGGTTCACCGCTTTGGGCATCAGCACAATGGCGTTCAACCTCAACGGTTTCAACTTCAACCAATCAGTAATTGATTCTCAAGGTCGCGTCATCGCTACTTGGGCTGATGTAATCAACCGCGCTAACTTGGGTATGGAAGTAATGCACGAGCGTAACGCTCACAACTTCCCCTTAGACTTGGCTGCTGGTGATGTTGCTCCTGTTGCTTTAACTGCACCTGCAATCAACGGCTAATCTTTAAGTCCTAGCTAAATTAAAAACGCCTCCCGGTAACGGGGGGCGTTTTTTGGTTTTGATAGCACTAACTGGTGTGTACACCATAGAATTTATTCGTGAGGTACAGCAATAAATCATTAACTGCCGAGAAAAGAAGATCAAGGCAGATAATTTTGTATATTCAATAGGCAAGGAAAGCGCTATAAAAATATTTAACTTGATAAAAATAGCGTATTTGTTGCATTTTTTAACATAAAGTGTAGTCTTCTATTGCAGTTTGTTACTGTTTTGTGTAACCCCAAGGAATATTCCTTTAGACTGAATCTCAATTGAAAAGATTGGGATCAACGCAAATGCATTCAATAAATGTTTTGTGTCACGAGTTTGTAGTTGCTGTTTCCTTCGTTGCCTGTATTGTAGGTTTAGTCTTACTTTGGAATGACAAACAGTCAAAAGATGATTTAGAAGAAACGGAACAGATTCTGTTTAGAATGAGCTTTTCTTACTGGTTAGTTTATTGTGTTGCTTTTGGCATGGAGAAGATGATTTTACCCGACTGGGAAAATCTAGTTATGACTTTGAAGATAACTACAGCTTTGTCATATTTTTTAACTTTTTCTTGCATACTGAGTCTGCCACTACACAAATTTGCAGTACATCAAGTTGAAGAATAGTCATTAGACTATTAAACTAGTTAATTTTTCATGGCGATCGCAATAGCATCTTCAAATTTATCCTGATCTAAAGTGGTCAGGATAAAAACCTCTTGTACTGTTTTACCTTGTCTAGCAATAACTTTATAACCACCCCGAATAGGCACAGACACACGCAGTTGCATTTTTGGACAATGACCCCTCACCCGTCCAATCACTCCTGGCGTGACAGTTTGGATGCCGTCTTGCTGACAAAGCCGTTCTAAAATGGGGATGAGACCAGAAATATGAGTTGAGTGATTCCAGACTAGTCTGCCATCTTTGCGAGAAGCGGTTGAGAGAGATTCTGCTTTGGGTTTGCCCATGATAATTAAGCTGCTTCTAAAGGAGCCATTGTTAAACCAGCTCGGCGCAGCTGTTGATGATAAAGTTCTGCGGGTTCTTGGGGGCCGACCCAGACGATCGCTTGCCCTTCATAGTGTACCTGATTTGCTAGTTCCCAGGCGCGATCGCTTGTCATTCCAGGGATATATTTCGTCAAGCAATCAGCGACGTGTTGAAAAGTGTTGAAATCATCGTTTAAAACAATCACTTTGTAGTTCGGATAAAGCTTACGGGTAACTTGATTAGACCGTTCAGGAGCTACAGTTGGTGCTGTACCCATCCCATAAACAGCCGAAAGTCTTGTAACCATAAAACACTTAACCAACAGAATTTTACAAAATTACATTCAAATAACTAGTTTAATCCATAGTCAGTTGCCAGTTACTATTAACCACTGACAACTGACTACTAACAACTGACAACTAACTACTTCCAATCATCCCAGTTTTGGTTAAAAATTGACGTATCAGGGAAAGCAGTAGGGTTGCCGTTTTGTTCTAACAGACGTTTGAGCGCTTGTAATTGTGGTTCTGCTTTGGGTAAATCATCTACTAGTTGATAGGGTGCAACAGCATTTTTCAAAGAAAAAGCTGCAACAGTTCCCGCAGCCGCACCAGCAGACCATTCAAAAGAGTGTACTCGATAGGCAGCAGCAGCAATATGGCTAGTAGCAATGCTTTTACCTCCCACCAATAAATTATCAATTTTTTGGGGAATCATTGCCCGTAGGGCAATTTGGAAGGGATAAGCTTGACCAGCACCGCGTCTTTCACCTGGGCGTTCTGTGTTACCAGGGGCTTCTGGTGGGCTTTGTGTCATACAAGGATGAAAGTCTATTGCGTAGTGACCTATACCTACAGCATCGGGGAAAATCGTAGAACGAGTCCGCCGCATTGCTTGGTCTGGCGAAACTTTACCTTCAATTACCGATACTGCTTCCAAACCTGCAAGTGCTGCTTTTAATCGGCGATACATATCTGCGGGTAGAGTATTGCGATAATACTCATCATTGTAGTCACGGCGAGAAATATCAATTTCCCAAATTCCAAAGCCGCCAGGTTGTCCCCAACTGGGTCGTCCAATGACCCGCCTTCCTTCCCGCATATAAGGATATTTTGATAAACCATGCACCGTTCCCATAGGGGAATTTAAACCTGATAACAAGCGGTTATTTGTTTGCTGTTGTTTCACACCCTCTCCCAGTTGGGAATCTGTAGTGCCAGCGACTAGCCAGTAATAAAATGAGAGAGCATTTTCTTCTGCTTTATCTAGGGTTGCTGTTCGCAGTCCCCCCATCCAGCCCCCTGGTTTTAACTGCCCCGTGGCTTGCAACTGCTGGCGAGTGTAAACTAAGTTATCTTTAGCAGTGCCAGGACGATAATCATTGCCCCAAGTCCAGTTTTGCATGGAGATATCCCCAGGCGTAGGAGTAGTAAAATTGACCCCACCAAATTTTGCTGCTTGCCCTTTCTTGGGACTCCAAATACGGCGATAAGTAAAAAGTAAATCAAAGTTAGCTAGTCGCTGTAATTCATAACTGAAATATGGGGCATATTGTAAATAAAATGGCGGCATTTTCTGCGGTTGCGGTTCCTTGGTTGCCTCCATTGCAAAAGTGTAAGTAAAGCCTTGGGTACAATAGGGGTCATTTGTGGTGCTAGAAGCAGAAGGTTCTAGGTAAGAACGAGCATCAATGCCTAATCGGTAAGGGACATCAGCAAGGGCTATTATTTCTCCGGTTTCGCTAGCATCTACAACGTACCACTTAGGAGCATTTCCTTTATTTTGCCTGGGAACGAGACGGATAATATTTTTGGTAAATCGCGAAGAGTTTTCGTAGCGATAAGCATCTTCAATGGTATTAGATAAAGGAAAGGTGTTAATTGCTGGTGCGCTTTTTGCTGGTTGGTGTTGGATGGCGATCGCACTATTAATTAATTGTCCACCTACTTTGCTATCTTCTTTACTAGCGGGTGAAATTTCTAATTCCTTAACTACTGTATTGGGAAACCATTCCAACTTACCTTTGCCTCGTCTTTCAGCATCTTTGAGCATTTGAGTCAAAATGTTGTGGGCATCGCGGGGAAGAAAGCATGAATCGCTTACCCAGCAATCACCAGGGTTGAGTTGACCGTACTTGCGTTGAATGCGATCGCGCAGTTCCAAATAACCGCGAGAATAGAATTGACGCATTCGCTGAGTTGGTCGTTCATCTAATGCTGATGTTCCCTGAGAAGAAATTTGTCCTCCCAACCAGTCAGTAATTTCCGTCAAGCAAACTTTTCTTCCTGCAAGTAACCCCTCGTAAGCTGTAGCAACGCCAGAGAGTCCACCACCTACAACCAAAATCTCACAATCTACAGTTTTGTCTGGGTTCCTTGGTGGCGCGGCAACAATAGTAGAGTAAGGTATGAATAAATTAGATATTAAGCTGAGACTGATGAGTGATGTCTGGAGACCGGCCACTTTGTGTCTGCGCTTCATGATTTAAAACTCTTTCTAATCCTGATGTCAACTTGTAGACGGTAGCATCCAGCAAATGTTCATCACAAGGGTATTTCAGACAATAAAGGCTAAATATCTGCCAGATTTAGACTTTAGTTGTATTTTTTGCCTAAGCCTAGCGTCAACCAGTAGGTGTTTTACAGCAAGGATGAAATTTTGCGTTCCAAAAGCTTACCCCTTCTGGTTTTGCATCTCTTACACCAAAATTTAGGTTGACGCAAATACGCTAAACCTTGCTATGTAAGCTTTTGAGGTGATTTCATAAATGTCACTCTTGACAACCCAATGTCTAAAAAGCTATTTTGATTTGAGGTTGACGCAACTGCACCTTGAAAACCAAATATATCAATGCTTTGGACTCCGGGCTGTTCCAATTAACTAAAATCCCTATCAGGGATTGAAAACTAAAATAACCCCAATCCATAGGATATTCATATTCTGACCAGTAAGTTCCAATTAACTAAAATCCCTATCAGGGATTGAAAACTAAAATAACCTTTTGATATTTCTCCCTTTCCTTTGTTCCAATTAACTAAAATCCCTATCAGGGATTGAAAATCGACCGCGCGAATATCTTGCGAGCGAATGGCTCCGTTCCAATTAACTAAAATCCCTATCAGGGATTGAAAACTATATAAAAGTTGGTAGGAAATGAAAAAAATGAGTTCCAATTAACTAAAATCCCTATCAGGGATTGAAACCACTGGGATTAACAAACCAATGGTTATGCTTGGGGGGTTCCAATTAACTAAAATCCCTATCAGGGATTGAAACTGAAGTGACCATTTTCATCAATTGCTGATTCAGGTTCCAATTAACTAAAATCCCTATCAGGGATTGAAACAGACAGGATGGGGCATAAAAAACTCTACATTCCAGTTCCAATTAACTAAAATCCCTATCAGGGATTGAAACTTGCTGACAGAGTTAGTTGCAATAGAATCTCTCGAGTTCCAATTAACTAAAATCCCTATCAGGGATTGAAACTTTAAGAGGTGCAAAATCTTTTGCTCTAGGTAATTTAGGTTCCAATTAACTAAAATCCCTATCAGGGATTGAAACAAAATACAACCATACACGTGCATTAGAGAACGAAATCGGTAAGTTCCAATTAACTAAAATCCCTATCAGGGATTGAAACAAAATACAACCCAATGATAATTTAAATGATATTAAGTTCCAATTAACTAAAATCCCTATCAGGGATTGAAACTAAGTTTTCAGACGCAATAGCTAATGAAGAAGTGTTCCAATTAACTAAAATCCCTATTAGGGATTGAAACCGCAAAAAAGAAGCTAAAAAACGCAAATAATCTCTCAAAACATCATTTCTCTGTGTACTCTGCGTCCTCTGTGGTTCGTTTTTCCGTTACTTCTGCGTAGAATGCCTGAGAGGGGCGGCGCTAGCCAAGGGGTAGATATATTGCAGCTTCACAAAGAAACGGTATAAGATAATTTACCTCGCAGCTAAGCTACAGGGTAAAATTTCGCAAGCTGCCTTGAATCGAGATTATGAAAACAGCCACAGAATTGCAAGCTCGACTGGAACATTACTACCAGCAAATCAAGACAATTATCCTGGCACGTCAGAATCCGATTACTGGCTTGCTACCTGCAAGTACGGCGATAACTGCTCACGGTGATTATACAGATGCTTGGGTACGAGACAACGTTTACAGTATCTTAGGTGTTTGGGGTTTAGCACTGGCATACCGTAAAGTTGACGAAGACAAGGGACGCACTTATGAGCTAGAACACAGTGTCACCAAGCTGATGCGAGGTTTGCTGTTTGCCATGATGCGACAAGCTCATAAAGTAGAGCAATTTAAACACGCTCAGTCGCCACTGAATGGATTACATGCTAAATACAACACCGCTACTGGTGATATTGTAGTTGGTGATGACGAATGGGGACATTTGCAACTGGATGCCACATCTATATTTTTACTGATGCTGGCACAAATGACCGCTTCAGGGTTGCAAATAATTTATACACTTGATGAAGTAAATTTTGTCCAAAATCTGGTTTATTACATTGGACGAGCATATCGCACACCAGATTACGGGATATGGGAACGAGGTAACAAAATTAATCGTGGCAATGCTGAGTTAAATGCCAGTTCTGTAGGCATGGCAAAAGCTGCATTAGAAGCTATTAATGGGTTAGATTTATTTGGTGTGCGTGGTAGTCAAGCATCAGTAATTCATGTGTTGCCAGATGAAGTTGCCCGCGCCCGCATTACCCTAGAATCTCTATTACCGAGAGAATCTGGTTCTAAAGAAATTGACGCAGCACTGTTGAGTATTATTAGTTATCCTGCCTTTGCAGTTGAAGATGAGCAATTACGCGATCGCACTCTCAATAAGATTATCAATAAACTGCAAGGAAAATACGGCTGCAAACGCTTTTTGCGCGACGGACACCAAACTGTTCTAGAAGACAGCCACCGCTTACATTATGAACCGTGGGAACTCAAGCAGTTTGAACATATCGAATGTGAGTGGCCTTTATTTTTCACTTATTTAGTTCTTGATGGATTGTGTCGAGGCAATCATCAGCAAGTGCAAAAATATCAACAACTTTTAGAATCATTACTTGTAGAACGTGATGGTTTGCATTTATTGCCGGAACTTTATTATGTGCCAGCAGAAAACATAGATGCAGAAAAATTAGCACCCCAAAGTCAACTCCGTTTGCCTAACGAAAATGTCCCCTTGGTGTGGGCGCAGAGTTTATATTTTCTCGGTCAAATGTTAAGTGAAAGTTTACTGGCAATAGGAGATATTGACCCGTTAGGAAGATACTTGTGTGTAGGCAAAAACCGTGAGTCTATGGTACAAATTGCCTTACTAGCAGAAGATGAAGATTTACAAGCAAAACTAGAAGTACACGGCATTGAAACCCAAACGCCCAAGCAATTAGAACCAATTCAAGTCAGAAAAGCCGGGGAACTTTCAGCGATTTATACCCAAATTGGACGTAACGACAAACTCGGTTTAACTGGACGACCAGTACGGCGGCTACGGAGTTTAACAACATCTAGAATTTTTCGCATTCATGGTGAAACAATTGTATTTTTGCCGTCTTTTTTAGACCCCCAACAGTTTTACTTAACTCTCGATTACCATTTTCTACTAGATCAAATTAGAAGTGAACTTGCTTACATTCAAAAATATTGGAGTGAATTAGGTCGTCCGACCCTAACTTTAATGTTGACGCACACCATCTTAGAAATTGGCTCTGAGGCATTACTTGAACTAATGCAAGAACTAAAAGATGGTATTTGTAACGGTGTGCAGGTGAAATTAGGCCGACTTAACCAACTAATGCTCACAGCCAAAATTCAACGAATTGATTTTCTCCAAGATGACGATTTTTTCCAGCCTCCTGTCAAGGATGCTGCACCACATTGCTATTACTTGGCTTACCATCCTGGCAAAAGCTGGCGTTTGGGACATACCCAAGAATTTCAGATGGAGTGCGAAACTAATTTGAGTTTACTGCTTTCTTCTCTGCGCTCATCGGAAAATCTCTACGAGCAAATTGAATTGTTGCAGGCTTTAACTCGTTTGCAGGGACTAGATTTTGATACAGGATTTGGCGGGCCACTATCTCGTGTTAGCACAGCCGATTTACTTGATGAAGTGTATACCAAAGCTGGAGATTTAGGCCTTTGGGCAGTTGTACGACGGGCTGCGGGGTTGCGACAAATGGTTGATATTGGCTTGTCGGATACGGTGACGAGTATTTTGGTACGAGGTAAGCAAATTGCCGTGGGTAGAGCTTACAGCGAAGCATCAGTCATTGCCGTACCCATGTCTTATAGTGAAATTACTGAGAAAATTAATAATTTTTGTCGTGAAGATATCCGCGATCGCGTTTTAACACAGGAAATTCTCATTTATCTTGGTATCCTGATCAGATCAGAACCGGAACTATTTCAAGGACTGTTGACGCTGAGAGTCGGTTATCTAATTTTGCTGATTACTAGCGAACTTGCACGGCAATTAGATGTTACCCAAGATGAAGCTTATGAACGCTTGATGGAACTTTCACCATTTGAAGTAAAAATGCGCTTGCGTCAGGTATTAACTGGTTATACAGGTATGAGTAGCCTGTTGCGCCAACAAGAATCACTCCACGTTAAGCAAAAAGAAAGTGACATTGCTTGGGTAGTGCTACCCACAATAGAGGAAGAAATAGAAGTTCCCGCAGGAGGTTGGCGTAGGTTTCGCCAAGCCGAAGGAGCGCTAAACCGCGTGCCGAAAAACTTTTTTCAGCAGGTTTGGCTATTGATGAAACATTGTAAAGGGATAGTAATTGGCGATAAATTAGAGCGCCGCAATCGTTTAGATAGTGAGGTGATGCTATCGGAGATGACAGCCGGAGAAAGAAATTTCGCTTTATTAGTCGAACATTTACTAAATAAAATCGAAGCTCCAGAGTACCGCCAAGTTAATATTGAAGCCTTAATGGAATTAGCGGCCATCGCTGCTAAAAACCCTAGACTGCAAATCGAAGAATATATCGTTTTGGATGTGTTAATTGGTCACGCAGTGCGATTGGCGTGGTTAGATGGACATCCAGAAAGAGGCGATCGCTATGACGAAGATAAAGCCAGTGCATGGCGATCGTTTTACAATACATCTCCTAGAGATTGTGTCAGTTATATTCTCAAGGCGTTCAGGTTCTTAACTGAATTTGTCAAAGATAGTGTAATGTGATACGACGAATTAAAGTTAAAGACGCGATGAATCACGTCTTTGTGATCTGATCAAAAAACTTTAAAACTAACGGTATTAAAACCGAATCTAGGTGATACCAATTTAAAAAAATGCGACAGATTAGGTAGAGGCACAACAATGTTTTGCCCTTACGAATAATTGATGTGTCACAAACATTATTTGAATTGGTATAAGAATTGGGGTTTGGGAAAAGTTATTGGGTAAGGGTTAAAGATTTTTCTTTTCCCCCTTTCTCCCTTAACCGAAAGGTATTAAGGTAAGGATTTTTAATTTAAATCCCTATGATGCTACTTGAGCAGCAGTCCGAGTCCGCCGTCTTCTACCATCGGCAACTTTTACAGGTGGCTCATCAGGAATTTGCATCAACAAAGTTACGGATGGTTGACATTGCAGTTCTCGACGAATAGAGCGTTGTAATTCCCTCTCTAAAGTTCCTTGTAATCCACCCCAATCTACTTCTAATTGTTCACCTTCACCAGGTTGGGTAAATTCTGACCAACGAACGGTAAGGATTTCTTCAATCCGCTGTTGTACCCATTTTTGTACTAGCGATCGCTCTACACTTGTAACTACACCCCGCAGATGAATTTCTGGTTTAGCCAACAGCTTGCCATTCCAGTCAATGGCAGCCGCGATCGTAACAATACCTTCTTCTGCCATGCGTTGCCGTTCTTGCAGTACTTTGGCGCTTACCATGCCGGAACTAGTAGTATCTACCAGTTCTATACCAGATGGTACTTTACCACCAACGCGGATGGCATTTTCTGTCAGTTCCACAACATCGCCATTCTGGATAATAATCATGTTTTCGGCGGGGATGCCCATACTCTGAGCAGTTTGCGCGTGCTTCACCAACATCCGATGTTCGCCGTGAAATGGCACAAAGAACTTAGGACGAGTCAAAGCAATCATCAGTTTTTGTTCTTCCTGACAACCGTGACCAGATACGTGAATACCTTTGTCCCGACCATAAACTACTGTTGCTCCCTGAATCATCAACTTATCGATGGTGTTAACCACAGCGATAGTATTACCAGGAATCGGATTCGCAGAGAATAAAACTGTATCTCCTGGACGGATTCTGATGTGGGGGTGTTCTTTATTGGCAATCCGGGTCATGGCTGCCATTGTTTCACCCTGAGAGCCAGTAGTTAAAATTAGTACCTTTTCATCAGGCATGTTACGTACTGCGTGCAATGGATGAAACACGCTATCATCACACTTGATGTAACCCAGATTGCGGGCGTGAGCGATCAAATTCAGCATGGAACGACCCACAACTGACACTGCCCGGTTATGCTTCTGCGCCAACTGCAAAATCATGTTGATGCGATGCACACTAGATGCAAAGGTAGTGACAAACAATCGTCCCGTGGCCTTGCCAAATTCCCGATCAAGATTGGGGTAAACTGAACGTTCTGAAGGTGTAAATCCTGGTACTTCTGCATTAGTTGAGTCGCTCAACAAGCAAAGTACACCTTTTTCGCCGTGTTCTGCTAGTCGTTGCAGGTCAAAGTTTTCACCATCGACGGGAGTGTGGTCTATTTTAAAGTCTCCCGTATGAATCACTACACCAAGGGGAGTGTTAATCGCTACAGTAAAGCTATCGGCAATAGAATGGGTGTTGCGGATGTATTCTACAACAAAATGTTTACCAAGCCGCACGACATCGCGGGGGCGGACTGTTCTTAATTCAGTGCGATCGCGCACTCCTGCTTCTTCTAATTTCCCCTCTAGCATTGCCATTGCTAGTCTCGGCCCATAAATCACAGGTATTTCAAATTGCTTCAGGTGAAAAGCAATACCACCAATATGATCTTCATGACCGTGAGTAACGATCATGCCTTTAATTTTGTGGCGATTTTCCCGTAAATAAGTTGTATCTGGTAGGACAATATTTACTCCATGCATTGCCTCTGTAGGAAATGCTAATCCTGCATCTAGCAGGATAATTTCGTCATCGTATTCAAAAACGCAGGTATTTTTCCCAATTTCATGCAGACCACCCAAGGGAATAATCTTTAGGGCGGAGCTAGTTTCGTTTTTTACCATTTTCTCCTTAGATTTTTGCTTGTTTTTTAGTGTTAATAAATTCAAAGTTAGCGATCTTGTATGAAAGGCAACATTTTGCTGTCTATGCTAGAAACAGCTAAATTTTAATCAGATTTTCAGTTACTTGTTCAATTAAATGGACTTTAAACTGAAGGATTCATAGTATATCTATGACAGTTGCAGCGGGGGTTTTTAAAATGCAAACTGGTAAAAATTTTGCCTATTTTTGACATATATTTTTAGCGATGAGTAACCAGTAAGCACTTAACAACTTGCTCTTTAGATTAAATGGAGTTTTTCTAGAACCACCTTTAAATTTTGACTCACTTCTGAATCAACTTCGCATAGGGGTAGACGAGTAGAACCGACCTCCCAACCTTTAAGTTTCAGTGCTTTTTTAACTGGAATGGGATTTGTAGTTAAGAATAAAGCTTTAAACAACGGAAAAAGCTGGAGATGAATTTCGCTGGCAACTTCAACTTTTCCCGCACTAAAAGCTTGGATCATCTGCTGTAGTTGGTTTCCTACCAGATGAGAAGCTACGCTCACCACACCCTTTGCCCCAATCGCTAACAAGGGCAAGGTTAAGGAATCATCTCCAGAGTAAATCTTAAATTCTTTTGGTGTCAAGCGGCGTATTTCACTGGCTTGATCTAAATTTCCACTAGCTTCTTTGATACCAACAATATTGCTAATTTCAGCTAACTGGGCAACTGTTTCAGGGATGAGGTTTTGACCAGTACGTCCAGGAACATTGTATAACAATAACGGCAAATCGGGACAGGCTTGTGCGATCGCCGCAAAGTGCTGGTAAAGACCTGCTTGTGGCGGCTTATTGTAATAGGGTACAACTTGTAAAGAACCATGCACTCCTATTTTAGCTGCCTTCTGGGTAGCAGCGATCGCTTCTTTGGTGGAATTAGAACCACACCCTGCTATCACCTTGGCTTTTCCTGCTACAGACTGCAACACTTCCACAAACAACTGATACTCCTCCTCCCAAGTCAGGGTGGGGGATTCCCCTGTAGTACCACACACCACCAATGTATCTGTACCGTTGCTAGCTAGATGCGCTGCTAGTTCTGCCGCTACATCATAATTGACACTACCGTCTACTTGGAACGGTGTAATCATAGCGGTTAAAACTCTGCCAAATTCTCCCACCCTTTTTTCACTCCTGATTACCCAAACTGTGTTTAATATCTTGGTGGTTTCTTATTGTAATAACCTATTCATCAATTTCTTTCAAGCGTAGTTCGCACAATTGAGCTAATGTTTCTGTATCTTATATGAATGTAAAATGCTAGCAATATGGTTTTTAATTGATTGCTAACTAAACACACACGCAGTTGCAGGTTGAAGTAGATTTTGTTCTACCAATAACTCGGCAATTTGTACTGCATTTAATGCTGCGCCTTTGCGGATTTGATCACCACAAAGCCAAAGTTCTAAACCACAAGGATGAGAAATATCTTGACGAATCCTACCTACTAAAACTTCATCCCTGCCAGTTGCTTCAATTGGCATAGGAAAGTGATTTGTTCCCCAATCTTCTAACAATTTTACTCCTGGGGAGTGACTTAAAATTTCTCTGGCTTCATCTGGGTCAAAAGGTTCCTCAAATTCTAGATTAATTGCTTCTGAATGAGCGCGCAGTACGGGAACCCGTACACATGTAGCAGTAATTCTAATTTGTTGGGTTCCGAAGATTTTTCGAGTTTCGTTGACCATTTTCATTTCTTCTTCACAATACCCTGCATCATTCAATGGAGAGTTGTGAGGAAATAAATTAAATGCTAACGGGTAAGGCAATACTTCAGCAACTGGTGATTGTCCTTGTAATATAGCAGCGGCTTGGGTTTTGACTTCTGCCATTGCTTTGGCACCAGCGCCACTAGCAGATTGATAAGTTGAGGCTACAATACGTTGTATTGGTCTGAGTTTGTGCAATGGCCAAACTGCCACCGTCATCAAAATTGTTGTGCAGTTGGGATTGGCGATAATACCTTTGTGGTTAGCTGCTGCTAATGGGTTTACCTCAGGTACAACTAAGGGAACTTCAGGGTTCATCCGAAAGGCACTGGAGTTATCTATGACTACCGCACCTTTTTCAACCGCAACTGATGCCCATTCTTGGGATGTGGAACCACCTGCACTAGCTAGCACCAAATCCACATTTTCAAAGGCGCGAACATTGACTGATTCTACTAATAAGTTTTCTCCTTTAAAACACAGCGATCGCCCGACACTTCGCTCAGATGCTAATAGTTTTAAATCCGCAACTGGAAAATTACGGCAATCTAACAATTCTAGCAACTCTGTGCCAACGGCACCGGTCGCTCCCAAAATAGCTACACGATAGGATTTAGACAAACTGGCTTCCTCCTTTAAGAGGCGGTTTTTGGAAAAAATTCATACTTTACTTATATAAATAGCAACGCCTAACCTTAAATAAAGTTTTTTATATTTAGAGCAATTTTATTCTTAATAATATACATTTACTTTTTAAATTACATAAATTGAATGATATTGAAATTTACAACAAACGATTATTAAATTAATGCCACTTTGGCATTTTTAATAAAACATATATTATTATACAACAAATTTCTGCTTCAGAAAAAAATGGAAGCGTCTGTACTAGTGAGTTGTACAGGTTTCCAGCTTGATCAAAGTAAATAAACATTTTATCTGGGTAGCAGGTCGGTTAGATAAGTGGTTGTACTATGATCCAATATAGAGTGAAGCCGAAACATCAAAAAAGTGGGCTATACGTTACTTCAATAGCCACCTTGGGCCACACAAGCCCAACGGTACAGTATATAGGATTAAAATCTGTTGGTTGATAACCAGGATATCACGGTGTTAGTCTTCTGAGGAACAAGTCCACTTAGCAGTACCGTTTGGAGGATGAAAAATCTTCACAAAAATCACAACCTAGGGGATTTTTTGGTCTTCATCAACAAAGAACGCGAAAATTATCTTCGACTTTGAAAGTGCAATCGGTTAAGTTATTGCGGTAAAGTATCAAGTCTTTTGCCATTGGCAGTAAACTGGATCTCTACTGAAGGGCACTCATCCATAATCTTTGGATTTTGTAACGTGCCTTATGGGCATCTCCCATCATCAACCAAGAGACATCAACCCTAAGAAGCGGTAAATCGCATCTTGTGTGTACTTGGAGTAAAAAATACCAGAAAATAGAAACGAAGTATGAAAGTTACCCAGGAAAAACTTCCCGCCAGTCAAATTGGGCTGGAAATAGAAATTACGCCAGAAATTACCAAGCAAACTTACGAGCAGGTAATTAGAAATTTAGCTAGTACCACTAATATTCCTGGGTTTCGTAAAGGCAAGGTGCCTCGGCAAATATTGCTACAGCGCCTAGGCACAACTCGAATCAAGGCAGCAGCGCTGGAAGAACTAGTTCAAGATGGCATTGAAAAAGCAGTCAAACAAGAAGCCATCCAGGCAATTGGTCAGCCGCAATTGCGTACTTCGTTTGAGGAATTAATTAATAATTATGAACCGGGGAAGCCTTTGATCTTCTCTGCTGCGATTGATGTGGAGCCAGAAGTTAACTTAGTGCAATACACAGGTTTGCAAGCTCAGGCAGAGGAAATTAAGTACGACTCTACTCAGGTAGAAAACGTCCTCAACCAAGAACGTGAAGGATTAGCGACATTGATTCCTGTGGAAGGACGTGCAGCCCAAATTGGTGATGTTGCTGTAGTCGATTTTAAAGGTTTGCTCTCCAAAGCTGAAGGTGAAGATGAAACAGTCGAACCAACTCCAATTCCTGGAGGCGAAGCAACCGACTTTCAAATAGAGTTACAAGAAGATAAATTTATTCCAGGTTTTGTCTCTGGCATGGTGGGGTTAAATCCTGGAGAAACCAGAGAAATTTCGGCTCAATTTCCAGATCCTTATGTCAATGAAGAATTAGCTGGCAAAGCGGCAATTTTCACAGTGACACTCAAAGAACTCAAAGAAAAAGAGCTACCAGAATTGAACGATGACTTCGCTCAGGAAGTCAGTGACTTTAACACCTTGGATGAACTACGGGCTTCTTTAGAAGAGCGATATCAAAAAGAGGCTGAGGAAAAAACTAAAACTAATAAGCAGGAAGCTTTATTAGCAGAACTGCTGAAGTATGTGGAAGTTGACTTGCCTACAACACTAATTGAGCAGGAAATAGATACAATGCTGACACAAACAGCAGTCCGGCTGTCTCAGCAAGGATTGGATGTCAGGAAACTATTTACCCAAGATATCATTCCTCAATTACGGGAGCGATCGCGCGATGAGGCCATTGAACGCCTGAAGCGATCTGTAGGATTGCGGGAAGTCAGTAAGCGTGAGTCGATTGAGGTGACACCTGAAGAAGTTCAAACTAGAGTTACAGAATTGTTAGAGCAGTACTCAGACCAAGACATTGATGAAGAGAAACTGCAATCAGTGGTAGAAAACGAGCTATTAACAGAAAAAATCATTGATTGGCTGTTAGAACACTCATCAATTGAGCTTGTACCTGAAGGTTCTTTGAGCGTTGCTCCGGAAACAGAAACTGAACCGCTAGAATCAGAGACAGCAACAGAACCTCAGACTGATGAACAAAGCACATCAGAAACCACAGAATCAACAGAAGGATAATGAAAATTCCCCCAGGCAAAAATTGTAAATTATAAGTGTTGAGTCTTGAGTATTAAAAATTTTTACTCAAGATTTCAGTACTTAGCGCTGATTTGGGCTAAATATTTACGGAATCTTCAATAAACTGGGGCATTTATTACCGCCTTACCTTGATACGGTGTTACACGAGAAGAATATGGATGAGGCATAATGGTTAACACATACCTCAAATAGAAATTGCATTCGTGAAACAAGCGGCTCTCGCCGCTGTAAAATCTGTCCTCATTTATTCTCAAATGTGTTTTTATGCTTACATCGCAGTCGGGAAATTACCCCATTAGCAGTTCAAGTCGAGTAGACATCTACTCCCACTTAAGCAGTCCTAGCAACATCGTACCGATGGTGGTAGAACAGTCTGGTATGGGAGAAAGAGCTTTCGACATCTACTCACGCCTACTGCGAGAGCGGATTATCTTTTTGGGAACACCCATAGACGATACTATTGCTAATTCAATTGTTGCTCAGTTGCTATTTCTAGACGCTGAAGACTCAGAAAAGGACATTCAACTGTACATCAATTCTCCTGGTGGCTCTGTCTACGCAGGCATGGCAATTTATGATACAATTCAGCAAATCCGTCCTGATGTTGTTACCATCTGTTTTGGATTAGCCGCTAGTATGGGGGCATTCTTGTTAACAGCAGGAACTTCTGGTAAGCGTATGTCTTTACCTGACTCTCGTATTATGATTCACCAACCACTGGGAGGCGCTCAAGGTCAAGCCATTGATATAGAAATTCAAGCCAGAGAAATTCTTTACATTAAAGGTAAGTTGAATCAGTTAATGGCTCATCATACTGGTCAACCCCTAGAAAGACTTGAAGCGGACACTGAGCGCGACTTTTTTATGTCGGCAGAAGAAGCTAAAAACTACGGTTTGATAGATCAAGTCATCTCCAGACAAAATCTTCCCACAGCAGGGGAAAACGTCACCATTCTGAAATAAGAGGCTGGTATGTCTAAGTACGACTCCCATTTAAAATGTTCGTTTTGTGGCAAGTCTCAAGAGCAGGTGCGTAAATTGATCGCAGGGCCGGGAGTCTATATCTGCGATGAATGCGTTGACTTGTGCAATGAAATACTAGATGAGGAGTTACTTGATACTAATGGTGCCGCGTCGCAACCAGCACCTAAGTCAGAACCGCCTCAAAAACGCCGTGCCCGCTCTTCCAATCTCTCATTTAATCAAATACCTAAACCAAGAGAGATTAAGAATTATCTAGACGAACATGTTATTGGTCAAGACGAAGCCAAAAAAGTATTGTCAGTAGCAGTCTACAATCACTACAAACGGCTAGCAGTTCTTCAGTCTAAAAGTAGTGGCAAAGGTGGAACTGATGATGCAGTAGAACTGCAAAAGTCCAATATTTTGTTAATTGGGCCGACAGGCTGTGGCAAAACTCTCTTGGCACAAACCCTGGCAAAAATCCTCGATGTCCCCTTTGCGGTTGCCGATGCCACAACACTAACAGAAGCCGGGTATGTAGGAGAAGATGTCGAGAATATCTTGCTGCGACTGTTGCAAGTAGCAGATTTAGACGTAGAGGAAGCACAGCGAGGCATTATCTACATTGACGAAATTGACAAAGTTGCTCGCAAAAGCGAGAATCCCTCAATTACACGCGATGTTTCCGGCGAAGGTGTACAGCAAGCTTTGCTGAAAATGCTAGAAGGAACAGTTGCCAATGTCCCACCCCAGGGAGGACGTAAGCATCCTTATCAAGATTGCATCCAGATTGATACCAGCAATATTCTATTTGTCTGCGGCGGTGCCTTTGTCGGTTTAGAAAAGGTCGTGGAGCAAAGAGCAGGCAAAAAGTCAATAGGTTTTGTCCAACCTGGAGAAGGTCAATCTAAAGAAAAGCGAAACGCAGATACTCTCCGTTATCTGGAACCTGATGACTTGGTGAAATTTGGGATGATTCCCGAATTTATTGGGCGGGTGCCAATGGTAGCAGTAGTAGATCCGCTGGATGAAGAAGCGCTGATGGCAATTCTCACCGAACCACGCAGTGCCTTGGTAAAACAGTACCAAAAACTGCTGAAGATGGATAACGTCCAATTAGACTTTAAAGCAGATGCCTTGCGGGCGATCGCTCAAGAAGCATACCGCCGTAAAACTGGCGCTAGAGCATTGCGAGGTATTGTGGAAGAATTAATGCTGGATGTCATGTATGAGTTACCATCCCGCAAGGATGTAACTCGTTGCACAGTCACGCGGGAGATGGTTGAGAAACGTTCGACAGCCGAACTACTTGTACATCCCTCTTCCTTACCTAAGCCAGAATCAGCATAATTTTCATTTGTCATTAGTCAGTGGTCAATAGCAAAAAATAAATTACAACCGACCACTGACAATTAACAAAGTATAAAAGATAAATGCCTTATATTAAAGTTCGTGGAGTTGAGCATTACTACGAGTGGGTAAAAAAATCATCCACTTCCTCGGAAAAGCCAGTTATGGTTTTTATCCACGGTTGGGCTGGTTCAGCTAGGTATTGGAGAACCACGGCTGAAGCTTTAGTAGAACAATTTGACTGTTTACTTTACGATTTACGGGGATTTGGACGTTCCCGCGGAAAGCCAACCATAGTCCAAGCAAGTGAAGCTGTTGTTGATTCCCAGTCTCCTCAAGAACAGTCAGAGGCAATCGCAGAATTAACCTACGAATTAGAAGAATACGCTGAGGATTTGGTAGCTTTGCTAGATGAGTTGCATCTCCAACGTGTTTATATTAATGCCCACTCAATGGGCGCGTCTATTGCCACTTTATTCTTTAACCGCTACCCCCAAAAAGTGGAACGAGGAATTTTGACTTGTAGTGGTATTTTTGAGTATGACGAAAAAGCTTTTACTGCCTTTCATAAATTTGGTGGCTATGTAGTCAAATTCCGCCCCAAGTGGTTGGAAAAAATACCATTTGTTGACCGGATGTTTATGGCTAGATTTTTGTATAGCCCCATCCCAGCTGCTGAACGCCAAGCTTTTTTACAAGATTTTCTGGAAGCAGATTATGATGCAGCCCTAGGCACAATTTTTACTTCAGTGAGTAAGGCGCAGTCTGAATTAATGCCAGACGAATTTGCTAAATTAACAGTGCCGACTTTGTTAGTGGCGGGGGAGTATGACAAGATTATTCCAGCCCAGATGGGTCGTCAAGCAGCCGCACTGAATGACAAAGTTGAGTTTGCGATGATTCCCAATACAGCACATTTCCCCATGTTGGAGGATGCACCAACTTATATGCAGCGAGTGCGAGAGTTTTTGCAAATTCCCGTACCAGAAGCACAAACAGTTTAATGTATCCCAAAAGGTTCGCCATAGCTTTCATGGAAGCAAACTTGATTGAGAGGGAAGCGTCCACCATATTGCTTGAAGGGTTCATTGGCATAGCCGAGTGCTAGTAAACAACAAATGTCTACTTCTTCGGGAATGTCAAATGCTTCCTTTACTTGAGCGCTGACAAATCCTTCCATTGGACAGCTATCGACACCAAAGCTTTTTGCCACCAGCATCATGTAGGCTACTGCTAACATTGTGTGGCGGTTAGTCCAGGCTTCCATTGTCTCAAAGCTAGGATGATTGGTAAAGAATTCAGGAATACTAGAACGCATATAATTTGCGTAGCTATCGGTCATACTTTCAGCTTCTTCCCCTAGATGGATGACAGAAGTAATATTTTCAATTTGCTTTGCTTGTCTGTCACCACAACAAATTAAGACTACTGGTGCTTCGCCCACTTGGCGCTGATTAAAAGCACAGGCTTGGAGTTGATCTTTATTTTCTTGCTCGGTGACAACAATAAATCGCCAAGGCTGGAGATTAAAGCCCGATGGTGCTTGTAATGAGAGTTCGAGGATTTCTTGCAAAATCGCTTCGGTAATGCGATCGCTCTTAAAAGTTCTAGCAGCACGACGTTGTTTGATTGCTTCTATCAGACCGACATAGGGTTTCATTTCTACAAACATAATTCTGAGTTGTTTGTCATGTGTATTGACCTATGTAATTTTCTTCGTATCTGTGTTGCTCTTGCTTCTACCTATGGGTTAATCAATGTAAGACTTCTTCATACACTCTTAAGTATTCAATCGCTATTTTTTGGGGTTGAAAATTTTCTTTGGCATACAGATGAGCTTTTTTTGACCAATGATGCAAGACATCTGGTTGATTTAAAGTATGTATTAGCAATTTAGCTGCTTCTTCTAGTTTTGTGGGCAGAACCAAACCCAAATCATGTTCTTGGAATATTTCAGCTAAGTTCATTGTTGGCATGATCGCACAAGGTAATCCTAGATACATTGCCTCTGCAATTGATACTCCAAATACCTCCCACCGAGAAGTTTGGATATACATGCTTGCTTGGGTCAACACTTTGTTTTTTTCTGCCTTAAAGACTGGTGGATGAAAATATATATTTGCAGGAAGATTAGCCTGAATGCGCTTTAACCAATTGCTAGTTTTGGTGTCTGTTCTTCCATATAGATGCACTTCAATATCTGGCGTTAATAAACTAGCAAGTTCTACTAAAATATCAATACCCTTATGAAAAACATCGAATCTACCTAAATAAACAAGTTTTTTACTATTTATATTTCCACTCCATGTTGTATCTGAAAAATCCTCAATTTTCACAGGATTAGTTATGCAATAAATCACTCCTTTGTAATTAGGAACGTAATCTTGTATAGTTCTTTGTTCTCCTGGCGTAACTGCTGTTATTGCCGATGCTTTTAACAACCGAGGTTTTTCTATTAACCAACCATAAAGCCACTTTTTCAACCATCCCCGCCTCAGAAATTCTGGAGTGATTGCATGTGGTGTAACAATGTAAGGAATTTTTTGTCGAACCAAGTGTGCTGATAAGCTAGCTTGTCTAAATAAAAATATTGAATGAAAGTGAAAAATTTCTGCTGTATCAGATTTTAGTAAATTATCTAATGCTTTTTTGTTGTACATTCCGTTCTTAGAAGGAATATACAGCAAATTTATACCCGTTTTTTCGGCAAAATCTATAGTAGAGTTTATGGGTTTACCATTAAGCAGAATACTGACATTATGACCCAGAATAACTTGACTTCGTGCAACTGACCAGACAACATAATTGATACCGTTTACCGCTTCAGGGGATACGGAAGCTCCTATATGCAGAATCTTCACAATTTTTTGTATGTTTTACAGAATCTAGTACTACATGAAAGCGTGTGTACACATCCTAAAACTCTGTCATAATTTTTGACATTTAACAGACTTTTTCTTTTCTATCCTCTTCACTTATGGATTAACTCAAACCCAATTCTCGTTTCAACAAATTAATTGAATTTGTCCCGATATAGTTTTCAACCTTAATCAACTTGGGTGGACGAATAATATCTTCAGCAAATGTTTGCACTGCCGCCTGTACCGTCGCAAAGCAGGCTTGATCGCTGATAATTACCTCAGCCCGCTTGACGATCGCATGAAGTTTGTAAGCATCTTTGGGTTGAGAAGTCATCACTAGTAATTCATCTCCCCGTAAACCGTGGAGAATCACTTCTGCGGCTCTGGCAATTCCCGAACTTAGGCTAACTATCCCCACACAGTTTTCTTTGGGTAAGGTTTTCAGTAGATTGAGTTCTTTAGTGTAATCGTAGATATCCAAAGGAATCACACGTACAGCTTTGGGAGCAGCAATTTCTTCTACGCTTCCAATGAAATATCGGCTAGTAACCACCGTTGCCGAGTTAGTTTTATCTAGCACAACGGCTAATTCTTCCATTGCTACCAACTGCACTGGTATTTTTAAAGCTGCTTCTAATTCATACACCATCAATTCACCAGCACCCATGTCATGGGATGGAACTGCAACCAGTACTTGGGCGCTACAACGCAAGCGCCAGTCGATTTCCGCTAAAAATAACTCTCTGGCTTGATTGAGTGAGCATCCGTGAGAGAGCAATTCGTCAAGTGCTTGCTGTACAAGTGTATATGCTTCATCGGGATGTTGTCTGAGGATTGGTGATGGTAACTTGCTACCACCCTCATGACCTTGAGCGCGGACATAAATGCCTGAACCAGCAAGACTTTCAACTAACCCGTCATCCTCTAGCTGGCGGTAAACTTTGCTAATGGTATTTCGGTGTAGCCCAGTTTGCATTGCCAGTGCCCGTGTGCTGGGTAATTTGTATCCAGGTGGATATTGCCGGGAAGCGATCGCAAACCGGATTTGATTAAACAGCTGGGCTGATGCAGGAATTTCGCTGTCTGGCTGAATACGGAATTGAATCATCACCAAACCTCTGAGATACTAGTACCGCAAGGCGGAATTAAAAATTAAAAATTAAACAAAGAATACGGCGTAAGCTTTTCATTGATTTGGAATGGGTGATTTATTTACACTATCCTGTACTAATAAAGGCAATTGACTAGCTGCATTTGCTAAGTGTTAAATGTTTTCTTTTGACAGGAAATTTTTTTGGTACTCATTTATTCACTGGCGGTAGTTAATAATTTAAATGGCAATCGACTGTACATACTGGCATAACTGTACATACTGGCATAGTTATATCAAATCATTACACGGCTAATTTACAGCACTAGTAAAAATTATTATGACAGAGCAAGCAATAAATACCACAACGGTTAATCTTTCTCTACGAGACGGATCGCTCGATGGGTTGCAAATAGCAGCTTATTTGGCACAGCCGAAAGAATCTGGTTCTTATCCAGGGGTTGTGGTTTTACAGGAGATTTTTGGTGTTAACGTCCATATTCGGGAAGTTACAGAACGAATTGCCAAACAAGGCTACGTGGCGATCGCTCCTGCACTTTTCCAACGTCAAGCTCCTGGTTTTGAAACTGGCTATACCCCAGAAGATGTTGAAATCAGTAGGGGCTATGCGATGCAAACTCAAGCATCAGAATTATTGAGCGATATCCAAGCTGCCATTGACTACCTTAAAAGTCTTCCCGAAGTCAAGAAAGATGGCTTCGGCTGTATTGGTTTCTGTTTTGGTGGTCATGTAGCATATTTGGCGGCTACTCTCCCAGATGTCAAAGCTACTGCTTCATTCTACGGTGCTGGTATTGCTACTAGGACATTCGGAGGTGGCGCTCCTACGGTGACTCGTACCCCAGAAATTAAAGGTACAGTTTATGCATTTTTTGGTATGGAAGATGCCAGTATTCCTAGTGAACAGGTAGATGAAATTGCCGCAGAGTTAGAAAAATACCAAATTCCTCATCGGGTGTTTCGCTACGATGGAGCTGACCACGGATTTTTTTGTGACCATCGTGCCAGCTATAATCCTAAAGCGGCAGCCGATGCTTGGGAGCAGGTGAAACAACTTTTTGGTCAACTGATCTAAAAACTCACGTAGCTGTTGCATACTTATCGTTTAGATCGTCAGTGGTCAGTTGTCAGTGGTCAGTAGCAAAACAACTAACAACTGACAACACTTCGACAAGCTCAGTGCATCGCTGACAACTAACAACTAACAATAGTTGCATCAGCTCAAATAACAATTTATCTTCAATTGTCATGAACTCCGAATCGAAACTTTCTCAAACAGCCAATTCGTCTTTCACGATGGATGATTTTGCCAAAGCCCTAGAAAAACACGACTACCAGTTTCAAAAGGGACAGGTTGTACATGGTAAAGTGTTTCAACTTGACCATGATGGAGCTTATGTTGATATTGGTGGCAAGTCGTCAGCTTTTCTTCCCCGCGATGAGGCTTCTTTGAGAGCAGTTACTGATTTATCGGAGGTACTGCCTTTGCAAGAAGATTTAGAATTTTTGGTGATCCGAGATCAGGATGCTGAAGGTCAAGTTACCCTTTCTCGTAAGCAGTTAGAAATTCAGCACGTTTGGGAAAAACTTTTGCAAATGCAAGAAAATTCTCAGACAGTGCAAGTACGAGTCACGGGTGTAAATAAAGGTGGTGTCACCGTCGATATTAATTCTTTGCGAGGATTTATTCCGCGATCGCATTTGGCTGAGCGTGATAATTTAGAAGCACTCAAAGGTCAAAGTTTGACTGTGGGTTTTTTAGAAATTAATCGTAACACCAATAAACTCATCCTTTCCCAACGTTTAGCGGCTCGTTCAGCTAACTTCAGTTTGTTAGAACCAGGTCAATTAGTCGAAGGTAAAGTGACTGGGATTAAACCATTTGGGGTGTTTGTAGATTTAGATGGCATGAGTGCTTTGCTGCACATCAAGCAAGTGAGCCAAAAATTCATCGAATCTCTAGATAAAGTCTTTCAAGTCGGTCAAATCATTAAAGCGATTATTATTGACTTGGATGAAGGTAAAGGTCGAGTGGCTCTTTCTACCAGGGTTTTGGAAAACTTCCCTGGCGAACTGTTAGAAAATATGGATGAGGTGATGGCGACCGCCGAGGCGCGTGCTAACCGAGCCAGTAACAAAACTGCTGAATAGCTGTTAAACACATAGCAGTAATTTTTCTTGGCGATAGCTCTGGCGGAGTTCTTGTAAAGTCTCTTCATGAAAGGCATAAGGAATTAACTCAACTAATTCGCCCCAACTGTACAACTCAGACTCAGAAGTCACTTGCAAAAATTCCTGAGTGAAGAATTGCGCCCACCAGCTGGGCGCTTGTTTTTTGGAGGCATAGTCATGTTGCTTACGCCAGCGCCTACGCCATTTGATTAAGTCTGATTGTCTGGGCCGTTGCACTCCGATAATTGGCGGAAAATCAGCGTAGCTGACAAATTTGCTGATACCTTTTGCGTGGACATAAACCACATATCGCCAACATTCAACTGTATATATATCTGTACGACCAATTTGGAACATTAAGCAAACTGCCTCTTCTGTAACAAATCGTCCTAATTGGTGGAGAGTGAACGATTTGTGGACAATTTTTGATTCGCGGATATTCAGCGCTTTTAGCTTGAGTGATGATACCATAAAAATGTCTGTAAAGCGGGTAGATTTTTGCCCTGTAGGTAAATATGTCATCCGTTTTACGGGATAGGTATTGCGATCGCCTTTCAGTTTTGCAGGCCGGGGGGCGATCGTTTTATCAGATAGGAGACATTAAACGACTTATATAAGTCAGTTGTCAAGTGTATTATGGGAATGATCCGGCTGAAGATTCGAGAGTTTGCTGATGAGAAGGGTTGGACACTAAAAGAGGTATCTGATCGTTCTGGTGTAGTTTACAGCACTCTCAGAACTTACGCGCGATCGCCTGGGCTAGCAACTGTTGACTTTACTGCCATTCAGAAGTTGGCTAGAACTTTTGATGTGATGATTGAAGAATTGGTTGAGGTGGTACAAGAATAGGCGAAAGTTGATTTTCTGGCGTGGATTTATAATTTTATACTAAATAGTAAGTTTGCGATCGCTCTTATATTGATGGCAATGGTGGAATTTCAAAGTCATTAAAAGAGCAAACGTCATAAGAAGAAGTGCTTAAAGCTTTCATTAGCTTACCATCGAGAGTCAGCAAAGTAGCTCCAACCTGCTGTGAAAGCGCAACATAAGAAGCATCATAAGCGGAGATATTGTAATTTAATGCGATCATTACTGCATCCGCCATCAAGTCAGCATTAGAAACGACACGCAAAGGGAAACTTTTGAGAGTGGCTAAATCTGCTGGTACATCAGCAACAGCATAAAGCCTCGCGCGGACATACTTCCAAATAATATTGCCACACTCAATGTAAAACAGGTCAGGAACAAAGATTGCTGTTTGAGGATTGGCAAGATGAGCAAAGAGTTGATCAACTTTCGCCATTAATGGATCATCGGGTATAAATTGTTTGATACCTACACTGGCATCCACAACACACCTAAGAGGAATAGTCATCTGTCGCGGTCTTCTCTAATCATCGCAGTGCTGTCAGGCCATTCGACATCAGTTCGACGACTTTCACGGCGAACACGAATTTCCTCTAGAAGTTTTGGGACATTTTTTCGTCTTTCCTCTTCTGTTGGCTGTGGTTCAGTTTCCAAAACTTGTTCTAACAAAGTTATCACTTGGGCGTTAATTGAACGATGCTGAGATGCAGCTAACTCTTGCAGCTTGGCATACAAATCATCGGGTAAATTTCTTACATAAAGGGTAGCCATCGCTTTACCTCAAAGTAGGATTCAACACTATGATAGCATAATGCAAGCAAAAAATTATTTTGATAACTCCTCTCATTTGAGAGGAGTACGGTAGGTTTTTATGGTTTAAGCGCTATTTGTTTAGCGTTTCAATTACTTCTTTTATCAACTGCTTAGTCTTGTGAAGATTTAGCAGTCTAGTTTGGTCATAGCGTTCTGGTAGTGGAAGTAACTTACCTTCTAGTGTTGCGCGAATCAGCGCGGCTTGTTCATCAGTAGGTTCTCCTATTTCATAAAGCATTGTGCCAAGCGCTTCAGAACTTCTCCAACTAAGATCCCTTAATCCTCTTTTGTGATCTTTGAATTGCTGAATAGCTCGCATGGGGAAAGCCAATAACGGAGTAATCCAACTTGTTTTATACCCAGGATTTCCTACTGGCTTGAGTCCGTACCGTGCAGCTAAGTCTTTCAATTCTTTAAGCGTTTTGCTTTCAAGTTCAGAACGTGTAAACATAGAAGTGCCTAATTTTCTAATTGGGTTTGGCAGCTACCCCAACTTGCTAGGGCTGGCTAGCTGCCAATTAAATTATCGCACGACTTCACGCGATAACATCAATCAAAAAATATTTTTATGCCTAATTACGAAGAAAAACCTTATTTAAAGAAGCATCAATTTACCACTAATAGGGAAGAACCATTAACGGCAAAAATAACTCTCAGACTTCCCCCATCAATGCTGGAAAAATTAAAAAGTCTAGATAACTATCCAGAATTTGTCAGGCAGGCAATTTGGGATGCATTAAATAAGCTTGAAAATTCAGATGACGCTACAGAATATTGATAATAATTCGTAATTTATAGAAAGGTTATTAGCTTTGACTAAAGCTTTAAGTCTTGGATATAAGCATCAGGTATATCCAACTAACGGGTAGCGAGGTGATCGCTTGACTTCCCAGCAGAAGTTATAGCAAGGGGAGAGAGTACGGTTAATGGTTACTTTGGTATGCAGATAGGAAAATATTAAGATCGGGGTTTATTGCTTTGAATTTTCGTAACCGAATTTATACTTAGTTAATTCTCATATCATTACTTTTAATTTAGTAAATTTTGAGAAAGCATCAGAGTTTTCACAAATGTCAATTTACCAAAATATACTTAATATTTAAAAAGTACAAAAATACTAGAATATTTATAATTTAAATATTTTTTTGGATAAAATTGGAGGATAAATGAGCATAGAAGAATTTGTTATTGATGTTGCCGAAGAATGTATATTAAATGAATTTACTGGTAGCAACAAAGTAGGTTCAGTAGCAGGTGGTGTAGGAGCATTATGTGCAATAGGCGCTTTAGGTCTTACTGGCCCAATTGCAATACCTTTAGCTATAGCTGGAGGAGTTTTAGCTGGTGCAAAAGGAGAGTCTTCAGTTAAAAATGCAGCAAGAGGTATAGGTTCTATAGTTGAAAGTGTAGCATTTGGAGTTGGTTCCGTAGTTGATAATGCAACTAAAGGAATAGCAGGGGGATTTGTAGGATTTATTGATATATTCAAAAGCGATGAAGATTTTTTTAAAAGAGGGGTTGAGAGGCTTGAAAATGAACAGTATGCAGAAGCAGTTGAAGATTTTTCTCAAGCAATAAAAATTAACCCTCAATATTCCGAAGCATATTTTTTGAGAGGTTGTATTTATTCTGATGCTGGTGAACATCAAGAAGCCATTAAAGATTTTTCTCAAGCAATAGAAATCAACCCTGAATGGGATGAAGCATATTTTTTAAGGGGCTGTACTCGTTCTGACGTTCATGACTATCGAGGAGCTATTGCTGATTACACACAGACAATCATAATTAATCCTGAACATTGTGAGGCTTATTGTAATAGAGGGCATCTTTTAGCTGCACAAAAAAATTACGATGGTGCGATTTTTGATTATACACAGAGTATTACACTCAATCCAAATGAAGTAGAGATTTATGAAAGAAGAGGGAGGATATATGTTGAGATTAAAGACTATAAACTTGCTCTAGCAGACTACACCCAAGTAATTAATTTGGATAAACGTAAATTTGATGTTTACTTTATCAGAGGTTGCATTCTTATTGATTTAAAAGACTATAAAGAAGCAATAAAAGATTTTACTTACATTATAGAAAATAACTATAATTTAGCCGACGCATACTTGTATAGAGCTAATGCTTATTTAGCAAATGAAAACTATCATAAAGCAATTGCCGATTTTACTGAAATTATCAATATTCGTCCTGATGATGTTAATTGTTTGTTAGACCGGGCTGGCGCTCGTGCTACTATTAAAGATTACAATGGTGCTATTGCAGATTATACTTTAGTGATTCAAAATCAATCTGAATCTGTTGATGTCTACTTTTATAGAGGTAATATTCGCAGTCTACAAAGAGACTTTAGAGGAGCAATTAAAGACTATAATAAAGTTATACAAATTGACCCAAATTATGCTTTTGCATATATAAAACGTGCTTCTATTCAGAAAGAACAAGGTAAAAATAAAGAAGCAATAGAAGATTTGAAGCTGGCAATCACTATTTTTTATAAGAAGTCTATGCTCAATGAAGTTAGAAATCTTCAACAAAAAATTAGAACTTTGGAAAATGAAATTAAAAATACTCCTTGGTGGAAAACACGGATTTTTTAAAATCACCAAATCGAAGCCGAAGAACTAACCAAAATTCTTGGTGCAATCATCGTCTCCACCAAAAGCCCTACCTAACCTCATCCTCCTCAATTTTTAATTTTCAATTTTTAATTTTTAATTCTCGAACGGAGAGGGGGAGATTCGAACTCCCGGAGGTTTTAGCCTCATCCGATTTCAAGTCGGACGCAATCGACCACTCTGCCACCTCTCCAGTAAATCTGTCTAGCTGCTGCTGACCAACATTTGTTGGTTAACACCAAAGCTGACAGATAATACTATATCTCATCATCTACGCAGGTTGCACTACTGAAGCCGATCGCTCGTAAAAAATTTCTTCAGATGCCACCTGAAAGTCATTCCCCACCCAAACTAGGGAAACTTGCGAAACCACGCCAGCCTCTAGGGAAACAAGGGAAAAATTACGCAGTTTCTCGCCCCCATTTTCCACAATCCTGGGTACGCTTGCCGCATTCAAGTAAATTGTTCCCTCTGGACTTCTAAAAACGGGCTTGCGTAGCACTTTCTTGGTATGTCGCAGAGTATGGTGCATGTGACCAAATGTCACCAGAGGAATGGTTTTACCAGCCGTGAGAGCCTGAGAAATCGCTTCACCAAAGTCTGGGTCGCCAAAGTCACCGCCGATAGGATGCCAGTCTTTCCCGCAAGGATCTTCTGGGCGATCGCCTAACCCACTAGGCCCGTTATGTCCCAGAAAAATAATCGTTTCGTAAGCAGCGCTTTTGACTGCTTTGACGATGCGATCGGCGGATTCTTCTAAACTCGCCACACCATATCTTTCTTGAACAATTTCCGCAAATCTCCACTCTGGGCCACCCCAACTAAAAGGACGACCCCCCACTACAGTTAAATTCCATGCCGGGAAATCCAGCTTGCCGTAACCGACATGGGCTATGCCTAATAAATCGAGTTGTTCTTGTACCCAATCTTCCTTAGAGCGATCATAGGGACACTTTCTCCGTCCCCATTCGGTGGCGGTGTACCAAGCATCGTGGTTGCCCATTACTGCTGCTTTGGGAATATCGAGGGAGGCGATCGCTTTTACTACTTCCACCGACTCATTGCCAAAATCTCCTACAAACAGCACTAAGTCAACACCCAAATGCTTGAGTGCAATACCATCTTCTACTTCCCATTGGTCATGAACATCTCCAATTACAGCAATTTTGAGGGTTGTTGATTGAGTTTTCTGACTGGTCATGCCACTTTCCTTGCCGTCTATCTCCAGGATATGAAACTCAGACGGATTTGGACACAACCCTATAAAACCAACCGTCTACTATTTTTGGTAAAAACTACTATAATTGAATCCACAGGACAAATACTTGCAACTAAGAGCAACCCCTAACTGTGTTTACCACTGCACTAGCTCAACGAGAAAAAACCCAACCGGGTGGACTACCATTAGATTTGTTTGCCGCTATTGAAAGTCTCAAAAAAGAACTCAATGCGGTGATTCTGGCGCATTACTATCAAGAGCCAGATATTCAAGATATTGCAGATTTTATTGGGGATTCATTACAACTGGCAAAAGCAGCAGAAAAAACCAATGCTGACGTGATCGTCTTTGCTGGTGTTCACTTTATGGCAGAGACAGCAAAGATACTTAATCCCGATAAATTGGTGCTGTTACCAGACTTGGATGCTGGTTGTTCTTTAGCAGACAGTTGTCCACCAGAAGCGTTTGCAGCTTTTAAAGCAGCTCATCCCGATCATTTGGTGGTTTCTTACATCAACTGCTCCGCTGAAATTAAAGCGATGAGCGATATTATTTGCACCAGTTCCAACGCCGTCAAAATTGTGCAGCAGATACCCCAGTCACAGCCGATTATTTTTGCTCCAGACCGCAATTTAGGGCGGTATGTCATGGAACAGACTGGAAGAGATTTACTGCTGTGGCAAGGTAGTTGTATTGTTCATGAAACATTTTCGGAAAAGAAAATTGTCCAGTTGAAAATTGCTTACCCAGAGGCAGAGGCGATCGCTCATCCAGAATGTGAAAGTAGTGTGTTGCGCCATGCTAGTTTTATCGGTTCTACAGCAGCTTTACTTAAATATTGTCAAGAAAGCCCAACACAAGAATTTATTGTGGCTACTGAACCGGGCATCATTCACCAAATGCAAAAACTAGCTCCTAATAAACGCTTTATTCCTGCGCCGCCATTGAATAACTGCAACTGCAATGAATGTCCATTTATGCGGTTAAATACTTTAGAAAAGTTGTATTTAGCAATGAAAAACCGCACCCCTGAAATTACTATGTCAGAGGAAATAAGAATTGCGGCACTGCGACCAATTCAAAAAATGCTAAAGATGAGTTTGTAGTTAAATTTGGGTTAGGTTGTATGAAGAAATATCAAACCAAAGTTGATTTTTTTGCTTGACCTAACCTAAAAACACTATTCGATCTCTGACTTCCTACTTCAGAATATGCCAGCAAGAGATGTTTTTCATGATGCAGTCAAGCATGGACTAATTACCGATGGATGGCAAATTACCCATGACCCGTTGCCAGTTAGTTGGGAATTGGGGGATATGTATATCGATTTGGGTGCAGAAAAGCTTCTTGCCGCCCAAAGAGATGAGGTGAAGATTGCAGTAGAGATTAAAAGTTTTGTAAGAACTTCAGCAATTTCTGAATTTCACACAGCATTAGGACAATTTATTAACTATCGACTGGCATTATCTGAAATTGAACCAGAACGCACGCTTTATTTAGCAGTACCAATTGATGCTTATAGTTCGTTTTTTACAACTAAATTCATACAAAATATTATCCGCATTTATCAACTTAAATTAATAGTTTATAACCCAGAAACAGAGGAGATTTTGGAATGGATAAACTAATACAGTACCGAGAAATCGTGCAAAAACTGCTACGTGAATATGCAGAAATTGGTAATCATGACTCAGATATAGAAACGCAAATAGTATTCGATACTGAACGAGATCATTATCAATTGATGAATGTGGGATGGAAAAATCAACGCCGCGTTTATGGTTGTTTTTTACATATTGATATTAAAGACGGTAAAGTCTGGTTGCAACACAATGGTACAGAATCCGAGGTAGCAGAAGAACTGGCAAATTTAGGAATTCCTAAACAGGATATTGTGATTGGATTCCACTCTCCTTTCAAGCGCAAGTTTACAGATTATGCTGTTAATTAAAATAATGATTCATAAATTTGGCATTCAATAAATTATTCTACAAGAAACAATCGCGGATTTTCTTGCAAAACTTTCCAAGATCTGGATGTTTGAGAATGCTGTAATTGGTAAATAGTTATTTACATTTTCTCTGAAAAAAGTAATGAATTACAACAGAAGTGTTGAATGTTAAGAAAAAGCCGATAAAAACAGCCCAAAACATGTTAAATTTTGGGCGAAGGATTAAAATATCTTAGTTTAACAGTGATTATAAATTCATTTCCCAAAATTGTCAAAGATATCCTGAAAGAACTGCCAAAAAACGATTATCCAGTATTGAACAGTCGTCTGTTTGTTGAGTGCTGGCTATCTTATGTATTGGATAATAGCTTAACAAGTATGCGAGATTTATTTACTAGATTAAACAACACAGGATTTGAAGTAGATATTTCTACGTTTTCTAAGGCAAGTTCTCATTCTGAACCACTCAACCATGCGAATAGGAGACTTTTTACCTGTTCTGGGGGTAATGCCTCAAGATGCTCTAAAATTTGCTGCCTAATATTGCTTGCTGTCATAAGCTTTTAATTTGTGTAGTAGCTATGCATAAATGCAAGATTTTTCACTACCATCCTTAAATTTTAACTTTATCAGATTGACAAAGCGAAACCCAACTAAGCAACATGTTTAACTTACACACCACTTAATTCATTTTGCTGCAATCATAGCTCCTTCATTTTTACTAGTAATTGTTGCCTTACTAAAAATATATTCCACTCCAGAAACTAAGATTTACTCTTTGCAGCTTCTTTTTGCGCCGCTTCACTATATTTCTTATATAGTTGAGTCCGAATTTTAGCTTCTTGATAGCGGTTGTAATTTGAAGGCACAGTTGCCATTAAATCCGAAGCCTGTTGCCATTTAGCAGCTAGCTCTAGCCACTGAGTTGAGGTTGTGGCTATTTTCCCAGATGCTGAGGCTTGGTTAGCAATTCGCACAGCTGCGATAAATGGCTCATCGGATGATTCAGAAAGACTATCTTTAGAGGCTGCTGTTTTATTTTTGTTAGGATTAGACGCAGTTACAGATTTAGTAGTTTCTGGTTGGGTTAGCTGTGTTAATTTATCACCCAATTGAGCATAAACAACCCAACCAAGTAACAATATAGAACATAAGCCAGTAGTTGCTAGTGCCGCTGTTTTTGAGAAATTTTTATGCTTTTTTTTGTTAATAAATACTGAAGTCCGAGAAAAGTGACTTTTTGGTAAACTGACTTTTACTAATTCAGGTTGGACTTCAGTCAAATCTGTAATTAGCTGCTTTAAAGCATTTGGCTGAATTAATGTAATTTCCTGTGACCACAGTACTTGATTTTCGCGATCGCTACAAATTTCCTTCAACCACAGTAATTGTTGTTCTCGGACAATTCGGCTGTTGATATTGACTTTACGAATATTACGTGGTGCGATCGCTTCTAGGATTTGCTGGATTCTTTCTACTGTGGTAGCTTGCTCAAGCTGCTCTAATTTGGCTGCCTCACACAGAAGTTGCAAGACACCATCAGAAAAAATGGCTCTAGTTCTGACACCAGAGTTAGCTAACTTTTCGTTCAATAATTGGATAATTGCCGCAACGCTGCCTTGGTGAGCTTGCCATGCAATATCGTTGATCCGATCTACCACTGGAGACTTGATGATAGCTCCTGCACCCTGACTTATTAATTGACTCATTAATTTAGAGACTCTATTCTACTGACCTTTGCTTTGTCTTCGATTTTACGAGTAAAAAGATCAGGTTGCCAAATAAAATTATAAAAATCAAACCTGCCTTTGTCTGTATTCAGAAAATTTGATTTAAACAAAACTAAATAGTATCAGTATGAGGTGAAACTTCCTTCCTAGCTGCGAATCAGCTTGTCTAGCTTGCTGTCTAACCAATCTTTGATATTTTAGCAATGCCCAAAAGTTTGCTTATCATTAAACATTGCACATTTAAACTAAGTACAATTGGTATAACTATCTCCTTTACAGGTAAAAATCAATAGTATAAACACTCACAAACTCTCTAATGCCTATAATTAGCCTGCGTAAAGCAGGCTTTGTTTTTTTAGCCCCAGGCTTTGAGCCTGCGGGCATTACATGCTGGATTTTAACGTTTGTAATTGTAAGATCTACCACCACTTTGAGGAGACGGCGGCAGAATTTCTTGATTTACTTCAAACAAATTTGGATTGCTAGGATCAACCGTAACTCTTAACCAATGTACATTGGGAGAGCCAAATGTCTCCACCCGTGTAAAGTTAGTAACTACCGTACCAGATGGATTATTTAAAGGCTTATCAATGCGGAAGTAATGGCTATCTCCATGAACGAGCATGACTGGCTTACTATAATCTTGTAATTCGGCTTGCAATGCATTAACAAAATCACGGAAACCATTCTGTTCTGCATTAGTTGGTGGTACATCAAAATCATCTGGGTTGGCATGGATAGTAATTACCAAACCAAGGTTTTTGTTGGCTTTAGCAAGGGCAAATGCTTTCTTTAACCAGACAAGGTTAGCAGCATTACGTTCAGCGTACTCAGCATCATTTTCTGCATTCCGTCCCAAGTTATTGTTACTACCAACAACATGGATGCCAACAAATAAAACATTACCCGCAGTCCAGTAAACATTTTCCCGAAACTTACTGAACTCTGGATTATCACTTTGACGTTCTAGTTCAATTGTCCTTTGTCCAAGACTTCTGTCTCCTTGTGTAAACAGTTCGCGTAATTTTGCTAAACGCTCAATCGGATCATATTCACCAGCAGCAGGGCGATGGCAATCTGTCCACTCGTTATCACCAAACACATAAACCACAGGATATCTGAATTGTTGGAATAGTTGCGATCGCTGTAGAAAAAATTCGTTTGAGCAAAGGCTTGAGCCGCTTTTAAAGTCCCCATCGTGAATGATAAAGCGAACCCAAGATTGATTGATATCTTTAATTAAGTTTTGATACTCCTCTTCTTGTCGAGCATCATAAGGTAAATCGCCAATGAGAGCAAAATCGAAACTTCTTGAATCACGATTATTCTGAAATGGTGGCTGGGCGCTTGTTGAAGAAAAAAATGTTGCAGAGAGAGCAAACAAGCAAAATAGAACCAAGGCTCCCAGCAGTTTTTTAAATTTCATATTTTGCGAACTGTGTTAATAACAAATCGCTCAAAGCGTAATATTAAGGGATTAAGAGTAAATTAAGAACTGTTCGATAAAAGGTAAATTTGATTTACTACGCGGGTAGTTGTCAGTTGTTAGTTGTCAGTTGTTAGTTGTCAGTTGTTAGTTGTTTTTTATCTAGTTTAATACCTCATCCCTTTGCGGTTAGTCTTAAAAAATTTTCACTACTGACCACTGACCACTGACCACTAACCACTGACCACTAACCACTGACCACTGACAAAACTCCATCCCCCAAGTGGCGTAGAGTTTTTATCTACTAATGTATTGTATTCAAATGTTGCAACCATTTCTGTATTATTTCTCTTTGGGTTTTGCCGAGTTTGATACTTGCACCTTTTAATGTATCCCGTGGAAAAATTTCCCGCAGATCAGCAAGCATTTCAGCAGAGCGACAAGCTTCTAAACATTCTGTAATATAATCTATTGAGTCCAGCATTAACCATTCTTTAGTAGCCTTTAATTCGCAAATATGACGCTGCATGAGTTGGATTATGGCTGGCTGTAGCATTTATATAAACTGCAATGCGAAAATTATTATAGATTTTTGCCGAGAAAAATAAACAATATTTATAGGTTTATAAAAACTAATTAAGACTTACGCCAAAAAATTTTAAACTCTTAGTTCTCTGCGTCCTCTGCGGTTCGTTTTTTTTCTTTATTCATGCGTCAATTCTGACGAATATCATAAAATAAGAATATCATAAATTATTTAGATATATTATATGAGGCGATCGCAATCATTCTATGCTAACTATTATTGGTTGCGGTAATCTCAACCGCAGTGACGACGCAGTAGGCGTAATCATCGCCCAACGCTTACAAAAATATCTCGCCGAACATCCTCATCCTGATGTGCGAGTTTATGATTGTGGAACCGCAGGGATGGAAGTGATGTTTCAAGCTAGAGGTAGCAAAAAGTTAGTAATTATTGATGCTAGTTCAACAAATTCAGAACCGGGTGCAGTATTTAAAGTCCCTGGTGAAGAACTAGAAGCACTCCCAGAACCTAGTTATAATTTGCATGATTTTCGTTGGGATAATGCTTTAGCCGCCGGACGGAAAATTTTTCACAATGACTTTCCTCAAGAGATAACAGTTTATTTAATTGAGGCGGCGAATCTTGATTTGGGACTAGAGTTAAGTCCTATTATTAAACATTCTGCCGATTTAGTTTTTGAAGAGGTAGCTGCAATAATCAGACAGAATGTTGAAGTGTGATATTCTTTTGTTTGGCGTTTATTGCCATTAAGCCCAATCACGATAAACAGAAAGTTCATCTACCCTCATTTCAAAAGGTATACCTTGACTTTCTGGAGGACAGACGCGGATTTTAGCACTGCTGATAATTGAGTTGAGTAATGTCCCCATTGGCACGATTTGTTGTAAAATACGCCAGTTAGTTACTTGATCGGGACATTCAATTACCAATGTCATAGCATTGGCTTGAGTTGTCACATACCAACGACAGTTAGATAGAAGATTTTGAATTGTGCGATCGCAACCTTCATAAAAGTATTTACTAATAGAATACTCTAGTTGCTGACGCAGTATAATATCTGCCGATGTCGGCTGTATGGGATGAGAGTCATCACCATTGAAATAAAACTTCTTGTTAGCCATTGCTCTTGATGTTCCTACTTAAATTCCAATCGCCATTGCATAGAGAATATCTTTGGTTGTTTCTAAGAATCTTCGAGTTTCGTCATCATAATAAGCACCAATTCCACTACATTGAATCCCTAAATAGTTGCTACCCAGATATATCCTTTGTCCTAAAAAACCAGCCAATTGCATTGCAGTTTGATAGCTTGTATAGTCGGACACAAAAAAGAAAGTTACAGCACAATCTCTTGCGATCACTTGATTAATGCATAAGTATCCTGTCTGTTCGCTGAAATCACCAGCCTGAAGCAGAAGAGTACCTTCATATAACCCAGGTGACATTCCTTCTACTCTATGCAAGACGGAATAAATTTCTATATCCTCACCATTTTCAGTTGGTATTGGTTGATCAAGCTGTTGCAAGATATATAAATAGTTTTCTTGAGAAATAAACTGTTTCCGGAAACGTCTCATAGAACGTCTATTCCAAACAGTTTGTTGAAATTTCTCCTGTTCAAAGTTAAACTGAGGCTGCTTTAGTTTCTGTTGTTTGCTCTTTTGTAAAGCTGTTACTTGATAGCTATCTTCAATAAATTGATTCGCTTCAAAATAATCTGTGCCGCAAACAAAAGGAACTTTCAACCTTAAGCTTCTAACTTGCTGATCTTGCACTTTTCCTGCGATCGCACAAGCGGTAATAAACTCTTTATTCTCAAATCCTAAATCTGTATTGAGAGCGAGTTTATCAAAGTCAAAAATTAATTGTATATCTTGGTCGTGGAGATAAGCTGATGCAGCGATTGCACCTAAATGGTGTCCGCTATCTAAAAAGCAATATCTCAAACTCCTATTTTGATATTTCCAACTAGACCTATAATAAACACAACTAATTAAAAAAATGAATCCGCTGATACTTTTGCTCGGTATAATATAGCTCTCTAAACCATCATCAATTAATTCATAGATTAATGTTAGACAATTATTCTCAACTTCTAAATGATATATTCCATCTATCATTCCCTCTATCCCGCGAATTTGGATATACACTTCTGTAGGATAAAGAGCGCCTGCTGATGGATTTACCCGCAGTTTATCAGGTGTATTCTTATATAATTTTTCTGAAGTAACAGCACTAGTTAACCAGATAAAAGCATGAACAGGATTATTGAGATTTAATTTCACCCGCCGATAAAATTTTGGGTAAACTTTAAATGCAATTGGTTGAGTTGATGCATCTACATAATTTGGATCAAGCTGCACCGATAAGTAAGAATGCTTGGTAGCGTCATGATAAGTTTTTCCTTGATTTTGATTTTGTGGCATTTTTTAGTAACATTAAAACTTCTATATTACTGGCGAAATCTATCGCTTGATAGTAGTCTAAGTTTTTCAAATCTAAATTAGGATGATGTTGCAAAAGTAACTTGACGACTTCAGTTTTTCCCGCTGATGCTACATACATTAAAACAGTTGCGCCATTATCATTTTGATTGTCAATATTAATATTGGCAGCAAGCAACAATTTAATTAATTCGTAGTGATTACCAAAACAAGCAAACCACAAAGCGTTATTGCGTAGGCGTAGCCCGCCGGAGGCATCGCTGTTTGTGGCATTAATATTCACACCGATATCAATCAATTCTTTAACAACAGAATAAACTCCTTCTCTTGTAGCTTTCATTAAAGCCGTATCGCCATTTTCACCTGGCTGATTTAAATCTTCCGGGTTATATCTGTTTGCTATTAACCATTGCTGAGTTACTTGGCTTAAATCTTGTTTATTGACTTGATTCATTGTATTTCTTAATTCCTACAAATTTGCTCGGTAAATTAAATGGTGAGCATTTGCCCACCATGATTATAGTTGCGTAAAACTTCTAATAAACCTATTAATTAATTCCTATAGTTTCTTCTTTTTCCGAAAATAGCTATCTTGTAACGAAAATATCAGTTACAGAAATAATGCTTTGTATTTCACCTTGAATAACTAGCACACGTCATACACTCTTTTTATTGCAGATATCTAATACCATTTCACGAAAAATTTGATACAGATTTAACCATTGAAAGGTTTACTGTATCTAGGTTTTTTAATTGCAAATTGCGACTTGCGAATTGGTATAACCATTTGCCCAACCTGTAAACTTGATCAAAATTGAAGTAAGGATGTCTTGGATAACCTCATAATCACTTTTTGTTGAAGCTTAGGTTCATTGCCAACAATTTAACTTATTTATATATTATCACTTTGATAAGTTTGAATTATGAATCATTCCTAAAGATCGCTATATGCATGAGAATAAATTATTTAAAAATGTTGAAAAAGCAGCTGATTTTACAGTTTATATCAAAAAATATTGATAGTTATTTTTTCCTCACTTCACTAATTATTGCAAAAAATATTTCTTGAGTATCTATTAAATAGAGTGTCATTTATTGTATATTTTATGCCTTGATTAGAGTTATTAAGAAAATTTAAATAACTTTACTTCCAATATATAAACTTGCTAGTTTATTCAGTATAAACAAGGAAAAGGAAAACTAAAACATGGAAATTAGCGCTCGTAATTCTCTTAAAGCTACTGTCAAAAAGATTGTAACTGGTTCAGTTAATACAGAGGTAACTTTAGAGTTAGCATCTGGAATAGAACTAGTATCCATCATCACAAAATCTTCAGCCGAAAAACTGGGACTTGCAGAAGGTAAACAAGCTTACGCTGTGATCAAGTCATCTGATGTAATAGTTGCTGTTGATTAAAAAGCAGGCGACTTGCTTTTTATTGCAAGTCGCCTAGAAGGAGAATTACATTTATACTTGCTTGATGATTAAATCAAATGTTTACAGTTACTAGTAGTTTTTAATTTATTATAAATAGCATAAATATTTATAGTTAATTGCAAATAATTCTACTAAAGAGCGTATAGATCAGGATATTTTGGAAGCGTTAATATTAGAAACAGTAAAATTTTTATAACCTGATTTTTCCTATATTATATTAATTTTTAAGAATGCGCACATAGATAGCACGCGCAACTTCTTTTTCTACATCTAATAATATCTTGCCAACTTTGACTATTAATGAGGGGAACTGCTGTTCTAAAGTAATGATAGTGCCTGTCGCTACACCCAATGATTTTAATTTTTTGAGGACTATATCATCTTTGATTTTACAATAAATGATAATGCCTTTTTCTCCTATTTGAAGCAATTCTAAAGAGCAGCCATATACACTAAAAGGAGTAAACATTGTCAAGATTAAAGAAAGATAAATAAGATATGAAAGATGAAGGATGATTATCAAAGTTTCATCCTTCATCATTTATTGAGTTGCTAATTTTAGCAACCACAGCAATAATTTAGACGAGGTATGGCTCTTGATGTGTTTTGATTGTGCAATTAGAACGGGGGTAAGTAACACAAAGTAGGGCGAATCCTTTTGACATTTGTTCGTCATCTAAAAAGATTTGATCAGATTGATCAACTTCACCTTCAACTACTTTACCTACACAACTAGAGCAAGAACCTGCATGACAAGAGAAGGGTAACTCAATACCATTTTCTTCTGCTGCTTCTAAAATGGTAGTCTCTTCGTCCACTTCAATTGTGGTATCGAGGTCTTCTTTTTTGCTGATTAATCTAACTTGGTAGGTAGCCATTTGTCGATTCTCCTCAAAATTTATAGGATGAGCTTAGATTCTCGAAGTTCGTGTAGCTCCCACCTTCGAGAAACGGTGCAGAGTACGTCTACGGGAAATCTTAAATAATTCGTAATTCGTAATTCGTAATTCGTAATTCGTAATTATTACTGCTCAATCAAAATTACAAATTACGTATGATTCAGTTACGAATTATTTAGCTGCAAGGTATACCAGTAGGTGTGCAATCACCTGCTTTGAAGGATTTTCCACAACCGCAGGTATCGCTGGCATTGGGGTTAGTGAACTTAAAGCCACTTTCCATCACTCCTTCGACAAAATCGATTACTACCCCTTCTAATAACGGCGCACTTTTAGGATCAACGTAAACGAGTACCTTACCTTGCTCAATTACCAAGTCATCTGGTTGTGGTTTGCTGGTAATGTCGATCGCATATTCATAACCATTGCAACCACCATCTTTTACAGAGACGCGGATACCTTTAGTTGCGTCGTTAGCGTTGGGAGAGGAACCTCGTAGGAATGCCCGTAAACGAAATTCTGCCTTTTCTGTCAAAGTAACACTCATCAAGTCTCCTGATCTGTAGCGATTATTAGTTCTGATGCGGAATGTGAGTTTTTTTGTGGTGATTCAGCCAAATTGCTGTGTTTTTGCCCAATCAGCAGTTAAGCTTCCGTGATATTTGCACTGTGGCGATCGCCTATGTTGTAAGATTGCTTGTGGGTTCCATCGATTTACCTTGAGCATATCTCCAAGGTGCAGTGTTACCACAAACTGGACAAGAGCGATCGCGATGAGAACGGCGCTTGGCAAATTCCATCCGATTTAAGTCAATCGTCAGTAATTGCGATAATAGAGGTTGACTAAACCCAGTGATCAACTTGATTGCTTCTAATGCTGTGAGACAAGCTAGTGTTCCAGAAACAGCGCCTAGAACTGAAAAGCCACGCCGATCCCAATCAGGCTTCTCTGGAAACAGACAAGATAAACAAGGAGTCACACCAGGAATAATCGTTGTTAAGTAAGCCTCCATCCCGTCCATTGCGGCTTCCACCATTGGTTTGCGCCAGCGGACACAAGCTTCATTCAGCAAATTGCGCTCTGTAAAATTGTGGGCGCAATCCAGCGTCATATCAGCGGATTGTACTAAAGAATCAACATTTTCTGGGGTGACGTAATCGTGAATTGCTTCTATTTGAATATCAGGATTGATTGCCTCTAGAGTTTCTTTAGCTTTGAAAACTCTTGGTTTGCCTACCCAATCATCCGTCATCAGAATCTGACGATTCATATCATCCAAGCGCAAGTCACCACCCCGGACTAGGATTAGCCGCCCAACGCCCGCTACTGCTAAGTAAAGCGCCGCCGTACCGCCCAATCCGCCCACACCCGTAACCAAAACCGTTGCTGACTTCAGGCGCTTCTGAGCTGTTTCGCCAAAATTCGGAAGCATCATTTGGCGACTATATCTTTCTAACTCGGTAGGCGTTAGGTTTATCACTTTGTACCTCCTAATCAGAAGTGATTTCTGCTAGCGTGACTACATTCTTCGGCTTATCGTTAAACACTTTGAACAGCTTTTGTTCATGGGGTGATGATTCGATAAATAACTCATAAGCTTTTTGTAAAGCCAAAGAATATTGAGTTAGCTTTTCTTCAGAACTTAAGTCAGGAAACTTCTCATCAACTTCTCCCATATATTGAGAGAATTTCTTCAAAATATGTAGACGATTTACATTCACAAATGTTTGGTCGTAGGGCAGATTAAAAAACTGCAAAAATTCTTCTGCATCTACGAGCTTTTTGAATTCATCAATAGTTCCACTCATTTAGCATTCTCCAATTGTTTTAGCTGTTGCTTAAGTTCATCTAACTGTCTATAGATTTCATAAGTTGCAGCCGCCACATCCATAAGTTGTTTGTAATCTGTGGGCAAACCTTCTGCTAAATCATGCAGATCCATCTTCATTTGCCCTGCTTTACTATTGAGCTTTCTGATTTTAGTTTTCAGTTCCTCAATTTTTGTTTCTCCTGCCTGCACCATTGATTACTCCTAGTTATTAAATTATCTTGGTGTCTTAGTGTCTTTGTGGTAATCAACCATCAAGGCACAAAGACACTAAGAACAATTAACTTTTAAGGCAGTATTTAAAGATTGCCTACTTCAGGGAAACGCTTCGCCAAATCAATGCCTTTTTGGACGAAATTTTCTCCTTCTTCTGCCAATTTTTCTAGGGAATCAAAACCAAAACGATGGGCATCCCGCAAGGTTTTGACAGCTAACAAAAGACGACCAGAAAAGACCAATGCCCAGCCAAACCCTTCGTGACTCAAATCAATTACGACTTGGGATATCAGTCCTGTTTCCTGTTCAATACCTGCGGCTACAGCGCGGAAAAATGCCATAATTCGTGCTTGAGTTATCGGATCAACTTCACCCTCAAGAGAAATTTCACGCTTCTTTTGTTTGGTGACAACAAAGGGCTTCAGAATTAATTCATCTGACCACTTGCGATAAGTTCCGTAAGTATCTTGACCTCGAATTTGTTGTATCAATATCTTCAAAAAAGGGGAACTCAAGACTTCGGCTGTGGCTGTTCCGTTAACACTATTATTTTCGCTCATACGGCTGCTTCATTTTCAATGTCGTCTGCAAAATTTGAAGTTTTTGGTTGTAAAGCCTTACGCAACCAAGGAGGAGGATTACCCTTGAGAGTTTGTACTAACTTAGTTAGCACTTCATTAATTTCTTCCTCTTCTGATTTCGCCTTGACTGGGGTAACACCTTTTTTGATTAAACGCGCTGCGGCGCTACCACCAATTGCTGTCACATAAACAATTGTGCAATCAACCAAAGCATCAAGTTTGGGTGTGATTTTATCCTCATTTCCATCTTCTTTAAGATCACCCTCAAACTTTAGAGTTTCTAAGAACTCATATCCCTTATCTGAGATCTCATAAACGTCAATTTCTCTTGCCCATCCGAAGTGAGCATTAATATGAACGTGGTCACTTGTGGTGAAGGCAATTTTCATCTAATTTGTCCTTTGTCAGTTGTTCTTTGTCAGTTGTCAGTTGTCAGTTGTCAGTTGCTTTTTTAATCGCTACTGACTACTAACTACTGACTACTGACTTTCTGTATTACCTAATCCCCATAAATGCTTAACTCTCTCTTCTTCGGCTTCTAAAAATAGATTGCCGATGCCAAACAAAAGCTCCATTGTGCCTCGGTAGCCAACTTTGGTGAACTGACCATTACCCAAGCGGTCATAAATGGGAATGCCCAAACGATAAAGAGGAATCGACAGACGTTTGGCGATCGCACCTACGTTAGAGTTGCCAATCAATAAATCAGACCCTACTGCTAGTTGCTCGAAGTCTTCTAAGTCACCGATGGTGACATTTTTGACAGGGAGTTGTTCTAGTAGCGGCGATCGCGTCGTTGTCACCGCTGCGTGAACTTGGGTTCCCATCGATTGCAGAAAACACACTGTTGACCACAATAAGTCAGGTTCTAGCGCCAAAGAAACTCGTTTAGCACCGAAGTAAAAATGAGTGTCCAACATGGCATCTTGTAACTGGCGGCGCTGGCGGCGGTATTTTTCGGGTACGCTGTTGCTGCTCAAAATCGCCAATGCTTGGAGAAACTCGTCTACAGCTTCTAATCCTGTGAGTTCACCAAACACCTCGTAGGGAATGCCAAACCGTTCTTCGAGGATTTTGGCTGCACCCCGCATACTTTCGCCCAAGGCGATCGTAAAGGCAGAACTACCTACTTCTCGTAACTGTTTTAAGGTAGTACCACTGGCTGTGACAGCGCTGTAGCCATCTTCTAAATGACCATCCAATGAAGCGCCCAAATCAGGTACAAAGATGGGTACTAAACCAAAAGCCGTAACCATCTCTTTGATTTCTTGGACATCCCCTGGTGTAAAAGCAGAACCCGCCAAAATCGTCACTTGCTCGGTTCTAATTCCACCTTGTTTAGGAATTTCCTTAACTATGCTTTCCACAGCAGCAGCAAAACCATCTTGCAATGCACCTTTAAAATCTGGTGTGGGTGCAAAAACAACCGGCAGATGATTTAGTTCTGGGTGGCGATCGCGGATATCTTTAAGAAAACGCTCGATGTCATCGCCTCTGGTTTCTGTCAGCCCTGTGCTACATAAACCAATAATTTCTGGGTTGACCTTTTCTACTAGGGTGAGAATTGCCTGCTCCACATTCTCTTCGCCACCCAAGATCGTAGTGACTTCCGTCATGGCTGTAGTAGCAAGGGGAATGGCTTCCCGAAAATGCCGTACAAGCACAACTTTGGCGAAGGCAGTACAACCTTGGGAACCGTGGAATAAGGGTATCATCCCTTTCAATCCCAAAAAGGCTAAAGATGCACCCAAGGCTTGGCTTTGCTTGAGGGGATTAACTGTAACTGCTTTGTTAGGAACGGTAACGATCGCCATTAGATAATCTCCTCCATCGACGCAAACAGAGAATGCTCTGTATCCCTCGCTCCTAGTGTTCCTTCGTCTTCATCCCAAGGGGCAGGTTTACGTATTTGTTCCCAGATGGGGCTGTAAAGGGCTTCGTATAATTCCCTTGCCATCTCAATCATTCCTACATAACCTGCATAAGGATGGTGGCGTTCTTGGTTGATATCTAAGAAAGGAATCCGCGCTTTCAAGGCAGTGTATTGGTTACGACCACCAGCAATCAGCATATCGGCGCGAGTGTCTTTAACCAGTTGCAACAGTTCTTGGGCGTTGCCTTTTTCCAGCATGATGCCATCGTTGCCGATTAAATTCTTAATCTTGGCTTTATCTTCCTCGGTGCTTTTTCTGGTGCTGGTAGCAACAACTTCTATGCCTAAGTCCTTAGCTGCTGAGATAATCGACCAACTCTTAACACCGCCAGTATACAGAACGACTCGTTTACCTTTGAGTCGGGCACGATAAGGAGCTAGAGCCAAATCTAGAGCCGCAGTTTCTTCGGCGATCAGCTTTTCTGTGCGCTCTTGCAAATCAGGATCACCCAATTTAGCGGCAATGTTCCGCAAACAGCGGTTCATATCATCAATGCCGTAAAAAGACTCTTCAATGTAAGGAATGTTGTAGCGCTCCTCCATTTTTCTGGCCATGTTGAGCAGCGCTCGCGAGCAAATCATTACATTGAGCTTGGCACGGTGGGCGTAGCGAATTTCGTTGTAGCGAGCATCGCCCGTAATTTTAGATAGAACACGAATGCCTAATTTTTCTAACAGTGGTGTTACTCCCCACATCTCCCCGGCGATGTTGTATTCACCGATTAAGTTAATATCATAGGGCGTTGTATGTTCTGGTTCTGCTGTGCCGACAACATATTCCAACAAAGATTCACCACCAAAGCGGTTGCCCAAATTTTTACTGCCAATGAATCCTGGAGCAATCACAGGAATTACAGGAGTACCGATTTTTTGTGCCGCAGCCTTACAAACAGCATCGATATCATCGCCAATTAAAGCGGTAACACAAGTAGCGTAAACAAACACCGCTGCTGGATTGTAACGTTCTTGAACTTCCAAAATCGCTTTATAGAGTTTCTTTTCACCACCGAAAATCACATCATTTTCGGTTAAGTCAGTGGTGAAACCCGTCTTGTAAAGCATAGGGCCAGAAGAGAGACTACCACGACTACCCCAAGAGTTACCAGCACAGGCGATCGGGCCGTGGACTAGATGAGCAGCATCTGCGATCGGCACTAGGGCAATCATTGCACCATCAAAAGCACAGCCTCCTTGAGCAGCTCCTGGTTGTGCTTGTTGGGTACAAGACTTGTTTTTCTTTTCTCCCTGTTTCTGCTGATTATGTTCGCATCCTGGCTCATTGAGCAGCTCGTTGATTTTGCCTTGGGTAATTTTCATCTCTCTTCTCTTACTGGATGGCAGGTGTTATACGAATTCGTGAAGCAGTACGGTCTTCTCCCAAGGGGAAACGCTACGCGATGGGGTCTCCCCAAGTGGAGTAACTGCTGAGCCCGAAGGGTAATTCGTAATTCGTAATTAAGAAATGCTGGAGAATTGTGTGAATTATTTTTTGTCAGTAGTTAGTTATTAGTTTTAACAACTGACAAATAACTAACTACTGACAACTGACAACTGACAAATAACTAACAAATATATTTCGTGACATCCTCTCCACATTCATCAGCAAGATAAGATAAGGCACGAAAACGCATTCCGACAAACTCGTTGTATAAGGGATTAAGTTTACACAGAGGTGGAATATTCAAAGTTCGCCCAAATAACTTAAGGCTGCGCTCAAAAGGGCAACAGCAAGGAATTACTTGGCAAATTATGTGAGCAAGGCGATAATTTTTAACCGGAATTCCATCCACAAAATTACGTGCAGGATTCATCAGTTTGTGAAACCAACCTGGCTTTTTATAGTTAGGTGGATGGTAATTAGGATGAGGATGAGTATGGGAATGAGAATGAGTGTGATTGATGGTTTCCATATTACAGATATCTCAGGAAAATGCTAAATTCGGGAGTGGATAATGGGTACTGGGGAGTGGGTATTGAGGAAAATCTTTCCCAATCCCTAGTCCCCAGTCCCTGTTACCTAGTCCCTAGTAAGCTAGATTTTTCCGCAATTTCTAACGAATTAAGTCGTAAGAAATATCGGTCTTAGAAGGAATATTGGTGTTGCGATCGATTTCTTCAAACAGGGTATTTACAGTCCAGTTGAGGAGGTTGATCACACCTTGATAACCAATGGTGCTGTAGCGGTGTAAGTGGTGACGATCCATGATGGGATAACCGATTCTCACGAGGGGAATCTTGGTGTCGCGCCACAGATACTTACCGTATGTGTTACCAACTAAGAAGTCTACTGGTTCGGTGAACAACAGTGAACGCATGTGCCACAAGTCTTTACCAGGCCAAACAGTTGCATGTTGACCGAAGGGGCTAGAAGCAAGCAATTCTTTGATTTCTGCTTCAAATACTTCGTTGCTGTTGTGAACCAAGATATGCACAGGTTCAGCACCCATTTCTAGCATAAAGCCAACTACGCTGTATACTAAATCTGGTTCGCCGTAGATAGCGAAGCGCTTGCCGTGAATCCATGAGTGGGAGTCAGTCATGGCATCAACTGCACGACCGCGTTCAATTTCCAATTCTTGAGGAATGGGAATACCACTCAGTTCGCTGAGTTTCATCAAGAACTCATCAGTACCTTTAATGCCCCAAGGACGGGAAACTGAAGTTGGTTGCTTCCATTCTTTTTCGATGTACTCGCGGGTTTTGGGTGTAGAGTGTGCTTGCAGAGCGATCGTAGCTTTCGCATTGATTGAATCTGCTGCATCTTCTAGCTTTGTTCCACCTGGATACATATCAAATTCACCTGTGTTTGGTGAATCCAGGTAATCGCTGTTGTCAGCCAAAATGGTGTAATCAAAGCCGAACAGAGAAGCAATCCGCTTGATTTCGCGGTTGTTGCCCACGTAGGTGTCAAAACCTGGGATAAAGTTGATCTTGCCGTTGCTGGTTTCTTTCTTCTTACCTGCGGTCAGGTTAGAAAGAATTCCCTTCATCATGTTGTCGTAGCCAGTGATGTGGGAACCGACAAAGCTAGGTGTGTGGGCGTAAGGTACTGGGAATTCTTGAGGAACTGCACCAGCTTGTTTAGCGTTGTTGATGAAAGCCTGTAAGTCATCACCAATTACTTCTGCCATACAGGTGGTGCAAACAGCAATCATCTTAGGCTTGTAAAGTTGGTAAGAGTTCGACAAGCCGTCGATCATGTTTTGCATACCGCCGAATACCGCTGCATCTTCGGTCATTGAAGAAGATACACCAGAGAATGGTTCTTTGTAGTGGCGGGTTAAGTGGGTGCGGAAGTAAGCTACGCAACCTTGAGAACCTTGTACGAAGGGTAGTGTACCTTCAAAACCAACAGCAGCAAAGATTGCTCCTAAAGGTTGGCAACCTTTAGCAGGGTTAACGGTTAAAGCTTCACGAGCGAAGTTCTTTTCACGATATTCCCAACCCTTTGTCCATTCTGCAACTCGCGCAACTTCTTCAGGGGTGTGACCGTTTTCAAACTGCTTTTTGTTTTCAAATAGCTGTTGATATTCCGGTTGGTGAAATAACTCTACGTGGTCTTGAATTTTTTCTGGATTCTGAGGCATTTGGTGGATCTCCAAGCTTACTGAAGTCGTTACTAATCGAGGAATTGTGCGGTTAATTGCGTCTGTACAAGCAAGGTGGGAGTGAGAATGTAACTCAAAATTCAGAATGCAAAAATCAAAATAAACTTTTAACTTTTGAATTTTGAACTTTGAATTCCCGACTCCCCCCTGGGGCTAAAACCCCAGGCTATCCCTACTTATCCCTTTCCCATCTAGGCGGTAGCTTTAGCTGTAGCTTTAGCTTCAGCCTTCTTGCTCCAAGGAGCGCCAATTAAGCCCCAGGTTGGGCTGTTGAGTGCCAAATCCATATCACGAGCGAAAATAGCGAAGCCATCATAACCGTGATAAGGGCCGGAGTAATCCTTTTTATGGTTAAATGACTTTCAATAGCCTAATGTTTGCTGTAAGCAATGTCTGTCATAAGCATTGTTCACTGAGAACACATTTATTTTTAGGCTAAATATAGGCTAAAACATAGTCATGATTAACCAGGGCAAAGACAAGTATCAGCAAGCTTTTGCAGACTTAGAGCCAGTTTCATCTACCGATGGCAGTTTTTTTGGCTCAAGCCAACAAGCACAGCAGCAAAGAGAACACATGAGAACGAAAGTACTACAAGAATTAGAGAAAGTTAATCTGCGTTTGAAGTCTGCAAAGACAAAAGTGACAATTAGAGAATCAAATGGAAGTCTGCAATTACGCGCTACCTTACCAATTAAACCAACAGACAAGGACACCAATGGCACAGGGAGAAAGCAATATAATCTCAGTTTGAATATTCCTGCAAACTTAGACGGGTTAAAAACGGCTGAAGAAGAAGCTTACGAATTAGGGAAGTTAATCGCACGGCATACCTTTGAATGGAATGATAAATATTTAGGTAATGAGGCAATTAAAAAAGACTTTAAAACAATAGGAGAATTACTCGAACAATTTGAAGAGGAATATTTTAAAACTCATAAACGTACAACCAAAAGCGAACATACTTTCTTTTATTACTTTTCCCGAACCAAGCGATTTACTAACTCCAAAGATTTAGCAACTGCGGAAAACTTGATTAGTTCAATTGAAAAAATTGATAAAGAATGGGCTAAATATAATGCAGCTAGAGCTATATCTGCATTTTGCATGACATTTAAAATTGCAATAGATTTGTCTAAATATTCCAAATCCCCTGAAAATAATACCCGAAATATACCGACAGATGCTGAAATAGCCGCAGGAATTATCAAGTTTGAAAATTATCGAAATAGCAGAGGCAATCAAGTTAATCAAAATGTTCAAAATAGCTGGCAACTTTGGCGATGGACGTATGGAATGTTATCAGTTTTTGGTTTAAGACCACGGGAACTTTTTATTAATCCTGATATTAATTGGTGGTTAAGTGAAGAGAACACAGATTTGACATGGAAAGTCCATAAAGATTGTAAGACTGGGGAGAGACAAGCATTACCATTACATCGGCAATGGATTGAGGATTTTGATTTGAGAAATCCTCAATATTTAGAGATGTTGACAACTGCGATCGCAAAAAAAGATAACACCAATCATGCCGAAATCACAGCGTTAACACAACGAGTTAGTTGGTGGTTTCGTAAAATCGGTTTAGATTTTAAGCCCTACGATTTACGTCATGCTTGGGCAATTAGAGCGCATATTTTAGGCATACCAATTAAAGCAGCAGCAGATAATTTAGGGCATAGTGTGCAGGTTCACACACAAACTTATCAGCGTTGGTTTTCGCTAGATATGCGGAAGTTGGCTATGAATCAGGCTGTGAATAAGAGGAATGAGGTTGAGGTTATTAAGGAAGAGAACATAAAGTTAAGGATGGAAAATGAAAGGTTGAAAATGGAGATTGATAAATTGAAAATGGAATTAGTTTATAAGCAAAGTTAAATTTGTTGATAAAATTGATGTGGTAGGCTGCGCTTTGCGACAATACATTTTAGCATTAATTTAGTTTGATTTATGAGAGAAACTGCTAAGGAAATAGTGCGATCGCATTTTTAATGTATGGTGTATTGCCGTAAATTTTTGGTTCTGCGTAGTTGCACATAAACTTGGTCAACAACTAAAAATTTGTGGAAAGATAGAAATGTTGATTAATCTCCAGCATGATAATTATGAACGCCGTAGAGCTATTTCCTACCCTGCGAAATTTAACTCGTGCAGAGAAGCTAAAAGTTATGCAGTTTCTAGTTTCAGAGTTATCTAGGGATGAAGAGCCATCATTAGAGCAAGGTGCAACCTATCCTATTTGGTCGCCACTTAATTCTCACGCAGCTGCATATCAACTTGCTCAACTGCTAGAGTCGGACGAGTAAATGTACGATGGTTAATCCTCAAAGATTTCCTTTTGCAGAGGGATACAATACTTTTGGTGTTGCCGATGCAGTACCAAAGCTACCATTAATATTAACCTATCGTAACTCATCAGTAGACGTTTCAGACTTGTTAGATACTGGAGCAAGCGTCAGCGTTCTGCCATATAGTATTGGTATTCAACTAGGCGCAGTTTGGGAAGAACAGACGATTTCTGTAATGTTGGCTGGTAATTTGGCTCCCGTTGAAGCAAGAGGTTTGCTTGTATCTGCTCAGATTGGATCGTTTGAGCCTGTTCGCTTAGTTTTTGCGTGGAATTTATCTGATGATGTACCTTTATTGCTAAGACGTATGAACTTATTTTTGGAGTTTAATGTGTGTTTCTATCGTTCACAACTGGTATTTGATGTGTGTCTACAGTCGTAATGCGATCGCATTCCTAATTTGGCGTGCGTTGCCACAAAAAGCTAAAGCTATTTTACTCAAAAACAACGCCGCGATAAATTTCCGCGATCGCTAATTCGACCCCAATTGACTCTAAATAAATAGATTGCTCTAAGCCGCTAAAATCACTAAGCAACCAACCTTCTGCTTTTTTACTGTAGCGTTCTACAAAGGGTTCATCCTGCTCGACTAATAAATATTCGCTAAAACTTGCAATTGATCGATACATGCGAAATTTACTTTGTTGATCGTAATCTGCGGTGGAAGGAGATAGCACTTCAACAATCAGGGTGGGATTCAAGACTTCATCTAAACGTTTGCCATTCAGTTGCGGTTCACCGTCAAAAATCATTACGTCTGGATACACTCCGCGTCGATGTTCAGGAATCCACAACCGTAAATCGCTGTTAATTGGCTCGAATTGAGTATCGCGCAGCAAAAATTTGAGAAAGGCAAAAATATTGCCACTAATGCGGCTGTGTTTGAGCGTTCCTCCAGGCATGGGTACGATTTCTCCGTCTCGATATTCGCTGCGTCCTTCGGCTTTTTCTTCGATCGCACGATATTCATCCAAGCTGTAGCGGCGCGAGATGGTAGAAATCATAGGTCGTAGGCGATCGCATTGGCTATAAGACAACAAAACTATTTTGTCACAGATTCACTTGTGAAACGATTCTGCAATGCGATCACTCTCCTTTAAATTAATAGTAAAAAGCCTGTTTGTGAATATTATCCGCAAACAGACTTGACTTTTTTATACTTCTAATTAAGCTTGCTCCCAAAGCTCGCGTATATAATCAGGTAGCCAGCTAGCAATTTCCTGAATCCGTTCTTCAGAAAGTTCGTCTTTAGTGGCAGAAAACACTGCTTTAACCGCCTGTTCTCGGTCTACTGTTCCTGGCTTTCCGCTTTCATTAGCAACTCGGAATAAGAAGCGATCAGAATCAATCTTAAAGATACCTGGGCCTTGCCAGGGTGGACGAACTCGGCTTAAAAATCCCACAATTGGATTGGTGTCTTTCCAGAGTTCAGCTACTTCCATCTGAAGCGCTTTTTCATCGGTAGGCACAGCCTCTGTATGCAATTCTGCTTCGACGCGATCGCTAGCTTCTGTGGTCATTAAGTCGCGCATAACACGAAACACAACTTCGGTAAAGTCTCTTGCGTCATACAAATCTGCAAATCCGCTTCTGACCATCACCTTTTCAAGAAACGAGCGATGTTCGTCAGCGATCGCAGTTCGAGTATCTTCAATCTCCGTTGGGTCAACTTCTGGAATGTTTTTTCTGAATGCTTGATCGGGCATTGTTTTCCTTGTACTTTTTAATATTGAGTCTTTATGCTTACCTATGTAGTAAGGTCGCACAAATCAAAAACGCTTGGAATCTTCCAGAAGTTCGATATCCCATCTATTCAAAAGTTAGAAATGGAGTGAATCAACTCTGATACCTTGCATCAATACCCGCAAGTTAACTCTGTAGCGATCGCGCTCGCGGCGCTACTACATTAAGGATGCGATCGCCCTACTGGCTTCATAGCGTGATGAGCATATTTGCTTATTTGTAAATTGTTAAGAAGTAATGAGAATTATTCTTTCGAGAACTAAAGAGAGATTTTGAAAGTGGGTTAAATATGGCAATAGAATTCCGTAAAACTGCGATTAAGTTTTTAGAAAAGGCAAATCATACATCGTCACAAAGTACAACACATTTAATCGAGGCTGATTTACTCAAAAACAACGCCGCGATAAATTTCCGCGATTGGCAATTCAATACTAACTGAATCCAAAGAAATAGATAGCTTCAAACCACTAAAATCACTGAGCAACCAACCTTTGTCTTTCTTACTATAGCGTTCCACAAAGGGTTCATCCTGCTCGACTAACAAGTATTCGCTAAAGCTCTCAATTGATCGATACATACGAAATTTACTTTGTTGATCGTAATCTGCGGTGGAAGCAGATAAAACTTCAATAATCAAAATAGGATTCAAGACTTCATCTAAACGTTCACCATTTAGTTGTGGTTCACCGTCAAAAACCATTACGTCTGGATATACTCCGCGTCGATGTTCAGGAATCCACAACCGTAAATCGCTATTAATTGGCTCGAAGTGAGTATCACGCAGTACAGAAGTAAGATAGGTCAAAATGTTTCGACCGATGCGGCTGTGTTTGAGCGTTCCTCCGGCCATGGGTACAATTTCTCCATCTCGATATTCACTGCGTCCTTCCGCTTTTTCTTCAATGGCGCGATATTCATCCAAACTGTAGCGGCGCTTGATGGTAGAAACCATAGGTCGTAGCCGATGTAGGATAACAAAACTATTTTGTCACAGATTTCATTGTGAAGTGATATCATGCTGCGATGATTGATGTGGTGCGTTGTGCTGCATGATAACGCACCCTACCAGCTACTTCATATCGAATAAGATACTTTCAGAAATGGCGTTGTCATAAGTTTCTTTTTTTTGCTTTATTTTTCGTCCTTTTCTTGCTCTGATTGAAACAAGCCAGTTGCTTTACTGCCTAACAATCCAAAAATGGCACTGATGCCCATATTCCAGGTAGTGTTACATGTCTCGAACACACGAGTTTGTTCAGGAGAAAGAGCTTTCTGTGAGGCCAACCAAACGGAAAAACCTCCAGACAGAAAGTTATAACCCAGAAGCGGCTCCTGACGCTTGGCAACATGTTTTAGAACTGTTTCAAAATAACTTATAAATTTGTTTTAATAATACCCATGATGTGTGGGGTGTGTTGCGTTACGTAGTCATACTATTTAACTTTAAAAATGATACAGATACGTTGGTAGGGAACAATGTTCCTTACGAGAAATCTATATGTATCAAGATTTTTGTGAATTGGTATAAGCAACACACCTTACTTGTCCTAGCTTGTCGCCACTGGTTTCTTTCCATTCCCGTTACTGTCCACATTGGCAACAAATGACAATTGCTCAGAACTGGGAGTTGGTGACTCGGACTCGCCTCGCAGTCCCTTGCGGCGCTGGTTCTTAGGAACTCCTCCCGCCATACCGTACTCTACACTGCTTTTGCCATATCGAGTAGCAACTGCCATTAACATGTGTTCTGTCATATCTCCTAACTCGCTCTCTGTTTGCAGCATCTCACGGTACAATTTATCCAAGCTGGAAAGGGCACTGTTGTAGGCATTTTCTCTAGTCCGCATAGTCTCAATCAGAGTTGAGAAAGCAGGTAAGGTGAGTCCATTGCCTAAATCTAACTTCGGATCAATTGAGTTGATGCTAGCCGCACGACGCACTGCTCTTTCTAATACTAGGGAGGTTCTTTTTCTACGAGCCATGACATCCACCTTGTAATACAGTAGGGTTAATATTCTTTACCTTAAATAACTGACCTATAGATTAGCCTGGGAGAATTTCGGCAAATCTGCAATCGCTTTTGTTACAAGCGCGATATTTGTCATGAATGCGCTAATTACTGAAATAAGAAAGTCAAAAGGCATTTTGAGAAAGTAAAAGCTTATTTTGCTTGCGGAAAACACCAAAATGAATAAGTAAAAGCTTATTTTGCTTGCGGAAAATACCAAAATGAATAAATCAAAAGGCATTTTGAGAAAGTAAAAGTTCATTTTACTTGCGGAAAACACCAAAATGAGTAAGTGAAATGGCGTTTGAAGAAAGCAATATGCCTTTTTGCTAACTAAATTCGACTTTATTTATATTTTGGCGTTGCAATAACCTGAGGTTGAGGTACTACAAGCTTACAGGAACTACCATATTATTTAAGCTTTGGGGCTTGGATATTAGCGACTAGCTACGCCTACGCGCCACACTAGCAATTTGATATCATTAACTAAAGTTAGCGATCGCTTTCTTCAGCAGATTTGCAAAAATACTATGGCAAAGCGTAAAAAAAGCAATCTCCAGTGGATTAAAGAAACGCTTGAACTAAAACCTGACCATCGCTGGGAATCTCCATCAGGTTACAAGATTTTTGTCGCAGATCGGGGAGCTGTTCGCTTAAATGTTCCCCAAAATTGGGTTTTTGAGCTACAAGAGAAATCGTTCAAGTTCATGGACAAAAAACCGCCCAACGATGATTGCGCTCTAGAAGTATCTTTCAATCGTCTGCCACCACGCGACTGGAGCTTATTTCCGCTAAAATCTACCTTGAAGAAAGTCATAGAAGATGACAGCCGCAACGTCATTGCTAAGGGAGAAATAATTACCCTAAAGCGTCAAACCGCCAAGATTGTGTGGACAGAGATTAAATTTATCGACACTCAAGAAGAACCACGGGAAGCTTTTTCACGAATTTGCATCGGTTTAGGGTCAAATGTTCAGTGTTTGATTACCTTTGATTATTGGGCAGATCAAGCAGAACAACTAACACCTATTTGGGATGAAGTGTTGCGTAGCCTCACTTTGGGACTGTATATTCGTGACCCAATGACTGGTTTGGCTTTTCCAGACTGAATAGAAGAAGCAGGGGGAGAAAACAAAGAAAATTTATCTATCCTAGGCGTATTGGGATAGAAACAATCGGCGTTGCTAAGTTTGCTTGATGAATATGGAATCTACGATAGTTTTAAGAACACTCATGATTTATGTAGGGAGTTGCACTGTTGCAACAATGCACTTACCATATACACGATGTTTATTCATTTAACTATTGAACGAAAGAGTTAATCCTTCTAGCAACTAATGATAACAGAACCTCTGTCTAGGGAACGATTTGGCCGATGATTCAAATGAAGTAGAAATAGTATACTAAATTCCAAAAGTTTGTATCCTATGAAACTGAATTATTTTACGAAACGGCTTTCAACTGTAGGACGTTGGATAGCTACAACTGTGTTGTGTGTGTCAGCGATCGCGTTTGTTTGGCAAGGTGCATTTTTCTCTAACACCACAGCAATGGCTAGTCCTGCTGTCAACTTAATTGCATCAGCAGACATGGGCGATAAAGTTCAAGACAAAGTCAGTAATGATGCTGGACGAGCCAAGAACTTTATCCGAGACACCGCAGATAAAGTTGAGCAAACTGCAAACAAAAATGCTAGTAAAGTTGATCGAGCAACAGATAATGGTAGCTTTGTAGAGCGCAAAGCAAAAAGAGATGCGGCTCGAATTGAGAAAAGAGCAGAAGAAGATGCAGCTCGAACTCAAGAAGCAGTAGACAATACAAAGAATGTTGTTGAACGCGCTGTAGATAACATCAAAGATGCTTTTGGTAACTAGAAAATAGATTAACCATAAAAACTCTACCCCAATTGCGGGATAGAGTTTTGTCAGTAGTCAGTGGTTAGTAGTCAGCCATAAGGATGTTTTTAAGACCACTCACAAGGTGAGCAGAGGAGCAGCAGTTCGACACTTCGGCTGCGCTCAGGCTAAACTCAGTACAAGTCAGTGCATAGCTGTCAGTGACCTAAGAGTGTAGGTAATAACAACTGACCACTGACCACTGACCACTGACCACTGACCACTGACAACTGACAACTGACCACTGACCACTGACCACTGACCCGCGCAGCGTAAATAAAATGTAGAACTTTATTGCACACAGTTGGGATTGCTACCAGGAGTAGCATCAGGGTAAAAAGTGCGGACACCGCCACTTCTTCTGACAAACACTGCTTTAAAAGTTCTACCGTCATCAGTTACACTCCAATGACAAGCAGTGTTAGTGGAACTAGTGTTAGGATTATTTTTGTAGGCTAAAGTTGCGATCGCTAGAATTTCTTCAGCACTTAGAGTATAACCATAACCTTTAATAGGAGATTGAGAAGTACTGTTGCCTACTTTCATCACCACACCCATCGTGTAAATGGTGTTGGGAACTACTTCCTCCATAGATATATTATTATTTAGCCGTCCAGCCAAACCTTTTTCTTGAAGTTCTACATAACGACCAACAAAATGCAACCCACCTATCGAACCTCCGGCGACTGGTTCTCCGCAGAAAATATGGTCAAAACCATCAACGTTAAACCAGACGTTAGTCAAGTCAACCAAGAAGTCTGCATTGGAAGTGCGCCCCGGAATTAGATATCCTCCTACATATTGTTTGATATTTGCCAAAACAGTAGAATTGCTATTCATCATCGCCTGAAAGTTAGACGGACTGACAGCTGTACCAGGTTGTCCGCAGAGATCAGTTACCGCCCTATCAAAATTATTCAAAGTTGGTACAGTGGGAGTAACATCCGCTGGGCTACCGTATGCTAATCCAGATACAGGATTGTTGATATTGTCAAAGAATGGCACAGAACCAGCGGGTAGAGAAGGAGAACTGGAAGAACCATAATCTGTAATTACAAAATCATCAATGTTAGTTCTGTTGGAAGTTCCATCAGTTTTGCGGACTTCACAGCGAACCAAGCCAGAGATATTAGGGGTAAAAGTTGCGGTTTGCAGTGATTGTGAGCTTGTAGTTACGATTGAACCTACAGGTGTCCATGAACTACCGCTATTAGTCGAACACCACAATCCCCAAGTTGTACTAGCATCATTACCATACTTGGCGTGTTTGATAGTAACAGTCCCAGCACCTGTAGTCCGATCAAATTTCATTGTCACTTTGCCGCTATTGCGAATGCGGACAGATTGTGACCCGTTTTTGACATCGCTTGATAAGTTACCAATTAAAGCATCATTTAAATTCCAAGTACCTGTACTCAAATTAATATCAGCCGCAGCATAAGCACCTTTTTGACCAGACTCAAATCCTTCAGAAATTGTGGCGCTAATTGCTCGAAAAGCAAAAAAGGAAAGCAGAAAAACGGCTCCTCCTGCTATCTTCAAAGGTAAGGTAAATTTAGGCATACTAATCAGAATTAGATATTTAACTAACCTATTAAATCTAAAATCGATAGGTTATTTAACGATTAACTTCTTTTTAAGCTTTTTAAGGATAAAAAAATAATGCGACAATTTCCGTTATATTGCAGGCGCTCGCATCACAACGTATTACTGTGTAGTGTGGCGATCGCCTGAGTATTAACTTTGAATTTATTGATAGAAAATTCCTTAATATTATGTATTTTTTTAAATACAATAGTTATTCAAACCAACGATCATATCAAGAAGTGGGACTAAAAAAATTGAAAGAGAAGTTAGGCGATCGCTACAACAGTTTACTTCTTATGAATCTCACATACAATCTTTCAAGATGATCGCACCAACCATATAATTCTTATGCATCTTCCACACAATTTTTAAATATGCAGTGGCTTGTTGTCGAGTTAAGGCGATGATTAAAATATAAGATTAGCGATCGCAGGTTAGTTATATGGATGACAGAATTATTAAAACATCAGGGGTTTTGAGATGCATGTTATTACTCGTAAACGGCTGAATGAATTTGCTAAACTTCATCCAGATACAAACAACGCCTTAGCTCAATGGTATCAATTGGTCAAGGCAAATGAGTATACCTCATTTATGGAACTCCGTGAAATGTTTCCATCAGCAGATCAAGTCGGTAAATTGACAGTGTTTAACATTGGTGGTAACAAAGTTCGACTCATTGCCGCAATTCACTACAACCGCCAGAAAGTTTACATCCGGGCAGCTTGACAGATTGAATTTCTATGCACACCATGCGCCAACTGGAGCTCATAGAGGTACTGACACACGATAAACACTTCACCCAAGAAGGCTTTGCAATTGTGTTGTCTGATTGAGTGTTGCAAGTAACCTAAATGTTATTTAACTAGCGATCGCTACAACAGTTTACTTTTTGTGCATCTTACAGACAATCTTTAAAGGCGATCGCTCATAAAAGCAATTAAATCATTTTTAATTAGGTTTGAGGGAGTTGCCATCCCCCACTCTAATTTACAATTTCAGTTGTAACAGTTCTCTGACGCTAGTTGGTAGAATTAAGGAAATACCAACCTAGATGCAACTTATGATCAGAACCATCGAGTGCTTTTTACGATTCGAGATACCACAGTTATTGCGCCAACGGCCTACTTCTTAAGAAATCTCACACACAATCCCTCAAAAGGAAAGCCTTAGTACAATTCTAGACAATGCAGACTTGGATTATTGAGTAGCTCTTGAATTACCTCTATCCCAGAACGAAGTAGAGATTCAACTTGTTTTGTTGGTGCATTTCCGCAGCGTAGCCATACAACTTTAGGTGGAGAACCGTACAAACGGCTTCTTTCGGCAAAGTCTACATCTTGAGTTACGATGCAAAAATCATTGGTTTTAGCAAATTCCCATATTTCAGTATCAGTCTTCACTTCCAGTCCATGAAACTGAACATGACTGGAATCAGGGAAAACGTTTGCTAATTGAGTTACCAGCTTTCGACTCAAATTTTGATCAAAAAGCAGCTTCAAAGACCACCTGCCGTCCGCGTAACGTTTGGTAGAGAGGCAACTAAACGATGTTCACGATCAGCAGCAAACTCTAGACTTGCCCTAATATCTTCTTCTGTTAATTCAGGGAAATCGTCTAATATCTCTCCATGAGACATACCAGCTGCCAACCAGCCTAGAACATCGTACACGGTGATTCGCATCCGTCTAATACAAGGCTTACCACCTCGCTTGTCCGGCTCAATTGTAATAATATCGTGATAGCTCATGGTGATTATAACTGCATAGCATCTTTCTAAGTCTAGAACAGCTTTACATCGTGCTGCAACGAGGCGATCGCAACAACAGTCTACTACAATTTTCTTAAACTGCGGTAGAGACATGACTCGTCTATTATTTTAAGCGAACTGCGATCACTGACACTTTTGAATTTACATAGGAGACAAACAAGATGAATCTATCGATTTCAAACATCGTTTTCATTCTTGGGATAATATTATGGTTGCTCATTAGAATTCCTTATCAACAAATACAAAGACAGAACATAATTATTGACGAGCGAAAAAGTTTGCAAGAAAAAATATTACGCATTTTAGTATGGACTGGGATAATATTTCTCCCTTTCATTTATGTTCTATCTCCTTGGTTAAATTTTGCAAACTATCATCTACCAATCTGGGCAAATGGATTAGGTATTGCTATTTTTGCGCTCTCACTTTGGTTATTTTGGCGTAGCCATCACGATTTAGGGCAAAACTGGTCATCAACGCTGCAAATTCGAGAAGGACACACATTGACAACCAATGGTGTTTATCAAAACATTCGTCATCCAATGTATGCCTCTGTCCTGCTAACGTCCGTTGCACAAGTACTATTGCTTTCAAACTGGATTGCAGGTCTATCTGGATTAATTAGTTTTATTATTGCGTATGCAACACGAGTTAGCCAAGAAGAACAAATGCTGCTTAACAGCTTCGGTGATGAGTATGAAGCTTACAGGCAACGCACAAAGCGATTGATTCCCTACCTGTTCTAAATTGTATTACTGGTTGAAATGTTGAGCTTACCTTCTTATCCAGCAAAAGCGATCGCACCATTTAATCTAAAAAATCGTCATTTAAAATAGTCTTTTTTTTTACAGTTTTTCTTAAAGCAAAATGTAAGCAAAATCTAAAAACCAGAATGGATAAGAGTTATACTATCTAAAGCATCAAAACAGATTGTTCCTAAATAACCCTGCAACTTGCATTTAGGCTAGAAATAGGCTCTTTTTTATTTTGCCGCTAAAAAACCTTGCATTATTATGATGTTGAGGAGCGATCACTCTTAACCCTATTCTTACAAATCCTCTGGCATAATCACAGAAATTAATTGATTGCGATTCTTCCGATAAATTCTAAAATCGCTATCAAATGTTAGCAACTCACTTTCAGGATACAATTGTGTCATTCTCACCAAACACGCATCTGCTAATGACATTGGAACTGACTGATATTGTCTTAGCAATTCTTTAATTATTGCCGCTTCTTCACTCAAGTACATCGGAATTAATATCTTTCCCTCGTCCAGTAAAGACATTACCGTATCCTGACCACTGTAGATATTTCGCAATAAAAAACAAGTCTCTACAATCACAGCCTCACAAGTAAGTAAAGGCTGTTCAATTGTAGCTAAGGTATTAATTACCCAGGTATGAAGATGCTCTCTGCGATTAATAAAAGCTACTAATGGCCCCGTATCGATGATGACTCGCTGCTTCACTCAGTTCCTAAACCTTCAAAATATTGTTTGTTCGTTGCCAAATCACCAGGGCCACCATCAACACAACCAGCAAATTGCTGAGCTGCTGCCAGAAATGAAATAGGCTCAATTTGTTCAATGTTTGTATTTTTTTGTGCTAGCTGACTTTGCAGAAACTCAATAAAATCTAAGACCTCTTGTTGCTTCTCTGGCGGGAGCGATCGCATTTTTTCAGTAGCAGTTTGTATAATACTCAAGAGAACCTCCAGACGTTATTTATTTGTATTTTCTGCATCCAATTACTTCAGTTTAGCAGGCTAGCACTTTATGGAGCAAACGGACAAAATATCTGGGTTAGATGCAAATTTTATCTGCTACTGCTCAATGCTATATTTAGTCTAATTAAATGTCAGTTCAAAAAGTTTTTTATTTTACAGTTTTTCTTAAAGCAAAATGCAGGTAAAATCTCAAAACCAGACAGAATAAGAGTTATATTATTTGAAGCATCAAAACAGATTATTCTTAAATAATCCTGCAACTGGCATTTAGGCTAGAAATAGACTCTTTTTTATCTTGCGGCTAAAAAAAGCTTGATTTAATTGACTTGTAAGAGCGATCGCTAGGTTCGGAGTAATCCCAAGAGTGCATTTGACGGAAAGGAAGACCCATCTTTTGGAAGACATACTTCTCTTTCACACCAGAAGCTACTAGGTCAGGCTTCAGCGCTTTGATAAATTCCTCGAATTCGTAAGCGGTAACGTCGTCATAAACGATGGTGCCGTTTTCGATGTAGTGAGTGGTACGTTTGTAGTCATCGTTATGAGCGAACTCATAACCTGTACCAATCATCTTCATTCCCAAGTCTTGGAAAGCTGGGACAACGTGGCGAGGACGTAGACCACCAACCATGATGGCAACAGTCTTACCTTCCAAGCGGGGGCGGTACTTAGCAACTACCGCATCCATTGTGGGCTGATACTTGGCGATTACTTTCTCAGCGTTTGCTTGGATTGTTTCGTCAAACTTGGAAGCGATTTCCCGTAAAGATTCAGCAATCTTGGTGGGGCCGAAGAAGTTGTATTCCAACCAGGGTATACCGTAAGCTTCTTCCATGTGACGGCTGATGTAGTTCATCGACCGATAGCAGTGTATGAGGTTCATCTTCACATTGGGGGTCATCAACATTTCGTTGATGGTGCCATCACCTGACCACTGAGCGACTACGCGCAAGCCGATTTCTTCTAACAGGATGCGGCTAGCCCAAGCATCTCCACCGATGTTGTAGTCACCAATGATGGCTACATCATAAGGAGTACCTTCAAACTGAAGTGTACCGTCTTTCTTGGCTTGGTCTGCTCTGGTGAATACCCAGTCACGAACCATGTCGTTAGCAATGTGGTGTCCCAAAGATTGAGAAACACCCCGGAAGCCTTCGCAACGTACAGGAACAACTGGCTTGCCAATTTCTTTGGATGTCTTACGAGCAACAGCTTCGATGTCATCCCCAATTAGACCGATGGGGCATTCAGATTGAATGGAAACACCACGGTTGAGGGGGAAAAGTACATCTAGTTCTTGGATGAGCTTGACAAGTTTCTTGTCACCACCAAAAACGATATCTCTTTCTTGGAAATCAGAGGTGAAGTGCATTGTACCAAAGGTATCAACACCTGTGGTACCAATGTAGTAGTTACGACGACCAGACCAAGACCAGTAACCGCAACCTACAGGCCCGTGGCTGATGTGGATCATGTCCTTAATAGGGCCCCAAACCACACCCTTGGAACCTGCGTAAGCACAACCACGAGCAGTCATGACACCAGGAAGAGATTTGATGTTGGACTTAACGCCGCAATCACTCTTACCTTCTTCGTATACACTTAAGTGCTTTTCCCGTTTTTTCTTAGCTTTATCGGGGTAAGCGTCTAGAACTTCTTTAATTAGTTCTTTTCTTTCTTCGATGATGTTCTTGTTTTCTGGAGGAGTCATTTTGGCCTCTCTTGCACCTAAGGAACGGGTATGGGGAATGGGTAGGGCTGTTTAACTGCCTTTCTTCCCCTGTGGGGTTGGGGACTCGTAGTCCCCTTGGGGATAGAAGGAATGTGTTGGAAGAAATTTCTTCCCTTTTACTTGTGCTAAGTGCTTATTTGACAGCAGCCTTAGCAGCAGCGTCAGCTGCTAGGAGTTTTTCTGCTTCTTCGTCGCTTTCGAGAATACCGAATTCGATCAACAGTGCTTCTAGCTCGTCCATCTCAATAGGTGTGGGGATGGTGAGATTTTTGTTGTTGATGATCTTTTGAGCTAGAGCGCGGTATTCCTGACCTTGGTTGCTGTCAGGTGCATACTCGTTAACAGTCATCCGGCGCAATTCTGCGTGTTGAACGATGTTGTCACGGGGTACGAAGTGAATCATCTGGGTGTTCAAACGTTTTGCCAGAGTTTCGATCAATTCGATTTCGCGGTCAACTTTACGGCTGTTACAGATCAAGCCACCTAAGCGCACACCACCAGTGTGAGCATATTTCAAAATACCACGAGCGATGTTGTTAGCAGCGTACATCGCCATCATTTCACCAGAGGTAACGATGTAGATTTCTTGCGCTTTACCTTCACGAATAGGCATAGCGAAACCACCACATACAACGTCACCTAGTACGTCGTAAGATACGAAGTCTACGTCTTGGTATGCGCCATTTTCTTCTAGGAAGTTGATGGCGGTGATGATACCACGACCGGCGCAACCTACACCGGGTTCTGGACCACCAGATTCTACGCAACGCACACCACGGAAGCCGGTGAGCATTACTTCTTCGAGTTCCAAATCTTCAACTGCACCACGTTCAGCAGCCAAGTGAAGAACGGTGGTTTGAGCTTTACTGTGCAGCATCAAACGGGTGGAGTCAGCTTTAGGGTCACAACCGACGATCAAAATGCGCTGACCCATTTCTGCCATAGCAGCCAGGGTGTTTTGGGAGGTAGTAGATTTACCAATACCACCTTTACCGTAGAAAGCTATCTGTCTGATTTTTTCGTCAACAGCCATGATTAGATATCTCCTGCAATTGGTTGGTTAGTGGGTTTGTTGTTTTGTCTGTTGGTTCTCACGCCTGTTGAGCTACAGCAGTGAGCGCATGTAGAACGTCGCCGGAGGCGATCGCTCTACAGCAAAATTGGTGGATACTGGACTCATAGTTATTCGTAGTTAAATTTTTATTTACCCTTTGTCATCTGTCGTTTGCCAAAACAAATGACAAAGGAATTACACACTTTACAAATACGCCATAATGCAAGTTAGCAAGAAGAAGCAAGTAGGACTTTACTAAATACCAATTCGTAATTAAGAATGGTATTAGCTATTTGTCAACAATCAATGTGGCAGTCTTACTATTTGTTCAAAATAGCGCCTTTTAATTTTGAGACGCGATCTAGCGCAGCACTGGTGTCCTCTGATGACTCTCCGCGTACAGCCATTGCTTCACTCAAGTGCTTGGCGATCGCATCGAAGTGTTGTTGCTGTAAGTTCATTCCTGCATGGGTTTTGTCCATCGGACGACCCGCGTATTGTTTTGGCCCTTCAAAAATTTGAGATAAGAAAGCAACTAGATGATTACGCTGCTTGGCCATATCTGTACCAGCAAAAAAGTGATTGAGGGTGCTGTCTGTGGCAATGCGTTTGTGGAGTTCATCTACTATTTGTTCAAGAGCTAGTTGTCCACCAAGTTTGTCGTACAATGTACTCATATCCTGTTCCTTTGAAGCGAGTTGGATGAATACCAATTCGTAATTCGTAATTCGTAATTCGTAATTCGTAATTCGTAATTCGTAATTAAGAAAGTCAGGTCTATATCTCTAGCTTTCTTTTGCAGAATTGGTTTAAAATCTTTACTGATGTGCTGTTAACTAGGAATGAAGCATTGATGGAAAGACAATTTTAGCGGTCAAATCTTACTTTCTATTTGTGGCTGATCCACATTAGGGTGTATTTGGGCTGTGAGTAAATCTTTAAGCTATGGCTCAACAGCTTCGACAATTAGGTTCTTGCTGACTCTATCTTGTAATCTGGCTTCGATCGCAATTTTCAGAGTAGCTGTACTGCTAGAACAAGAACCACAAGCACCTTGAAGGACAACCTTCACATGATCACCATCTACATCATAGAGTTCTACATCACCACCGTCGGCAATCAATACGGGTCTGACTTCTTCATCAAGAACTTTTTGAATGAGTGCAATCTTTTGTACATTGGTTAATGGTCTTGGCGATTGCTGTTGAGAGTTAGCAATATCTTTAGTAGTTTTTACGCCATAATTGTTGAGGGCAGGCGCAGCGAGTTCTTGCTTTACATCTCTTATAATATCATCGATATTTGCCAGACAGGAACCGCATCCGCCGCCAGCTTTGACATAATTTGTTACCTGTTCAGCATCGGTAAGATGATTTTCGATAATTACCCGGCGAATCTTCGACTCGCTGATGCCAAAGCAGCTACAAACTAATGCACCTTCGTCATCGTCGTCATGGGTAGCTAGAGGTATGCCTCGGTAATTATAAATTGCCGCTTCTAAAGCTTCTTGCCCCATGACAGAGCAGTGCATTTTAGCTTCTGGTAAGCCGCCGAGGTAATCTGCAATCTCTTTATTGGAGACTTTTAGCGCTTCATCTAGAGTTAAACCCTTGACCATCTCGGTCAATGCACTAGAAGAAGCGATCGCACTGGTACAGCCAAAGGTTTGAAAACGTGCATCCAAAATTTTATCAGATTCTACTTCAACTTTTAGATGCAATCTCAAAGCATCACCGCAAGCAATGCTACCTATTTCTCCAGTAGCAACTTTAACACCAGGTTCATCGGTTTTTGGGATTTCTCCCTGATTTTTAGGATCGTAAAACAGTTCTAATACTTTATCTGTGTAGTCCCACATGACTTTTGTTAGTTGTCAGTTGTTAGTTGTTAGTTATTAGTTGTCAGTTGTCAGTTGTTAGTTGTCAGTTGTTAGTTGTTAGTTGTCAGTTGTTAGTTGTCAGTTGTCAGTTGTTAGTTGTCATTTGCCACTGACTACTGACCACTGACTACTGACTAACAACTAATGACTGTTCTTGCAACCATCCCGCGTCATCATTTTTGAAGGGTGAGAGGGCGCGTAAACGTTCTACAATGCTGGGCATGACTGCGATAACTTGATCGATTTCAGCGTCTGTAGTGTAGCGGCACAGGCTGAAGCGAATGGAACCATGTAAGGTGGTGTAAGGTAAGCCCATTGCCCGCAGAACGTGGGAAGGTTCCAAAGAGCCGGAAGTACAAGCAGAACCGGATGAGGCACAGATGCCATATTGGTTCAGGGAAAGCAGAATAGCTTCACCTTCGATATATTTAAAGCCTATATTGGTGGTGTTCGGTAATCTCTGCGTTGGATCACCATTCACTTCACAGTCGGGAATGGTGGCGAGTAAAGTTTGTTCTAGGCGATCGCGCAGTCTTCTTTCTCTTTTGGTCGCCTCTTCTAAGTGTAACATCTCTAGTTCGGCGGCTTTGCCCAAGGCAATAATCGCTGGTACATTCTCTGTACCTGCACGACGACCGCGTTCTTGGTGTCCTCCAATTAGCAAGGGACGGAACCTCACACCACGCCGCACATATAAAGCACCAATGCCTTTGGGCGCGTGGATTTTGTGACCGGATAGAGTTAACATATCCACGGTGCTATTCTTCATATTCAAAGGGATTTTGCCCACTGCTTGCACCGCATCTACATGAAACAGAGCGCCATGCTCTTTTACTCTTAATCCAATCTGCTCAATGGGGAAAACTGTGCCGGTTTCGTTGTTGGCATACATAATTGTCACCAAGGCGGTGTTCCCTGTCAAGGAAGCTTCCAGCTCATTGAGATCTAACTGTCCCTGACTATTAACCGAAAGATAGGTGACACTGTAACCTTGGGTTTCCAATTGTTTGCAGACATTCAGTACTGCTGGGTGTTCAACTTGGGTGGTGATGATATGTCGCTTTTCTGGCTGTGCCAACAGCGCGGCTCGAATCGCGGCGTTATCTCCTTCTGTACCACAACTAGTGTAAACAATTTCTGACTCATCGGCTCCTAAAAGGGCCGCCAGTTGTTGCCGTGCTGTTTTCACCGCTTTGCCAAGTTGTCCACCAAAGGTGTGCATACTAGAGGGATTGCCGTAGTAATCCCTCAGGTAAGGCAACATTACTTCTATAACTTCTGGATCTACCTTAGTGGTAGCATTATTATCTAGATAAATGATGCTCATCCTGATATCCCTAAGACTTCGCCCTGACGCTTTTGTAATTGCTTGGAAAATTTCTGGGAATAATATTCAAACCAACGCTCCCAGTAATCTTTTTTGTTAGTTAGTTTCGCTAAAGAGTGGTTGTAATTAGCAAACCAGTCTTCCCAATAATCGGCTTTCTGCTTAACGCAACCGTTGCAAGTGGGACAACCAGCTTTGCATTGAGGTACTGTATAAACACTACCAACGCAGTTTGTACAAAGTTCGGGGTCAATCCAGTGATTACCGTCAATAACCTTAACTGCACCAGTGGGACATACAGACAGACAGAGATTGCAGGAAATACACTGGCTAGTGATTTTATAAGCCATGATTATTCTCCTTTTTGGGCATTAAGCGTTGGAGTTAGGGCATGGAGCATGGGGCTAGTGGGCATGGGGCATGGGGTCGAAATTATATTTTCTTTTATCCCTAGCCCCTAGCCTCTAGTCCCTAGCCTCTAATCCCTCTACATATTGCTCGTAAAACTCTAAAGCAACCTTCTCAATCACGTCGTAAGCTTCAACAGTCTGTATGCCAACTTCTTGCAATTTTTCTTGAGGACAGTTACCAATCTTGGAGACTAAAACTGCTTTGCAATCTGCGATCGCTTTCATAATATGCTCGAAAGTGGCTTCTTCTCCGTATCCACCTTGACAATATTGATCAATCTTGCGGTGACTAACGAAACGAACTTCGTTTCCATCCACTTCGTAAATTTGAAATTCTTTCGCATGACCGAAGTGTTGGTTAACCAATCCGCCACCTTTGGTTGCTACTGCAACTAGGATTTTGGGAGTGTTGGCAAACTTCTTACCAGCGAATGCTTTTTGTTTGGCTGCTTCTAGTTCTTCTTTAAATTTCTCGATACCTTCATGAACAAGGGTACGTTTTTCGAGGTCGTATTCTGCGTCCATTTCCATGAATTTATCTTTGGTAAATTCCTGGCTGCGGTCTTCTCCTAATAATCCGACGGCATCGGCTCGGCATTGACGGCAATGGCGCATCATTTTCATATTACCGGAGCAATTATCTTGAACTGCTTTCAGTTCTTTTTGGGAAGGGCCGCGCTGACCTGTTAAGCCGAAGTGTGTGCCGTGTTCTGGTGCAGAAATCAACGGCATGATGTTGTGCAAGAATGCACCTTGCTCACGAATCATTTTGTTGACTTCAATCAAGTTTTGGTCGTTAACTCCTGGAATCATCACGGAGTTGACTTTACACAAGATGTCAGCTTCTCTCAGTGCCTGTAATCCTTCCATCTGCTTTTCGAGCAGAATTCTAGCTCCTTCAACACCTCTATAACGTTTACGTTTGTAGTGAACCCAAGAATAAATCTGTGCGCCGATTTCTGGGTCTGTGGTGTTTAGAGTGATAGTAACGTGATCTATATTTAATTGTTTAATGCGATCGATGTATTCGGGTAGCATTAAACCGTTGGTTGATAAGCACAACTTGATGTCTGGTGCTTTGTCTGCAATCAACTCAAAGGTGCGGAATGTCTTTTCAGGATTCGCCAAGGGGTCGCCAGGGCCGGCAATTCCCACAACTGTCATTTGAGGAATCTTGCCTGCTATGACTATGGCTTTGTGTGCTGCTTCTTCTGGTGTGAGTAATTCGCTAACTACTCCAGGACGGCTTTCGTTCGCGCAGTCATATTTTCGGTTGCAATAGTTGCATTGAATGTTACAGGCTGGTGCAACTGCAACGTGCATCCGGGCGTAGTGGTGATGAGCGTCTTCGCTGTAGCAGGGATGTTTAGCAATGCGTTCTTTGAGCTTTTCATCCATTTCCACGGTGGCGCTGCTTTTACTGTCGCAGCCGCAACCACCTGATTTTGCTTGGGTTGCTGCTTCCTGATTGTCGGAGGTAAGAATTTTTGTAGACGGTAGTGTCATTGAATTTCGCAAAAGGTCGGTGGACTCGGCTGCCACTGTGGGAGATGCTGTTGCTACTATTTGTGCCTAAGAATTGAAGTCGCGTCTGTTGCACTGCCCGCAGCGGTTTACCGTTATACGGTAGTTAGACGCTTGCTTAAGGCGACTTTTTACAGAGTTGGGCAAGTTATAAATCCTGGAGGTTCGGCTGGTGTGTGTCAACGTTCGGTTCTTGGGTGGAGTTGGTGCGTACAGCCGCGACTTCTATTTACAGAGGCAGGGTGCTATCTCATCCCTCCACTCACTCTTCGCTTCTAATTTGTGTCGGAGCGCTAAGTGATTGGCGATATAAGATTTATATCAGTTGCCTTAAAGTGAAGCGGCGTGTCTATTTAGGATAGAATTTATTGGATTTATTACGTTTGTACTCAAATATTGAAACCCTAGTTAATAGGGCTTTACAAGAATTAAAAAAGTTTTTTTCGGTTAGGGGTTCTAGTATTTTTTGGTTGGGGTTCGAGTATTTATGGACAGGGGTTCAGGATTTCTTTGTACTCAGCCAAAACCCAGTTACCGTAAGGAATTTAGCCTTGTTTGAATGAATTTTGGTGTCTTTTAACGTGTACTCAAATCATCCTCAAACCCAGACAAAACCAATAAAGTCTGAGGGATTTGAGGGGAAAAACTGGAGCAGAATACGTCGTACTACTCCAGATACGTGCGAAATTCAATTCTGTATCCAACATATCATTTTTTTCGAGATAAAAATGCAGTTCATATTTTTTTAATTTTTGCTTGCTAAAGATATGCAATTAAGTCTTTAAGTCTTATCGGGTAAGCCATACAGCTCTGAAAAATAGGTGAATTGATAGAGACTTTTTTCAAAAGATTTAATTTTTAACTTGGATTTTTCTCGTTCTTAGAAGCAAAAAATATGGTTCGTGGCTAGCAAAACACGTTGCGATAGAATGCTTTGCGATCGCAATACACTTTATTCTAATTGCTCATTATAAACTCTTGTGGCCGCTACACTGTAGTCATAACAGCAAAACAGGGTAGGAGCAGGAGAAATGCTATGAAAGCAAGTGTGATCCACCGTTATGGTTCCCCTGAAGTATTGCAGTATGAGGACGTGGAGCAACCGCAAGTTAAACCCAATCAGTTACTCGTGAAAATTCATGCCACTAGCGTTAATCCTATTGATTGGAAAACTCGTCAGGGAGCGTTGAGTTGGATTAGCGGCAATCAATTTCCCAAAATTTTGGGGTTTGATGTGTCTGGAGAAGTGATGGCAGTTGGTGCTGGTGTCACACGCTTTCAGACAGGAGATGCCGTTTATGGTAGTACCATGTTTCCTGGGGGATCTTATGCAGAATTTGCAACTGTCCCAGAAAACTTTGTAGCGCTCAAACCGGCAAATTTGACTCATGAGGAAGCAGCTACTATCCCCTTAGCTGGGCTGACAGCTCTGCAAGCCCTGCGAGATCAAGGTAATATCCAATCAGGACAAACTGCCTTAATCAATGGTGCATCTGGCGGTGTAGGAATTTTTGCGGTGCAAATTGCCAAAGCTTTAGACACAGAAGTGACGGGTGTTTGTAGTACCAAAAATTTGGATTTTGTGAAATCTTTGGGAGCAGACCGTGTGATTGATTACACGCAGCAAGATTTTACTGAAAATACGGCGCAATATGACATTATCTTAGATGCCGTTGGCAAGCGATCGCTTTCTAAGTGTAAACGTGTTCTCAAACCCAACGGAATTTATATTACAACTCTACCGACCCCTGAAGCTTTGGTGCAGAGTGTCTTAACGGCGTTTCTTCCCGGGCAAAAAGCAAAATTTTTCGTTGAAAAGCCTAATACTCAAGATTTAGTTTATCTAAAGGAATTGATTGAGGCGGGTAAAATTCGTACTGTAATTGACCGCACTTATCCTTTACAAGAACTAGCTGCGGCTCATGCTTTTAGCGAAAGTGAACGGGCAGTTGGTAAGATTGCGATCGCTGTTGCAAGTTAATAGGCAATAGGGATTATTTGTCCCCACTGCTCCTCTGCTCTCCAACCAATTTTTTACTTCCCTGCGTGCTATACAAAAAAATATTAGAGGAGATTTGTAAAGTACCTATTGGTGTCAAGATCATTCCTTTGTCTATGTCATTTTTGAATCACATTTGTTTGCGAAACTAAAAACAATTAAATTATTTTAAATAAATAGTTATGAACCTGACAAAAATTGTTGCAGGAAAACTAGTTCTTGGTATGGTACTTTTGGGATTTTATTCTTGCACTTTATCAACACCTGAATCGGCAAACGTTAATAATCAAAAAATAGAAACAGCCGAACAAGTCAGTCAACAAACTTCTACCAACAATCAAGCATGTACTCTGGTGGAAAAGGGCTTTGGTTCACAAGGACGGGTAAATGTGCAAGCACAAGAAGTAGTTACAGGATTGGAAGTTCCTTGGGGCATTGCTTTTCTGCCAAATCAGGATATGTTAGTTACTGAACGACCTGGACGGGTTCGCCTCGTGCAGGGTGGTAAACTGATTCAAAAACCAGTAGCTACTATTGATGTTACAGATAGTGGTGAAGGTGGTTTACTCGGCATTGCAACTCATCCAAAGTTTGCTGAAAATCGATTTTTCTACGTTTACTACACAGCGGAGAAAAATGGGTCGCAGGTGAATCGTGTGGAGCGATGGCAATTATCCCAAAATGGATTGAGTGCCTCATCAGACAGAATAATTCTTGATGATATTCCCGTAGCGCAGTATCACAATGGTGGTCGCATTCGCTTTGGTGCTGATGGAATGCTCTATATAGGTACTGGCGATGCGAGAGATCCCCAAAGTTCCCAAGATGTTAATAGCCTTGCTGGTAAAATTCTGCGTGTAACGCCTGATGGACAAGTGCCACAAGATAATCCGTTTCCCAAAAATTCCGTATATATCAGTGGTATTCGCAACACTCAAGGTTTTGATTGGCGTGATGCATCAACACTATGGGTAACAGACCACGGCCCCAGTGGTGAGTTAGGCAGAAGCGGCCACGATAAAGTCAGTGTTGCAAGAGCAGGCGACAACCTCGGCTGGCCTACCATCTACCGTTGTGAATCAGAGGAAGGGTTTGTTACTCCGTCTATTGTTTGGCGTGAAGCACTACCTCCGGGTGGGGCAGCAATTTATACTGGAAATTCTATTCCTGAGTGGAAGAATAGCTTAATTATTCCTACTCTACGTTCTGAACACTTGCAGCGTGTTGCATTCAACCCACAATCACCCCAGCAAGTACAACGTCATGAGGTGTATTTACAAGGTAAATACGGACGACTTCGAGAGGCAATTATGGGGCCAGATGGCGAGTTGTATGTCACAACTAGTAACTGCGATGGACGAGGGAGTTGTCCTTCACAGCAGGATAAAATTCTCCGCATTACCCAATAAAGAGGATGAAATTATGACTCGCAATGCTTGTCTAATTTTTAATCCATCTGCGGGTAAAAGCAACCCTATAGAAGATTTAGTGGCGATTCGAGAAATTTTGGAACCTCAAATCAATCTGGATATTCGCCCCACCCATGAAGTTAGCCCTTCGGAATTAGCTCATGAAGCAGTTGAAAGCAAGGCTGAGATGATTATTGTATGTGGAGGAGATGGGACGGTATCAGCTGCCTCTGAAGCAGTAATTAACACAGGAATTCCTTTGGGAATAATTCCTAGAGGCACTGTCAATGCCTTTGCTCAAGCTTTGGGTATTCCTGCTAAAATTAAGGATGCTTGCAAAACAATTTTAACTGGAAAACCCCGAAAAGTGGATGTTGCTTTGTGCAATGGCAAAGCAATGATTGTCTTGACTGCAATCGGTTTTGAAGCTGAAACGATCAAACAAACTGATAAAAAAGCTAAAAAACTTTTTGGGATATTGGCGTTTCTGGGGACAGGAATAAAACTACTTAAACATTTAGATTATTTTAAAGTTTATCTAGAAACAGAGGAGCAAACAATCAATTTGTCAGCCTTAGCTGTGACTATTGCCAATTCAGCTGCACCGACTTCGATTTTGGCACATGGGCCTGCGGGAGTAATTGTAGATGATGGTTTACTAGATATCACAATTGTTACTCCTGCTAACCGCAAAAATGCTTTATTTGCTGCTTACCATCTACTCATAACGGGCTTTACTGGTACTGCTACTAATCGAGATGATATTCAACATCTACGTGCTAAAAGTGTGAAGGTGAGAACCGAACCTCTGAAAAAAGTAGCTTTAGATGGTGATATTAATGGAACTACTCCTGTTGATATTAAATGTATTCCAGGCGGTCTAACGGTCTTAGTGCCATTAGTTTTAGAAGAAAAAACTTAGTCAATAAAAGCAAGATTTTAATATATCAACTCTCCTACTAAATTTTAAATAATTGCTTTGGAAAAGATGAATATGTTTATTCAGCACTTAGGTAGTCAATAATTAAAGTCACATTCTATTCACATTTGTTGACTAACATAAAAAAGCAATTTAATAAACAGTTTGATGTCTCTGAATCATGGTGAAGATTATGAAGACTAAAAATTTTGTTGTAAGTATTAGAAAGTTTGCGAGCTTTGCTATAGGTATGCTGTTATTACCAGTTTTTGCAGCTTGTTTACCAAATAATACTGCTCAAGTTACTCCTACTACTACTGCACCGCCTGAGTCTGTACCAACGACACCTCCTATAACCCCTGGTGCAACAGTGAATGAAGACATTACAGATATTGTACAAGCTAACCCTTCATTGAAAACACTGGCAAATCTGATTGATGAAGCGGATTTAGAACAAAAGTTAGACGATACTGGTTCTTGTACCTTATTTGCACCTTCAGACCAAGCTTTTGCAGCACTTCCAGAAGTGACTCGACAGCGACTCTTAAAAACAGAAAACCGCGAACTTCTCAGACAGGTTTTAACTTATCACGTTGTTCCAGGCAATCTCACTACCAATCAACTCCGGTCACAAGAAATAAAAACTTTGGGTAATAACCCAGTAAATATTCAAGTTGACCAAGCAAATAACCAAGTTAGAATCAATGATGCTCTTGTTGTACAGCCTGATATCAGAGCAAGTAATGGTGTCATCCATATAGTTGACCGAGTAATTCTACCGCCAATGATTCAATAAACCTGCTTTATTTTAGGAATGACATTCCTGATGCCACTTTTAGCACAGACAGTATCACCTTTGTAACGGGGAATGATATGGATACTACTGTGCATAATATTTTGGCCTGCTTCTCGATTGATGTTCATTCCTACATTAAAGCCGTCAGGTGCAAATTCTTTTTTCAGAATTTCTTGTACTTTGTTGACCATAAACCAGCAAGCAGATTGCTCTTTAAATGGCAGTTCAAAATAGTTGCTAATATGACGTTTAGGAATAACTAAAACATGCCCTTTACTTATAGGATAACCGTCTAATATAGCATAAGCGGTTGCTGATTCTGTTAATAAATTGAGATTTTTATGGGGATTACAGAATATACAATAATTGGTTGAATGGCGTTGATGGTTATAATGAAGATACTGATATAATTCCCGATTTTCATCTAAATAAATTGAATTAAATGGAAGTTTAACACTACATTGGTATGTTGGCTTTTTATGGATATAATGTTCTCTAAAACCTTCTTTTTTAAGATCTCTTCTCACAGCATAATAAGCTTTGCCTCCTGGTTTTAATAAATGCGATATTTCCATCAGGACATGAGCTTGTTCTTCAGGAAACAAAACATTTAAAACATAAAAACAAATTATTGTATCAAATTTATGATGAGGATATTGGGGAAAATAATAAGGATCATAGCCTGTAATATCACAACCTTTTTGGCGTAATAATTTTACATCGTTACCAAAGCCACAACCAAAATCTAAGATTTTACCTTGAAGTAAACTTTGATTTAATAAAAACTGTGCAGGTGATGATAGATAAGTTCTTTCTATTGCAGTGAGATGGCTGAATTGATTTTTCTGTTGTTCCCTTTTGTTTAGGTGCATCTCGTTTTAAGCAAAACATGTTTTGATTTGCTTTCGGGTAATTTATAGTTAATTATTTTCCTCATCCCTTGAGGCGATCGCATCAGGGTCAATACTTAGTTATCTTAATAGGTCAGCACCTCCTTGTTGGGGCTGTTGTGGAGGCGCTGATCTGTTAGGATTGGGGACTTGGGTATTCTGAGAACCGGGATTAAAGAGATTAGCTAAAACTTGTACTAAAGCGTTTCTTTGCTGACGGGTAAGGTTTTTGATGGCGATGCGATCGCCTGCTATCGGATTTTGTTTTAATGTATCGTTACCCGGATAGGTGCTGTCATACATAATTTCATTTACACCCAGGTAATCAGCCAAAGTCAGCTTCCAATCTAGGCGATAATTTGGGGAACGTCCTTTCACATAAATGTGATAACGAATTAAGCGACTTGCTAAGGTGTTATTCGCGGCAATTTTCCCAGAATCTTTGCTGTTGTACTGATTTTCTTTGGGTAAATCGGGAAATTGTTGATACACTTGCTGCCAGACATCTCCAGGACTTACTCTTTGAGCTAAGGCAGATTGAATGCCAAGTAAATTTGTTGGCATTAATTTACCTCCTCCTAAACCCAAAACAAGTACACTCACTACCATTAAGACAGTGAGTGCCTGCCAAGGCTGGAGTAAGATTTGAATGAACGATGATTTTTTGCTCATCCTACCTTCTCTAAAGCCGTTTTTTATTTACGCTACGCGGGTCAGTTGTCAATAGTTTAGTTGTCAATCGTTTTTGATCTGGTTTAATACCCCAGTGGCCTTAAAAACATCTAAACATCTTATTGAAAAGTTCTCTGGGAAGAGTATCTCCACAGCAGACTTTTCATTTCACTACTGACTACTAACCACTAACCACTGACAAAACTTTATAATTCGCCAATAATTTCCGGTTGAGTCAATTCGTCAGACATTTCGATAATCGCCCTCAGTACTGGCTTCATCATCACATCTTCCGCAGGACTATCAAAGTCTTCGTAACGCCGACGTTTGGCACGATTTGCCACCTGAACTGTGATGCGATAGCGATTTGAAGCTGCACTAATCAAATCCTCGGCACGATGCATAATTTGAGACTGGGTTGTCTCGAACTTAGAACGCTTTAGCATAGTCGGTGGTTATTGGGGTCATTCCCCAGTTTAACAGTACTGAATAAATCTGCTGCTGTACGAACTTTAGGATTAAGTAGAACGGCGTGAAAAATTCAATGTTTGTAGTGAGTTAGCGCGGTCTTCTCCCAAAGGGAGAGGCTAGCGCCAAGGGGGTTTCCACGCCACTTGCTTTATGCCGGCGGCACTTCCTTCAAGTCGGCATAGCCGCCCAACGGAGTGCCTTGGGAACC
>NZ_JAECZB010000077.1 GCF_016056295.1 Atlanticothrix silvestris CENA357
CAATTTCCTCAAGGATGAAAAGGTGGACGCCTCCGTTCGTTCAGATGCGGCATCGGCATTGGGCAACTTGGGAGACGCCGCAGCCAAGTATGTCCCTGACATCCTCAATTTCCTCAAGGATGAAAAGGTGTCCGCCTCCGTTCGTTATGGTGCGGCATCGGCATTGGGCAACTTGGGAGACGCCGCAACCAAGTATGTCCCTGACATCGCTAATATCCTCAAGGATGAAAAGGTGGACGCCTCCGTTCGTTATGGTGCGGCATCGGCATTGGGCAACTTGGGAGACGCCGCAACCAAGTATGTCCCTGACATCCTCAATTTCCTCAAGGATGAAAAGGTGGACGCCACCGTTCGTTATGGTGCGGCATCGGCATTGGCCAACTTGGGAGACGCCGCAGCCAAGTATGTCCCTGACATCCTCAATTTCCTCAAGGATGAAAAGGTGGACGCCTTCGTTCGTTCAGGTGCGGCATCGGCATTGGCCAACTTGGGAGACGCCGCAGCCAAGTATGTCCCTGACATCCTCAATTTCCTCAAGGATGAAAAGGTGTCCGCCTCCGTTCGTTCAGGTGCGGCAGTGGCATTGGGAAAAATCAGACAACTGAAATTAGAAGAGGTTGCTGTAGTTTTGAATTATGTCTACGAACCAAATCAGGGAAGTTTTGGTGGTGGTCAGAATAATTATGAATTTTGGCGATTTTGGACTTATTTTCTGGGTGGCGGCACTGAGCAAGTGCAAACTTTACTAAAATGGCTTGGCAGACCTCAAGCAACTCCCGATAATCTGAAGCACCCTGAAGGTGTCAAAACACTAGAAATATTCCGCGATGCTTGGAAACCCAGCCAAGACTTAACACGATTACAACAAGACTTAGCTAGGCAAATTGCTGTAGTTGCCAGAAAAGTCTCTTGGCAACAACAAGATATTTTGATTTTAGAAACTCACTACCACAACCTGAAAAACGCCGGTTACAACGAAGCTGACTCACTGCAATCAGTCATAATTAACTTCAAAGGTGGGCAGTGGTTTTTCAACGCCACAATTACTATCCTCACTCACGCTGCCTTTTGGCTAGCCCTCATCTTCGCCTACCCCAAATTTCCCCAAGTCCAAGCCATCTTCTTCTGGAACCCTTGGGTACGCCGCATCTTAGGCATGGTCTACGTCGGCTTTCTCCTCACCTGGGTTCCTTTTTTCCGCCGCAAATTATTTGAACCCTTCAAACCTTCCCTATTAGCCGATGCCGGCTTAGATAATTTTCATGACCAGTCATACTTTCCAGAATCAAAAGTCAAAGTTCCCACATCAGGAGACATCCAGCCAATTACCGCAGCCCTCCCCAGCATTAAAGGACAAATTATCTTAGAAGGAGATTCCGGCTTAGGCAAGTCGATGTTTCTCCGTCATCTGTTGCAAAACTCCCAGCGCATAGTCGTTTATCTCCCCGCCCAAAAGTGTCATAAAGGCGTAATTGAAGCCATCCAAGACAAGCTACACGGCCAAGCCCAAGATGCCGGCTTTTTGAAAAACCTCATTTATAGTGGTGCAATTGATATCTGCATCGATGGACTCAACGAAGTCACCGCCGAAACCCGCGCCAAAATCTGCCAGTTTGTCGAAAGCTATTTCCGGGGCAACATTATCATGACTACCCAGCCCCTAGAGTGGACACCACCCTCAACAGCCAAAACTTATTACTTGCAGCCCCTTGAGCAACAACAAATTCAAGAGTTTTTAATCTCCCGTCAGCCGCGACTCCCCGAAGATGCCAAACTTCAAGGTACTGATTACGCCCAAGCTTGCACCAATTATTTAACAGAAGTCCTCAAAGACCAGCAAGCTAAAGAAGAGTTAGATGGTATCCGCCGAATTTTATCTAATCCAATGGATTTAACAGTGGTCGCACTGATGTTATCACAAGGTAAGCATCCAAATTTGTTTCGCCTGCAAGAACAGCAATACAACTTAATGGCAACAGAATACCAGCAAGAATGGAAACAAGAATTTCCCCTCAAAAGATTTTCCACCGCAGTCTACCGAATGCGACTCGAAGACAAACAAGCCCTACCAGGGGATGAATTTCACCAAGTTGTCATGTCTTTGGAAGACGAGAAATACAAAATGGTAGTTAGCCGTCAGTGGCAAGATGAAAAAGGCGAAGCCAAGAAAGAATGGTACTTCCGCCACGATAAAATCATGGATTTCTTTTTGGTGCAAAACTTTCTGGGCGAAAGTGATGCAGCGGAAGAACTGCTAGTTGATAGAATGGGCGACCCCCGTTTTCGTGGCGTTTACTTCTTGCTAGCAACCTTACTTCCATTAGATGCAGCCAAAGAACTGCGGGAGAAGTTAATTCAATATGCGGCGGATACTAAAGACAATACAGTGAGTAATACCTTTGTGCAGTTGTTGCGGACAAGATAATTTTTAATTCGTAATTCGTAATTTCTAACTATAGGAATCCGATTTGATTTCTGAAAAAATCTAAGTATATGTAGTGGCGTGGCAAAGCAAAACCCAACATTAAAATGTTGGGTCTCATTCTTCGACCCAAACTACAAATTTTTTTTGCATCAATTTAGCCTTGACACGCCAGTAGGGTGAGTCTCAGAAGTCATGCGTGGCTTTAGTTTGTAATCATGTTTCACTGGCTTGAGGTACACTGGCTTAAGAAGCTAACCAACCTCACTAATCGAACTAGTAGAAAGAAATCAGAAATTCTGAGAATCCTTCTAAAGCAGTCATTTGCAGAAAATAATATTAATTAAGTAACTTAATTGCTTTACTGAACTACTTAACCCAAATAAATTGTGCTTTCACTTTCAGTATTAATTTAATGGAAGCTTTACCAGATAATTGGGCAGATATTCAACCTGATACTGTATATCTTTCAATCAGCGGTCTGCTAGTTTCATTTGCAAGTGAACAAGTAAAGTTGGGATTAAAATATGATCAAAAGGGTAAACATTTAAAAGCCATCGAGAAAGGGCAAGTCTCCCCTCGCGGGAATATTGGGTTAGTGGCTTCGCAAGAATCAGGATACGATTTGAAATCTAAAGTTTTAGGTAAAGGTGGCGACCGCCGATTTCATGCAAAATTAATTGATGGTATATTACACTTCCCCGATTTGATAACAGAACATTAAACACACATAACTATGACAAGGCTCGAATTAAAAAATCATCAAGTCTGGCAAGATTTAACTGAAATACTAGAAAATTTAGATGCTAATATTCTTGTTCAAGAACATTTTGAACAATGTGATTATCAAGTGTGCGGCTACTGGGATGAACAAGATGAATATTATGAAACAATTACGTTGCCTCGTACTCTAGAAGCCGAATTAGTTAGCAGTTCTATTGGCGTTACTCACACTGAACGTTTTTTAAAACTAAAATTTTCACTCATAGCTGATGCTGTTGATCATAAAAAAACTGTAAGTAGTAAAGCTCAAAAACTTGGTGAATTGGTTCTTGTTTATAATGAAAATCTAGAATTTGTTGATGAGAATTGGCTTTTAGATGTAGATTCTCCAATGCTTGTGAAGTAATCTGGCTCATTTTAGGCAATTGAACAGAAGTAAAAAACAACTAAGCAACGAATTTTCGCGCCTAGCTCAAAGCTGAATATATAAAGGTTTGAGCTAGGCAATGCGGCATAGCTTTATTGCCCGGTCGCGCCTTTAAGCTTGGAAATTGGGGAAATTAGGAGTGATTGCCCTTCCAGGGAAGTGTTGAAGTGAGAAAATTACATTCTAGGGGTGATAATGCGGTGAAATCATGTATCAAAAGAAATTACTTGAAGAATCAAACATGAGCGATCGCTGGAGTTCTGCGATCGCTGTGATAATTTGACGGTAATGCTGGGTATTTCCTTCTCGATAATAAAGCTCAGCAGATTTTTGGAAATCAGCAATCGCTTCTGGATAGTTTTGTAAACTGCGGTGGATATCAGCCCGAAGCATGTAAGCTGAAGCCCTGTGAGGTTGACGCTGTAAGGCTTGGGTTAAATCAGCCAATGCTGCTTTGAAGTTTCCCACAAGAAAATTGCTACGACCTCGATTGTACCAATCTTCAGCAGCGCTGGGATCAATGGCAATTGCCTGATTATAATCTTTGATCGCCCCTTGATAGTCTTTTAGGGCATAGCGAGCATGAGCGCGATCGCTGTAAAATGTCGCAAATTGGGGATTTATTTGCAATGCTGAGGTGTAATCTGCTACTGCACCTTCATAGTCTTCTAATGCGTAGCGTAGAGAACCTCTGTTGTAATAGGCTTCTGTCAAATGGGGATTAATCTGTAATGCTTTATTGTAATCTGCAAAGGCTCCTTGTTCGGCTCCTAAAAGACGAAGAGCATTGCCCCGGTTGCAGTAAGCTAAAGAAAAGTCAGGAAATATTTGTATTGCTTGAGTGTAATCTTTTACTGCTGTTGCATAATCTGTGAGAGCTTCGCGGGTAACACCTCGACCGTAGTAAGCTTCTACTAAACGGGGATTAATCTGTAATGCCTGATTATAATCAGCAATTGCTCCATGATAATCTCCCAAACAGCGACGAGCTGTAGCGCGATCGCAGTATCCTTCAGCTAGATGAGGATTGAGTTGTAATAGTCGGTTGCTATCCTCAATTGCTGCTTGATAATCTCCTAAACACCGACGAGCCGTAGCCCGAAAGCCATAGACTAAGGCTAAATTGGGATTAATCTGTAATGCTCGATCATAATCCTCAATTGCTCGGTAATAATCGCCTAGACTTTCTTGAACTAAACCCCGTTCATAGTATGCTTGGGCATCATCAGGATTCAGTTGCAAAACTTGGTTAAAGTCTTTGATCGCTCCTTGATAGTCTTTCAGGTAAGAACGGATAAGACCCCGATTATAGTACGCTGCTGTGAAATGTGGGCAAATTTCTAATGTCCGATCATAATCTGCAATTGCACCCTGATAGTCTTCTAAAGCATAACGGGCATGACCTCGATTATGGTAGGCCTCTATCAGGTTAGGATCTAGCTGTAATGCTCGATTGTGATCAGCGATCGCTTGCTCATATTCTCCTAAAATATAGTAAACATGACCACGACTGGTATAAGCTTCAGGAAAATGAGGATGCCATTGTAAAGCTTGTTGAAAATCTGCGATCGCTCCTTGATGATCTCCAAAATCCAAACGAGTAACACCCCGATAATAGAATGCCTTGGCAACATCAAGATATATATAATCAGCTAATTGAGTACTAAGTTCTATTGTTTGGTAATAATCGGCGATCGCTTTGTCATAGTTTCCTAGAATAAAATAGGCATTACCCCGATTGTGATAAGCTTGCGCGAAATTGGGGTTAATTTGCAATGCTTGATGATGATCGGCGATCGCACCATGATAATTTGCTAGAAAGTAACGTGCATTAGCCCGGTTGTAGTAAGCCTCAGCAAAATTAGGATTAATTTCTATTGTCCGATTAAAGTCAGCGATCGCTCCGTGATAATCTTTGAGTTGATCGCTGAAAATAATGCCTCGTTTATAGTAAGCTTCTACGTAGTCAGGATTCAGCTTGATTGTCTGGGTGTAATTGGCTATGGCTGCTTGATAATCGCCTTGTAAACTCTTGTTTAACCCCTGGTTAAAAAACTCATCAGCATTCATCTAATTTGTTTGCATCGAGACAACGACCCTACTTAATTGTACGGTGGTCGCCCTTTGCTATCAATTCATTTGATCGCTTATTTTTAACCTAATTATCTATGCTGAAAGTATATCTAGTTAGTAGCCTGATAATTAATGACTATCAAGAAAGTATCAAAGTAAAAAGTAATTCGTAATTGCAATCAGTGTGGATTCTACTCTTAATTACGAATTACGAATTACGAATTAGTAATTATGATACTAGCTTTCTCTTCAAGACTCGGCTCAAAGAACCAACTACCAACAGACCTAAAATTGCTCCAGGTTCAGGAACAGCAGTTGCTGTCAATTGACCTCCAAGATCTAATCGACAGTCGGGGTATGTGTCGCATACTTCTGGTGAAAGATCATCTTTTAAAAAGATCTTAGCCTCTGGCAATCCTTCTTCAGCATTTGCATAAGTGTAGAAGAATAAACCTGTTACATCTGTTGCAAAATTACTGCCTAAATCAAAGCCATTAGGTGTGTCAAAGCTGTCACTTTGTAGAACGGTTTTAGTAACTGTATCAAAATTGAAATTAAAACTACTGCTGGGATTCGGAAAATCGTATGTAAAATTTTGCAATAGATCTCCCTCTGGATTAAAGAAAGAAATAGCGAAATCAGTTAGCTGATCTTTGGTGACAATGTTTCCTAAAAAACTATCGTCATAACTAAATTTTCCTTTAGCTGAATAATTTTGCTCTCCTAACCAATCAAGTTCAAACGAAGCCGCATCAGCACTGGAAACATTAACTAAAGTAGCTATAGATGCAACAGTAGCAACAGCTAAAGTAGTTTTGACTTTGGTAAAAATATTTTTCATTTTTTTGCTAACAGCAGTTAATTCTGATGTTGTAGTTTTTCGGTGAACTGTTTATCAGTATTAATTTAATACTGATTTTTCTTTCATGAACTTCATCCAGAAAAATGAATTAATGCACTAAATTAAGCACACAAATCAGACACTAAGGCTGTTATGACAGACTTAGTTATTACTATTGTTAGATGCCTTCACTTCTGGTTATTTCGATAACAATTGGTCTTGTTGAATCTGATTCAGGTCTAAAACACCTTTGGGGAGATTGTATCATTAAGATCAAATGGAACCACGACAAATTAAACTTATTTTTTTCTAAATCAATACAAGCTTTCTGTAAAATTTTCTTGAAGTTTATGCTGTTAAATATTGGTTAAATAAATCTTTAATTCTTCTTAAATAAAGAATGTTTATATATCATTTCTCTAATTATTTTTTATTCTCTAGAATTTAATATTAAAAAAATTAAAAACAAATTGCTAATCGACTATTATTAGGAGATTTCCAAGGAAAATAGCAGGATAAAGTGTGAGAATTTTTAAGTAAACTAACCCCAAATTAAATCAAGCATTACCTAGACTTAATCAAAGTCTAATATTTTTCTCACAGTGTTTTCAGTAGAAATTCCGATGAGATTATCAAGACGTAAATTTTTTGCAGTAGCGGGTGCGAGCGCGGCTGGTACTTTGATGGCATCTCCTTTGGAAGGTCTGCTTGCCAGAAAAGCTTTTGGTCAAAGACTTGGTAGAGGATATGGGCCACTTGTATCAGATCCCAATGGCTTGTTAGATTTACCACGCGGCTTTCAGTATCGGACTTTCTCTCTAACAGGCGATCTCATGAACGATGGCACTTTAGTTGCTGGCGGTCATGATGGTATGGCGGCTTTCCCTGGGCCAAGAAACACAGTAATTTTAGTCCGCAATCACGAACTTAGCCCTGGTTCAAGTACACAAGTCATCGGGCCAAAACCCTACGATCCACTTTGCAAAGGTGGTACAACAACACTAGTTGTTGGATCTAATCGTCAGCTAATTAAACATTTTACTTCTTTAAGTGGAACCTATCGTAACTGTGCAGGTGGGCCAACTCCTTGGGGTTCATGGATTACCTGTGAAGAAAACACTTCCACTGTGGCTACAAATAATCCAGAAAATCCCACCAATAATGTTTCAACTTCCCACGGTTATAACTTTGAGGTTCCAGCTAGCGCCACTTCTCCTGTGCAGCCTGAGCCTCTAATCGCTATGGGACGCTTCAACCATGAAGCTGTGGCTGTAGACCCCAAAACAGGCATTGTCTATGAGACAGAAGACCGTGGAGATAGTCTGTTTTATCGTTTTGTCCCCAAACAACCAGGTAATCTCAAAGCTGGAGGAACCCTGCAAGCTCTAAAAATCAAGGGTATGCCCCAGGCGATGACAGGTGAAGGTTTTCCTTTGCGTAAGCCTATGAAAGTGGAGTGGGTAACGATTACTAATCCTAATCCACCTGAAGATACTGTAAGAGTCGAAGGTTTTGAAAAAGGAGCAGCCCAGTTTGTCCGTGGAGAGGGTATTTGGTACGGCAATGGTGAAATTTATTTTTGTTGTACGAGTGGTGGTGATTTAGGGCTAGGTCAGGTATGGCGCTACATTCCCCATAAAGAGACAATTGAATTGTTTGTAGAATCTACATCTATAGACGAACTTGATAGCCCCGATAATATAGTCGTAGCACCTTTTGGTGATCTTATTCTCTGTGAAGATGGAGATGATGAGCAATTCTTAAGAGGTGTAACTCCTGATGGCGAACTCTATAACTTTGCACGTAATGCTTTAAATACTAACGAGTTTGCTGGAGCTTGTTTCTCTCCTGATGGTCAGACTATGTACGTCAACATCCAAACTCCTGGTATTACTTTTGCAATCTGGGGCCCTTGGAATAGTAACAGAGGCTAGAATCTTTCTCTAAGTATTCTCATCATAAAACGAGCGATCGCCTGACTTGAAACCGAAAGGCGATCGCTTTTAGTTAAGGCTTATGCATTGGTGGTAACATTTCTAAAACCACAATCTGCAAATCGGGAAATTCTAAGGGTGAGATAGTTGCATCTTCTTTTAAAACTATTTGGCTGTGATAGCCATCCTGAGTCGGTTCTCGAAACACATATAATTGCCTACTAACGACATCTAGCACCCAATAATCTACAATCCCCGCTTTTGAGTAGACTTTTCCTTTAGTTTCGCAGTCTAATTTCAAACTGCTATCTGCTACCTCAATAATTAGATAAACCTCTGTCGGGGTAGGATGGTGGTCTGCGTAGTCAAGTGGATCTACTTTAACAACAGCAATATCTGGTTCTGGCTCAGACCATTCATTTAAATTTACTGGATCTTGAACACATATCAAAGCCCGATTTCTTAAACTATTTTGCAGTAATCTATCTGTTCTACCCACTGCTGAGCGATGGGCTGTTCCTTTAGCAATCATCCAGATAATCTTTCCTTCTAGAAGTTCCACTCGTTCTTCTGCGCTAAAAATCCCAGCCTCAGCCATTCGGTGGTATTCTTCAACTGTCCACAGGCGAAGTTTTAAGGTTGTGTCTGTGTTTTGCATGGCTAGTTAATTGCCCATGAATATTAGAACTTTTCGCTTGACATAAAAAATAAACTCAAAACTAATTACTTTTAAGCTTGATTTACTGCATCAAATATTTGCGCTACTTGGAGATTTAGTTGAGTAAATTGTGGAGATACGACTAAATCATCGCCAGAAAAGTTACCTATTTCAGTGTAAATTTGATCAATTAATTCTAATACCAACACAGTCTGGATTTCGGGGTCAATAATCCAATATTCAGGAATACCACAATCTTGATACTGCGATCGCTTGGCAATAAAATCTCTATCCCGTTGCAATTCCCCAGAGCTAACCACTTCAATTGCTAGTAGAGGAGGTAGCATTGATAGGCGAATGGTATTGCGTTTTGCTAACTGCTGAATATGCTCTTCTCGAAGAATGGTCAGATCAGGATAACGGTTTCTGGGTTCTCCTCTTACTTCTAGTTCTAAACCATGTCCTCGAACTCTTCTATAATCTAACAGAGGGGCAAATTGAATTAATAAGAATGTGGCAACCTGAACATTAGTTCCTGACTCTGGAGGCATTTCAATCAACTCTCCATTAAACAACTCATAGAGTTTATCTGTGCCATCATCATAAGATAGGTATTCTTCAAAACTTTGAAATCTATGTTTAATTTGTAGCATCAGGGTTTTTCCATGATGAGCCTCAATGCAAGTTTAGCTTAATTGGGGATTAGGGATGGGGTAATTCGTAATTATGACTTATTGCTAAATTTTTTATTTTTTAACCTCTAACCTTAAGTCTCTAGCTTTTTACAATTTCAATTTCATTCAAGTGATTAATCACTACATCCGCACCTTGGACATTATCTGGTTTATTCACCCAAGTAATGCCAATACAACCTGCTGCTTTAGCATTACGAGCCATTTGCATATCGCCGACAGCATCACCTACCATTAATGTAGCTCCTGGCTCTAGACCTAAAGCTTTGCAAGCTTGTAAAAATAATATGGGGTCTGGTTTACTAGGCCCGTCATCTACGCCTATTTGTGCTTGGATGTAATTACTTAATTGGTGTTGTGCAACAAAGTTTTTCACTTCTTTTGTCGTCGCCGCTGACAGAATGCCAAGTTTTAATCCTGCTGACGATAAAGATTTCAATATTTCTAAACTACCCACAAACATTGGTGCAGGAGGTATACCAAGATATTTTTCAGCTTCATCCAAAGCTTGACGGGCAATTTTGAGCGACTCAAACCATCCTCTGCCAGTTTCGGCAATATAGGCGGCGGCGGCAACTTCTGTTTCACGACGACTTGCTACAGATATTAAACCTGCCGGGTCAAGGGTATCGCCATTGATGCCAAACGCCATTAATAATGGTTCCCCAGTACCAGGAATTTGAGCGTCTATTAACCGCGTTGCTTTTTGTCCGAGCGATCGCAAATACGCTTCTGAGTCTTCTAAAGTACCATTTTTGTCAAAAAAAATTGCCTGAATATTGGTAAATGTGATGTTTCTACATTTAATAGTTGCCAAAATATTTTACCCTGCTAATAAATTTAGAACTTAAATTATTTTAAGTAAATCGATGGAAAAAAACACAATTATGTTAAGCAAGAATAAATCAGATTAAAACCCTCTTCTTTTCTGCCTTGTCTACGACACGCTGTGCCGTTCTATTTAGTTTTTGACTCCTATTTAAAACTATTAGCTGTTTGTAACCATAAAAAAAAGAGGGATTTCCCCTCTTGTTTCATAATGCTTTAATACTCTTAATTACAGACAGGTAAACTAAAAGTCTATTACTCTTCAATAGCCACTGGAATTTCTTCTTCAGTCTCTGCTACTGCTGAGATTTCCTTTTCAGTTTCTACAGCTGCTGGGATTTCTTCTTTAGTCTCTGCTACTGTTGAAATTTCCTCTTCAGTTTCTACAGCTGCTAGGGTTTCTTCTTCAGTTTCTACAGCTGCTGGGATTTCTTCTTCAGTCTCTGCTACTGCTGAAATTTCTTCTTCAGTTTCCATAGCTGATGGAATTTCTTCTTCAGCTAAAGCTTCAACCGCATCATCAGATTCAGCAGGAGCAGCAGTAATACCTTGCTGTTTTGCTAACATCTGTTCTCTATATTTAGCAGCCATCTCTTCTGCCTTATCGTAAACCAAATCCCGGTTTTTAATCATGTCACCAGGTTCTGGTTCCAGCTGCTTGGTAGATAAGGAAATCCGACCTCTTTCTGCATCCAAGTCAATGATCATAACTTTTACTTCATCATTGACATTGAATACGCTGTGTGGCGTATCAATATGCTCGTGGGAAATCTCAGATATGTGCAACAGTCCGCTGACTCCACCGATATCGATGAAAGCACCGTAAGGCTTGATACCACGAACTGTACCAATCACTACTTCGCCGACTTCTAGGCGATTCATCTTGCGCTCAACCAGTGCCCGACGATGAGATAGCACTAAGCGATTGCGTTCTTCGTCTACTTCTAAGAATTTTAAAGGTAGTTCTTCGCCTACTAATTCTTCTTTAGGTTTGCGGGTGCTAATGTGGGAACCAGGAATAAAGCCCCGTAATCCTTCAATCCGTACCAATGCACCCCCACGATTGGTAGCAAATACACCAGAACGAACAGTAGCATCTTCTGCTTGCAGTTGACGTACACGCTCCCAAGCCCGCATGTATTCAATACGACGAATGGAAAGTGTTAGCTGACCATCTTCGTTTTCATCAGTAAGAATGAAAAATTCTCGTGTTTCGTTTGATTGTAAAACTTCTTCCGGGGCATCTACCCGGTTAATAGACATTTCTTGTATGGGTATATATGCTGCTGTTTTAGCACCTATGTCAATCAGAGCGCCGCGCGGCTCTATACTGAAAACGGTTCCTGGTACAACATCGCCAGGGCTAAAGTGATAATCGTACTTGTCAAGTAGAGCAGCGAAATCTTCGTGAGTAAATCCAATTTCTGTAGCGGTTAAATTCTGATTGACCATGCTTATTTGTTCCTGGTTCTAGTCTCCGTCAAGGTTATGCCATAAGTGCGATGATGCTATGTGATCTGCCGGGTAGCTGTCTACAATTACATCTTTTTTATCCTAGCGTACAAAAGCTAGTATTAACACATATCAACTTCCAGATAGAAGATTATATCATATAAGTTGTTTACGCTATGCGGGTTAGGGGTCAGTGGTTAGGGGTCAGTGGTCAGTGGTCAGTTGTCAGTTGTTATTCTTCTTGCTCCCCTGCCCCTCTGCTCCCCTGCTATATAACAATTACAAAAACTAAAATATCCGCTGTTACCAAAAATAGTAGCAGCGGATACAAAGTTTATATGCACTTACAAGTCTGGTAATAGCAATTTATTCATCTTTTTTGCTTTCTATCCGGGGGGGTTCGCGGAATGCGATCGCAAAGAAGAGAACACCTATTGCCAAGGTCAAAATCAAGATGTACGCAACGCTTTCCATTTTAAAAACTCCTGCCTATCCAGCCAATAATTAAGATATCAGGTATTTGGGATTGGGTATTGAGGATTGGATAAAACTTTTTTTAGTTCCCAATCTTTAGTCCCCAATCCCTATATTTTAAACTTCCTTACGGCGGGTTGTCTTGTCACCCACTTTTTGGAAGAGACCCCACTCAACTTGCTCTTCTAGATCTGCATCAACACCGGCAAATACATCTCGGTAAATTGTCCGAGAACCATGCCAGAGATGACCGAAGAAGAACAATAGAGCGAATACAGCATGTCCAAAGGTAAACCAACCTCTGGGACTGGTGCGGAATACACCGTCAGAGTTCAAGGTTTCCCGGTCAAATTCAAAAATTTCACCGCCTTGAGCTTTACGGGCATACTTCTTCACATCTGCTGGATTTGTAAAGGTCTTGCCATCTAAGTTGCCACCATAGAAGCTAACGGTGACACCAGTTTGTTCAAAACTGTACTTAGATTCTGCCCGACGGAAGGGAATATCAGCACGGATAACCCCATCTGCGTCAGTTAAAAGTACTGGGAAGGTTTCAAAGAAGTTGGGGAGACGACGTACTGTCAATTCCCGTCCTTCAGAATCCTTAAATACAGCGTGACCTTGCCAAGATTGGGCAATGCCATCACCTTTTACCATTGGCCCTGTACGGAATAGACCACCTTTAGCGGGGCTATTACCGACATAATCATAAAAAGCGAGTTTTTCAGGAATTTGCGACCAAGCTTCAGAGAGGCTGGCACCACTGGCAAGATCAGCTTGTACGCGGCGTTCAATCTCTTGAGCGAAGTAGTTTTGATCCCATTGGTAGCGGGTAGGGCCAAACAATTCGATTGGTGTTGTAGCGCTACCGTACCACATAGTACCAGCAACGATAAAGGCAGCAAAAAATACCGCCGCAATACTGCTAGAAAGAACGGTTTCGATATTACCCATCCGCAGGGCTTTGTAAAGCCGTTCGGGGGGTCGTACTGTGAGGTGGAATAAACCAGCGATAATGCCAACAACGCCAGCAGCAATGTGGTGAGCAACAACGCCACCAGGGTTATAGGGGTTAAACCCGGCCGGCCCCCATTCTGGTGCTACTGCCTGGACGCTGCCAGTGATTCCGTAAGGATCAGAAATCCACATCCCCGGCCCAAATAATCCAGTGAGGTGAAAAGCACCAAAGCCAAAACAAAGTAGACCAGATAAGAACAGGTGGATGCCAAACATTTTTGGCAAGTCTAAAGCAGGTTCACCAGTCCGAGGATCTCTAAAGAGTTCTAAATCCCAGTAAACCCAGTGCCAAACAGCAGCTAAAAACAACAAACCAGAAAGAACAATGTGAGCTGCGGCTACGCCTTCAAATGACCAGAATCCAGGATCAGTTGCAGTTGCGCCAGTCACGCTCCAACCACCCCAAGATTGGGTAACGCCTAAACGCGACATGAAAGGTAGCACGAACATTCCTTGCCGCCACATCGGGTTCAGAACCGGATCACTGGGGTCATAAATAGCTAGTTCGTACAATGCCATCGAACCAGCCCAGCCTGCCACTAAGGCTGTGTGCATCAAGTGTACAGAAATCAGTCGCCCTGGATCATTCAGAACGACTGTGTGTACTCGGTACCAGGGTAGTCCCATCGACTACGCTCCTCCTCGATAGAGTTATGTTTACAAAGCAATTTTCTTACCGAGATTTCTGAGTGGCTTTTGCCCCTCAAAGAGTTCTCTGAGTTTTTGTTATTGCCAAGGTTTTGAGTTTTACCACAACTTAGTCTTATTAAGTCAGACAGTGTGGGTAGTTTGACTGTGCTGACATGCTTCAGTCGTTTTACCTTATAGAGTAGCGATCGCCCGTATAACTGCCGAGAAGTTTTCTTTTGAAAAACGCCTCCCTTTTTCCTGAGGAAACTGGCAAACGCCTAGTTAGGCGTTTAAGCGGTAGGACGATACTACTCTTACGGAAACAACCTTTGAGGCATTCATGCAGTCACCAAACAAAAATGAGAATGTTTTAAAAAGTGTAACTATTGATGGAACTGTTTGCAAGCGTGTAAATAGATGCGATCGCGTAGCTAATCCAAGTTATTTTGCCATAAATCGCCGTTACATTTTCATTTGCGTATGATTCAGCGAAACATTGGGCGGGGGGCATGGGGCATGGAGAAAGGGTTTATTTCTTCATCCTTTACCCCCTTCGGGATGACCCTCCTGCGTCGCTCTAAGCGTAGCTATGCCGCAGGCTTTACGCTGCGAAGATCGCCAGTCGCTCATGGGGAGCCACTGCGGTGGACGGGTTCCCAAGGCACTCCGTTGGGCGGCTATGCCGACTTGAAGGAAGTGCCGCCGGCATAAAGCAAGTGGCGTGGAAACCCCCATCGCGTAGCGTCTCCCCTTCTCCCAAAGGGAGAGGCTAGCGCCAAGGGAGAAGACCGCGCTGGCTCACCTTTTCCCAAGATTGTTCATTCCCTGCTTCCCTGCTCTTAACAGACATGTTCCCAATACCTTTACAAATCTTTACCAACTCAGTGATTGGCGCAGAGGCTTACGAATCTGTATCTCCACCCAGGATTGTGTGAAATATATATGAGAGAAGAAGCATTTGCTACTTGAGCTTTGATCTCGATGCTCAATATATACATTACTTTAGACCTATATACTTAGCTAATCTATTACTAGCTCGAAATTAAATCGAAATCATGGTGCTATTAAGTAAGAAAAATCCCCAGTGTTCAATTTTTAAAGTTGCCCATGCAACATTTTCCTCCTAATTATCTAATGGTAGAGTCAGTCCACTGAAGAATAATTTTTGACAACTGAGATAGCAAATTTGGACAAAAAATTAGTTGGGCGTACTACTTCTCAAAATCATGAACCTATTCAATCCTTGCAGGGAAATTAGCAATAACATCAAATATCAAGCAAACAAATTGCGAACAGCTCATTCATGTTTCTATGTGTAAGGTGAGTACAGAGGAGGCACCTCTGTAACTAATAAAACATTTTAAAATTCAAATTACATAAATTATGAGTGCAGCGCTCCATTGCTTTTGTACTTTATGAAAACTTTTTGTTTGTGTGGCTAAGTAGTGTAATTACTGATGAAACAAAACAAATCGAGTGTCACTCTCACTTTATGATCTATATTCAAACCTTAGAGGATCTCTGAAAAATTAAAAAAGATGAATATAAATGTGAATTTGTCTAAACGATTTGCTTCCCAAGTATTTGCGATCGCTACCATGTCTAGTGTTGCAATGTCTTATTACAAACCGCTGTCGGTATACGCGCAAGAAATTATAGTCGATCCTCCACAGGGAACAACACAACAACAACAACAACAAATCCCTGTAGAAGTTCCACAGGGCACAACACAACAGCAAGAAATTCCTGTTAATCCTCCACAAATAACAACTCAACGAATTTGCTCTCTAGATCCTGTTGAGGATTTATTACCTCCACCACAACAAAGCCAGCAAAGTAATTCTTTGCTTTCTTACCTTGCCCAAGAAGGTTTTACACAGAGCCAAGGAGGTTCTTGGGTATGTTATGTGAACGACCCCAAAAAAGAGGGACGTTACTATACCCTTTTTAAAGTTCAAGAACTTGATGGAAAGCTTATAGGAAGTTCTTTTCTTGACAATGGGAGGTTAATAAAGGGGCAAGAAGAACGTAGTATCGAATTCTTTATGACCCTCGTCGAGCGTCACATGAATGCTAGTCAAGATAACCGTCAAAGTATACGTAGATATTTGGAAAGCTTTGTTTCTCTGGTTAAGGAAGGAAAAATAAAACCCTCACGACGTGGATTTCTCTTTGACCAACCCAACCGAGCATTAGTGTTATACCACACACTACCAACAGGAGAACTTAAAGGTACAGCAATTACAATCAACATCCAATTGCCTAATAACTTAAGTTCAAGGTCTGTAAAAAGAAGATTCCCATCCTCTTTAAGAGATTCTTTAAAACCAAATCAATAAATCTGCCCCATTTTAGTTGTGGGCAAGAAACTTCTTATTTAGCTTATCTGAGGTGCGTCTTGGTGAAGTCAACTTTTCAAGGTATTACACTTTTATTCTCGTCTGTTGCGGTAGCACTTTCTGTGTGTCAATCAGCTACTGCACAACCAATTGGACTAGATGTGGGTGGGCGCTATCGTATTCCCCCAGGGCAGGAGCCAGAATATCTCCGTTATCAGTTAGAACATAATAATGATCTGCGCCAGATACAAGTTATCCCCGATTGTAGTGTGGGATTTGGTCTGGGTTGCAACAAAACAGGAACAGTACTAGAGCAAATAGTTAGGTCTAATGGCGGCCCTAGCTACCAAGAAATGTTAGTGCGTGCGGCTGGTGGCCCAGAAAATTATCGTAATTTTGCTACTTTTTACGGTAACGATCCTAATCTTGATCAAATTCCTTACGCCTCGTTTTGGCAAGAACCGTCCCCCTCGATTGTGGACAGGTATCAATATGTTCTTGGCCAGTCTGTGAGTCGCAATCCTGTACAAGGTTTAGGAACTGTAACCCAGAACTTCGCCTGGGCACCATTATCAAGAGGCAACAATTCACTTAGTGCCCGCGATGGTTTGCTCGACTTTAAATATTCCTATGGGCGCGTGCTTTTGAATGAGGTGGCAAAAGTCCCTAATCTTAAACAGCAGATTAGCTCTCTGGATTTGCCTCCAGATATGACGAAATATTATTTTAATACTATATCTAGTGGCTTACAGGCGCTGAACACTGGAAATGAGCAGAGGCTGCAAGATAGCATTTTGAAGATATTTTCCTTTCCATACTCACCACCGTCTATAGTTAGTGGCGAGTTTGGACGTGTACCAATTAATCCTCCAAACCAAGTAAGTGAGGGGATACCGCTACCAGGAGAAGCTATCAGCATTAATCCAGTGCTTTCAGAAGGAGTAGCTATAGATGCAGTCCCAGATACTTCTTTAGCTTTTGAAGATTTTCTTCAGCCAGCAGCCGGGGGTTTTAATTTTCCATTCTTGCCAGTACTTGGAGGTATTGGTCTTTTAGCACTGGTATTAAGCCTTGGAGGTGGAGATGATGGAGACAGTTCTTCAAGCCAGCCCATTCCTCCTGGAGTCGATATACCTCCTGGTGTTATCGTTCCACCTCCTAGTCCCCCTGTATGTGATGATACTCCTGGTGGTAATGGCCAGGTCGTCGGAGTTCCGCCGTGTAACACCTATGTTCCGCCACCAGCACCGGAAGTGAAGAGGGTGATAGAACCATCCACACTCAAAGCTGTAGTGTTGCTAACTTTAATGATGTGCATACTCAGTCGCAAACACCGGGCTAAGCAGATAGGAGGTTTAGTTAAATAGCTAAGAATATATCAAGAAAAAATAAATACCCAATAAACTTTTTTAAGCCCATTTACGTATGCTCACAATTCAAGCACGGAGATAAGCCAAGTAAAATTTACTACAGCTAAAATATAAACAAGGAAAGTTTCCCAAATTAACAGACTATCTTGCTAAGATTTTTAGCTGTACTAGACTTATACCCTTGCTGGCAACGTAAAAAATCCCTCAGTCGTGAACTGAGGGATTATGTTTTCCAATACTTTTCACATGAAATGTATCCCACTCCCAAAGCATAGCTGTCCTTGGAAAAAAAGGTGTGCCAAAATGGCTAATTTTTGAAATTATGAAAAGGATTGGGGATTAAAGAAGAATTTCCCCAGTCTCAAATCCCTAATTCCCAGTCCCCAGCGATGACTGGTCTTATTTATATGTGGCTGCCTGCACCGACAGATTTCATATTATTGCCGAACGATGTTCATGTCTGGCGAATTGACCTTGACCGACCTGAAGCACAACTACACAATTTAGCAGCAACTCTTTCTAGTGACGAACTGACTCGTGCCAACAGATTTCATTTTCAGGAGCATCGCCAGCGTTTTATTGCTGGGCGGGGAATTCTCCGCAGAATCTTGGCTGGGTATTTAGGCATCGAGCCACAACAAGTACAGTTTGATTATCAACACCGTGGAAAACCAGTATTAGCAGATACTTTCGCCAGCACTGGTTTATTCTTTAATTTGTCTCACTCCCAAGGGTTAGCTCTATGTGCAGTGAGTTGCGATCGCCAAATAGGTGTAGATCTAGAATATATCCGCCCGATGTCTGACGTGGAAGCCCTAGCCCAAAGATTCTTTTTGCCTAGAGAATATGATGTCATGCGATCGCTACCTGCTGACCAAAAGCAAGAAATGTTTTTCCGTTACTGGACTTGTAAGGAAGCTTATTTAAAAGCTACTGGCGAAGGAATCGCGCAATTAGAACAAATTGAAATAGCGCTCACTCCTACAGAATCAGCTAGGTTGCAGACACTCCAAGACTGGAGCCTCATTGAGATAATACCTGCTGATAATTATCTTGCTGCTGTTGCTGTGGCAGGTTTTGGTTATCAACTGAAATATTGGCAGTACTGATGTTAATGCAATAAAGTTTTCTACCAGCGACTTCCTTCACCTTGCTTTTGCAAAAACTCTTTCAGTTTATTTTTATGAAATTGCTGATATTCATTTAAACTATACTGGTTGGCGCGAATGCCAAGATTTGTTCTTTTCCCTTCCAAAACTTTTGCTATTTGGTCATGTACATCTGGGTAGTAATGACTACCGTCATAAGTATTATCTGTTCTTGTCGTTAATTTTGAAGGATATGAAAAATCATACGTAGTGTCAAAGTTCTTTGCGACTTGATAAATACCTTCTAATTGGCAATCCAGCAAACCACGAGCATAACTATCATTAAAAACTTTCCAAGCTGAAATAGGTGGTACATAACCAATAATTTCAGCATTTGGAAATATCTGCCGTATTTGTTTGTAATAGGGTATGCGAGAAAAGTCACATTTCTCTTGAGATCTTTTATTAGAAAATTTAGGCTTATACTGTGGGGCATTCTTACTAACTCTACCTTGGAACCCTTGATCATAAAACCTAACCTCTGAAAATTGTCCAGTAATTGTTTTAAAAGAAAATCTCAAAGTATCTAAAGATAATAGATAAGACTGATAGATGGGTTTTGGTTCTGCTACTTCAACTTTAGATTGAAAAGCTGTCTTCTTGCTTGGAGTGAAATTAAAAGCGTCTATCCCAACATATACTTTTTTAGGATTAACTCCTTTTTCTTTGGCGTATGCAGCATATTTGGCAAACTCCTCAGATTTTGCAGCACTGAAGGAATAATTGAAACAAACATTATTCTTAAGTGATGTAGTATTTAACAAGGTTAAGCGAGAGCTACCAAATATTAGGCAATCATATTTCTGCCTATTACTATGTAAAAATAGATTAGTTTTGGTTAGTCTCTCATTGAACGACATATTAAAATTTTTTAATTTGTTACCCCTGAAATACCAAAGTGGGTCAATAGTTAAATTAATTGCTCCAACAGACGAAAGAAGCACGCTGACTACCGTAAAGTAAATTTTAAAATAATCGAGCATTAGTTTTGATTTTACCTAAAACTGAAAGTACAAAAACTCACTAACCTTGGTAAGATGTAGTAATGCAATAACTGTTAAAACCGAAGTCACTAGAGCATAAATTTTATTAGGTTGCCACTGTAGTCTAGACCATACAATATTATTAGAAGATAATTTTTTTAATTTTTCATAGTTTAATACTGGTTCATACTTACTCATCCATTCTTGGACATTTGGTGTAAACAATACAATAACAAGTAAAACAGAAATATGAAATATGATTTTGAACAATCCTGATTCTATAAGATCGTTACTAAACGAAAGACCATTTAATCCAAGCATACTTTTTGATATCGCAAATGCAGTATTCATATTTTTTGCTCTGAAGAATACCCATGCAAAAACAACTGCTAAAAATGTTATAAACCAACTCAATGTTATACTCAGCCCATTCTTTATTTTCCAGTCGTGTGTTTTTTGTAAAGTATTCCATTGGTGGTTAATGACTAAATAAAGCCCATGTAACCCACCCCAAAAGATAAATTGCCAGCCTGCACCGTGCCAAAGTCCTCCCAATAACATAGTTACCATTAAATTTATATTACGTCTCATCTCACCTTGACGATTACCACCTAGAGGAATGTATAGATAATCTCGAAGGAAGTTAGAAAGGGTGATATGCCATCTACGCCAGAAATCAGTGATGCTTAAAGCTTTATAAGGTGAAAAAAAGTTGATTGGTAATTTAATCCCAAACATTCTAGCTATACCAATTGCCATATCAGAATAACCAGAAAAATCAAAGTATAGCTGTAATGTGTAAGCAAGTGCGCCAACCCAAGATTCTAAAAATGTGGGTAATACACCTTGAGCAGCAGCATTGAACACTGGGCTTGCATAGATAGCAATGTTATCCGCAAATACAACTTTCTTGAATAATCCTAAGCTAAAAATAGTTATACCTACTGCAAAATTCTCTGAATTAAACCGATATACGATTTTATCATTAAATTGCGGCATTACTTCTGAGTGGTGAATAATAGGGCCTGCAATTAGTTGAGGGAAAAAGCTAATAAATAAGCAGTAATCTACCAAATTATAGCCTTTCGTTTCATTGCGGTAAGAATCTACTAAATATGCAATTTGCTGGAAAGTAAAGAAGGAGATACCTAATGGCAGAATAATATTCTGTAAGTTAAAGTTTATACCTAATACATCTGTTACGCTTGAAACGAAAAAATTAGCGTATTTGAAATAACCGATGAGGATGAGATTAATTGTTACACCCAGTATAAGTAGTGCCTTTTTTTTAGCTGGCGATTTCCAATTTTGGTTTAGTGTATGACCTATAAAGAAATTAAAGAGAATTGACGCTACAAGCAATAATAAGTATTTTGGGTTCCACCAAGCATAGAAAAATAAAGAAGCGATCACTAAAGAAGCGATCGCTAGTTTGTGATAACCATATTTACCAAAGGAGAAAAATATGAAAAGAGTAATTGGCAAGAATAGAAATATAAACTCCGGTGAATTAAATAGCATACGCTAAATACACTTTTTATATTTTGAATTAAGCAGACAAATAGCTTTGATAAAAAGTACCATAGCATTAAAATATTTTTTCAGTATAACTACTGAATTTACTAAAACTTCATAAATCATTCATAATAGCTTGACTTTTTTCACTTTTTAATAAGTAAAAGCACTTCCTAGTATGTAAATAGCCAGGAGGTAAAAGGTATTAAAAATTGAGTTATAATTCAAAAAATTATGGAGGGCTTTAAGCCCTCCATAATTTTTTGTTATTTATGATGAGTTCTGATTTCCACACGATTGGGAGTCCAATCTTCTACCCGTCGTTTGTTTAATTTGACCACACCCAACCACCGATAAAGTATATCGACAAAAGAAGGAGACAATTGTCCAATCGCAAACATTAGTTTTGCCAAGCTTTCCGTGATGAAATTTTCATTGACAATTACTTCTGCTTTGTTGTATTTAATGGCATTGATAATGGCATTCGTAACGCGTTTTGGTGTAGAAACACCCGCTAACTTAGGTGCAGGGATACGACTATCAGCTGTCATCCCAATTTCTGAAACATATCCTGGACAAATTGCTGAAAAATGAATGCCAGTACCTGCAAACTCCTGACGCATGGCATCATTCCACATGATTAAACCTGCTTTACTCGCAGAATAAATGCTGTTATAAGCTACTCCTTTTTTACCAGCTAGAGAAGCGATATTAACAATGCGACCGCTACCTCGTTCTATCATGTTTGGCAGTAATAAACGAGTTAATTCCATAGCGGACAGGAGATTAGTGATTAATATTGACTGAATTTCTTCTGTAGAATAATCTACAAAAGCTCGATGAATTTCTACACCAGCATTATTAATTAAGATGTCAACTGAACCAACAATTTCTTGAACTTGCTGAACGAGAAGTGACAATTGCGCTACGTTTTTCATATCAAAAGGAATACTAATTCCTTGACCGCCCAAAGCTTTGATTTCATCACATGTTGTATCTAGTCCTGCCTGGGAACGAGAAACGCAGACTATGGTTGCTTGTTCTTTTGCCAGAGCGCGGGCAATATATACTCCCAGACCGCGTGAGGCTCCGGTCAAAAGTACTGTTTTACCTTTAAGGTTTGTCATTATAAATGAGGAATAGGGGTATTGGGGAGGCAAGGCAGTGCGCTCTTAGAGTTTCCTCAACTGGAGTAACCTGCCGTCATTGGGGGATTGGGAAGAAAGGGTAAGGAAGAAAGGGGAACGGTTAAAGGGTTTGTTTTTTCATTTCCCTTTATCCCTCTTATTGCTTCTCTGCTTCTCCTACCTTCTCTAGCCCCTAGCCCCTGCTTGCTTTTACGCGTCAACTTGGGGTTGTTCGAGTATTAGCTTGTTTTTTAAAGAAGCAAAATGTTTGCCGCCTAATTCGATTGTTGATTGTTCACAACCAGCTTGCAATCTTGTTAGGAGATACTCCAAATCAGGAGTAATAATATTAGTGCCATGATCTGGTTCTATCAAGCAGGCTAAATTAATATCTGTGCCATATTGATTGACCAAATTATAAATACCTAAAAAGTTAAATACCCCTGATTCATAAGTGCCGCAAGGTACAGAAGGATTGTTCACTCCCATAAAATATTCATGCTGTTGCAACCATTCAACAGATGGATATCCGTGGAAGTGAATCATCGGCATACCGTTGCTAATTAAGTTGGGTGCATACAGAGATGCGGACATGGCGATCGCCAGCATTACATAAACATCGTAAGATGGTTTAATGTCTGCTAATGTTGGATCAACTCCTTGTGGTAAATCTAGCAATAATCTATCTGTAAGACCAATTCTAAGAATGTCACTTTCTAAATTTAAATTGGTTTTATTGGAGCCAGAACGAGCGCTACAAATCCAGATGTCAGGAATTTGTTTAAATTTATATTCTTCTCCTATTTTAGTTTTTAAATACCGTCTACCAACGTCATTTTGACGGACTTCATCACTACTAAAGCCAACAACAGGCGCTAGATTTTCCCATTCATATTCGGGGATGTCAATTTCACCAACATATTGTGGTGGTTCTGCATAAGCGACAAAACCGTAAGAAACACCAGTTCTGCCATTAACAATCACATTGACAATATCTCTGTGAGATTGTCTTTTAATTACTTCACTCAGCTTAGAACCAGGAGGAAAGAGATTGGTATTCTCTAACTGAGTACTCAAGCTGACTAATTTTTGTGCATAACTTGATGACTGCGGATTATATTGTCCTAATTTAAATTTGGTGAGAGGCAACGGTAAGATGGGAACATAAACTTTAGGAATGAGTGATTTTAAAACGAATCCATCAATCTCATCCCTATTAAATACTGAATCGGAGAGATTCATATTTAAAATCGAAAATTGAGAATCAGAAACTCCAATCACAATTTCCGAAAATGTTCTAACTAGAGTATTCAACCCCATCTTAATTTTTTGCTGATAAGGAGTTTGAAAATTAACAAACTTCTGATCTAAGTCGGTGAGAACAATTACCTGAGTATTCGTAGGATCTTCAATATATTTAGCAGCACATTCTTCCGCCCAGCCAATTAAACCGGCAATTCGAGAAACTGAAATTTTGCGTTCTTTCAAAATAAAGCGTGAATACAATTGATAGAGTTTTTCGGCTGCAAATGTTTCAGCGCGACTTCTTACAGACGGTGGTCTATCAACATCAATGACAGCATTAATTCCAGTTTTAACTACTCTGGTTTTAATACTTTGTTTCAGATTAATTAATGATATCTTAAATTCATAGCGAAACTCAGTAGTGGCTTGTTGCCAAGGTGTAACGTTCACTCCATAAGCTTGCAATTTTTGTTCTAGTTCGGCTCTAAATTTGAGAATTTCTGCATTTTTATAACCCTTTGGCAAAGGTCTAAAAGTGACAGTTAGCCTTTGAGCCATGAGTTTGGGATCGATAATCGGTTGCTTACATTCTGGATTTAATTGATCACCAGTTTCACCAATTAACCGCCCAATGGTTTGCAAACTTAAACCTTGAGGTAATGGTACTGTAGGAGAAGTAGTAATGGTGTTGCGCTCGCGTAAAAATTCTAAAATCTCTGGTTTACGAGCAGTTATTTCCGCTTGAATATCTGGAGTTAGTATACCTTTGGGCGAACGAATATTTAATTTTTCATTTTCTACCCAAATTTGTACACCTTGTTGGGTGAGATTTGCCAAAATTTCGGATGCATTCATAGTATTTTCCAATTTTTTCAATTCAATTGTTTATCTAATGTCATCACCCAACTTCCCCAATCTTGATTTTTAAATCTCAAATACTTCCGACTCTGAAGCTTCAGATTCTTCTGCTAAACGTTGGGAAAGAGATTCAATAGTGGGGTAATGCCACAGTAGTAGAGGAGATAACTGAAAGCCCAAAAACTTGCCTGCTTTTGCAGCTAAAAGCATCCCCTGTGCAGAATCTAAACCGTAACTATCAAGAGGCGCTCGAATGTCTATTTCTGCCGCTTTAACTCCTAAAATCTCAGCTAGATGACCTGTCAACCATGCTTGAATTTCTTCGGCGGTATGAGAATGTGGTGAACTCATTTGTAAACCTTGAAAGTAGTGTTAGCTCAAATGAAAAACCGAACATTTTATGGTACAAATAAGCTGAAAAACGACAATCAACTTCTTATACCCTCTGCGTCTCTGTCTTGAAAAGTTTGTTATGCAGGGAAACCCTCCGACGCTCGCGGACTCGCTCTAAGCGAGCTATGCCGCAGGCTTTACGCTGCGCTATGCCAACTTTTCGCTGCGCCTCGGCGTGAGTAATTTCCGAAATCTTCATAGGGTAGGTATAACCCACCCTAAAACTCAAATTACCTCTGAAAAATGAGCAGAAGGCTCTGGAACATACTGACTGTAGTAATCAGGAATTTGCATTCCTTGAATTTTCAAACTTTGAATCCGATATAAAAATGCTGCTCCAGTCATGATGTGGTGAGCAACATCAACAACTCGGCGATTATTTGGTTCTGATAAGTAGGAACTCCGCACCCAGTCATTAAAACCACCCATTGCTGGGCCGCACCAAATTTGATAATCGACTTCTCGACCTTTTTCACCAGAACTAGACCAACGGGAAGATAATCCTAAATACCACCGGAAAATCAAAGCCATTTTCAATTTAGGATTGTTAACCGCCTTACCCAATTTTTCAGGATTTTTCTGTGATAAATAAGTTGCTGTTCCTTCCCATACTTCAGCAATCGTCTTACGAAAAATCTGTTTTTCTAACTTCTCTTTTTCCAGGAGAGGAATGCTTTCAATTGAGTCATAAGTTCTGTACAATTCATACAATTTCTGCGCCCGCATGGGAAACAAAGTACCTCGTTTGAGGACTTGAAGTTTTACCCCCATTTCAAACATATCTGCGGCTGGAGCCATGATGACATCAGCCATTTCTGCTTGGGCTAATTGTTGCTTAGTATGTTTACAAGCTCCAGATTCAATGCAAGACTGATTAATTGAACCAGTCATTACATAAGCAGCACCCATCATAAAAGCAGCTAAGGCTGATTGTGGTGTAGCAATTCCTCCTGCAACGCCTATCCTAATGGATTGTTTATAATTATATTGTGCTTGAATTTCATCGCGCAAAGCAATAATAGAAGGCAATAAACAAACCAAAGGGCGATTATCTGTATGACCACCAGAATCAGCCTCGACGGTAATATCATCAGCCATCGGTACTTTCGCTGCTAGCTTGGCTTGCAACTGGGTAATTAGTCCTTTTTCAACAAGCTCTTGAAGGATTTTATCCGGCGCTGGTTGGAGAAATTTACTCGCTACTTCTCGACGAGAAATTTTGGCAATGACTTTGTTTTTGATTTCAATTTGATTAGCATCATTTAAACTTAAACCAGCAGCACGGTAATAAACAATGTTGGTAGTTAAGTCTAAAAATGCCGAAGCTTCTACAGTTGTGACTTGATATTTTAGATATAAATCTACAGCCCGGCGTTCAATCGCCATATCATTAGGACTGTGAATTAAATTAAAAGCATAAGGGCCATGAGGTAAAGCTGATTGAATGCGATTAATTGCAGCTTCTAAACGCTCTGGAGTTAAACCGCCAGCACCAAAAGAACTTAAAATCTTCTCTTTACCTAAAGCAATGACCATTTCTTCAGAAGCGATACCGCCAGCCATTGCACCAGTCACATAAGCATATTTTACACCATGAAAAGAAAGAAAATTAGGATCTCCTAACTGTTGAATGCGAATAGGAGGAACAA
>NZ_JAECZB010000078.1 GCF_016056295.1 Atlanticothrix silvestris CENA357
AGATATCCATATTATTCAGTTAGATAATGGAGCTTTTCATTTTAGCCAGCATCTTCAAATACCAGAAAATATCATTTTATTATTTCAACCTCCACACACACCCCAAGTTAATCCAATTGAGCGATTATGGGAGGAAATTAAAAGGCATTTAGCTTGGGAAAGCTTTGGAACTTTAGATGAGTTAAGACAATTTATCTGGAGGCGTTTGGAAAAATTAAACACATCAATCGTTGCTTCTATTACAGGTTGGGATTTTATTCTTGATGCTTTATTTGAATCAAATTTTTCGTGAATTGGTATTAGGGCGTAAAACTCACGTTCGTTCTCAAAAACCACGAGAAGTAGTGCAAGAAATTTATGGTTGGTTGTTAGCTCATTGGTCAGTACGAGTGTTAATGTTTCAAGCTGCAACTAATGCTGGGGTTCCACCATTACGCTTGAGTTTTACAGGTACATTACGAGTTATTCGTCGTGCTATTCCTAAATTTCAAGGCTTACAGACCGAAGAATTACCTTTTTTTTCGATTGGTTAATTGTCGAGATTTTAGATACGTTGCTACCTGAACGTGTTCACCGTATTAATCCCAGAGTCGTGAAGAAACCTGTATCAAAGTTTCGCTCTAAAAAGCCTCAACACAGAGGTACCTGACAAAGAGTAGAAGCTCCGAAATTTCACATTACTAATCAGCTTTCTAGCCTTAACTGAACCGTATTGCTTTATGGTGCGCCTCCACCTTACACAGGTTTTGGTCGTCCTCGTGTTCACGGTGAAAAGTTTAAGCTCAACGATTCGACAACATGGCCGACACCTAACCAAATGATGCAGGTCAACCATCCAAAGTTGGGTCTGCTGTGCTTGCGTCTATGGACTCATACCAATTTACTAAAAGTATGATACAGATAGCTTAGGAGTAAATATGAGCGAGCGGAAATGGTTGGAGTCACTAAAGTAGAGATAAAAGAGTCAGTCGAAGAGTTGCATGAACTACTCATAAAACAAAAAGTAGCATCAAGCCGCGAAAGAGTTCAAGCTTTATATTTGCTGAAAATGGGACAAATAAAAACGATACAGGATGTAGCTGTAGTCGTGGGTAGAGAAAGGGTGACAGTACAGAGATGGTTAAAAACTTATACAGAGTCGGGAATAAATGGTCTATTATCAATAAAAAAGAGTACAGGGCGACCGCCAATTATTAATGATTTGACCAAAGAACAACTTTTAAAAGAACTCGAACAGCCAGAAGGATTTAAGAGTTATAAAGAAATCCGAACATGGTTGAAAGCAGTGGAAGGAGTAGAAGCGTCATACAAAGTAGTACATGATACAGTACGTTATCGAATGAAAGCGAAGTTAAAAGTACCAAGAGCAGTCGGGATAAAACACAACGAAGAAGCAGAATTAGAATTTAAAAAAAACTGCCACAATACCTAGAAGTCATTAAAAAACACGTTATAGAGCCAAAAAATAAACACAAAAGAATTAGATACTGGTGTGGTGAGCGAAGAGAGCAGGGGAGGCAGGGGGTGCAGGGGGAGCTGG
>NZ_JAECZB010000079.1 GCF_016056295.1 Atlanticothrix silvestris CENA357
AATCTAGATAGTCTTGCCGATGCCATTAAAGCATTTAAGTTGCGCAGTGGCATTGAGGCCATGTTCCGTGATTGCAAGACTGGTGGCTATAATCTTGAATCTACTTCTGCTGATGGTCAACGATTGATGGCACTGATTTTATTAATTGCTATCGCCTATACTTGTGCTGTTTTAGCAGGTCGTAACTCTCGTCAAATGGGATTACAAAAATATATTGGTCGTCTGAAGGAATTAAACCGACTACATCGCCGACATAGCGCATTTTGGGTTGGTTTGTATGGCCAATTATGGGTGGGTGCAATGGAGTTTTGGGCTGATTTAGCTCATGATTTAATGCGTTTAAAGCCCAGTAAACTACCCTATTTTCGCAAGGGTCTACGTGCTATGTCTCTTATCCAGTCTGCTTTGTAGCTTCTTTGTCACCCCTTCAGGGATTCAGGTCTAATATTGGGGAAGCAAAGAAGGACGAGACAGACTATGATTAGAGTCAGCAATTAGAGCTTGTGCAAAAAAATCAATGACAGACCTACCTTGACGACGGCACGGCAGTCGCTTCAAGTCGGCAGAGCCGCCCAACGCGCTGCCTCAAGTCTGTACTACCGTCAACAAATTGGCAGTGTGTTGAAACCGCTTCATTGAACGGGAACCACCACTAACCTTGCGTTTTGTCACAGCCAAACGAAGTGAGCGTTCAGCCTGATTATTATCAGGAGGAATTTCAGGATACTCAAGGAAATACCACCATTGATGAGCTTTATCGCGTAAAGAGCGTAAAGAGCGTAAAAGTCGGCCTGCGGTAGCTCCTGCAAGGTCAATCCACTGATTAAGTGTTTGTTGCAATTTAGATTTGAATTGATTGACCCAATCGTTGTAACTGTTCTGGTCAAGAGTTTCAAACCATTGAGCATAACTTCTAAAAGCTTCATCAATTAAATCAACAAACGCTTCACCAATAGCTTGGTTGTGAAGACCTGGAAGTTGAATTAATTTTTTGAAGTGACGGCGTAGATGAGCCAAACATTTCTGTTGGTCAGTTACAGCATAACCATTGTAAACACTAAAATCGTCGCTGCTAAGTACCCCTGTATATTTAGCTCCTAAAATTGTCTCTAATTCGGCTCTAGAACGAGTATCAGCCGCAGTAAACAGGCAAAACTCAGAATTGGCAACTACCCACAACCATTCTTTAACTCCCTTGACAGACCAAGGTGTTTCATCCACATGAACGTTAGGTTGTGTCTGTTTTACCCAATTACTTAACTCAGTAATACTTGGTTGAATCGCTGTTTGAATTCGTTCATTTGGTGGTGATTAAAGTTCCCAGACCAATTTCAATTTGACCCAATTCCCACAACATTTCCTGCTGTTTTTCATAGGGCATATGTGCATAATTATTTGCCCACCCTAAAAATGCCTGTAATTTCACCCCTAAATCTTGTCCTGGGATAATATCTTCTGGCCAAGCTGCTGTTTGTACATTTCCACAGCACTCACACACACAGGTTTGGCGTTGATACTCAACTATTTCTATGGGTCGTTCCACTAATTGCGCTACCGCGTGTTTTTCTACTTTTACTGCCACAGACGCAAATGCTTTTTGACCACAGTAAACACAGTTCTCTGGGCGTAAGATTTCATAACGGTCTACTCTGCCAAAACTTTTACGAGTCTTACCTTGATATCCTGGTTGCCCACCTGGTTTCTTTTTCGGCTGGTTTGATTCCTCTTGAGGAGGAACTTTTTTGTTTTCGCTCTTTTTGTGAATGTCTTGTGATGGTGGTTTCGATGAATTAGAACTATCCAAATCTCTGCTGATTTTTAAACGCTCTATTTCTTGCTGTAGTTCGTAGATAATTTTCTGTAGCTCACGTATTACCTTGTTCTGCTCAATGATTATCTCTACCAGTTCTTCCTTCGATAACTGGTTCAAGCTTTCTCGGTCTAAATCTTGAGGCAGGTTTTGGTTCATATCTGTGATACTCCTCCTCAACTGTCCCCTTTGTCAATACTCTGCTACCTGAATCCTTACAAACCATTTTGAATCTTTGCTTGAAACTCTACCGCATTCAACATATTTAGACTTTCTATCTACCTATATAAATTAATCTTAGCCCTATCCTTGACATTTCTAATAACCTTTACCAAAATCCGAATAGTGATCGTACTTGGTGATAGCGTTAAGACAGGCGATCGCACCCTTATTTTCTTATTCTTGTAAGGACGATCGTATCTAAATACTTTACTATGAGCGATCGCCTCCGGTGAGTGGTTGCATCATGGCACTACAAGCTCTATTCTGTCAGGGCATCAAGTTTAGCCAGTATTCTTAAGCCTTCTTTTGGGTTGCCAGTTGCAGCCATTGCTTTAAATCTTGTATGGGCATCAAATTCTGCTAAAGCTATTGTGGAGAGTTCTTCAATCAATTTATTGACACTGATGCCTTTGGCTTGAGCAAGTTCTTTCAATCTATTATGCTTATCGTCTGGTAAACGAATGGTTAAAGTTGCCATTTTTTTTAACTCCTAATCATTTGTTCAGGTTTTAATATTGATAGGTTAGGAAATAACAATTCAGTATTTTGGAAATCTTTGACATTGTTAGTGGCAATAATTTGAGCATTTCCCGCAACTGCTAATTCAATTAAGTGATTGTCAGCTTCGTCTTTTAAATTAGGTCGCCATAAATAGTAGATATAAACCCATTGACTTACACTCATCAATGATGCAAGTAAAGCAGAAATTTCTTCACTTATGGGCGATGTTTACGACGGGTTACGCCTACGCATCCAGGATAATCATACTCTCGTAAAGGTGATGTCTAGCGACAAGCCGCTTTGCATCTACGCATCTAAATACTTTACTACGATGATCGCACTTCTAGTGATAGTGTTAAGACAGGCGATCGCCTCCAATGAGTGTTTGCATCATCGCACTACAAGCTCTATTTTGTCAGAGGATGATAATTATAGAAATGTAGGTCAGAAAAATTGACTTACTTACGATTTTCACGCCGCCACTTTTCCCGCATGAGGCGAATTTCATCAAAGGTGTAACTTTCACCAAGTTGTTCTTTAATAGGAGTCAGTGAGATATCACCAAGCACTTCTAAAACTTGCCAAATTTTTTGTTGATGTTCTAGCGGTACTAGCTGATTAAAATCTACAGGCTGATTTTTTTCAATTAATTTTGCTAAGTGATTAAAAACTGTCGAAGGGCTGAGGTTGCGTTTTTGGGCAATTGCAGCAATATTCAAACCTTGTTGGTGCAATTTTAAAGTTGTTAATTCAGTGTCGGTAGGTAAATTTTTAAAAGCTGTGGTGCTATCGGGTTGTTCTGGTATGCCTTGTTCTTGGCGATAGGCTTTGATTTCTCCCAGGAATTTCTGACCATACTGGGCAAGTTTATGACTACCTACCCCAGAAAGTTTAGCAAACTCATTTAAGGTTTGAGGTTGTACCTGCGCCATTAATTTCAGCGTAGAATCGGGAAAGACAACATAAGGTGGGACAGATTGTTCATCAGCAAGTTGTTTGCGGAGCGATCGCAACTTCTGCAATAATATTTCTGCTTCGACGGCTTTTTCACTTCCTTCTTCCCAGGTAATCTTTTGTACTATTGGAGCCGCAATTGCAACTGTGCGCTGGCGCTTCATGACTTCCCAACTCAAGGCATTCAGTTTCAAAACAGAGTAACCATCACTAGTTTGTTCTAGCAAACCTTGATGCAAAAGCGATCGCCCCAGCATTCGCCACTCATCTACACCTCTATCTTTGCCAATACCATAAGTAGAAAGTTTGTCGTGTTCGTATTGAGTAATTTTCTGATTTTTGGCACCCCGCAACACATCAATAATGTGCAACATCCCAAATCTTTCTTTACAACGCGCCACACAAGATAAAAACTTCATGGCTTCAATTGTCCAGTCTTGGATTGGTTTGGGATAACGGCAATTATCACAGTTACCACAATTACCCGGAAAACGTTCGCCAAAATAACTTAGTTGAATTGTACGGCGGCAATCTGTACCTTCAGCATAATCAATTACCTGCCTTAGTTGTTGCTTGGCAATTAATTGTTCTTGAGGTTCGGTTTTTTGGTTAATACTCCATTCAATAGTTTTAATATCACTGAAACTAAAAAATAATGTACAACGCGAGGGTTCGCTATCTCTTCCGGCTCTACCAGATTCTTGATAATAACTTTCTAAATTACGGGGTAAATCAAAATGAACTACTAACCGCACATCAGGTTTATTAATTCCCATCCCAAAAGCAATTGTTGCCACCATCACGCGCACATCATCTCGAATAAATCGAGTTTGATTTGTGGAACGTTCTTCGTCAGTTAATCCGGCATGATAAGACAAAGCCGAAATCTTATCATTTTGCAGTTTAAAGGTAAGTTCATCAACTTTTTTACGAGTCAAACAATAAATAATTGCTGAACCGTCAATTTCTCTAATTAATTCTAATAATTCTGCATAAGCATATTTAGTTTTAGAACGAACTTCGTAATAAAGGTTTTGACGGTTGAAGCTGGCCAAGTGGATACTAGGTTGCTTTAATCCTAATTGTTGGATAATATCACCACGGACGCGATCTGTAGCTGTGGCGGTGAGGGCAATAGTGGGAATATTAGGGTAACGTTTCCGTAATGATCTTAATTGGCGATATTCTGGACGAAAGTCGTGTCCCCACTCCGAAACGCAGTGTGCTTCGTCAATAGCAAAGGTAGAAATACCAATTTCGTGATGTACTAAATCTAAAAATGGGAGAAATCTTTCACTTAAAAGACGTTCTGGGGCGACGTAGAGTAATCTAACTTTACCTTTAAGAATGGCTTCTTCACGCGATCGCACTTTATAAGCATTCAGACTGCTATTTAAAAATGTGGCAGAAATATTATTATTTCGCAGTGCTTCCACTTGGTCTTGCATCAAAGCAATTAGCGGCGACACTACCACCGTTAAACCTTTTTTGATTAATGCTGGTAGCTGAAAACACAGAGATTTTCCCCCACCCGTAGGCATCACCACCAGTAAATCCCGATTTTGCAGCGCATCTTCGATAATTTGCCGTTGTCCGGGACGGAATTGATCGTAACCGAAGTGATATTTTAGCGCTTGTTCGAGATGAGGATACTGAAGCATAGCGATCGCTTTTTTGCAGCCGTTCTGTGTGAGTAGTTATAACAGCATTATAAAAACTCTACCCACAAGAGGATAGAGTTTTGTCAGTGGTCAGTGGTCAGTGGTCGGTGGTCAGTGGTCGGTGGTCGGTGGTCGGTGGTCGGTGGTCGGTAATCGGTGGTCAGTGGTCAGTGGTCAGTGGTAAGTAGTCAGTGGAATAAACAACTAACAACTGACAACTAACAACTAACAACTAACAACTAACAACTGACAACTGACAACTGACAAATAACAACTAACCTGCGTAGCGTAATCAACCAGTTACAATATAAGGCGAATTAATCGCCGCTACACGACCAGCATCAACTAAAGCTTGATACACCATTACCGCTACCTCAGCGCGTGTAGCATCGCGGGTAGGGTTGAGTTGCTTAAGGTTTGGGTGGTTAACAATAATCTGCTTATTTATAGCTTTTGCAACCTCATCTTTGGCATAGTCAGGAATCTTTGTTTGATCATCAAAAGCCTTGATAGCAGTTGCAACATCACCAGATAACCCTAACCCGATTCCATTCACCAAAGAGACAATCACTTGCACACGCTGGATATTTTTATTGGGGCTAAAGGTATTGTCAGGAAAACCAGAGAGGAATTGCCCTTGATATGCTTGTTGAATTACTTTGGATGCCCAAAAGTCTGCTGGTACATCTTTAAATTTGATAGCAGCACGTTTGGCAGGTGGGTTGAAAGCTTTTATTAATAAAGCTGCGAACTGTGCCCGCGTCATTGTAGCATCGGGTTTAAATGTGCGATCGGGAAAACCGTTTACTATTCCCTGTTTGACTAACTCTCGAATAAATACAGATGCCCAATGATTACCAATATCACTTAATTCGATAGGATTTGGAGTTGGAGTTGGTGTTGGTGTTGGGGTTGGAGTTGGTGTTGGTGTCGGAGTTGGTGTTGGAACCTGACTATCTGCAAACTCTATATTACCCGTGACCTTAGACGGATTGATCTGATTACCTACTGAAACCAGCTTGTTGGAACTGGCATTTTGCACATCAAATTTACCGTTATTACGTAAAATGTTCCCGCCTGGGTTATTAGTGCTACCAATATCTGGTAACGCACTTGCAATTATTGTTAGACCATCATCAGTGTTATTCTCACTGAGATTGTTACGCAATACAGGACGCGCACTACCAGAAATAACTATTCCAGAGCGATTTTCAGAGATTTTGTTATCTATCAGTATGGGTGATGCTGCATCACTAATGGCAATACCGTAACCTGTTTTATAGCAAGTATTACCTTGAATTTTACCTTGGGAATTTTTAGCGATCGCAATCCCATTGGCAGCATTCTCACTAAACACGTTACCGAGAATAACTGGGTTAGCATCGCCTGTAGCAAAGACTCCTTCACGTTTGCACTGGGTGAAGGTGCAATTAGCAACGGTAGGAGATGTTGATTCAATCCAGACACCACTACCCCGACTAGCTAGATTGGTGACTGTCACACCCCGAAGTTCGGCGTTATCTTGTAAGACGAAGGTGACATTTTGACCAGCAAAAGTGCGACTGAGGTAGCTACCACTTCCTTCAATTAAAATGCTGTTACCTTTGTTGATTTCGTTACCAACCACAGTTACCCCAGATGGAACCGTCAGAGGAAAGACTTCCCCACTAGCGGCGTTGTAATTACCATTTGCAAGTTGAATTTTGGTATCGTTTGTGGCAACCTTAAGGGCTTGGGTGATTGTTTTAAATGGGGTTTGTTGATTACCAGGGTTGGTATCAATTCCTGTTACTGGATTTACGTAAAAAGTTTGTGCCATATTTATACTGTAAAAAAATACATAGCCATCCTAAGCCCTAACAATTAAAATCGGTAGCGATCGCAACATTTTTAATTTGCAAAAATGACTACCAGACTCATCTAGCACATTCCAGAAAATCGAGAATATATCTGCATTACAGGGTCTAGATACAAAAAACCGTTCAAATGTTAGATTTGAACGGGTATATTTTTATTTTCAAGTTATTTTTGCTACAGATAAAATTAACGCTGTAGTCTTACAAGTCAGGAGGTAAAATTACCTGATCAATTGCATGGATTACACCATTGCTACCTGTAATATCTGCCTTCACAACTTTGGCATCATTTACAGTTACGCCATTAGCAGGATCAACTTTGACGTTGATGGCACCACCTTCAATGCTTTTTACTTCACCAGATTTTAAATCGGTGGACAACACCTTACCACTCACAACATGGTAGGTTAAAAGCTTTACTAGTACTTCTTTATTTTCTGGCTTCAACAAATCTCGCACCGCGTCTTGTGGCAATTTAGCAAAGGCAGCGTCAGTAGGTGCGAAAACTGTGAAGTTTTCTTTACCTTGCAGAGTATCCGTCAGTCCAGCTGCTTTTAATGCCTGGGTTAACATTGTAAAGGAACCGTTTGACTCTGCGATCGCCACCAAGGTCTTGTCTTGAGTAGGGGTTTCAGTAGTTGGTACTTCAGACGGGGGTGTGGTAGGTGTCGCTTCTGGGGTAGTAGTTGGTGGAGTGGGTGTAGTTTCACTAGGTGTAGTCTGACTACCACGGTTATAAGGAGGCTCATCAAAAATACTGGGTCGAGGATTTAATGGGCTGTTTCCCCCACCCTGCGCTACTTGCTTTTTGCTTTTGGTGCTTTCTTTGGTTAATTCTGAAACAGGCTCAACTTGACTTCGGGTATAAGGAGCTTCATTAAAAATACTGGGGTTAGGATTTGTTGCTTCTTTTGCTCCAGACGGCAAAGCTATCAGAAAACTAACGCCCGCTACTCCTACTACACTGGCCAAGTTGCTCAACAATTTGCTGTAATTTGCCTTCATAAATTTTGTTTGTTTTGATTTTACACAAGTTACATAAAGACTTATAACATTTTGCTACCCACAAAATCTAACCATAGAAGCAAGATTTTTTGGCAAAAATATGATGCGGTTGTAAAACTCTATGATCATGGATCTTTAACTCAAGGTAATTTCAATTGAAAAAATTTACTCTTCAGCTTTACTGAATCATTGTTTACAGCATAATTTTTACCTTTCCTCATGTCAGACTAATCCTAAAATAATGCGAGTTACTGGAGAAATAAATTGTACCAGTAGCAATTTCATAACTACAAGTTTGAAATAACTCACAGTAAAATTCAGTAAATTTGTTAAATTAGCTACTTATCTTTGGGGTAATTGCATACTTATCAAAAGGTGCTAATCTATATGAGACGTAGGCTGATCAAGAAAAAGTTCCTCGACTCTCAGAATAAATTAGGTAAATTTAAAAAATCCTAGAACAAGTATGCTAGAAGCGATAGAAACAAACTTGACTAGTAATACTGAAAAAATAATAAATTAAGCTTATGTATGCCTGTTTAGTCCATTAACTAAATTAGTTGAGATTCTCACAAGATAAAGCATATTTATTTTGACAAAATCAACTAGGTTGTCAAAAAAATAGACTTTGCCGATAAATATTCTGGCAATAAATTGATTGGTTGACTCAGAAAATAGCTGAAACTAAAGATACAATAATAAAGTTGATTGTGCAATTAATTATCAGGTATCAATATGTTGGAATTATACCAATGGGAACTATCCCAATACTCGGAAAAAGTACGCCTGATTTTAGATTTTAAAGGGCTAGATTACCGAAAAATAGAGGTTACGCCTGGAATTGGACAAGTAGAATTGTTCCGACTCACTGGTCAAAAACAAGTGCCAGTATTGAAAGATGGTAATAAATATATTGCTGATTCCACAGAAATAGCTAAGTATTTAGACTTACAATATCCGGAACGCCCACTGATACCAAAAGACCCAAAGCAAAAAGGTTTATGTTTATTGATGGAAGAATGGGCTGATGAATCAATAGGTATTAAAGGTAGAAAAGCTTTATTTTCTGCAATTAGTCAAGATCAAAATTTCCGTAAGTCTTTATTACCCACCTCTACACCAGATGTACTTAAAACTCTAGTAGGCGGAGTACCCACTGATTTCCTCACAGTTTTGGGACTTGGAGTAGGTTATAGTCCAGATGTAATCAAATCAGCGATCGCCGACTTAAAGCAAGATTTAGAAGCACTGACTTTATTATTGGCAGATAGTCCCTATTTAACTGGGGATGAACCAACTTTAGCTGACTTGGCAGTAGCAGGTTTGTCAATGCTATTGAAGTTTCCTGAAGGGCCATATCTAGATTTACCTGCATCTATCAGAGGTAGAGGAGTTCCTTCATTAGGACATAATCCTGATTATGAACCATTTTTCACCTGGCGCGATCGCCTCTATGCCCAATTTCGTAAACCGCTAATCGCTACACCTGGATCTGGAAGCGCCCCTACTGCAATTCAAATCGATTAGATAATCAATACCTTTGCCAAAATAAGAGCCTAGATAAATTTTGGCAACAGTGGCAAAATTCAGCATACATCAGCGTTTCGATGAAAAGGTAGTTTTGAATCTGAAACCCTTATCCTGCCGTTAATACATTAAAAAATCTTTGTGGGACACCTTAAAGGAATTTTTAGGACTGATTATTTTTGCCAATCCTCAAACAAATAGGAATTAATGGTTGAAGCATTATCATCTCACCTTCGTAAATTGGCGAAGATATTGATCAACATAGCAGTTTTAATAGAGATAGAATACACTACACTACTCTAGTCCCTAGTCTCTAGCCCCTCCAAGGAAAATTTAACTATTGACTAATGACTATTAACTCATGACTATTAACTAACCAAATGAATTCGGCACAACCATTACCATTAGGTTCGGTAATTCAAGGTTCTCTGACTGGGGGATTAGAAGTGCGATTGCACCCTGATATTTCTGTTGAAGATATGCGGGTAGGTAAGTTTTTAGTTGTGCAGGGGATGCGATCGCGTTTTTTCTGTATGCTGACAGATGTGGCGCTGGGAACTGCTAACGCGCGCATTATTGCTAATCCCCCCAGTTGGGAAGACACTTTTTTACGAGATGTTTTAGCCGGAAGCGGTACTTATGGAACTATCAACCTCGCACCGATGTTGATGTTCACTCCCGAATCTGATGAATCTTTGACGCTGCATAATGGCAAATCGACTAATCCCTTTTTACCATCAACCACAGGTTTGGCATCATTTCAGCCCCAAACCAGTACCACGATGGAATTATTGCCAGTTAAAACTATTCCCAGCCATTTTAGCCAAGTTTACGAAGCCAACGTGGATGATTTTCGCCGAGTATTTGGTTGGGAAGATGACCCCCAAAGGCGCAACTTTTCTATCGGTAAACCTTTAGACATGGATGTCCCAGTTTGTATCGATTTAAACCGCTTTGTCGAACGTAGTAATGGCGTTTTTGGTAAATCTGGTACTGGTAAATCCTTTTTGACGCGCTTACTTTTAGCTGGTGTCATTCGCAAAAACGCAGCAGTCAACTTAATCTTTGACATGCACTCTGAGTATGGCTGGGAAGCAGTCGCAGAAGGTAAGAACGTCAATACAGTTAAAGGGCTCAAGCAACTATTTCCTGGGAAAGTTGAAGTCTATACCCTAGATCCCGAATCGACAAAGCGCCGGGGAGTGCGGGATGCTCAAGAACTTTATCTCAGTTATGAGCAAATTGAAGTTGAAGATATTAAATTATGCAGTCGAGATTTAGGATTGTCGGACGCAGCTTTAGATAACGCCAACATCCTATATAGCGAGTTTGGCAAGTCTTGGATTGTCCAACTGCTGAACATGACTAACGAAGAAATTGAGATGTTTTGCGATGAGAAGCGAGGACATAAAGGTTCAATCATGTCCTTACAGCGCAAACTTCTGCGGATGGATAGTTTAAAATATATGCGAGCAGTTTGCCCCCAAAATTACATCAGTAAAATTTTGCAATCTCTAGAAGCTGGGAAAAACGTAGTGGTGGAATTTGGTTCCCAGTCCAACATGCTCTCTTATATGTTGGTGACTAATATGATCACCAGACGGATTCACGAACATTACGTCAAGAAAGCAGATAAATTTTTGCAGAGCAAAAATCCTTGCGATCGCCCAACTCCCTTAATGATTACTATAGAAGAAGCCCATCGGTTTCTTGACCCAGGAGTTGTCCAAAGTACTATCTTTGGTACAATTGCCCGCGAACTCCGGAAATATTTTGTCACTCTGATGGTAGTTGATCAACGTCCATCGGGGATAGATAATGAAGTTATGTCCCAAATTGGGACTCGGATCACCGCTTTGCTCAATGATGAAAAAGACATTGATGCAATTTTTACTGGTGTATCTGGCGCTGGTGGACTGCGATCAGTGTTATCAAAGTTAGACTCTAAGCAACAAGCTTTAATTTTAGGTCACGCCGTTCCTATGCCCGTAGTGGTGCGTACCCGTCCTTACGACTCAACCTTCTATGCAGAAATTGGCGACCCAGCTTGGGAAGAAAAGCCAGATGAAGAAGTATTCGCCGCCGCTGAACTAGCCAAAGCCGATCTCGGTTTTTAGCGAGCCAAAGTCATGAAACCTTGAACTCTGCCTCTTGTTTGAACATTTAGTAACATCCCTCCATCATCACAGTCCGCAAAGTTCGGTTATCTCGCTACTTGTAAGCAACTGTAGAGCAGGTTTTGCCGTCACTATAGATATAGTCAGATCTATTAAGGAACTTAAAAATAAAATTTGGCAAACAGACAATTTTGCATTATAATACATAGCCTTCGATGGGCTACTTTACTATCTGCCTAATTTGTCTTACTATAAGAAAAGTAGAACTCATATCGACTTCGGATTTTATCGTTGCTGTCAACGAGTACGGATAAGAAAGAATTCTTGGAAATAAACCAGCGTGCTTTTAAGAGATTAAAAAATTTAGGGAATATAGGGGAACCTATCTCAGGGACACGGCTTCTTGAAAACGAAGGTACAAACAAATTGCTTTTGGTAGCGCCCTATGTTCCGTGATATATGTACTACCTTTTTCATGCACTTAGTTATTAAATATTCATTGTGTTTACGGATGTAGAGGAAAACGCACCAATGCCTACTGTTAACACCCAAAGCGAAAACTTGAATACCAAATTTACGGCTGATATGGTGCGAACCTATCTGCGGGAAATTGGTCGTGTACCATTGCTAACTCGTGAACAAGAAATTGTTTTTGGGAAGCAAGTGCAACAAATGATGAAGCTTCTGGATGCTAAAGACGATTTAGCGAAAAAACTAGATCGCGAGCCAACTTTACTTGAGTGGTCTGAACAAGTTCAGCAATCTGAAACTGAGGTCAAACAGACAGTTGCTCAAGGTAAACGAGCCAAGCAAAAAATGATTGAAGCGAATCTACGCTTGGTCGTGGCGATCGCCAAAAAATACCAGAAGCGGAACATGGAGTTTCTAGATCTTATCCAAGAAGGAACTCTAGGACTAGAAAGGGGTGTGGAGAAATTTGACCCCATGAGGGGTTATAAGTTCTCGACTTACGCTTACTGGTGGATTCGACAAGCAATTACACGCGCGATCGCCCAGCAAGGTCGTACTATTCGCTTACCAATCCACATTACCGAGAAACTGAACAAAATCAAAAAAGTGCAGCGAGAATTGGCTCAAACCTTGGGGCGATCGCCTTCTCCTGCGGAAATTGCCAAAGAATTGGAGTTAGAACCAGCTCAGATTCGTGAGTATCTGAATATGGCACGTCAACCAGTGTCTTTAGATGTAAAAGTTGGCGATAACCAAGATACCGAACTGCAAGAAATGCTGGAAGATGACGGCCCATCACCAGAATATTACACCACTCAAGAATTCTTGCGTCAAGACCTCAATACCCTGTTGGCAGAACTGACCCCCCAACAACGAGAAGTTGTGGCCTTGCGCTTTGGTTTAGAGGACGGCAACGAAATGTCGCTGGCAAAAGTGGGTGAGCGACTGAATCTCAGCCGTGAGCGCGTCCGCCAGTTAGAACATCAAGCTCTTGCTCATCTGCGTCGCCGTCGGGCCAATGTCAAAGAGTATGTTGCTAGCTAAAAACAGATAACTTTTAGTTAGGTGACGCGCCTCCTGAATTCAGGGGGCGATTTTTTATCTCCTAAACTAACGTGAGTTCGACAAGTCTTATTTGACCTCTCCCCCAACCCCTCTCCGACATGGCTATCTATTAGTCACATCTTTCTTTACAATCTTGAAACGCTTGTTTTGTAAGCATCTTAAACATCCAAACTGTGTTGCCATGGTACTGATTTTATGCAAAATTACACGGTAAAAATAAATACCAAAACTTTCTGTTGTCTTTTTAAGCAATAAAAGTTATTTGATAAAATATACCAGTTTGAATTGCCAAAGTTATCAATTTACTTTTATTTCAATTCATAATTAACGTTTTTTGTCAAGATTATTTTAACATTTATTTAATATTATTCAGATATGCCCATTTCTTCAGCACTTCAGTAGACTGTAAAAGTTTCAATCTGTAACTTATAGGTTAATTTTTACCACAAGCCAGAAAAGCATTTGTTATGCTGATAAGGCAAATATCCATTCTATTTGTCCAAATATCTTAAAGATTGGATATCATATCCTAAACAATATTACCCCAAGGATAAAAGTATTATATTTAACAATCATATTACTGAATATCACTTTAGTAACTCAATCGAAACCAATCTTTTAACTACTTTATGTTCTAATCTTATTGTTAGTAGCAGCAAATAACAGCTTGCTATCAGCTTCCAAGATTGCAGTAGTAATTGTTATTGTTTTCCTTGTATCCGATAAAATTTTGTCTTAAGTAGGCTAATATCTGTAATCTCAACTGTTAAATCCTTTCTAAATTGATTAAAATATCCTTGGATACAATAAGAACAGTTTGTCAAGTTTCATAGGGTTGAAATCTCAGCAGTGCGCTAATGTGTGAATAAGACCGAATCAGTTAAATCTCAATTAATCGTTATTTAGCTGATTCTGCCAAAGCCTCAGCTCCTAGTTCAGGCAGTTGGCACACATCAGGTTAAGCATCTTAAGATAAGCTAAGCATCACCACTCTTACTTTATTTATCCTGCGGAAAACCCCGCTCAACTCTCCAAAAAAAGTCAGTTATGAAGGAAATGTAAAAATGGGTCGCTTAATACATTGAGGCTAAGTTAACATAAAGTACCCTTATCTAAGTAAATTATGTTATACATAATACCTAAGAATCTGTAAGGGCACTTATAGTTTTCTTTTCATGTAAAGCTCATTTCACTACAATTCCAAAAAGTTTTAGGAAAAATTTAAGCGCATGCCTAACATTTCCTATGTCTTTTTGATAATAGTGACTTTATCTTACTTAATGACTTCATGATTGATACACAAAAAGAGTGCAATTTCTGTGAAACAGGCTACAATCGGAACAGTCTTTGTAAGGAAATATGCCAACAGTCATATTAGTTATATATGGAGTGGTAAATTTTTTTATCAAGACAAGTCTTTTTTGAGACTAGCCAATTAAAAGTTGTGTGCAACAGCAACACATACTACTTTTGTTAAAGTGATTAAGTCAGCATTAACTGCGACTTTCCACATTCAGTAGAAAACTCCTCTTTTAAGAGGAATAAAACTTCCGAAAGTATCTTAGGGAAATCAGCCTAAAACCCTATTTTTCGGTTGTTAACTAGCTCTGTTAAAAAAGAGCAGTAAACACATCTTGAGTAATTGATTCTGCAAGGAGCATGAGGAACGCGGCATGAACCAGGCTAACAACGTACTCGAAAGCATATATCAGCCTGACCTAGAAATAATGAATCAGCCTGAGCTCGAGTTAGAAGAACTCTTAATCGAGGATGAAGAGGACTTGCTGATCACCGATGACGGCGACGATGAATTTTTAGAGCCTCAGTCTGATGAGGACGACGCAAAGTCTGGAAAAGCCGCTAAATCGCGTCGTCGAACACAAAGCAAGAAAAAGCATTATACCGAAGACTCGATTCGCCTTTATTTACAAGAAATCGGTCGTATTCGTCTGTTGCGGGCAGATGAAGAGATTGAATTGGCACGAAAAATTGCCGATTTGCTGGAATTAGAAAGGGTGCGGGAAAGACTTTGTGAACAACTAGAACGCGATCCTAGAGATAGTGAATGGGCAGAAGCAGTACAATTACCATTGCCAACATTTCGTTATCGTTTGCATGTTGGTCGTAGGGCAAAAGATAAGATGGTGCAATCAAACTTGCGCCTTGTGGTTTCAATTGCTAAAAAGTACATGAATCGTGGCTTATCCTTCCAAGATTTAATTCAAGAAGGCAGTCTTGGTTTAATTCGTGCTGCTGAGAAGTTCGACCACGAGAAAGGTTACAAGTTTTCTACTTATGCTACATGGTGGATTCGTCAGGCAATCACCAGAGCTATTGCTGACCAATCTCGTACAATCCGTCTTCCGGTTCACCTCTACGAAACCATCTCACGGATTAAGAAAACCACCAAACTGCTTTCTCAAGAAATGGGTCGCAAACCCACCGAAGAAGAAATTGCTACTCGCATGGAAATGACCATCGAGAAGTTGCGGTTTATTGCTAAATCTGCCCAACTACCTATTTCATTAGAAACGCCTATTGGGAAAGAAGAAGATTCTCGATTGGGCGATTTTATTGAATCTGATGGTGAAACCCCAGAAGATCAAGTTTCCAAAAATCTTCTACGTGAAGACCTAGAAAAAGTCCTAGATAGTCTTAGTCCTCGTGAAAGAGACGTTCTTAGACTCCGCTACGGTTTGGACGATGGTCGTATGAAGACCTTAGAAGAAATTGGACAAATTTTCAATGTCACCCGTGAACGGATTCGTCAAATTGAGGCTAAAGCACTCCGCAAGTTACGTCACCCAAATCGTAACAGTGTCCTCAAAGAATATATTCGGTAATTAATTGTCAGCAATAAATGACAATTAAAAGCTGATCAAAAGTCAACAAATAAAAACCTGGTAGTGAACTATCACTCCAGGTTTCTTAATTTATTGACAAGGTTTTGTCCTAATTACTTATAAAATACCCCAAAAATGTAGGAAACCTTGTCCAGAAAAAAGCTCAATTAATACTGCTGCCAAAAAGCCGATCATTGCCAAACGACCGTTCCAAATTTCTGCTTGGGGAGTAAAACCCCAGCGCCAAGCGTTGCGATCTTCAACTACGGGGGTGGTAACTTTTGCGGTGGTTGCGTTAGTCATGGTTGGCACTCCAAACTGGATTTACGAAGGATTGTTGCCTTATGTGAACTAATATAACAATATTTTTCGGGTATGCAACCATAATTTATATTTTTATTTCTATAGCTTGACTTAAATAGCAGATATTGATAAAAAAACGATAGATACATCTATCTTCAGGTAGAATTGCTAAATAACAGCTTTAGTCCACATTCCGCATCACAAAGTGTTACACATAGGGCGAAGGTCAACTGCCCCACCGACAAGCGGATAGGGCTTGTAACTGACCGAAAGAATCAATAGACCTCTTGCACGAATATTTAAACACTGAAATGTAGAACTTGATTTAGCGTTCTCCTTTGCGTCTTTGCGCACCAGTTGCTACAAGTCGGGGAACCGCAAGGGCGCACTGGCTTGCCTTTGCGCGAGCTTTTAAAGATATTTGCAGCAATACCAAAGTATTTATGCAAGATGTCTAATAAAGAATGTAGGATTTTTGTAACAAAAAACACTCAAAAATTATGGTGAAAAATCAGCAAGAGTAGTGCAAGGTCTGGGAGAAACAAGAAAAAAGATTCATTTTTACTGAATACTGCCGTTAGCCGTGTTTCAACTGTGCTAAAAAATTATTTGTTTTGGTGGACAATCTCATGAAACTAGAGTTAGGTGATAGTGAAATTAAGCGGTGAGTTGAACATATTCGGCAACATGGAAAAATTCGCACACCTGCGGCTTGAATAATCCCGTTTTATTGGTGAATCATGCCAATATTGTTTCTTTCCAAGAGGGGGTAAAAGGTAAGGGGTAATACCAATTCGCAATTCGCAATTCGCAATTAAAGAACTTAGATGCAGCAAAGTTTTCAATGGTTAAATCTGTATCATATTTTTCGTGAAATGGTATAGGGGGTAAAGGAATTAAATTTAAAACTTTTCCCCAGATGGTATAAAGCCCGCGAAGCTCTTTGTGCAGAATCCTCTGTCCGGAAGACTTCGCCTATTTTTAAATAGTGGGGTTCCCTTTCCCCTTTCGCCCTTCCCCTTTTCCCTTCTTCATCCCTTGCTGAAAAAGTCAGAAAAAAGCAATTTTAATGTTAACTAGTTATTTAGGGCTTGCTGAAAAAGTCAGAAAAAAGCAATTTTAATGTTAACTAGTTATTTAGACCCAGTTAAGGATAAGTTTTGTTGACTATAAATATTTCAAGTATAAACTGTATTTATATTAGACCCGAAAAAAGGTGTGATTTTCAAAAATAGACATAAAAAAGCGTAAAGAAGCCGTGACAAGTGAGTAGAGAGATTCATCACTAAAAAAGTAATAGCAATTGCAGTCATAGAGGTATGAGACAGTTTAGTCATCACTCTACCAAGGCTAAATCGTCTTTTAGCTTGTCCAAACTTTCCCTCAATAGAATTACGAATCCTTTCATCCTCTTGAGCTTGTTTCTTTTTTTGTTTACTGAGATTAGCTGGAGGTCTTCCTAAGGGAACTCCACTGATTCTAATACCTCTTTCTTTACACCAAGCTCGGTTTTCTCTGGTTCGATAAATTTTATCAACATGAACGGATTCTGGATAATAACCAGTGTAGTTTTTATATCCTAATTTGATACAGGATTTGCTGTAAATCAAGTTCACTAACGAATTGGTGCTTGAAGAACATAAGAATACAAACATGACTTTAATTTATTTAACCCAAAAATATTTAAAAAATGTATCTTCAATGATTTTTTAAATGTAGAATTATTAAATATAATTAAGATGTATAGTATTTTTAAATTATTAATGATAAATGAATATGGCGCTGTTTCCCCAACGCACTGCCTCTTTTATCGGCGGTTAATTATTTATTGCTGTACCTCACAAATGTGAGAATTGCTATGAAAGCAAAAATGAAACTTGCAATTATTAACCCTCATTTGTCACTCTAGGCAGAGGAAAAGTAGAAATCAGGGTGAGTCAGGAAAATGAAAATTGAACTGGTGAGGTTATAAATAATAGATTGAAGTTTAGAAAAACCCAAGGATAATTGGGGAATAGGAAAAACTGTTAACCAGGGGTATATCAGGTTAAATAGGATAAAAGGTTGGGCAATTAAGCGGAGATTGTTCAGAAGATTTTTCCAGCCTTTTTCATCATTCCACCAAGGAAGTTAAAAAATGATGCAACCCTTGCTGGTTATCCAATCCTACAATTTTTGCTATTTCTGGTAGGGTTTTACGCTTTAGATCACAAATGCAGCCTACATGCAGATATTTAAAAGCCTCAAAACTCCTAACATCTGGAAACAGGCTTTTATACCACTGGCAATATTCGTCCACAAATTTTACTGTTGGTGCGGCTGGACGGGGCTGTACCATACTCTGTGTCTTGGTTCTAGCGTTTGTACCTTATTATACTACTGCCAACGTGACAAAACAGGGTTAATCACAAATTGGCATAAAGTCCCAACCCAGCATTGTCCTAATCTGAATAGGAAGTGTAACTGGATCAAAAGGTTTGAGGATGATACCTGCAACTTGATACTGTTGGAGAATTTGCGAATCTATCCACCGTGCCTTAGCACTCAATACCACAACGGGAATTGCTTGAGTTTCTGGATTACTTCTGAGTTGATTCATAAACCTCAAACTATTCATGCCGCGTATTGATAAATCCAGGACGATCGCATCAGGATGAGCAAGCGCAGCTTTAAACAATCCATCTAATGGAGACTCAGCAGTTATTACATTCCAACCAGCTAAATCTTTGAGGCAGAGTTCCACAACTTCCCGCACATTGAGTTCATCATCAATGAGCAATATCGTTTTGGTGGTCATATTTACCACCCCTACAGATCTCATTTCACTCTACTCAATAGAAAAACGGACTTTGCTGTTGGAAAGCAATAACACGCACTTTTACGGTTGGTCGGTGCAAAGCCGAAATGCCAAACCTATGATCTTTAATTTGCCCCAGAGCGCTACTATGGAATGGCAACAAAGTAAAAGTTATTGTTTCTTCATCTCGTTCAACTTGATAAGTGTTCATATATTTTTTATCTTTCTTGTGAAAATAAAGTTTTCATCTGTAAATAAGAAAGATAAGTTAGAAAAATAAAGAACTAATAAAGAGCTAGATTTCGTTACAAAGTTTAAAATTACTCTTCCCATCCAAGAATATTAGCTACTTCCTCACAAATGGTGGTTGGTTCAAAAGGCTTGGTGATTACACCGGCAATTCCCATCTGGGCAAAAGCGGGTGCGATCGCTTGGTAAAACTTTCGCAGTCAGCAGAATCACTGGAATAGATTGGGTGGCTGCATTTGCCTGAAGTTGCTCGTATACTGCAAAGCCATCCATGTCAGGCATAGAGACATCGAGCAAAATAGCATCAATATTAAAATATTCTGTCTGAGCAATGTTTAAGCCTTCTTGCCCAGATGCAGCCATTAACGTATCCCATTCGCCCAAATCTTCCAGACAAGCCTGGACTAATTCACGGATTCGTTCTTCGTCATCGACAATTAAAACTTGTTTAGTCATTTGTCAGTGGTCAGTGTCAGTTGTTAGTTGTTAGTTGTTAGTTGTCAGTGGTCAGTTGTTATTTTTCTTGCTTCCCCTGCTGGGTTTGTTAAGCGTAGTGATGCATTGAGCGTTCGACTGAGCTCACGCCGAAGTCTTGTCGAAGTGTCGAAACACTGCTCTCTTTTTCAATGCAATGGCAGAGTGAAGAAAAACGTACTACCGACACCAACAGTGCTTTCTGCCCAGATTTGCCCACCGTGTTGCTCAATAATACTACGACAGATTGCCAATCCCAAGCCTGTGCCGCCTTTGGTGCGAGAATCGGAGGCATCTACTTGTTGAAATCTACCAAAAATTGTTTCTAACTTATCTGCTGGGATACCTCGTCCTTGATCCGTTATTTGGAACAATACGCGATCTTTTTGCTGTTGGACATTCAGGGTAATAGTAGAATTATTGGGCGAAAATTTTAGGGCATTACCCAACAGATTGGCGAGTGTTTGAATAATGGCATCAGCTGCTGCCCAAACATGAGCATTGCTGGAATGGATATGAAAGCTAATATGTTGCTGCTTGGCGATCGCTTGCACTCCTGCTACTGCTTGCTCAATCAAATCAGCCGCTTCGCAGGTGGTTTTTTCTAAGACTGCATGACCCGACTCTAAGCGTTCTAAATCTAAGATATCGTTGACTAGACGCACCAAGCGATCGCTATCGATAGCTGCAATTTCAATCATCCGCTTGGACTTGTCTGGTTTTTTATCGTAGATACCAGTATTTAATAAGCCTAGTGCAGCCCGAATTGCAGTTAAAGGAGTACGGAGTTCATGACTAATGATGCCAATAAACTCACTCTTCATCAGCTCAATCTGCTGTAATTCAGTGATATCTTCCGCAATCCCCGCAATCCGCACGATTTCCCCCACGTCATTTTTAATCGGGAAAGCGCGATCGCGAATCCAACGAATGGAACCATCGGGACGAATGATGCGATATTTTTATCGTATGACGATGTTTTTACCTGTTCAATAAGTTCAAGTTCGACGCGCTGGCGATCTTCTGGGTGAATTGCATCTAACCAATTTGAATAGTTTTGGTAAAGACTTTCACAGCTTTTTTGCCAAATTTTCTCGTAAGCCTTGCTTACATAGAGAACTTGCTGACTTTGATTATCTGTCATCCAAAATACTGCTTGGATGTTTTCTAGGGTGTTGATTTTGTCGGAAAAGCTATCAAAATTTTTCATGCAGTTTCTGTGTCGTCAGTTGAGGCAGAAAATAGAATTCTCCTTTTCGAGAGCATAGATTGACCAAAAACTTGCTCAGACCAATCTTCAACATCCAAAAACCGAATTGTTTCTAATGCTTCTTTGACAAGAGTAGTTGTCAAATTCATAGTTGATAAACAAATACTCAAAAACCAGAAGTGTTGAACGTTAAGAAAAAGCTGATAAAAATAGCCCAAAATTTGGTAATATTTGGGCGAATAGTTAAAATATTTTAGTTTGATAATGATTATAAAATCATTTCCCAGGATTGTCAAAGATATCCTGAGTGATCTGCCAAAAAAAGATTATCCAGTATTGAACAGCCGTCTGTTCTTTGAGTGTTGGCTATCTTATGTATTGGATAATAGCCTCACAAGTATGCGAGATTTATTTAAGAGACTGAATAATACAGGTTTTGAAGTAGATATTTCTACTTTTTTCAAAGCTAACTTGCATCGAAGTCAAAAACCATTCCAAGAAATCTATAAAAAATTGAATGAGTTAGTACAAAGTAAAACGCACAAAAAATTACACGATAAATATGCTATTTGTCCAATTGATTCGACAATTATTACGTTGACAAGTAAGTTGCTATGGGTGCTAGGTCATCACCAAGTAAAACTTTTTAGTTCGCTGAACTTAGCGACAGGAACGCCATCAGATAACCTGATAAACTTTGGGCATAAACATGATTATAAATTCGGTTCAAGAATGATATCGAATTTGCCAACAGATGCTGTAGGCGTAATGGATAGAGGAGGCAGTGCGTTGGGCGGGTTCCCCGACTTGAAGCAACTGCCGTGGTTTGCTGGATTAAAATTTATCAAAGAATTAGTTCAGGAGAAAAAATATTTTGTTCTGCGAATAAAGAATAATTGGAAGCTAGAATTTGAAGAATCAACCGGCTTAGTTAAAGTTGGTACATCTGATGATGCTCAAGCCTATAGGGTTGTTAGCTTTTGTGATTTAGAAACGAAAACTGAGTTTCGTTTAGTCACTAATTTACCTGGGTCAGGAGAAGCCGCAGTCAGTGATGATGAAATCAGAGATATTTATCGATTGCGTTGGGGAGTGGAATTGTTATGGAAGTTTTTAAAAATGCACTTAAAACTCGACAAATTAATTACCAAAAACGTCAATGACATCACGATACAAATATATGTGAGTTTGATCGCTTATCTCATTTTACAGCTTTCATGTATTCCTGAACAATGGGGAAACACACTATTAGATAAAATTCGCTATATTCAGTCTTGTATGTGTCAGAAAATTAGCTATTTTCATTGGTTTGAGGAGATGATGTCATGTTGACAATTTCACGCTTTGTAGACTTAGTATAATCAACTGTGTAAAGTTTTGTATCAACATTCAACGTTTCTGTTCTATGTTCGCTTTGTGTAGTTTTGTTTCAGCAATTTTGGCTCGATTTTTCCAATAATCTCTTGATGCGGATAAATCTCTTACTTTTATTTCTAATGCTCTGAGTTTTTTCTGTTTTTCCAAAGCTCTGAGCTTCCAATTGTCTCGACCCTTGTGAAATAGCCTTACCAATCGGCTGCTTGGGCTTTTAAACTCTTGCATTTACATTCACACGCTACATAGTTCTTGCAGGAAAAGCTACCATCCTCAAGCTCTCAAAGTCAACACCCTAGATGTTTTCTGCCAGCTGACGAAACTTTTCTTCGCTTTGGCGCAAAGCTGCTTCTGCTTGTTTTTTTGCTGTGATGTCATTGTTAATTTCTAGGATCTTAATTGGTTTACCAGCATTATCTGTGTGTAAAACCCAACGACTGGCGACACTGATGGGTTGACCATCCCGCCCGCCTGAATTGGTTCAGTTCGCCTTCCCAATAGCCCTTTTCTAATAGTTCTGCTGCAATTTTTGGCAAGGGTTGAGGAAATTGAGTTTTCAAGAGAGTATATGAAATTTGCCCCACAGCCTCGGCTTGCTTCCAGCCATACATATACTCGGCTCCCTTGTTCCAGAAGTTGATCGCCCCATTTAAGTCGCGAGTGATGATGGTATCGTGTGCTAAATCCAGTAGTTGTGCTTGTTCTAAAAGTATGAGTTGGGTTTGTTGCTGTTCTATCACCGTTTTGAGCAGGCGATCGTTTGTCTCCTTCAGTTGTGCGGTTCGCTCTACCACCCGTTGCTCAAGTTCAGCATTCAGTTGTTGCAAGGCAATCTCGGCTTGTTTACGTTCGGCTTCGCCGCGCTTGCGATCGCTAATACCAATTCTCTAAAATATGGCTACAGATGAGAGAATAAGATTTAATGAGATGAAGGATGAACAATGTCAGGGGTATATAAACTAGAAATTAAAGAAACTCAAGAAGAACTCAAAGAGTTACTGGCAATACAAAAAACTGCAACTGGTAAAGAACGAGTGCAGTTACTCTATCTACTCAAAACAGGTCATGGT
>NZ_JAECZB010000080.1 GCF_016056295.1 Atlanticothrix silvestris CENA357
TAAAACACCAGCCAGAAGCGGAAGAAGAGTTTAAAAAAAACTGCCACGATACCTAGAAGTAATTAAGAAATATGTCATACCACCAATAGATAAACAAAGAAAAATTAGATATTGGTGTGAGGATGAAAGTCGTGTGGGGTTAAAGACTGAAGCGGGTAGATTAATTACCAACTTTGGGACTAAACCTATCGGTATCATGCAATGGAAACGAGATAATTTTTATTTATATGGATTAGTAGAACCGTTAACGGGTGAGTATTTCATCTGGGAATTTTCTCATTTAAATGCAGCTTGTTTTCAGGTTTTCTTAGAAAAATTTTCTGCCACTTATGCCCAAGATATCCATATTATTCAGTTAGATAATGGAGCTTTTCATTTTAGCCAGCATCTTCAAATACCAGAAAATATCATTTTATTATTTCAACCTCCACACACACCCCAAGTTAATCCAATTGAGCGATTATGGGAGGAAATTAAAAGGCATTTAGCTTGGGAAAGCTTTGGAACTTTAGATGAGTTAAGACAATTTATCTGGAGGCGTTTGGAAAAATTAAACACATCAATCGTTGCTTCTATTACAGGTTGGGATTTTATTCTTGATGCTTTATTTGAATCAAATTTTTCGTGAATTGGTATTACTGTTAGAAACTCCCAGTCCTGCGCCAATTTTGTACTATCGCGGTGAAGTTGACCTCCAAGAAAACCTGGGACAAAAACCGCTAGTTGGGATTGTGGGGACACGTCAACCCTCAGACTATGGCATCCGTTGGACTCGTCAAATTAGCACAGCTTTGGCTAAAAATGGCTTTACAGTTGTTTCGGGAATGGCGGAGGGAATTGATACAGAAAGCCACTTCGCCGCGATGAAAGCCGGCGGACGGACGATCGCAGTTTTAGGGACTGGTGTAGATGTGATCTATCCCCATAAAAATCGAGATTTGTACAAGCAAATTTTAAGTTCTGGCTTAGTTTTGAGTGAATATCCAGGTAAAACTCCACCCGATCGCACTCATTTTCCTCGTCGTAACCGGATTATTGCTGGGTTAAGCCGTGCCATTTTGGTTATGGAAGCACCGTTAAAATCTGGCGCGTTAATTACAGCTACCTATGCAAATGAATTTGGCAGAGATGTCTATGCACTACCAGGTAGAATCGACGATCATCCATCTCAAGGTTGTTTAAAGTTACTCAGCCAAGGCGCTTCTTTAATTCTCAAAGATTTAGATGAATTATTAACAATGCTGGGAGCAGTACCACAGCTTGATATCATTGATGCTGCTCCAACACCAGAACAATTAACTTTACCAACTTTATCACCAGAACTGCAACAGGTAATGGATGCGATCGCCTGTGATGCTTTATCCTTCGATTTTGTTGTCCAACAAACAGGTATGGCTGCTGGCTCAGTTTCTAGTGCTTTATTACAGTTAGAACTTATGGGTTTAGTATCGCAATTACCAGGAATGCGGTATCAAAAAAATGGACAAATGTAAAAACCTTGTATTGGGTTGGAGAGAGACGCGATAAACCGCCGTGTCTACAGCAAATGAATTACGAATTACGTTAGCGCAGCGTTAGCGAGTCCGCGATAGCGAAGCGGTAGCGACGCAGGAGCGTCGCGTCATTACGAATTACGAATTACGCCTTATATTCCATCCCATTAGCCTCGGAATAACGATGCATAAATCGCATGAATCTTTCCATGTGTTCATCTTGCTCAACTTCAAATTTGCACTCTACCCGCTGTAGTTCATCACCCTCATCACCCCCGAAAATGAATCGAGTAGAAGAAGGAGTAACGCTAATTTCACCTTCTTCATCCGTTAATAGCAAAGAATTCAAAGATGGCTTAGTAAAACTGTTAAATCTTTCTAAAGCTTGCAATTGATTAAAAATCATCAAGACAATGCGTTTACCAGTACGGACTTCACGTCGTAAACTGACATTGCTTAATTCTTCAAAAATACCTGCAAAAAATTGGATTGAGGGGGTGGTAGATTCCATAAGCGGTTTAGAATGCAAACTTTATCTGGGAGGATAATATTGTGGAGTCATCACAGGAGATGGATAACTATTCATCTGCGTAGTATTTCCCATATTATTGGGTATGGGAGGAGTTATCACAGGAGATGGATAACCAATTATAGGCACTGTGTTTGTGGTATTGCTTGGTGCAGCACTTTGGGTTAATTGTTGGTAAGCCGCACGAGAAATTGAGCTAATCAGTTTTTCGGCACGCGGGTCATTAGTAGGGCGTTTGACCATCACAGCAGCTATGTAGCGTTTGCCAGTAGGCGTATCAATTAAACCTGCATCTGCCAGCATTGTGCCAATATCGCCTGTTTTGTGATATGTTCTCGCACCTGATTCCAAACCAGAGGGTAGTAGATTGTCTCTCTCCGTACGACGCATAATATCGAGCATTAAATCGCGCGATCGTATACTCACAAAATTACCCTGATTAACTATAGCCATCAAATTCGCCAACTCTTTGGGGCTAGTAGTGTTTGTACCTGCCAAATCTGGAAGTTGATTGCGAATCATTGTAGTTGTCAATCCCCAGCTGCGAAAACGTTGGTTCAGCGCTTCTATACCTCCTAGTCGCGCAATCAGCATATTGGTTGCCGTGTTGTCGCTGACTGTAATCATTTTTGTGGCGACTTCCAAAGCGTTATACTGAGTTCCAGCTGGTTTGTATTGCAGATTTCCAGAACCACCAGCCACCATATCTTGTTGCATGGTGAGCATTTCGTCTAGACGAACTTTTCCGGCATCTACATCTTGAAAAAAGGCAACTAAAATTGGTATTTTAATGGTGCTGGCAGCAGAAAAACTGGTAGTGCCATTGACATCCACATATCCACCAGTATCTAAATCAACTAAGAAAACTCCAGGTGTGAGACTTGAGTTTGTGGCCGCCAAACTTTGCACAACATTTTTTAAAGGTAGAATTTCTTGGGTTAAATATAAACTCGCAGCCGCAACTTGAGCATCTGGGGTAGATTGGGGTTGAGCTTGCCCAATATTATTACTGCTAGATTGCGCTGAAGACGTTGGGGTCATGCGAGTAGCTGGGTCTAAAATAGATAGCACAGTGCCGACAATCGCACCCATGCCAACTCCCACAATTAACAACCGCAATAGATACAATAGGGTTCTTGCCATTGGCTTTAACCGCGTCTTGCGTGACACTCGTCTGCCTATTTTTTGTACAGGCTGCTTCTGTACCCGTACTGTCTTTAAATTCATATTGTTGTTGAATGGTGGAACCTTGCCTTTAACATGAGGAATTGGTTTCACAACTGTGGGCATAACTACCCTAGATTTTGATCTTTGTGTTCCAGCAGCAACAGGAGGCGAGCTAGCATGATTGCTTAGGCGTACTAAGGCCGCTTCTTCTACAGGAACACGCTGCTGATTAGGAACTTTGACTTTTTTCTGTTCCACTTTTTGAACTTTACGCGAGCGCTGGCGGCGGTTTAAGGGTTCACGCCGCGAGAAAGCTCTTAGTTTGTCACTTGACTCTGACACTGTTACTCCTTGTGACCCACTCGAATTTTTCCTTGCAGACTCCCGACCCAAAACTCACTGCTTAAGTAGCTTGATGCGGAAATCACCCTTTGCTACTTGGTAGCATTTTCGTGTTTAGTTTAAGCCATATTAACTATTTTGGGGGGATAATTGCGTATATATTAAACGATGTATTATAGTTTTTCATCTTTTCTAGGGGTTTTAAGTGCCCATTCTACCTGTCGCAAAATTCCTAACAGCATCGTAACCTCCTTGGTTTGGAGGTGAGTACGATTATAAATTTGCCGGAATTTTTCCATACGACTGGCTGCCGTATGGGGATACAGATATCCAATATTCAGTAGTAGTGATTCTAATTGTTGGTAGTACGATTCTACAAGTTCCAAAGGTGCCAATTCGGTTTCTTGTGGGGTCTGGATTTCAGGTGATTCTGCATATTGTGCTAGTTCATAACAGCAGATTGCCACCGCAGTAGCTAAATTCAAGGATGCATAACTTTCACTTGTAGGAATGCGAATAAACCGCTGGGCGTAATTTAATTCTTCATTGCTTAATCCCCGGTCTTCTCTGCCAAAAATCAGTGCTGCGGGTTGGGTGGGTTGTTCGATTAACCAGGGTAAGGCTGTGCGAGGATTTTCTAAAGGTGCTTCCCAATCACGTACACGAGCAGTGGTAGCGACCGCCCGTACACATCCTTGTAATGCTTCTGGTAATGTGGCGACGATCACGGCAGATTCTAAAATTTCTTTGGCATGAACTGCCATTCTTAAAGCTTCTACCGATAAGCGATCGCATTGAGGATTGACTAAAACTAATTGTTGTAAGCCAAAATTTTTCATTGCTCTGGCGATCGATCCAACATTTATGGGGCCAGCTGGCTCTACCAACACAATTCTTAACCCAGCCAATCCCATTTTTGCCTCCTACTATCACACCAAAAAATATTTTGGCATTTTGTCGCAAACAAAATATTTTTATATGTTTTTATTGTAACTGTTGGCGATCGCCCAGATTTTTGTCATGATGTCGACAGAGCTATGAGCAAACACACACATAATAAAGCTAGTACTAGCACCAAAGCTTGATTGCGTTTTATCCAGCTTTTGACAGTTGTACCCAAGTTGCTGGTGTAATGCTGTTGTTCCAAATTTAACTGGCTCTGATCAAGATTGTCATATAAAGTACAGTCCTTAGCGTATGGACGTTGAGGAAAGTTACAAGTGTTATCAGCATGGTAGGTGCAGCTTTCGCACAAATACTCATCCCCCATAGCACGGTGCAACGGAATGCCAGGATGCCCATAAGCTTTGAGCGTTGTACGGCAATATGGACAGGTAATAGCCTGATTATCAACGAGTTGATGGCAGCGAGGACAAGATGTTGTAGCCACAACCTAAGCGTAAATAGGTAAACATTATTGATTTTAGCTCTTGTCAGCTAACTCTAGTTTTTGTAGAGCGCAACAGCGATCGCGTATTATTATCCACAAGATAATCAATGCCGAGTGTCCAGACTTCTAATTTTTTCTGCTCAAATACTACTCAAAACTGTAGCCTTAAAGTGGGAGTTTGATTGAGTCATAAACGTCTTTATGTTGCCTAAACCCAAGAAATATTGGACACCTCAGCACTGGGCGAGTTGGAAGCCTTTCGGTATTGGCGAACAGTACCCCAACAACTATTGGGAAGTATTTCGGGCAATTTGGTTGTCTCGTGGCCAACTACCATACACTTGGAATATCCTCAATCAGGGTGTCTGCGACGGTTGCGCCCTAGGAACAACGGGGATGAAAGATTGGACGTTAGATGGTATACATCTGTGCAATGTCCGGCTGCGGTTGTTGCGGATGAATACAATGCCAGCTTTTGACCCGCTACTCTTGGCGGATGTCTCCCAGTTGCAACAGCAAAAAAGCGCTCAATTACGTGACTTGGGAAGACTTCCTTACCCAATGATTAGGGAACGAGGGGAAAAAGGCTTTCGCCGCATCAGCTGGGATCAAGCTCTAGAAGTAATTAGCGATCGCATCCAAGCTACCACACCAGATCGTCTCAGTTTTTACATTACCAGTCGCGGTACTGTCAACGAAACTTACTATGCTACTCAAAAAGCTGTACGGGCTATGGGATGTAATAATATTGATAATGCTGCCCGGATTTGTCATTCTCCCAGCACAGCAGGATTGAAGGCTGCTCTCGGTGTAGGTGCTACTACTTGTTCTTATAAAGACTGGATTGGCACAGATTTATTAGTATTCATTGGTTCTAATGTTGCCAATAATCAACCTGTCACTGTTAAGTATCTTCATTACGCTAAAAAAGCAGGCACTAAAATTGTCGTCATTAACACTTACCGCGAACCAGGAATGGAACGGTATTGGGTTCCTTCAATTGTCGAAAGTGCCATTTTTGGTACCAAATTTGCTGAAGATTTCTTCTTGGTAAATGCGGGTGGGGATATGGCATTTTTGAATGGCACAATTAAAAATATGATTGCCTACGGCTGGGTAGACCAGTCTTTTATTAATCGCCACACCACTGGTTTTGAAGAACTCAAGGCATCTTTAGAAAGCCAATCTTGGGAGGAATTAGAGCGACTTTCTGGCGCTTCTCGTTATGAAATGCACGCCTTTGCCAAAATGGTTAAAGAAGCTAAGAATGCCGTATTTGTTTGGAGTATGGGTATTACTCAACACGAGTGCGGCGAAGATAACGTCCGAAGTATTATTAACTTAGCTCTAACCAAAGGTTTTGTCGGGCGAGAAGGCTGCGGCTTGATGCCCATTCGCGGCCATTCTGGGGTACAAGGTGGTGCAGAGATGGGATGTTATGCCACTGTATTCCCTGGTGGTAAACCTATAATTCCAGAAAATGCTAATTATTTGAGCCAGCTTTGGGGCTTTGAAGTACCTGCAAGTCAAGGTTTAATTGCACCAGAAATGATTGATGCAGCACATCAAGGGCAATTAGACGTATTGTGTTCCGTGGGAGGAAATTTCTTAGAAGTACTCCCAGAACCAGATTATGTGGAAGACGCGCTGAAGCAAATACCATTGCGAGTTCATATAGATATTGTTCTTTCTAGCCAGATGCTAGTGGAACCTGCCGAAACAGTAGTACTGTTACCCGCTACTACTCGCTACGAAATACCAGGAGGAGTTACAGAAACTAATACCGAACGCCGAGTGATTTTCAGTCCCGAAATTCCTGGGCCGCGCATTGGTGAGGCGCGTCCAGAGTGGGAGGTATTTATGGAATTGGCTAGACGAGTGCGACCAGATTTGATAGAAAAACTGAGTTTTGCCGATACAGCTGCGATGCGCCAAGAGATTGCCCAAGTCATTCCCCAATACGCTGGGATACAAAACTTGAAAGTAGCAGGAGACCAGTTTCAGTATGGCGGCTCACATTTGTGCTTTGGCTGGAATTTCACCACACCCGACGGTAAAGCCCACTTTGGGGTTTTGTCGCCACGCCAAAAAGAATTACCAGAAGGCTGTTTTTTACTAGCAACACGCCGGGGCAAACAGTTTAATAGTATGGTGCAAGAACGCAAGGATGCAATTACTGGCGCAATGCGCGAAGCGGTATTAATTAATGCTGAGGATGCCGCTAAGTTGGGCTTAAAAAATGGCGATCGCATAGTGCTTAAAAATGAATTAGGCGAGTTGTCAGGGGAAGTTTACCTTGCCCCAATTCAGTCAGGCAACTTGCAAGTACATTGGCCAGAAGGGAATATACTCCTACATAAAAATAAGCGATCGCTCGAAGGTGTGCCAGACTATAACGCCATAGTCCGCCTAGAAAGACAAAGCTAACCACTGACAACTGACAACTGACAACTAACAACTGACCCGCGTAGCGTAAATAAAAAAGCTTGTGAGATTATTGCATTTTTTCTTGAACCAGAACTACTACAATTACTATTGATGCTAGATAATGGGAAAGCTTTGACATTTATTTGCCAATCTAGCCCGGAAGAACACAACTAATACCTATGCGAACTCACTATTGCGGCGAACTCCGAAAATCACATATTGGAGACACTGTTACCTTATACGGATGGGTAGACCGTCGCCGCGATCATGGGGGCGTGATATTTTTAGATTTACGCGATCGCTCAGGAATCCTCCAAATTGTCAGCGATCCCCAACGCACCCCAGACTCCTACGAACAGGCAAATGCCCTACGCAATGAATACGTTGTTGAAATCACTGGTAGGGTAACGCAACGTCCCGAAGAATCCTTAAATTCCCGCATCCCCACAGGCGGAGTGGAAATCTACGCTGATAAAATTGTCCTGCTCAATGGCGTTCGCAAGCAGTTACCTTTCCAAGTTTCCACCGCTGATACCGAAAATGTCCGGGAAGATTTGCGGCTGAAATATCGTTATTTGGATTTGCGACGTGAACGCATGGCGAACAACATGCAATTGCGTCATCAAGTCGTCAAAGCCATGCGTCGCTATTTAGAAGATTTGGAAGGTTTCATTGAAGTCGAAACCCCCATACTGACCCGTTCTACCCCAGAAGGTGCTAGAGATTATATTCTCCCCAGTCGTGTTAACCCTGGTGAATGGTTTGCACTGCCACAATCACCCCAATTATTTAAACAAATTTTGATGGTATCTGGGTGCGATCGCTATTATCAAATTGCCCGTTGCTTCCGCGATGAAGATTTACGCGCCGACAGACAACCAGAATTTACTCAGTTAGACATGGAAATGAGCTTCATGTCTCAAGAAGAAATTATTGAACTAAATGAAAAGTTAGTTGCTCATATCTTCAAAACCGTTAAAGGCATAGAGTTACACCATCCTTTTCCGCATCTCACCTACGCCGATGCAATAGAACGCTACGGTAGCGATAAACCAGATACTCGCTACGGTTTAGAACTAGTTAATGTTTCAGATATCTTAAAAGACTCTGGTTTCAAAGTTTTTCGAGATGCTGTTGCTAATGGTGGAATCGTCAAAATTCTGCCAATTCCCAACGGTAATGAGGCAATTTCTAATGTCCGCATCAAACCAGGTGGTGACTTATTTAAAGAAGCCAATGAAGCGGGTGCCAAAGGTTTAGCTTTCATTCGCGTCAGAGAAGATGGTGAAATTGATACCATTGGCGCAATTAAAGATAACCTCAGCGAAGCACAAAAACAAGAAATTTTCAGTCGTACAGGTGCAAAACCTGGTCATTTGCTACTATTTGGAGCTGGTGATGCTGCTACTGTAAATAAAACCTTAGATAGACTACGGCAAGTGGTTGCTAGAGAATTTGGATTAATTGATCCAGAGAAAATCAACTTGCTGTGGATTACAGATTTCCCGATGTTCGAGTGGAATGCTGACGAAAAACGCCTTGAAGCATTGCATCACCCCTTCACTGCACCACATCCTGATGATTTACATGACTTAAAGTCTGCACGCGCCCAAGCTTACGACTTAGTTTTTAATGGTTTTGAAGTTGGCGGCGGTAGCCTGCGGATTTATCAGCGGGAAATTCAAGAACAGGTGTTTGAAGCTATAGGGTTGTCTCCCGAAGAAGCACAAAGTAAATTTGGCTTTCTTTTAGAAGCATTTGAATATGGTACACCGCCTCATGGTGGCATTGCCTATGGTTTAGATCGTTTGGTAATGTTGCTAGCTGGGGAAGAATCCATTCGAGATGTCATTGCTTTTCCGAAGACACAACAAGCCCGTTGTTTGCTGACAGATGCACCTTCTGGTGTAGATGTTAAGCAGTTGAAAGAGTTGCATGTTGCTTCGATTCATAAACCAAAGTCTTAGGAACTGGTAAACCGCCGTCTTTACAATAATCAGTCCTTCGTAGAGACGGCGATTTGTTGCATCTGGTGCCTTAACCAAACAGTATTGAAAGTAGAGCGAAAGTGTTGGGTTTTCAAATCGCTCCTGAATCCGTTTTGAAAAGCTTCAAACTTTCAATTTCTGACGTTCGTAAATCAGCTTCAACTCTTCTTGGTTTTGCCAAGCCCACTCTGCCAAACCTGCAATCGGTTCAATCAACTTTTCACCAAAGGGAGTCAGGTTATATTCCACTTTGGGCGGCACAATTGGATACACAGTTCGATTAACAACACCAGCTGACTCCAACCTTCTTAGGGTTTGTGTCAGCATTTTTTTTGATATTCCAGGAATTCGACGTTGAAAATCAGTATATCGCTTAGTACCAGAAGATAGGAGATAGAGTACTGGCGGTGTCCATTTATCTCCTACTAAATCCAGCATCTGCCGCATAGGACAGTTTGCACCCAGGAGTATTTGCTTATTGTTGGGAACCATGAGGTAACTATATCACCAGAAAGTTCCTTCTTGTAAAGAAGAACCCAAATCAGGCACACTGCTTTAGTTAGCGAAAATGGAGAGATTTGGATGAAACCGTTAGAAAACAAAGTTGCCCTTGTTACTGGTGGTACTTCTGGAATTGGGCGGACTACTGCGATCGCTTTTGCTCATGCAGGTGCCAAAGTTGTTGTAGTCGGACGACGAGAAGAAGAAGGCAGTGAAACCGTCAGCTTGATTCATCAGGTAGGAAGTGAAGGTTTATTTGTGAAAGCTGATGTCTCTCAAGAAGCAGACATAGAAGCAACCATTGCCGCTGTTGTCAATAAGTTTGGTAGGCTTGATATCGCCTTTAATAATGCGGGGTTGCTGGGTGAAAATGCCTTGCTGGCAGAGCAAACAGAGCAAACTTATGACCGGGTTTTTGGAGTCAATGTCAAGGGAGTTTTTCTCTGTATGAAGCATGAAATTACCCAGATGTTGGCTCAAGGTAATGGTGGAGCAATTGTCAATACATCCTCCATCAATGGTTTTCGTCCTTTAGCACCTGGCTTATCGATTTATGATGCCTCTAAAACAGCTGTGGTGATGCTGACAAAAGCCGCAGCCCTAGAATATGCCTCACAAAAAATTCGGATAAATGCGATCGCACCAGGGCCAATTGAAACGGAAATGCTCAGTCAGGCGACTGGCGGTAATACCAAAGCTTTTGAGAATTTTGTTCCCGCCGGACGTTTGGGCAAACCCGATGACATTGCTAATGCTGTGATCTGGTTGTCTTCTGATGCTACCAATTTTGTCAATGGACATACCCTGGCTGTGGATGGCGGATTACTGGCGGCGTGATCACTGCTTTACTTTCTCAATGTGCGTTTTCGTAAAAACAATAGATGCAGGAGCAATCATGAGTCAACTAGAGAACAAAGTTGCATTAATTCTTGGTGGTGCAGGCAATGTAGGAGAAGGCATTGTGAGAGCATTTCTCAAAGCAGGTGCCATAGTAGCTGTGCCGTCCCGTAAAGTCGAAAAACTAGAAGAACTACGCACTTATTTAGGTGAACTTGCACAAGGCGATCGCTTTATTCCCATTGTGGGAGAAATTGGTCAAATTGATAGTGCCGAAAGTATTCGTGACCAACTGCTTAAACAATTTGGAAGGCTTGATGCTGTGGTTGCTTCCCTTGGCGGCTGGTGGTTTGGTAACAGACCTTTGACTGAAGTCTCAATCGCAGAATGGCAACAATATTTAGATAGTAATTTAACGAGTCACTTCATCGCCGCCCGTACCTTTCTACCTATTCTTCAAGAACGCAAAGGTGCTAGCTATACCTTGATTGGAGGAGCCGCAGCCGAAGTACCGATTCCCAATGTTAGCCCTGTGAGCATTTCTGCTGCTGGACAGTTGATGTTAGCTCAGGTGTTGATGCAGGAAAATAAAGGTAGTACTATCCGAATTAATGAAGTCATTGTTCATAGCTGGGTGGCAACTCGCAGCAGCAAAGAGCGCAGTCAACCTACCTGGATTACTGCTGATGACATTGGCGAATTTACAGCTTGGCTTGCTTCTGACGCAGCATCTATGGTGAATAGTAGTCTCCTACGCTTGTATGAAAAGCCTGCAACTTAACGATAAAGTTGCACCTAGAGTGGCTACTCTACCTACATACACTTTGCAAACATAAAAGATTACACCTTTTCTTAAGGGACTTCCAAAAAATAAAATACTTAACTACATAATTATTGCTTGGAAGTCCCATAGAGAAGTGCTACTAGCGTAGATAAGATGAGACACAAGTTGGAGTTGTTTTAGTTTCTAACTCTTCAATTTTCAATCCTTCTGTGGGGGGTGGATCATTTAATCGCCGATTTCGTTTAATATTGGGAGCTTCAGGCGTTAAATACAGGATACCTTTGTAAATCAATTCATAGAGCCAATCTTGGTTAATTGCCGTTGCATAGGCTGCCCATGTAGGCTGACATTGATTGACATCCTGCAAAAGACGATACATTTGCTCACTAATAGGATAAGTAGTGAAATAAGGGTTATTTGCAGAAAACAATTCAATTTGACGCTCTCCAGTTTTGGGACTAGTCTCTAATCGGAATCGTAAATCAGGAGACAACGCCAGAAAGTAATTATGGATTTGCTGTGCTTCTAGTAATTGCCGTTGCTGGAAATACTTCTGCACTTGCTGGTGAATTGGCTGATGAGGATTGTGGATGGTACGGCTGTAATAGGAGCTTGTATGAGTAGCATTGACTCGACAGATGAGAATATATCCAAAGTTAACCGCTTGTAAACCTTTAGTATGGAAGTTCTGGAGCCACTGATCTAACTCAATATTGTATTGCTCCAAGGTTTGATTAAAAGCCGTATGACAGTGGGGAACTGAGAACAGAATATCATTGCGATCGGCAGTACTGAGAACTAATTTGTGGGCAAGTCCTCCTTGCCACCAGCGTTCTAGTTTAGACTCATACTCTTGGAGATTTACCAGATCTGTAACAATAAACAGCCTGCCATCAGGTGTAAGATTTTTGGCACTCTCAGAAATGATCCGAGCCAAAATCTCTTCACCGTCTTCACCTCCATCTCGGAAGCGACATTGTTCATTAGGACTGGGAACAAAGGGAGGATTTGCCAGAATCGTATCGAAGTTACCAGAGACTGCTTCGTAAAGATTGCCCAGATAAAATTGAGTATTAGATACTCCATTGAGTTGAGCGTTAAACCTGGCAAAACGAATTGCTCTTGGGTTAATATCAACTCCCACGACTTCTTTGGCATAACGACTGGCTACTAAGCTTTGAATGCCACTACCACAACAGAGATCCAAAACTCGATTTGCTAGATATTGGGGAGCAGTGTAAACTAATCCCATACTATCCATGCCTACGTACATCACAGCATCCTCATCAAAGTGATCTTCTGCCAGAATCATGTAACGATGATCTGTAGCTAGATACAACCCCGCGACAGCAAATAAATCAACTCGTGATTTCCAATCTTCGCCGCAATGAATCAACATACCCAAGCTACATAGGGTTGAGAATAATTCATTACCAAAAATTTCTTGTAGTCTGGCTTGTTTCAGTACTCCCCGCAGTAGGAATAGACGAATCAAGTCTCCCAATATGGATTGGGGTAGTCGATAGCGATCGTAATAGTGTAGATATGTCGGCTCAATTTGTTGCTGTGATGTTACGCCTAGCAATTGACAAATATTAGATTCGTTGTAGCCTGCTTGCTGTAGACATTCATATAGGTTGCGTAGAATACATCGGGCAGAGAAGTTTTCACTCTCAAAAGGTGCAAAGGTTTGGTTTGATGCTGGGGGTAAAGATGAATCTTGAGGTAATGGTTTAAGGTAGGGATACGCAGGTTCTAATCTGTAAATCTGGAGCTGTTGGGTTGCCCATGCAATTTTTTGTGTAAATTCCAAGTTAGTCAAACACAAATCGACTCGCATTTGTTCCAGGGAACTATCAGATGCATTCAGAACCGCTAGCAATAGCTGAAGTTCTGCAAAGGTGTAGTTTGAGGAGCGTACTTGTTGTTTGAGATCAACCAGCGTAGATTTACTAAGAGGATTGAGTAGCAGAATTACATCGCTAGAAAGCTTGGTCTGCAAGGAATTGTAAAAGGGAGTTTCCGGAAAGAGTACACTTGTTTCTTTGTATTGAGCGCCTTCAGCAGACAATATTTGTAACTCTTCAAAAGACCAGGGGCAATCAACGGTTTGGTCAAAAAATAATGCTCGATCAAGCTTTGCCATTAAATCAGTAACATCGGGGACATCAGAGGGAAGTCCATGAGGAAGAGTAATATCACCAACTTTTGCTAAGTGATCTTCATAGCTACGAACAGGAACATGTCGTTTGGAGATCCAGACGTTCTCGATCGCTAAATAATCAATATCTGTTCCCAAAAAAGTTGCGATCGCCTCTAGGGGAGTTTCGACAATCGGTTGTCCTGCGACATTAAAGCTGGTATTGAGTAATACAGGCGGCCCCTGTCGTTCTTCTACTAGTTTGTAGCAAAGTCTATAAAAGTAGGGATTTGCCTGATCGGTTACTGTTTGCACCCGTCCTGTACCATCAACATGGGTAATAGCTGGCAGTAGTTCCTGAAATTCAGCTTTGATTGGCGGTACGAGGAGCATAAAAGGTGATGCAACCTGTTGCTCAAACACTTGGGAAACGGCTTCTAGGGGAATGACTGGTGCGAAGGGACGAAATGCTTCACGAAACTTGACCCTCATATTCAGAATATCTTTCATCCGTTTAAAGGTAGGGTCAGCCATGATCGACCGATGTCCTAACGCTCGTGGCCCATACTCTGCACCGCCTTCAAAGCGAGCAACAATACTGCCTTGTCCCAATACTTGAGCAGTACGAGTAATCATCTCATCTGGTGTTAATTCCTCGACCTCGACTGAATCTTGAAAGTGTCGAATTGCTTGAGAGATTTGCTTTGAGCCATAATGGCGGCCAAGGGTTGCCTTAGTTAGGGATACTCGCTTTTGTCCGCCGCCTAGGGTATTGTATGCCCATAAGGCACAACCAGCCGCTATCCCACTATCGCCTGCTGCTGGAAAAATAAAGATATCATCCAGTTGGAGTTGCCGTAATAATTCGTAGTTGGCAACAGAATTTAAGCCCACGCCACCAGCAATACAGAGCTTTTTCAGTCCAGTTCGCTTAATTGCCAGACTGACAATATGCAGCAATGCTTGCTCTAGTTCTTTTTGGACTTTATAAGCCAAGTCAACTAGATAAGGACGAAGATAAGGTTTGCCTTCTTTGTTGTCATAGCGTTTTTCTAGTGCGGCTACTTCCAAAAAAATATCGTAGGCAGAAATTTTCAGGCTAAAAGACTCTTCTGTTGTTTGAATCCAAGAATGCCAATTAGGCTGATTTTTCCCAAAGGGCGCTAAACCCATGAGTTTTCCTGCCTCTGCGTGCTGAATCTTGTCTCCGACTTGAGTCACAAACCCAGCCTTGCGCGTGATGTACTCATAAACAAAGCCGAGGGTAGAGAGTTGAGCCAAGTGAGCTGCAACCATCTCACTATGTAGTGTGGTAATTGTTTGGCCTCTGCCTTCATAGAGGGTATAAGATTCTGTGCAATGAGCAGAGGTAGTGCTACCTGTTGCATCCACCGCTAAGATCAGCGCTTGGTCAAATCCTGAAGGCCAGTAAGCTGAGTAAGCATGAGCCAAGTGATGGCTGGGAATTCGCATCACCTTATCTATAATTTCAGCAGGTAATACTCGACGCAAAATGTCGGGGGCACAGTCATGACCAGGCATGTTAGCGGTAATTGTTGCTAAATCACTCAGGGTGATGTTGCAGGCATCCAAACAGTAACGCATGGCTTCTGCCGGAATTTGCATTTGTGCAGCCACACCAGGAGCATGAAGCATATAGCCAGGGCTATATTTGTGGCGATCAAGTCGTTCTTGCTCAATTGCGACTACAATTTCACCATCCTTGGCGATCGCAACTGAACGTTCATGTCCTAAATTCATTCCCATGTGGTATTGTGTCATTTCCATACCTCCTCACTCCATAACTGCTAAAGCGAATATTTCTGTTTAACCATTCCCAACAAAAAATGTTGATTAAATTGCCATCAGGAGTAAAGTGAATGGTTTTTACTCCCTACCTGGGTAAAATTAGGTTTTAATGTAAAAGCGCGATCGGCAATTTCATCAAGAATTCTGTTCCCTGCTCTAACTCTGAAGCACACTCCAACACCCCGCCATGTTTCTCTACAACTATTTGGTAACTAATAGAAAGCCCTAAACCTGTACCTTTACCCACGGGTTTTGTGCTAAAGAATGGATCAAAAATTCGCTTTCTAGTTTCTTCGCTCATGCCAGTACCATTGTCAATAATCCGAATCACCACACAATGATCACCAACGGCTTCGGTGTAAATCCGAATCATGGGTGTAAAGCAGCATAATTCTGGATTTTCTCTATTGATTGTCTCACTGATACAGCGAGTCCTAATTGCATCAATTGCATTGCTCAACAAATTCATAAACACCTGATTCAGTTGTCCGGCATAGCACTCTACCAATGGCAATTTACTGTATTCTTTAATCACCTGAATATGGTTATTTACTCCCTTCAGACGACTTTGTAAAATCATTAAAGTACTATTAATTCCTTCATGGATATCCACAGGTTTGATCTCTGCTTCATCTAGGCGAGAAAAATTGCGAAGTGATAGGACAATTTCACGAATTCGCTCTGCCCCCATTTCCATAGAGAAGATGATTTTTGGTAGGTCAGATAGCAGGAAATTTAGATCTATTTTCCGAATTTTTTCCTGAATATCTGGTACTGCTTCAGTATAATGTTGGTCATAGAGACTGATTAAATCTAGTAAATCTTTAATATATGCATTTGCATGAATAATATTGCCGTAAATAAAGTTAACCGGGTTATTAATTTCATGGGCAATTCCAGCAACTAACTGTCCTAGACTCGACATTTTTTCTGCATGAAGCAGTTTGGCTTGGGTTTGTTTAAGTTCTTCTAAAGTTGCTTCTAATTGTTGTTTTTGCTGCTTCAACTGCTCTTTTGATTCCAAAAGTGTTGCTTCTGTTTGCTTACGTTCCCGATTCTCAACGCGCAGCTGTTCAATTCGCATTTGTAATGCTTCGTTGGCCTCTTTGAGAGCCGCTTGTGTCCGCTTTCGATCAGTAATATTTGTTAAAGAACCACAAATTTCTCCCTGAGCTTCGGAACGAGCTGATAACTCTAACCAGATGATCTCTGCATTTTTATGATGAAATCGTAATTCCCAACACGCAAGATCTTGTTGGGTATCCATTTGAGTCAGAAAATTTAGCCAGCGCTGTCGATCTTCAGCATGGAGATAGTCATCTATAGGGCGGTTCAAACATTCTGGCGCGCTATATCCTAAAGTAAGTGTCCAAGCTTTATTCAAAAGAGTTATATTACCTGCTTTATCACACTTAAATACAATTTCGCGTAGATTCTCAACTAATTCTCGGTAACGTCGTTCTGATTCGGATATTTGCTCAATTAAACGATACTGGATCTGCGTATGCAGTTCATTTTCAGCTAAAAAATCTGATTTCATAAACGTTTTTATTTGGATGATATGACAGGTGTAATTGAATGCTCTCTCGCTATCATGCCAAAACACTTTCTCTAAATTGCCCCTGATTTTAAAAATCAACAGCTATCCATGCTGGTTTAGAGTAATATGTTTATGTCCGAGACATACTTCATTCAATAAAAAAACGCAATAATTTAACGTGATTATTATGCGAATAAAGTCACGTTTAAAAACATTATTGTTAGAAAAAATTATCCTGTGATCAATTTAATTTTATGCGGTAACTGTTAGCTCTAGCCGCCTAAGTAGTTCTATGTGAGTCATTACCTCTGCATAAAGCGGAAAAATATTGCCACAGTAAAACTCTTGCTCAAACACAGTACGAGCTGAAGTACAATCAGATAAAATTGTCACGTGGTAGCCTTTTTCATGAGCAGATCTGCCTGTAGAATCAATACATATAGATGTAACAGCACCTGCTAGAACCACATCTGTGATTTTTCGTTGTTTAAGAACTTCACCTAAATTTGTATTGATGAATGCATTAAATCCTCGCTTACCAGGTATCTCCTGAATTCTGTCTTGGAAGGAGTATAATTCTTCAATTGTCTCTGAGCCTGGAGTTCCCATCTGGAAAGCATTTACTTCTTTGATAGTTTTAAGGATACCAATCGGCTCTATTAATTCTTCATAGTTAGGTGTAAAAAATATAGGAGTCGTGACGATTAATGCAGGTGTAGAGGCAAGATGTTGAAGAAGATGAACTGTGTTTGATATTACATTTGTAACCTTGGATGATTCTTCAACTACTCCATATAAAATACCATTTGGTGAAAAGTAGTCATTTTGATATCCAATGAGAATAAGTGCTGTTGTTTGAGATTCCATGAGTGCATTTATGAGGTTAATGTAAAACAAAAAAATTGGTTTGCTTATTTTCATCATATTGGTAACTAGCCATTAAATGTATTAATTGCTACATTGATTGTTTGTGTAGTCAATAATAAAACGCTGCCAGTCGCTATCAGTAAGATTTTACTAATTGTCTCCTATAACCTAAATCAGTAATTTCTTTGAAGTTCGGTAATGGTTGTATTAAGTTTCTACAAAGTTGAGTTGAATGTATGGCGCTAAAGTCATATCCTATGAGTGAATAAAAAAAACTACACAGAAATGGGTGAAGATTTTTCTTTAGCGCTTATGAATAAATTCAGTATGTAACAGTTATGCTTTTCTCAAGAATTGCTATATACAAACTTTCGATTTTGAATACTACTTATTTAGGTTTTAGCATTAGCTAGCTTGATTGCTAATGTTGGTTGTACTAGTTTTTATTTATTTGCTTATTTTGTGGCTAAAATATTTGAAAATAAATATGGTGAAGCATAACTCGAATAACGATGCGTGAAAACAGAAATACAAAAATAATCTTTAGAGCGATTACAATGACTTTACTGGTTATCTCCTCAAGCGTCTGGGGTCTTACGCCAGTCGCCTCAAGCGCTAACACCAAGGCGCTGCCTCTCCAAGTGGAGCGACTGGCGTAGGCTAGGGGGAGCAATATAAGTGCTTAAAGCCACAGCCAACCACTTTTCAAACAACTTGTCAAAAGCGATCGCCTAAAACTTGAGTAACAAGCACTCAAAGCCAAAAAACTCAGCTTTTGAGGTTTTGGTATATATGAAATGGATTTTTTACAATTTTATAATTGGCTGTTATATTAATTTTCAAAAACATTGAAACTTTTATACTTAAAATAAGTTATAAATATAAATCCGATAAAATATCCAATCCCTTATAACTTTTGCCAGAAGAAAAAACAAAATCACAACAAGAAATTAGTTTTCCTCCTTACTATACTCAAAAATATGGAGTAGCCTACTGGGGTGATAGTTTTGAACTCATTAAATTAATTGATGAAAATAGTATTAATTTAATTCTAACCTCACCTCCATTTGCTCTAACACGTAAAAAAGAGTATGGCAATGAAAGTGCGGAAAAATATATTGAATGGTTTCTACCTTTTGCTTATGAATTTAAAAGAGTACTAGCTGATAATGGTTCATTTATTTTAGATTTAGGAGGTGCTTATCTTCCTGGTAATCCGGTGCGGAGTATTTATCAATATGAGCTTTTAGTGAGATTGTGTAAGGAAGTGGGCTTTTTTCTTGCCCAAGAATTTTATCACTATAATCCGGCTCGATTGCCTACTCCGGCAGAGTGGGTAACAATCAGACGGATTCGTGTAAAAGATTCTGTAAATGTAGTGTGGTGGTTATCGAAAACACCCAACCCTAAAGCAGATAATAGAAAAGTTTTAAAGCCATATAGCCACAGTATGAAGCAACTACTCAAGAATGGTTATAAAGCTAAAATACGTCCTAGTGGACATAATATTTCTGAGAAATTCCAAAAAGATAACCAAGGCGCAATTCCACCAAATGTCTTAGAAATTGCTAATACTGAATCAAATAGTGCTTATTTACGTCGCTGCAAAGCAGCAGCAATTAAACCCCATCCAGCACGTTTTCCCCAAGATTTTGCCGAATTTTTTATCAAATTTTTAACTGATGAAGGAGATCTAGTTTTAGATCCATTTGCAGGTTCTAACACAACTGGATTTGTTGCTGAAACTCTGGAGCGCCGATGGATATCTTTTGAAATTAATGAAAATTATCTTGTGGGAAGTCGTTACCGATTTAGTCAATACTTAGACTAACTTAAAAGGATGTTTGTAAGGTCTAATTTATAACTCGCCTGGGCAACTAAAAGTCGTGCCTACACAGACAAAACCGCCTATACAGGTTTAAATTTATTCATTTTTTGTTAATGATAGCACTGTGTTTGCGTCCCGCAGAGAAGTGCCTTGTGCGGAAATGCCCGACTTGTTTGCCCTTGGCGTTCCAGTTCCCTCGTACCCCTTCGCTTGAGCAAGCTACGCGTTAGCGTTTCAGCAGGAGAAGAGGGTTCCCGCAGGGTAGGGTAGGAAATGCAGCCGTGTTGTGGCAACTTTGGAGGGTTTCTCCCATTGATGAAAGTGGCAGCAGGCGACTGCGTTAGCGCAGTGTAAAGTCTTCTCTTGAGAGGCTTGTCTTGCAACACGCTACGCGAATGTCAACGGCATAGTTGACTTCGAGTGACCTTTAGGAGCGTCACCCAAAGGGGCATCGTTTGTGTAGTAGCGAATTGTATTAACCCAATACTTTTAAAACATCTTCTAAGAGTGAGTTAATAAAATTTATAACTCATAACTCCTAACTACTTACTCAAATCTCTCCATTAACTTGCATTTGATGAACTTGATCTGCTAACTCTTGACGGCTTTGATCATCTAGTTTGTCAATTGCTAACATTCCCATGAGAATCACTTCTTTCAAGGTCAAACGTGTCGAATGTGCCTGTTTTTGCACAATCTCCTTAATAATTGGACTAACACCAATTGCCGTACTAGCTCTAGCCACAGAATAATAGGTAAATATTAATGACTTCGCCTAAATCTTAGCACTTATAACAAAGCTCTTCTATAATTAATAAGATTCAATTTATCAGAAATTAAATCAGACTGCTATATATTTTTTTTACTCACCAAAGCGCATATTTTTGTTACCAGCTAGATAAATTGGATGAAAAATTTACTGTTGCTGGTATGAACTAATGCATCCATATTAATAACAAGACACAGATACTTGGTATAGGAATATTTCACAACCTTGTCAAAATAGAGTTATTGAGGAGAGCGATCGCTAGAAAAAGGCATATAAAACTACTTAAAGTTGAGACTATTTTGACACTCTGCCGTCTAAATACGCGCAGACTATCTAAGAGTTTTTGCCGTATTTATTAGATTTTTGATTGTCAATTTTCGTACACTGAGTTAAATCAAATGCATTGTAAACGAAGTTTGTAGTCTCAGACAACAAATGAAATTTCCAGCTATGGAAATAACTGTATGGTTCAGATTGTCAGTTGTGGTTTCATCGACATTGCATTAGTTTCTTCTGAATCCTTGTGTAAAGACTAATTGAGGTGCTTTTACTCTGTTATACGCCTAACTGGCTCAATGAGTGATTTTTTTAGTTCATAGAACCTAGATAGAGGCATAGAGCAATACCTTTCGGTTAAGGGAGAAAGGGGAAGGGTTCAAGGGAAAAGAAAAACCTTTAACCCTTACCCAATAACTTTTCCCCAAGTCCAATTTCAAGTTACAAATACTTAACTGAACAGTATTGAGGCATAGAGCATTGGTAACTAAATATTTCCTATGCCCTATGCCTAAAATCAAAATGTAAATTCTTAGGAAACAGTTTGAGATTCTTGATAGGTGGGGAAGTCGATATATCCTTCTGGCTCAAAGGAATACCAGTCTTTAATTTCGGCTGAAGAGTTGAGTGGCCAGTTATGAGCAAAACGCTCAACTAAATCGGGATTACTAATAAAAGGTCGACCAAAAGCAACTAAATCGGCTAAACCTTTGGTAATTGCATCTTCTGCTTGCTCTTGGGTATATCCACAATTGCTCATAATTGTCCCAGCGAATACTTCACGGAAATCTGCTAATGTCATAGGTTCTCCTAAGTCGTGAAAGCCAAAGGCTAGCCCATCCATCAAGTGAAGATAAGCCAGATTGTAAGAATTTAATTGCCCAGCAACATAGAGAAAAGTCTCACGGTAATCTTCTGACCCCATGTCATTATAAGAACCGTTCGGAGACAGGCGAACTGCAACCCGATTAGATGGCAAAACTGTTAGTATTGCCTCTACAATTTCCTTAAGAAAACGGTAGCGATTTTCAACATTTCCTCCCCACTGATCATTGCGATGGTTTGTTTTGGATTGCAGAAATTCATCAATTAAATAACCATTAGCAGCATGAATTTCTACACCATCAAAACCAGCTATTTTTGCTTGTTCAGCCGCCCTGCGATAATCCTCCACAATCAGCGGGACTTCATCGGTCTCTAGAGCGCGGGGAGTTTCGTAAGGTTGTTTGCCAATAGGTGTGTGAATATATTCTCCATTCAGTTTGATAGCGGATGGTGCAACTGGTAATTGACCATTCTCCTGAAAACTGCTGTGGGATGCTCGTCCACAGTGCCATAGTTGCAGAAAAATTGGTGTTCCTTTGGCGTGAACAGCATCTACAACCTGCTTCCAGGCTGCGGTTTGTTCTTGGTTATAAATTCCAGGCGTATTTTGCCAGCCATTGGCTTGGATGGAGATCACTGTCGCTTCTGTAATTATTAACCCAGAACTAGACCGCTGAGCGTAATACTCTGCCATTAGGGCGTTAGGCATACGTGCTTCACCTGCGCGCGATCGCGTCATAGGAGCCATAACTACTCGATTTTTCAGTTTTAAATCCCCCAGTTGAAATGAACTAAGCAAGGTTGGCGATACTGTTTGAGTAGTCATATTTGATGGTTAGATGTTTGCACTATTACTTTTACATAACTTGAAGATTTGCAGTTTGCCTTGGCTCATTAAATTGGAAATCGGTAAAATCTATAACTCTGTTCTACCCTGATTGGACGATGAACCAACATGCTCATCATGCCATCATTGCCAAAGACATAAAACATTAACAGAGGTTTTGGATGGCAGTTGAGGTAGTGATTTTAGATATTGATGGAACTTTAGTTTTGAGTAATGATGCTCATGCTCAAGCCTGGATTGAAACGTTTGCAAAATATGGTTATGAAGTACCATTTGAGCAAGTTAGACCACTTATGGGTATGGGTGGAGATCATGTCATTCCCAAATTAGTACCAGAACTCAATAGTAAAGAAGGAACCGGAAAAGCGATCGCTGCTAGACGTAAAGAACTCATCCTCAACAAGTTTAGTCCGCAGCTAGTTGGCGCTCCTGGTAGTAGAGAATTGGTCTTCAAAATGCAAGAATCTGGATTGCATTTAGTGGTTGCAAGTTCGGCTAGTCATGAAGAACTTGATATTTTGCTCAAAGTTGCTCAAGTAGATGATTTACTTAAAGAAGTAACATCGTCTGATGATGCCCAAGCATCTAAACCTGCTCCTGATATCATAGAAGCTGCTTTAAAGAAGGCACAAATTACACCCGACAAAGTAGTGATGTTGGGAGATACACCTTACGATATTGAGTCTGCCGGTAAAGCGGGAGTAAGGGTGATTGCTATGCGCTGTGGTGGTTTTAGTGATGAGCAACTATCGGGAGCGCTGGCAATTTACGATGATCCAGATGATTTGCTACGCCATTATGACTCTTCTGTTTTGGCTCCCAATGCAAAGCAGGTTTTAGGTATTTAGGCCAAGACTTTACAAGAATCAGTCCTTCGTAAAGAGGGCAATTTATCACGTCTGGTGCCTTAACTTTTGCAAAACCAATTATGGAAACTTTCGTTCTCGCACTTCTGTGGCATAACTTTGTACAGCTTTGGTAATTGTTTCTCGCAGATTTGTATAAACTTTAGCAAAGGGGGGCTGTTTTTCTGTTAAACCAAGTACATCAGAAGTTACTAATACTTGACCATCGCAATAATTTCCTGCACCAATCCCGATTGTCGGAATGGTAAGTTTTTGTGTAATCTGCGTTGCCAAATTTGCAGGTATATGCTCTAAAACGATCGCAAATACACCTGCTTGTTCAAGTGCGATCGCTTCTTGTAAAATCCTTTCTCCAGCTACTTCTGTCTTACCTTGTTGTCGCAAACCAAGTTGATGCACAGATTGCGGTGTCAAACCTACATGACCCATGACCGGAATTCCTGCTTGCACCAAACGCATCACAGTTTCTACCATCGCTGGATAGCCGCCTTCCAGCTTAACCGCTTGAGCGCCTGTTTCTTTCAACACTCTTCCCGCTGAGTGCATCGCTTGTTGCAGACTTTCTTGATAAGTCAAAAATGGCAAATCTACAACTATCAAAGCATGTTTCACACCACGGCGCACAGCTTTAGCATGAAGCAGCATTTCTTCTAAAGTAATTGGCAGTGTTGTTTCATACCCTAACACTGCTGCCATCGAGTCTCCGACCAGGATTAAGTCTACACCACTGGCATCGAGGATTTGGGCGATCGCATAATCCCAGGCTGTCAATGCTACGATTGAGCGCCCTTGTTGTTTCCATTGAAGTAATTGCTGGGTAGTGACTGCCATTTTTTTAAGTAGAGGCTATGGGCTAGCTAGGGAATAGAGGCTAGGGGCTAGAGACTAGAGGCTATTATTTCTCTTTTATCTACCTTAATCCCTAATCCCTAATCCCTAATCCCTACTTTACAGCGCGACTAAAAGCAAGATGGGGTTTTGCATTGCCCATTTTGGGCATTAACCAAGCCAGACCTTCACTAGTACCAATCCACAATTTATGACCGATGTCGGGTACAAGGGCAAGAACTCGACTAGAAGGAAGTCCAGCAACTTCGTCTAATACAGCTCCTGTATTTGGATTTAATCGTAACAAACCATTGTGAGTTCCGACCCAAACACTACCATCTTGGGCAAAACGGACGGCTGTCACGTTTCGACCTCGTAAACGAGTCACAGACCGCAGTACTGCACCAGTTTTTGGATTAATTACTAGCAAATTATTCGGCATTCCGGCCCAAATTAATCCTTCGGGACTGATAGCTAAAGCTTGCACGGTTGTCCCTGGCAAATCATCGATTCGCTTCATAATGAAAGCGTTGGCAGTATTAACCCGTACCAGTCCATCAAGAGTACCTACCCACAGTTGACCTTCAGCATCCAAAGTCAAAGTGTTGGCACTAACACCAGGCAAATTTTTGACTGTCGTCATAATTAAACCTTGATCAGGACTAATGAGAGCTAAACCATTATCGGTTCCAGTCCATAAGTAACCCCGCTTGTCAAGCAGCAGCGATAAAACTCGTTTGGAAGGCAAAAATAAATTCTGCGCTGTAATTTCACTAGTGCGGGGGTCTACTCGCTTCAGCCCTTCATAAGTCCCCACCCATAAATGCCCCACTTTGTCTTGAGCTAAAGCACCAATGGCGACATTCGGTAAACTCACACGAGCTAAAATCTTACCCGTGTTGGGGTCAATCCGCGATAGCCCTCGCCAAGAACCTACCCAGAGATTACCTGCAAAATCTCCCAACAAATTGCTAACACGATAATCTGTGTTTATCTCTTGTTCTTCGATTCCCCTATTATCAGGTAAAGGATCTACTCGCGGCGGCGGTGCAGCAGCTGGATAAGAAGGGGTTAATTCAGATGGTTTGATATCAGGGGTTTTTGCTGGTGGAACACCATTATCAATGTTTTGGGCAATTGCCGAATTTGCAGCGATCGCAATGCCAAGACTTGGCAGAGCTATCAACCCCAGCAACATAGAAGTCATCAATAAACTAGTAGGCTGGTGAAATAATTTCACGGTGGCATTTCCTTTGAAAACATTTTTCTTGTAGGTTTGGAAGTGCATAGCGTGAAAGAATTTTCCTTATCCGCTAAACACTGCTTCCTTATCCCTCTTATGAATAGCCAATGCCTCAATAGGCTTTGACTTGATTTCAGTGTTCCCCTAATTTCAGTAGATCGCACTTTTGAGAAAATTTTTTGCTCTACTTGTGCCGTAACACAACGGCAATAAAGCCGGAGGAACATCCACGCCGCTTTTTGTCTCGCCTACTTAATGTTGTGTTTATAAATAGCCTCCAAGAAAAGTTTTGGCTATATTAATTTGAGGATCAATTTTTTTATAAAATACTGTAAATAATCACTATGAATTATAGTGGCTAATTTACATACACAAAATCATCATGAATAAATTTTTTAATTTTTAAATATACTAATTTTTACAGTATATTATTTATTTTGGCATATTACATAGATAATTCTAGGCGTAATAGGAATATTTATTTTTTAAATACATTAAACCTTAACCAAAAACTTCTGAAACCTTAAAAATCGGAAAACTTGTTCTTAATAGTAAGCCAATACACTATCTTTAGACTGAAAATCAAGCAAGCCTGCAAGAGATTGGTTTTTAAATAGCAAATAATGTAGCTTTGAAATTAGTATAGCAGTCTTATATAGATTGTGAATTATCAGTTGTTTTTAAAATAACTTTCACAAATCAAACAGGACTGTTATGTTGACATTTTTTTGGCTCTGGAGATATTCACTAGAGTCTAAAATGTCGTTAATTATCTATCAACTACAGCAGTTTTGAGTCAATTTCTCTTTGCCTATTAACACTCGAAAGTTTAATAGCGTCCCAATTTTGCAAACATAACCTAGCGAATAGAATTCGCCGCTATACAAGCGAAGTTCGATCAAGCAATCTAGCCTTTTGTTTTAGCTTGCAAAGCAAACTTTGCTTGTGTAGCCGAAGAAGTCTATTGCTGACAGTCCTGTACTGTAAGAGAGCTTCTATACAACTTGTTTGGTATTGGGAAACCCATCTACCGCAGTGGTTGTCCACCTTATTTTTTACGGGTTTTAAGGTCGCTCGTTGTACAAATACTGTCCACACTTCCAGTCACAGGGAAATTTGCACCTATTTGGAATGCTTGCTGAAATTTCAAGAAATGAATTAAGGAGAAAATCTCATGGTTTTGCGTTATTACGGCTACACAATCGGAGACACTGATGCTAACCCTAGCTTAGCTGGAAACCAGTTGCAGGTTTTTCGTTTCGCCATCCCTCCTGCTGGATCGTCTGGTGTTACTGTTATTCCTGAGCTAGTAGGCTTGGTTACTGTTCCAACTAGTACTTCTGCTAGCTTTGAACTAGAAGGTTTGGGAACTAACCCCGTTAGCAGAAGGGTCAGTGCAGTTAACGAACCAAAACTAGGTACAGATCCCGATCTCGCTATTCGAGTTGGCGCTGTTGATAGACCTTTTGGTTCACCATCTATAGCGACTCCAACACGTACTCCATCTAACCTAAATCGTTTTGGTAGTGAGTCAGGTGCTGACTTTGGGCGTGATTTCTCAGTAAGTTCTCAGCCAGTTGTTCTTTACAACCTTGGCTCAAATGACGATTCAGATGAGGGGCCAATAGGAAGCTCTCTTTACAAAATTAGTACGTCTACCCCTGGAACTATTAGCCTTGTAGACAGTACTCCTACTGCTGCTGAAATAGCGGGAACTACACCCACTAATCCTGGAAAATATGCTGATGGATTAACTGTTGATAATCTCATGCCTGGTCGTTATCGCGCTCTTGCTAGCGATATCAGAACTATAGATGACGCTGCAACTGACCCTACGAAGAACAATCTTTACAAAGTCGATCTGCTTACTGGCCAATTATCTGCTCCGATTGCGCTCTATAGTAGTTTGGCAAATAACAGGCCTCTTGCTCTCAACTTGGATTCTGGACTTGCATTTACTAGAATTTCTAACTCAGATCCCGGAGGTCAAAGACTTGTAGGTTTGCTAGAAGATGGGAAAGTCATAGCGATCCAACCTACAGACTCAGTTGTAAATGGCGTTACAAGATATGGTTACTTAGACGATTTTAACGCACCAGGTTTAGGTATAGGTGATGGCAGAGCAAGTGCGTTCTTACTTGGCCGAGTCGATTTTGCTGCGGCTGGCGGAATTCCTGGAGCAGATTATGAAGGGCTTGCTATTGTTTACGAAGATTCTGTTACTGGTTAACTCTTGAAAATGGCAATCTTCTCTGACCTTTCTAACTTTGGAAGATACGGTAGACGAGAGGATCGATCATACAAACTTTAGCGATTATCATTCCGCAAGTATGTAATACCAATTCACAAAATATTTAAGACAAATGTAGGTTGGGTTGAGGAACGAAACCCAACACCAAAACCTTAGTTCTGTTGGATTTCACTACGTTTTACCCAACCTACCTTTCTACTAGTTTTTGTTCATTAGCCAATCTTCTCGACTGATTCGGTAAATAAGTGCTTCACTTCCCAAAAGTTCTGTCCTTCCTGCCAGTTTTTCACCTAATTTTTGGGCAACTCGTATTGAAGCAGTATTCTGTGGACGAATCAAACTGATCACATGCGATCGCTGCAACTTTTCAAAAGCATAATCCATCGCCACCCTTGCTGCTTCCGTTGCAAAACCACGTCCCCAAAAAGCTTGTCGTAATGTCCAGCCAATTTCAAAATCAATCCAACCTTCAGGCTTCCAGCAGCCGATGCGACCAATCATTTCACCAGTTAAGCGTTCCTCAACAGCCCACATGCCATAGCCTCGTAATTGCCAATGACCAACAATCATTGCCATATTTCGCCAAGATTCCTCACAGGATAAGGGCTTACCATTGCCGATGTAGCGCATGACATCGGTGTTACCGCACATTTCAGCGTAAGCGTCAAGGTCTTCTTCTCGAAATCCACGTAAGAGCAAGCGCTGAGTTTCAAGTTGAGGAATATGCATAAGTATTATAAGTAAATCGGTGAAAATAAGCCTAACTATGTAACAGAATGCAAAATCTGCATAGCCGTTGCGATTGCTACCCTGCGGGAACGCTTGCGCGAACATTACACTTCGTTTCATACCCTGCGGGTTCGCGGTAGCGTCTCTGAAACAGAAGGCTAACGCCAAGCGCAATGACATAGTGTGAATTATTTAAGCCGTTCTACTCATAACAGTTTTATATGGATGAAATACACCACTCTAGCCCCTAGCCTTTTTTTTATATTAAAATAGGAGATGTACTATTACACTCTTTTTGTAAAACTATCTTAATAAATTGTTAAAATTATTATTAGATAACAATTTTAAATAAATAAGTTAAAAACTTTCAAAGAATAACTTATCAAATTCTTGATATATTGTGAGACAAGTTACAAATTACGTGGTGTGCAATTTTTATCTTTCACCTACCACTCTGCTGAATTTCCGTCAAGCAAATTCTCTCCTGGTCTATTTTCCAATTAAAGGAAACATGGTAGGGGTGCGGAGATGGGAATATGTGCTATGAAGCGCAATCCCTATAACTAACCCGATATGCAGGGAAAAGTCTCATACTTTCCGCAAAGCGCGGAGTTTTTGCTGAATTGATGAAGATTTATTGGGGTCGGAGGAAGAAATAAAAGAGAATTTTTATTCATGGAACAAGGAAAAAGCAGAAGCGCTCAATCATGCGCCTCTGGATGAGGAGAATATTTGTAACAAAATGTTCGTTGCAAAAAAGCCGCTACCGTGTACCAAAGCCAACCTCTAACAAAACATTTTTCCTATTCTTCCCCTCCCTGCTAACGGGAAGGAATAAAGGTGAAAAAAAATTGCACATAACGTGATTTGATAAGTAATACAGAGTGACTTCTTGGAAGGGAATTTATGTCTTACGCTCAAACGAAGACCCAGAGCAAATCAGGGTATCAAGCCGGGGTTAAAGATTACAGACTTACTTATTACACACCTGATTACACACCTAAAGATACAGATATTCTGGCAGCATTCCGGATGACTCCTCAGCCTGGAGTTCCCCCCGAAGAAGCAGGTGCTGCTGTAGCGGCTGAATCTTCCACTGGTACTTGGACAACAGTGTGGACAGATTTGCTCACCGACCTAGATCGCTACAAAGGTCGTTGTTATGACATCGAACCTGTTGCTGGTGAAGATAATCAGTACATTTGTTACGTTGCTTATCCTTTGGACTTGTTCGAGGAAGGCTCCGTTACCAACATGTTGACCTCTATTGTAGGTAACGTGTTTGGTTTTAAAGCTCTGCGGGCACTGCGTCTAGAAGACTTACGGATTCCTGTTGCTTACCTGAAGACCTTCCAAGGGCCTCCTCACGGTATCCAAGTTGAGCGCGACAAATTAAACAAATATGGTCGTCCTTTGTTGGGTTGTACCATTAAGCCCAAATTAGGTTTGTCTGCTAAGAACTACGGACGTGCTGTATACGAGTGTTTACGTGGTGGTTTGGACTTCACCAAAGACGACGAAAACATCAACTCTGCACCATTCCAACGGTGGCGCGATCGCTTCTTATTTGTAGCAGACGCTATCCACAAATCTCAAGCTGAAACAGGCGAAATCAAAGGTCACTACCTAAACGTTACCGCCCCCACCTGCGAACAAATGTTGCAACGGGCTGAGTTCGCTAAAGAACTCAAAATGCCCATCATCATGCACGACTACCTCACCGCAGGTTTCACAGCTAACACCACCTTGGCTCGTTGGTGTCGTGATAATGGTATTCTGCTACACATCCACCGTGCTATGCACGCTGTTATCGACCGTCAAAAGAACCACGGTATCCACTTCCGCGTTTTGGCTAAGACCTTGCGGATGTCTGGTGGTGATCACATCCACACAGGTACAGTGGTTGGTAAATTGGAAGGTGAGCGCGGCATCACAATGGGTTTTGTTGACTTGTTGCGTGAAAACTACGTTGAGCAAGACAAGTCTCGCGGTATTTACTTTACTCAAGATTGGGCTTCTATGCCTGGTGTAATGGCAGTTGCTTCTGGTGGTATCCACGTATGGCACATGCCTGCATTGGTAGAAATCTTCGGTGATGACTCTGTACTACAATTCGGTGGTGGTACACTCGGACACCCTTGGGGTAATGCTCCTGGTGCAACCGCTAACCGCGTAGCTTTGGAAGCTTGTATCCAAGCTCGTAACGAAGGTCGCAACTTGGCTCGTGAAGGTAACGATGTTATCCGTGAAGCTGCCAAGTGGTCTCCTGAATTGGCTGTTGCTTGCGAACTTTGGAAAGAAATTAAGTTCGAGTTTGAAGCAATGGATACCGTCTGATCTAGGTTAAGAGTTAAGAGTTAAGAATGAGGAGTTAAATAAATTTAATAACTCTTAACTTATAATTCTTAACTTTTGTGGGCTGGGGTCAAGCATGAATCTGAAGCAAATTGCGAAAGACACAGCCAAGACTCTCCAACGCTACCTGACATATCAGGCGCTGAAGACAGTACTGGCACAGCTAGGCGAAACTAATCCTCCGTTAGAACTTTGGCTGCATAACTTTTCCGCCGATAAAATTCACGATGGAGAAGCATATATTGAGCAACTGTTCCGAGAGAAACCAGATTTGGCATTGCGAATTATGACTGTCAGGGAACACATAGCGGCAGAAATCACAGAGTTTTTACCGGAAATGGTTTGTACTGGCATTCAGCAAGCCAACATGGAACAACGTCGCCAGCATTTAGAACGCATCACGCAAATCAATTTATCTAGCCCCAGTCTTGAACCTGAACAACAGACAATCTCAGATCCGAATTTGGATAACTAAATCCAGTTAGTCGGTCAACTTAGTAATAAAAAATCGCCACCCCTTATTAACAGCCATGCAAACTCTACCAAAAGAGCGTCGTTACGAAACCCTTTCTTATCTTCCACCTCTTACTGATGCTCAAATTGCTAAACAGGTTCAGTACATCCTGAATCAAGGTTATATTCCAGCAGTTGAGTTCAACGAAGTTTCTGAGCCAACCGAATTCTTCTGGACGATGTGGAAACTACCTTTGTTTGGTGCTAAATCCACTCAAGAAGTACTAAACGAAGTTCAAGCTTGCCGTTCTCAATATAGCAACTGCTTTATCCGTGTTGTAGGCTTTGACAACATCAAGCAGTGCCAAGTTCTCAGCTTTATCATTCACAAACCCAACACTAGCAGATACTAAAGCTGACAGGCTGAAATTAGTTATGGGGAAGCTTAATTAATTTTTCTGTCCCCCACTGGAGAGGTAGAGTTTTCTACCTCTCTTCTTTATTAAGAAGACTAATTTGAAAACTAGCTCTGTTTACAGGCAACATGAGTGAATCAAGAGTAATTGTCAATACAACGTCACCTCGTACTCGTCAAAATCTGGCTAAGGACTTGTTAAACGCAGGTTTAAGCTCAGGTATGACAGTGATAGTACACTCTTCTCTCAGTTCAATGGGATGGGTTTGTGGTGGTTCAGTTGCAGTGGTTCAGGCATTGATGGATGTCATTACACCCGCAGGGACTCTGATAATGCCTACCCATTCTGGTGATTTGTCTGACCCTGCTGTATGGCAAGCACCACCCGTTCCTCCTGGTTGGTGGTCGATTATCCGTGAAACTATGCCAGCTTTTGATCCTAAAACGACTCCTACGCGAGGGATGGGTAAGATTGTTGAAGCTTTCCGAACTTGGCAAAATGTAGTACGAAGTTCTCATCCAGCGGTTTCGTTTGCTGCTTGGGGAAAGTACTCCAAAGAGATTGTCTTAAATCATTCACTTGACAACTCCCTTGGAGAAAGTTCACCATTAGCTCGTCTTTATGACTTGAACGGTTGCGTGCTATTACTGGGAGTTGGATACGACAATTGCACCAGTTTTCATCTAGCCGAATATCGAGTTAATGGAACACAACGAATTAACAGGGGTGCGCCAATTTTGGAAGGGGGGCAGCGAGTCTGGAAAGTGTATACAGACATTGAATTTAATGATGACTGTTTTGTTGATATGGGCGAAGCTTTTGAACAAACTGGTCATGTCCAAGTTTCAACAGTTGGTTCTGCACAAACCAAGCTATTTGCTATTAGAGATGCTGTAGATTTTGCAGTCAGTTGGCTAACAACAAATTCCAAGTAAACTTGGTAAATAAGAGGAGATTTTATGACTGAAAAATCCGAGCTTCAAATCAGAATTTGTTTTGTTGGTGAATCTTTCGTCAATGGTACAGGCGACCCTGAATGTTTAGGTTGGGCAGGGAGAATATGTGTTAGTGCTAATCAAAAAGGTAATGACATTACCTACTATAATTTAGGAGTTCGGCGAGAAACGAGTACTGAACTTAAAAATCGTTGGCTGCAAGAAGTTTCCTATCGTTTACCAAAAGAATATGATGGCAGAGTTGTATTTTGTTTTGGCGTAAACGATACAACAATAGAAAACGGTAAACTTCGTGTTACACCGACGCAATCAATTGAAAATGTTCGTAATATTTTAAGTGATGCCAAACAGTTATATCCTGTTTTAATGGTCAGTCCACTGCCATTGGCGGATGATGGGCAAAATCAAAGGATTGCTGATTTAGCAAAACAATTTGCTTTAGTTTGTCATGAGCTTAATGTGCCTTATTTAAATGCTTTTTCTATATTAGAAAAGTCCAATATTTGGATAGATGAAGCAAGAGCCAATGACGGCGCACATCCCAGAGCAGCAGGTTATGCAGAGCTTGCCAGAATTGTAGAAAATTGGGATGCTTGGCTAAATTGGTTTGAGGAAACGGGAAATTGTCCATAAAATGAACAAAAATATTAAGTAAATCGCGCCAACTAGACCAAACTCAATCATAGGGATATAAGTTATTTCGTAAATTCTGCCCAAGCCGCGTTCGGTCAATCCATAAACGGCCACTACACTTACTAAAAAGGCTCCGTAGATAGTACGTTTAGTCAAGATACCCACAGGTAGACCGTGGAGTTGGGTAAGCACTAGAATGCCAAGAAAACCAAAGAGAAATGTCGGCCACTTGCTTTGTCCTAGCATCCACGATACAACTACACTATGTAAAAGTACCGTAATTTCCAAAATGAATGTCCACCAACGGTTTGTATGGGTGCGGTTAAATATTAACGACGATTGTAGTAAAAGCAAAAACATATAGAGAAAACCAATTAAGTGCCCCAAAGTCGCTTCCATTGGATGATACCAGAAGGTATAAATAGCGGCGAAGGAGAAAAAGTAACCGTGGTAGAGCTTGATAATTTGCAAAAACTGTTGATGAAATGGAACAGAATTGCCAAAAAGCAAACCACGTCGAGGCGTTTCTAAAATCAGTACGAAAACCAGTAAAAGTACAACCGCACCTTGAGAAGCCCAAATTGAAGTATCTTGAGCCAGAGCATCGTACCAAATATAGGTCTGGAAAAAATGTAAAGCGATGAATGCAATATTAATGGCAAGCATGAGGTAATTAATCGGGTGCAACGCTGTTTTATATTTCAGCTGCGATCGCTGCGCCCATAAGATACACGCCCAGATGCTAAACTGATGTCCAAGGTACATACCCCAAGCCGTCGCTCGGCTCCAAAATGTCGGGTTGGGAAGTTTCCAGTAGTACCAGTTTAGTCCTTGGTCAGGAAGTTTGGTGATGCTTGCAGGAATGCTCCCACCCAGCCAAATTGCGTAGGTGAGGATAATGCTTACAAAGATGCCTAAAAATAAGACTCGGCGACCTGTCATAATAGTTCGTAATGACGCTCCTGCGTCGCTCTAAGCGTAGCTATGCCGCAGGCTTTACGCTGCGCTAACGTAATTCGTAATTAAGACTTTTTTTACTTTTAAATCAATATTTTTAAGCGACACGTTCTGCTTTTAATTCAGATGTGCTTTTAGTCACTCGCAAACTCAAAGTCAAAGCTACCAGCATTACTAAAGAACCACTCAAAAAAGGTGCATCAATCCCAAATTTCATGAAACTAACACCTGCCCATATTGGTCCTACAATACGTGCCAAGGCAGAGAAAGAACTAGCAATCCCTAGTATTTGTCCTTGTTCTTCTGCGGCTGTAATCTGGGAAATCAAACTGTTCAATATTGGTTGGCTGACACTAATTCCCCATGCTACAAGTGCGGTGGCGACCAACAATAAAATTAAGCTTTGTGAAAATCCAATAAACAATAATCCTAAACCTAATCCTAATATCCCCCAGGTAAGGAGCTTTATTTCACCCAAGCGTTTCTTAAGGAATCCGATGAGTCCTCCTTGAACGATTGTGCATACAATCCCCATGAAGGCAAAAAGATAACTTGTTTGTTGAGGGCCCCAGTTTAATTGTTGCTTAGACCATAAAGCCAATGTAGAGTCCATAGCCGCAACAGCAAAAGTCACTAAAAAGTAGATGATAGCAAGCATACAAAACTGTGGACGCTGTGACAGTTGTAGCAAGTTTAGCCGTTGTTGACGGTAGCGATGAGCTGTAATTTTGGCTTTAGTCTCAGAATTTAAAGATTCTGGAAGTAACATCAAAGCACAAAGCAATGCTAATAAAGATAATCCGCCTGCGAACAACGACGGTAAATGGAAGTTGGCGTTATCCGGGTCTGACCCTACTAAAATACCTCCAATAGCAGGGCCGAGAATGAAGCCAAGGCCAAAAGCTGCACCTATTATGCCCATACCGCGCGCTCGATTAGTTGGCGTGGTAATATCTGCTATGTACGCCTGAGCAGTAGCAATATTCCCTGCCATAATCCCGGCAAGACCACGAGCAATAAACAAAATCCATAATGAGTTGGCAAAGCCTAACCCTGTGTATGCAATTATAGAACCTAATAAAGTCAGTAATAAAATCGGACGGCGACCGTAGCGATCGCTAAATCTGCCCCATAATGGTGTAAATAAGAACTGCATTAAAGAATAAATAGCTACAAGTAAAGTCGCTTCATGAGGTTTTGCACCAAATTGTTCAGCATACAAAGGTAGTATGGGTAGGATAATTCCGAAACCCAGCAAGTCTATAAATACAGTCAAAAATAAGACAAATATAGCCTTGCTACTATTTTTAGTATCCATAATTGCAATTTCTTACCAAAGAATATATGTAATTTTGATTCGCTTTTTGAACATCAAGTAACCCTTGATGTTCAATACTCATTCAACCTAACAAAGTAATCAATTCCCGAAACATTGTGTTTGAATTTGAGCGTGGTTGAGCAAAATAGCGTGAAATAAACCAATTATAAAAATCAAGCCAATAATACTACTAATGAAAGCAACTATCGTCTCATGCTTTCGTATAGCTTTTTGTATCTTAGTGTCGATGATATTTTCTAATTCTTTGTATGGCATTGAGTTTAATTTGGTTAAAAATAATATTGTGGAACTTAAGTGTTTACCTAAGTTGGAGTGTGTCTGAAATTTATAACTTATTAAATGAAAGCTATTACAACGCTGTAGTAATTTTAAGTGTGTTGGCGTAGTTTCAAAACAGTACCTGAAATACCAAAAGCTAATATCGCCAAGATAAAAGCTGGTTCGGGAACTGCAATAATGCTGACCTGATTAATAGCCAAGCCGTATTGTGGAGAAGAACTGCTAAAAACGAGCCGCGAGATGTTGGGAGTGTCACTACGAATCCCCAAAAACACTGCCGAATTATCTAATGCTAGCGACGAAGTACTTAGAACTGAGAAAGTACCCAATAGGTTATTAACATTATCAAAAGCGCTGATAAAAGTTTCAACTTCTAAGTTACTAATGTCTACAGCTATCTGAGTACCAGCACCAAAAACAGGACGGTCAAAACTAATGCTAAAAGGCCCTCCATTACCCTGAGTTCGAGGATCAGGGGCACCAGGAGGAAGAGGTTGAAAACCTGTTGGGTCTATACCTCCGAAGAGAATAAAATCTCCTGGGGCGAAGTTAGTCCGAATGCCAGGTGGGGGTAAAGTTTGAAAGACAAACGGTGGAGTAATCTGAGGATTTGAGGTTGGATTTATATTTACATTTAACTTTAAATCACCCTGAGATGTGGTGATAAAAGAGTTTGGTAAAAAAGTAGAAAAATCAGGAGCAGAGGGATTAAATACTTTACCTAAACTTACCCAATCAACTTCATCATTGCCTCCGAAAACAGCACGTTCAGTTACTAGAAATGTCGCTGCTTTAACTGGCTGTGAAATGATTGTTATTATAGCTGTGATTACTGGTAAACGTTTAATGTAAAAGTTGAAAGATTCTTTTTTCATAAAATTCAAAAATTTTGCTCTCTACGTAGTGAATATATCAAAAACATGTGTAGCTCTAACTGATAAATTGTAAGCAACTGTCGTTTTCAATAATTGTGTTGCAAAAATTTGTTGACGCTAGTTGGTAAGAGTTGACATATTTTCACCAGTCTCTCATCATTTTTTTGCAACACAAACTTAATCTGAATACAAACTCAATTACTTGTGTCTATACTATTCTCATTTTGGCACTAGTAAACGACTAGGCAGTGCTTACACAACAAGCTGAAAAAATCTTTTTAGTTTTAGACCAACTGAATACTCAAATTGGATGGAAGATTTTCAAGGAAGGCAAATTGATTTCCTAAGAAAGACAAGTTACCGCTTGAGGTGTCGAAAGAAAAGTCGCTAATGTTAGTAGTACCAAACCCTACTTTAGAAACTTGGATTACGTCTTTTTGAGCAAAGTCGTAATCTTTGATAGTATCAAGACCATCCTTGAGGCTATTGAAAATAAACTTATCTGCACCAAAGCCACCTGTGAGAATATCATCACCTTGTCCACCAGTGATGGAGTCTTTGCCTAGACCACCGGAGATAATATCATTGCCATCATTGCCGACTAATTGGTTATTTTGGTTGTCCCCGGTGATGATGTCACTTTCATTTGTACCGATAACATTGTCAAAATTGATTACCGTAAATGGCAATGTCCCCAAACCAGGAACGTTATTGGCAGCCAAACTTTGGTTTTGCAGGTCAACGGTGATAAATACCCCAGGCAAAGATTGCGATGCATCTATGGTATTGTTGGCAATACTGGCATCAGCAATAACTGTTTCTACTTTAAAAAGTTGGTCTGTTCCGAATTTGCCAGCTTTTTCAACTGCACCTACACCTGAGAGAGTAATGCTTTTACCTAGTTTGCTGTAGTTTGCGGTATCAATACCATCTCCACCATCGATGTTGTCATTACCTTGACTGCCTTTGAAGGTGTCATCGCCTGCGCCACCTGCCAACTTGTCGTTACCGCCTCCACCGTCAATCAGGTCATTGCCACCTCTACCATCAATGCTGTCATCGCCATCATTCCCGAATAATTGGTTTCTTTGGTTGTTGCCAATAATACTGTCACTTTCATTTGTGCCTTTGATATTGACAAAGTTGATGACATTAAATGTTAATGTTCCTAGACCAGGAACGTTAAGGGCAGATATAGTCTCAGCTTCCAGGTCAACAACTGCAGGTACTCCAGGCAAAGATTGGGATGCATCTATAGTGTTGTTGGCAACACTAGCATCAGCAATAACTGTTTCTACTTTAAAAAGTTGGTCTTTTCCGAATCCACCAGCTTTTTCAATTGTCCCTACACCTGAGAGGGTAATTTTTTTACCCAGGCTACTATAGTCTGCGGTATCAATGCCATCTCCGCCATCAATGCTGTCGTCACCCCGACTACCTCTGAAGGTGTCATCGCCGGCATTACCTGCCAAGGTGTCATTACCGTTTCCACCGTCAATCAGGTCATTTCCCAGACCACCGGAGATGTTGTCATTGCCTCCACGACCAAAAATCTGATCGTCATTACTAGTGCCCGATAATAAGTCATCGTTAGCAGTACCAACAATAGTAGCCATAATTTATACCTTATTTTGGTTTTGCTGATCAAACGTGTTTGTTAGTTGTAATACTTTTGTATTACAACTAACAAAATGATTAATTCCTGGTTAAATACTCACTATTCGCCTAATAGAGGATGAATTTGATGAAATCAGGGATATTTGAAGGAATAGGATTCACCAAAAAAAGCGATCGCCTTCCCAAACATCAATCAAAAATTATCAAGTATTAATGCTGAATCCTGAATATCAAAATAGTCACATAAAATTTTTTTCTTCAGTAGTACCCTCAGGGGTACTATTTCATACCGTAGATTTTTACCTAAAGAATTACTATCGCCCCTTTGTCTTCTGTAACCCCTACCAAACAACACAGCAAGCAGGTAGCCCTGAAGTACAAAAGTCAAGGAATCAAAGGAATTGACCTTGAAAAAATAAAAAATAGAGAGGTTTATGGCGTTAGCATTTTGAATATTTTTTACTTATAATTTCTAAGTAAATTTACAGAAATAAATTAAAATATTAAGTTCGAGAAGCCAGCAATTTTTAATTACAATTTCGGGAGAATTTCTGGTATTAAATAACCAGGAACTTTAGATAAAGCCAGATTTTGTCCTTGTATGCCTAATTCATTGTGGAAAGCCCGAATTGTTTTCACAATATAAGTTAAGGTTGTTTGATAAGCTTCTGGTTGTTGCCTCAATCCCTTTAAAGCTTGCAAATGGTTATTTAACGCTGCTTCTAAATGTTGCGATCGCGTTGCTTTGTCACCAGCAAAAGATTGGTCTGTGACTAACTGATAATGGGCTAATCCTAGGTTATTGTAAGCAGCAAACAAATCAAAATTTAAAGATGTATTACTAAGTGAGTGAGCTAAGGCAATGGCTTCTTCGTAAGCATGAATACACAATTTCAGTAAAGCTTGTCTAACATCTTTAGTTGTCTCAGATAAATTTGCTAAATGCCAGTAAGCAGTCCCAAGATTATTTTGTGTAGCGGCGCAAGCACTGGGAACATTAGCTGGAGTCCGATATTTTAAAGCTTCGCGGTAGACATCAATAGCTAATTTTAAATTTTGGGCTGGTTGTTCGTATTGTGCAAGATTCCAGTAGGCAGTGCCGATATTATTTTGAATCATGCCATATTTGAGTGGTTCTTGTTCTGGGCTGTAATGAACAAGTGCTTCATTATAAGCTGCGATCGCTTGCTGCAAATGTACCACTGGTTGATTGTGTTGTCCTAAATGCCAATAAGCAGTACCTAAATTGTTCTGGCAAGCCGCATACTTTAAAGGGTCTATTGCGGCTGTACGATAGCATAGTGCTTCATTATAAGCAGAAACTGCTTGCTGCCAATTTTCGGCTGGTTGAGAAAAACGGGCTAAATCACCATAAGCTGTTCCCAGATTATTTTGTACCCGCGCATAAGTTTCTGGATGTGTCTGTGGTGAAATTGACTTTAAAGCAAATTGATAAAATTCAATTCCCTGCTCTATGTAAGTTTGTCCTTCCGCTGAATTGGGCGGTATGCGATGTAGCATCCAGTAAAGTGTACCCAAGTCATTTAAAATATCTGGAAGTTGAGGTGAGGCATCATCGTAAGCGATCGCTTCTTGATAGGCAACAATTGCTACCATCAAATTTTCTAGATTTGACTGTCCTTGCTCAATGCGAAACCGATATAAGTTTCCTAACTGGTGATAAGCTGCTGCTAAAACTTCCCCAGAAGCTTGCTGTGAATGTAACTCCTCAATTTCCAACAAAACTTGTTGCGGTTGCCAATTATCTCCTCTATCTTGAGCAATTTTCGGATTAATCGTTGCTATGACTAACTCTTTTAACTCTTTGCTCACATGAGTCAACGACGACAGCGATGAACTATTACTACTCGATCTAGCAGTGGATAACTGCTGGTGTGGCACAGTCTTCAATAATTTTGAGGGTGCAGGTGTAATTTCTAATTCTTTTTCGGCTGGCTTTACTGGCGTTTGTGCTGTCAGATTTGAATCATCATCAAAGATTATTTCTGTAACATCAGCGCCTTGAGGTTCTGTTTCAATGACCGATTCATCTAGTTCATCTAAAATGGATTGCTCCAGATTTTTTAAATCTAAACTTCTTGAATTGGAAAAACGTTCTGGATAGTCTGGATTGTTTGTCGTTGGTGTAGGTTCTCCAGCAAACATAAATACACCAGTACGCCAACGCCAAAATTGAGGAACCGACTGCTGAATAGCAGATAACCAAGGGCGCGATACCCACAACAAAACGCTAGATTCAATAAATCGACTAGATTCTTGGCCAGAAAAATACTGTTCGCCTAAACGTAGATGATGTAAAAAAGAACGCTGTACAGCAACAGATTGCTTCGTTAGTTGTTCCACACCTACAATCTGAAATGTTGGTATAGGTAAGGGTCTTCCAGGTGTATCTTTTGATGCACCTACAATTGGTGGTGGATAATTGGCTAACCATTGATTAATCTGAGCTATGGGATTTGGATCGCTTAAATTCAACCTCAAAGTCACCAATCGCGGATAGGCTGGAGTACTAATTGCCTGTCCATGTAATGGCTGATATAGTACTTGTCCAACTGGATAAGCCAAAGTTGAATGCAAGCGAGCTGCCACTTGATTTCTTAAGTGTAAATCATCACAGACCGCTAAAAAGAGTTGCCGCCGTAAGTCAAGACTGAGGGCAAGTTTTAGACGGTGATAGACTTGCCGATTCCAAGCAAAATTATTGGAGTGTGCAGTATCATTCACGCTCATGGCGGCTAAAGAGCCAAAGATACAGTTTATATCCTCTTAAATACCAATTCGTAATTCGTAATTTAAGAAGCTTGACACTCCTCGACCTTTAGGTACGAGGATTCTTGGTTCACAGTTCAATCTTAACCCCGCAGGATTGCTCCAACGAAGCTAGAGGATCAAACTCCCCAAGCTTATAAGATCCGGTATGCCCTACCGTACTTAGCCCCTTCTGCAAGATGTTAATCGCTGCGTTCACGTCCCTATCCTCGACAAATCCACATAAACAAATATGAGTTCTATTTGATAGGGACTTCTGAACTTTCTTGCCACAATTGGAACAGTTTTGACTTGTATTATAGGGAGAAACAGCGATTGTTATTTTCCCGTATTTGTAGCCAAAATAATCCAACCAACGGCGAAGAATTGACCACCCTGCATCTGTTATCGACTTAGCTAGATGTCGATTTTTAACCATGCCTTTCACATTTAAATCTTCATAGGCAATCAGGTCGTTTGACTTCACTAAGCGGAGTGCAACTCTCTTGCAAAACTCTTCTCGCTGCCTACTTACTTTTAAATGTTTACGGGCATATCTAACCCTAGCTTTGTGATAATTTCGGGACTGGAATTTACCTTTTTTATACTTCTTAGACTTTCTCCGATTCAGTTTATTAAGTTGTCTTTCTCCTTGGCGATAAAACTGCGGGGATGGTTCAATATTTCCTTGGCTATCTGCCAAGAAATACTTGATACCGACATCGATGCCCACCGCTTTTTGACTAGGGGTTAATGGCTTAACTGTATCTCTAGGGTCTAGTTGTACCGAGAATTGCACGTAGTAACCATCTGCACGACGCACAATCCTAACTCGCTTGATTTGTTCTATTTGGTAAAAATTCAAGTCTCTAGAACCTATTAGTTTGAGAGTGCCTATTTCTTTTTTGTCTGTGAAAGTAATATGCTTTCTGTTTTCTGATAGTTTCCAGCCAGAGACTTTATATTCCACCGATCGAGTATTTTTCTTGAACTTTGGATACCCTTTTAGCCCTTGAATCTGCTTTTTACAATTCTCGTAAAAGCGATTAACTGCTCTTAAAACTCTTTCAACAGCAGTTTGACAGGCATGAGAGTTTAACTCTTCTACGAATTTAAACTCTTTTCTTAATAGTGTGTTGTATCTAAACATCTCTGTCTTGCCAACACCACGATTATCCATCCAATAACGCAGTACTTTATTTCGGACAAATTGAGATGTCCGAATAGCTTCGTTAATGGCGATTATTTGTTGTGGTTTTGGATTGACTTTGTACTCGTAGATAAACACGTTTGATACTGACATGAGTGGTATCAAAGACTATAATAACATCAAGCCGTCCTAGAAGGACGGGGGTTGTATCCCATTATTTTTGGTCAAATTTTATAATAAATCAGGCTTTTAGATTAATTAAAAGATAAAAGTATAATTAGATACTTTGAATACTTGTGTCAGTTTAACAAAAAATAAAAAACCAGGCTCCTACCAAAATGGGAACCTGAAGAATTAAAAATTAGTTTTTATTAAAATTGTTTATCCTCAACTGACATTGGAAACAGAGAAGGCAACAAAAATTAAGCCACCAACCAAAGCTGTGGCGGCGACTCCCAAGACAATATAGTTACGTTTTTGCCCCTCTGTAGGAGGCTCTGCTTGGTAAACCTTTGGTTCTTGGGCAAAATTATTCAGGCGACCGCCTTCTTCGCTTGTGTAGGGCATGAATTAGTTCCTTATTCTGAATCTTTTACTAATGTTACAGAAATCTACATATTATACTCTCACACCCAAAGACGAATCGTAACATTAATTAAAAGTCCAAAGTCAATAGTCAAAAAACTTTAGACTATTGACTATTAACTAGCTCGTAATAGTACCGCTGAGTGGTGAACTGGCACTTGCATAGTCTTTCATTGGCATCCTACCGGCAAGGTATGCTAAACGTCCGGCAACTGCTGCTAAATTCATAGCATGAGCCATTGCTGCGGGATTTTGAGCCAGAGCGATCGCGCTATTAATCAATAAGGCATCTGCCCCTAATTCCATCGCTTGGGCGGCTTCTGATGGCGCACCAATGCCGGCATCTACTACCACTGGTATGCCAGCATTTTCAATAATGATCTGGATATTAGCAGTTGTCTTCAGCCCTTGTCCTGAACCAATGGGTGAAGCTAAAGGCATAACTGTGGCACAGCCTACATCTTCTAGACGTTTCGCTAACATTGGGTCAGCATTGATGTAGGGCAAGACAGCAAAACCTTCTTTGACTAATTGTTCTGCGGCTTGCAATGTCCCAATTGGATCAGGAAGTAAATATTTAGGGTCAGGTATCACTTCTAACTTCACAAAGTTATTATCTTCTTGACCCAAGAGTTTAGCCATTTCTCGCCCCAAACGGGCTACACGAATTGCCTCTTCTGCGGTTTGACAACCAGCGGTATTTGGTAACATCCAAATTTTTTTCCAATCTAATGCTTCTGCTAAACCCTCATGTCCAGCAGCTTTAGTTTGTACCCGCCGCACCGCCACGGTGACAATCTCACAACCACTAGCAACAATACTTTGCTGCATTTCCTCAATGGTGCGATATTTACCCGTTCCTGTCATCAGCCGTGATTGGAAAGTTTTCCCTGCAATAGTCAATGGAGAATCCAGAGTACAGACGCGATTAATCGCGTCTGTACAGGAATTTTGCGGGGATATAGCAGGGCGATGCCCGTTAGTGAAATTAGCAAAGTGGGTCAGCATGGAGGTAGATGATTGAGTTTGGAAGCGAGAATAGTGGAAATGAGACAATAAAGGGTCAGATTTTTGTTCCCAGATTAAATCGGCAACCAATGCTGCGGTTACAGGCGCAAGCAAAATACCATTGCGGTGATGACCTGTAGCCAAGGTTAAATTCTGACAATAGCTATTGCCAAGGATGGGTAATTCATCAGGCGTAGTTGGGCGAAATCCCCACCACAATTCTTGGATGGGATAATGCTGTAATTGGGGATATAGGCGGATGGCTTGTTGGAGTAAAGTTTGAATACCTACGGGGGTGTTGTCGGGGGTAAAGCCAACATCTTCACTAGTTGCCCCAATAATAATAGAACGCATCTCCTTGGGATATGCTGTGCGATCGCGTCTGGGTACGATATAAATATCTTGCCCAAATAAAACTCGCCTTAAAGGCAATTCTGGTACAAATTCCGGCACTCGCACACTCAGCATTTGCCCTTTTCGCGGTTTTACGGGTAGCGGTAATAATTCATTTGACCAAGCACCTGCGGCTAAAACATAATGACCAGCATCAATTACTCCGGCGCTAGTTTGTGCGCCAATCACTTGTCCCTTTTGCTGTATGAATGCTTCTACTGTAATGCCGTCTTTGAGTTCAATGCCAAGGGACTCAGCGGCACTCCAAAGTAAATGTGCTAAGGAGCGATTATTAACTTGTGCATCTTCAGGATACCACCAGCCACCAACAACTTCTTTTCCTAATCCTGGCTGATATTGATGAATTGCAGCTTCATCTAACCAGTAAGCAGGCGATTCACGGGCGTGAGATGAGGGAAAATCTTCTTTGCTATCTTCATAAACGGGTGCTAAAATGCCACACGGCCAATAACCACTATTTAAACCAGTCAGATCTTCTAGTTTCTGCGTCCAATCTGGATATAAAGAACGCGATCGCCAGCATAAAGAACGCAACCCTTGATCTGAAATTTGTTCTGCATCTGGTGCTAACATCCCAGCAGCAGCGTGAGTGGCAGCAGCTTGGAAATCACGGCAAAGCACGGTGACATTTGCCCCGCGCAGTTTAAGTTCAACGGCGATTGCCAAGCCAATAACGCCGCCACCAATAATTAAAATGTCACTAGTCATTAGTCATGAGTCATTGATCATTAGACACTTATTATTAGTACATAACTAATAACTCATAGTTAATAACTCATAACTAAATAACTTGTAACTAACCACTACCACAAAGCCCGAATCGGTTCATTACCCTGATTACTATCACTTGATGACGTATCTGTTGTAGTGTCAGAAGATGGAAATGAATCGCTGGGAGCGTTATTTTGGGCAACACTAGTCCTAGCTTCATTAGAACTGCTATTGTCTTCGGCAGTGCTATTTGTATCTTCATTAGTGTTGAAATTCTCTTGGGCAACACCACTCCTACCTTCAGTTGCGGTATTATTACCCCTATTCCTACTGGGAGCAGAGCTATTAACATTAATATTAGCTGGGAGAACCTGTGATTTTCTGCCGCTGGGAGTGTTACTAGCACTTTGTTGTCCCCCCATAGGAAAGTTGATACCTAGTAATGTACCTAGCAAAATAGCCAAGCCTCCAGCCATCAGAATTAGCGGTGTCCATCTACCCATATTATTTGTCTCCTTTGTAACCTAACCTTCTGGTTTCTATACTAATTGAGAACCTTGACCCCAAAATCCGTCAAATTTTGTCACTGTCACATCGCCCATAACCTGAGTTTGGCAGGCTAAACGCAGGTCTCTTGTAGGAGAATGGGGAGGAAGCGAACGCCGCGCTTTGTCACGCCAATTCGCCGCAGATACTTCACCATCTACCTTGAGCGCACAAGTACCACAACTGCCAATTCCTCGACAGTTTATTACCTTAGCACCGCCATTGTAGAGGTCAATACCATTTTGCAGCAAAATTTTGCGTAAATTAGCTCCGCGATCGCACTCAATTGTTTTTCCTTGAGTTATTATCTTGGGCATTTGTCTTAAATTGCCAAAGTGGCTTGTTGTATCTTGGCACATTGCCTTAAAAGTTGTCTCGAAAGTCTCTGTCTTATGACCACAAATCCCTCACCTCAAATTTGGCTCTATGACACCACATTACGGGATGGCACTCAACGCGAAGGGTTATCAGTTTCTATAGAAGATAAGTTACGCATTGCCAAAAGACTTGATCAACTGGGAGTACCTTTCATTGAAGGTGGTTGGCCGGGTGCCAATCCTAAGGATGTTCAGTTTTTCTGGCAACTGCAAGAAGATCCGCTAAAACTTGCAGAAATTGTTGCATTTTGTTCAACTCGACGGCCTAACACCACTGCTGCTGCCGAACCGATGCTACAAGCTATCTTGACTGCGGGTACACGCTGGGTGACAATTTTTGGCAAATCTTGGGATTTACACGTCACAGCAAGTCTCAAGACGACTTTGGAAGAAAATTTGGCAATGATCCGCGATACTGTCGAGTATTTTCGCTCGCAAGGTCGTCGCGTAATTTACGATGCCGAACACTGGTTTGATGGCTATAAACACAATCAAGATTATGCTTTACAGACATTAGAAGCTGCGATCGCCGCTGGTGCTGAATGGCTAGTCCTCTGTGATACAAATGGCGGTACACTACCCCACGAAGTCAGCCAATCCGTTCAAGCAGTAAGTAATCATTTGTCATTTCTTGTGAGTCAAGAATCAATGACAATTCCCCAAATCGGAATTCATACTCATAATGATTCGGATATGGCAGTGGCTAATGCCCTAGCTGCTGTGATGGCAGGGGCAAGAATGGTACAAGGTACAATCAACGGTTACGGTGAACGGTGTGGTAATGCTAACCTCTGTTCGTTAATACCCAATTTACAACTGAAGCTAGGTTACAGTTGTATCGGAGAACACCAGCTAAATCAGCTTACAGAAGTTAGTCGCTTCGTTAGCGAAGTAGTGAACCTTGCCCCTGACGAACATGCACCCTTTGTAGGACGTTCTGCGTTTGCTCATAAAGGTGGTATTCATGTTTCAGCAGTAGAACGTAATCCCTTAACTTACGAACACATTCAACCAGAACAAGTAGGTAATCATCGCCGCATCGTAATTTCCGAACAATCTGGACTCAGCAATGTTTTAGCAAAAGCCCGTACTTTTGGGATTGAACTGGATAAACAAACTCCACAAGCCCGACAAATTCTTCAGCGCCTCAAAGATTTAGAGAGTGAAGGATATCAATTTGAAGCAGCAGAGGCCAGTTTTGCTTTGTTGATGTATGAAGCTTTAGGGGGTCGTCAACAGTTCTTTGAAATCAAAGGCTTTCAAGTTCACTGTGACCTTGTTGAGGGTAAAGAAACTAACAATGCCCTAGCCACAGTCAAAGTAGCCGTCAACGGCAAGAATATTTTGGAAGCTGCGGAAGGTAACGGCCCAGTTGCAGCGTTGGATGCCGCTTTACGCAAAGCTTTGGTGAACTTCTATCCCCAACTTGCTACTTTTGAGTTGACAGATTACAAAGTGCGGATTCTTGACGGACATACAGGCACGGCTGCGAAAACCCGCGTACTAGCAGAATCAGGTAATGGTTATCAACGATGGACGACTGTAGGAGTTTCAACTAACATCCTGGCAGCTTCTTATCAAGCAGTGGTAGAGGGATTGGAATATGGTTTGTTGTTACATTTTCAGGCGGAAACTGCATTGACAACTTCTAGTTGATTACAAACCTTGCAAAGTTACTTTGGTAAAAACTCACGTATCAACCAGGATAATCACCGTATAAATGCAGAATTTCGCGATCGCTCCATTCAACCTACAAATTATGATAAATAATGACCCCAATCTCAAAGCGCGATCGCCATGACTGACAAAGAACTCAAACAACTCATGGAGAGTAATGCTAAAACAGCTCAAGCTATGTTAGATGAAATAGCTGATGCACGACAAGAACGGCAGGAACTCCGCGAAGGAATGATCCAACTCCAGAATGCAGTAGCACGACTAATAAATGTACAAGAAGTAATAGCCAATTTACTGGTTTCTCTAGATGGCGATCGCCCTACAATTCTCAAAAAACTCTCAGCCTTGGAAGATAAGCTTGATCAGCTATTGCAGCAACAGCCGAAAAATGAGTAGAAATTTAGATTGCTGCATCGACTTTGGCAAATATTATTGATGTGCGATCGCAATAAAGTAATTCGCATTCGGTTGGAGAACTTTTGGCTTTGGTATCAGCACCTCCTACAGAATTTCTCTAATCAACTACTATCTCAAAAGTGTTTAGAATAGTATCATGACCAGATGATTTCTATATAAAGTTAGTAGCACTGTTCACGCTTCAACATGTTAAAGCAGCATTTATAGCAAAGAGCGTATAAATAAGGACATTTTGAGAGGATCAATGCTAGGAATAGCAATGTTTTTACCTTTTCTGCGAGACGCTACGCGATCTGACTCCTGCTATATTTCCTTAAACAGTCGATAATGTAAATAAATGTAAATAATTCTCAGACAGGGCATAATTATTCATGCGTGTAATTTTGATGACAGGCAAAGGTGGTGTAGGAAAAACCTCCGTTGCGGCCGCTACTGGACTGCGCTGTGCAGAACTCGGTTATCGCACATTGGTTTTGAGTACAGATCCGGCTCACTCCTTGGCAGATAGTTTTGATTTGGAAATGGGACACGCACCAAAAGAGATTCGCCCCAATTTATGGGGTGCAGAACTAGATGCGCTACAAGAACTAGAAGGAAATTGGGGTGCTGTAAAGCGCTATATTACTCAAGTTTTACAAGCAAGAGGTTTAGAAGGAGTCCAAGCGGAAGAGTTGGCAATTCTGCCAGGGATGGATGAGATTTTTGGCTTGGTCAGAATGAAACGCCACTATGACGAAGGGGAGTTTGATGTTTTGATTATTGACTCCGCCCCTACGGGCACAGCTTTACGCCTGCTGAGTTTACCAGAAGTCGGCGGCTGGTATATGCGCCGTTTTTATAAACCATTTCAAAATATCTCGGTAGCACTTCGACCACTGGTAGAACCTCTATTTAGACCAATCGCTGGTTTTTCTTTACCAGATAAAGAGGTGATGGATGCACCTTACGAGTTTTATGAGCAAATTGAAGCTCTAGAAAAGGTATTAACCGATAATACTCAAACCTCAGTGCGCCTAGTGACTAATCCAGAAAAGATGGTAATTAAAGAGTCTCTGCGCGCTCATGCTTACCTAAGTTTATATAATGTGGCAACAGATTTAGTAGTGGCTAATCGTATCATTCCTAGCGAAGTCAAAGATCCATTTTTTCAACGTTGGAAGGAAAACCAACACCAATATCGCCAGGAAATCCATGATAACTTTCACCCTTTGCCTGTAAAGGAAGTTCCGCTTTTTTCTGAGGAAATGTGTGGTTTACCAGCCCTAGAAAGGTTGAAAGAAACACTCTATAAAGATGAAGATCCGACCCAAGTTTACTACAAAGAAACAACTATCAGAGTTGTGCAAGAACAGAACCAATATAGCTTGGAAATTTATTTACCCGGCATCCCTAAAAATCAGGTTACTCTGAATAAAACTGGTGATGAATTAAACATCACTATTGGCAACCATCGCCGTAACTTGGTATTACCACAAGCATTAGCCGCACTACAACCATCCGGTGCAAAAATTGAAGAAGACTATCTAAAAATTCGCTTTGCTGACAATGTAAAAGTTTAATTCTTACCCAAAAGAAAAATCACAGGTAATTAAGTCAAAAATTCTAATTTAAAAGAAAGTGTAATTTCTTTGGTTCTAAGAAAGACGCTATATGCATCGCGTCTTTTTTTTTGACTTTTAAGTTTCTGTTTATTACAACATTTAACATGCTATGTTTAAGGCAAAGTTTTATTAATCACTTCATGCTGTCTTAGCAATAAATTATTCTCTACTTTAAAACGTGAAATATTATAAACAAACATAAATTTTTCTGGAATATTTTGCCAGTAGTTTTACTGTGGACAAACTAATTAATTAAATTTCACAATGTTTTTAGATTTATAAAAATCTAATTTATTTTTTTTGAAATTTATTACTTAAAAGCCATGTCATCGATCGCTCAATCAAACTTGCGGGCAAATCTGGATCAAGAAAGTGTATTGCGCCGTATTACAAATCGTATTCGTCAGACCCTAGAGTTAGAGGAGATTCTTGCAACGACCACGGCGGAAGTCTGTTCATTACTGGGAACTGACCGAGTAATGATTTATAAATTTCACACTGATGATAGCGGTCAGGTTGTGGCTGAGTCGATATATGAAAATAGTTTACCGTCGCTACTGGGACTCAATTTTCCGGCTGATGATATTCCGCCTCATGCTCGTGAACTATTTATCAAGTCAAGGGTACGTTCTGTTGTCAATGTCGATATGCGGCAAATTGGCCACAGCCCCTTAGATAACTCACAAACAGAACCTCAATCGGAGGATATTCATTATCGTCCCTTAGACCCATGTCATGCCGAATATTTAATGGCAATGGGTGTCAAGTCTTCTTTAGTAGCACCCATTTTTCATCAAGACCAACTATGGGGACTTTTGGTGTCTCATAACGCCAAAACCCGTTTCATTTCTGAATATGAACTAGAAGCAGTGCAGATGGTAGTCGATCAATTATCAGTAGCGATCGCCCAAAGTAACCTCTTCACCCAAGCCCGCGCCAAAGCCGAACGAGAAGCTATCATTAACCGCATTGCTACCCTACTGCATTCATTACCGACAATTGTGCTACAGCCAGCCTTAGCAGCAGCAGTAGCCGCATTTGGCGGTTCTGGCGGTAGACTCTGCGTTAGAGATGAAGCTTTTAATCTCGGCAGTTTTAAGAACTTATCAGAATGCTTAATACCTGGGAGCAATTGCGTCAAGGTATATACCTGTGGACAGCAACCTCTGATGCCAGAACAAACGATATATCCACTCATAGAGCAATATAGCGCTTGGCAAGAATATTACAAGTCTCATGAATATGATGTTTGGGCCGTTTCAGACATCTATCAAACTGCAAATTTGCGAATTTTACAGGCAACTTTTCAACCAACAAAAATTCGTAGCCTTTTAATGATTCCACTGCACTATCGTCAGCAGTTAGTAGGTTATCTCAGCATATTTCGCAATGAAATAGATACAGAAACTCTCTGGGCAGGTCAATTTGACCCCGACCAAAGGCAACTCTATCCGCGTCTATCATTTGATGTTTGGCGCGAATCTAAAACATCACAAGCCCAGCAATGGACAGTCGAAGAGATTGATCTGGCTAGAGAAATTAGTAAACACTTTGCCTCGGCAATTCAGCAGTATGAACTATATCAACAAGTACAAGCCTTCAATGACAATTTAGAAAAACAAGTTAAAAATCGTACATTTGAACTGCAACGGACATCTGAACAACAACAGGCCGTTTTTGGAGTAATTGCCAAGATTCGTGAGTCTCTTGATACCAGTACGATTTTTCAAACAACTACGAGAGAAGTTTGTAAGTTAATTAAAGCTGATCGCGTTTCTGTTTATCGCTTCAGTGCTGATTGGGGTGGTGAATTTGTTGGTGATTTTGAGGCTGCGACTCCGCATTGGTCAAATGATTCCAAACTAGGACTTAATACGGTTTGGAATGACACTTACTTACAAGATACAGAAGGAGGACGTTACCGCCATAACGAAACCTTTGCAGTAGATGACATCTACAAAAAAGGATTCACTCAATGTCATATCGACAACCTAGAATATTTTCAAATTCATGCCTTTGTGCTTGCACCTATTTTTGTGGGACAAAAACTTTGGGGTTTGCTGACAACTTATCAACATTCTGGGTCACGCCAATGGAAGGCTTCCGAAATTAATTTTCTCAGCCAGATTGCTGCTCAACTGGGGGTAGCACTCCAACAAGCTGGATTACTCATGCAAACACAGCAACAGACATTAGATTTGCGGCAAGCAGCAGAACAACAACGGGTACTGTTTGACGTTGTGGCCAAGATCCGCAAGTCTCTAGATCTACAAGCGATTTTTAAGACTACTACTCAAGAAATTTGCAAATCGCTGCAAGCAGATCGCGTTGCTGTCTACCGCTTTCACGCAGATTGGAGTGGTGAGTTTATTGCTGAATTTGTCGGTGAAGGCTGGATGAAGTTGGTAACTGTGGATCTAAATACAGTTTGGCAAGATAGTTATTTGCAAGAAACCCAAGGTGGGCGATATCGTCATAATGAAACCTTTGCAGTGGATGACATTTATCAAGCTGGTCATTCTGAATGTCATGTAGCTTTTCTGGAGCAATGTCAAGTCAGGGCTTATGCGATCGCACCTATTTTTATTGGGCAACAACTTTGGGGTTTGCTGGCAGCTTATCAAAACTCTACACCCCGTCATTGGGAAGACTCGGAAATTAAATTTATCGCTCAGATTGGCAACCAGCTGGGAGTAGCACTTCAACAAGCTGAACTACTCACCCAAACGCAGCAACAAGCGCAAGATTTAACTCAAGCTTTATATGAATTGCAGCAAACTCAAACCCAACTGATCCAAAGTGAAAAAATGTCTAGCTTGGGTCAACTAGTGGCGGGTGTAGCCCACGAAATTAACAACCCTGTAAACTTTATTTATGGCAACCTTGCCCATGTCAATGAATACGCTGAAGATTTGCTCAGCATACTAGATCTTTATCAGCACCACTGCCCCAACCCCAGCCCCGAAATTGTAGAACGCTCAGAAGAGGTTGATTTAGAATTTGTCACCGAAGATTTACCCAAAACTTTATCTTCTATGAAGATTGGAGTTGATCGCATCCGTCAAATCGTCATGTCCCTACGAAATTTCTCTCGTCTTGATGAAGCTGAAATGAAAGCGGTGAATATTCATGAGGGCATTGATAGCACCTTGCTGATTTTGCAGCACCGCTTAAAAGCAAAACCGGAAAGTCCCAATATTGAGATCATCAAAGAGTACGGCGATTTGCCTTATGTAGAGTGCTATGCTGGACAACTGAATCAGGTGTTTATGAATGTTTTGAGCAATGCGATCGATGCTCTAGAAAATTACGAGGAGCATCAATCAGAACCTCATCAAAATAAAATTACTATCCGCACTACTGTTGGAGAGCTTAAAGACAATATTAAGAGTGTGGTGATTCACATTACCGACAATGGTGGAGGAATCCCAGAAGCTGTAAAGAAAAGAGTATTTGATCCGTTTTTCACTACTAAGCCAGTAGGAAAAGGTACTGGCTTGGGACTATCAATTAGTTACCAGATTGTTGTGGATAAGCACGGTGGTATCTTTAAATGTGACTCGCAACCAGGAATAGGCACAGAATTTTGGATTGAAATTCCGGTTTGTCATATCACTACTAATTCCTAAGTTGGACGGGCATTGCTAAATAAGTCATCTTCAAACCACCCAGTGGTGTAAAAATCACTGGAGTAAGGCTTTGATTCAGATGCATTTGAATTTCTGAGGATGGTAACTCTTTCAAACCTTCCATTAAATACTTGATATTAAAAGCAATTTCTATATTTTCCCCAGATATTTGGGCAGGCATTGATTCTCTACCACTACCTACATCTTGAGCTTCACAAGATAAAGTAATTTCTTGGGCGGTGTTGTCAATGCTGAGTTTAACAATATTGTTTTTTTGATCAGCTAGTACGGCAATTCGCTCTAAAGTGCTGATAAATTGTCGTCGATCAATTGTGACTTGGCGCTCGAATTGGCGCGGAATCAATTGCCGATAAGCGGGATATTGTCCCTCTAAGGTGCGACTAGTTAAGCGTTGATTTTGCCAGGCAAACACAACTTGACCTTGATCTAAATATAAAGCGATCGCTTCATCTGACGCAGCATTATGAGCCAACATCCGCTGTAATTCGCGTAATGCTCTAGCTGGTACTGTAACTTCTAGTTCACCGCTACCACCAAGAGGACTTTCATTAGTAGTTTCCACAACTGCTAAACGATGTCCATCAGTAGCTGCAAATTCCAATGTATCTTGTTTAACTGTCAGATGTACACCAGTCAGTACTTGTTTTGTGTCATCTCCGCTGGTAGCAAACAACGAACCTCTTAATCCCTCAATTAAGGCAGCGGTAGTTAAATTTAGTGGTTCTATATTTTCGATTACTGGTAGTTCGGGAAATTCTTCAGCTCCCATTGCTCGGACTTGATAATGTCCGCTTTTTGGTGTCAGCGTTACTATTAAACCTTCGCCAGATGTTTCGGCTGATTCATCATCTAGGGTGATTTCACCTTCTGGTAGTCGAGAAGTAATATCTACAAGCAGCCTTGCAGGTAGAGCGATCGCTCCTCCTTGCCACACTTCAGCATCAAAGCTGGTGCGGATACCTAAGCTAAGATCAAAGGCTGTTAAACTGACTTGGTTGGTTTCAGCATCCGCTTGTAACAGTATATTCGCAAGTACCGGATGATTCGGTCGTGAAGGTACGGCACGGCTGACGAGTGAGAGATTGGTACTGAGATCGCTTTGGGCGCAAACTAATTTCATAGTCCGATGCAGCTGATGAACGACTATGGTAGCATCCTTGCCACCTATAGGGGAGTCTACAATTTATGCTCAGCTTTAGACTTTACCAATTGCTCATAATAAAAAATATTCCCAAGCGATCGCCTGGGAACAAAAAGACTAATTGACTACTGATTTTTGACTATCTAACTGTCTGCTTCACTGCATCAGCTGCATCTTCAGCACCACGTTGAACATTGATTTTGGCGTTTTCAGCACCGCGTTGGACATTTTTTGTCAAGTCTTGGGCAGCATTTGTGGCATTATCTTTGATGTTTTCTATGCCGCGCTTAGTTCCCTTCGCTACGCCTTCTCCTACTTCTCCAGCGGAGCTACCGACATCTTCACCCAAGTTTTTAACTCTTTGGCCTAGGGGTGTACCTTGGCGGTAATTTTCCACATATTGCCCTGGGCTATCAATTCCCTTTTGATCAACGTTTCTTTGAGCATTGTCCCGAAGAGCTTTGGCTCTAGCTTCTGCTGACTTTTCACCTGCTTTGGCTCTAGGGTCTACGTCACTAAAATTATTCATTCCGCCTTTAGGCTCGTTGAGATCATAATTTTTCGTAGGATCGTATCGCTTAGTGTACGATTCAGAAGAGTTAGGACTAGACGGTTGGGCACTAGGCTGTGATGGCTGTGCTGCTATTCCTGAAGAACAAGCTTGTGTCAGAACTAGGAAAACTCCTGCCAAAAAAACAGTTAACATTTTCACTGGACGAACATTCTTTAGCCAATTAATGACTTTTTTCATAATTAATCTCCTTGTGTTTTTGTAACTAAGTGAAATCTACACCACAACATGATTTGGAATGAATTTCAAATCCCAAATTTGTCGTTAGGACAAGAGTTTTATCTGCCTACTGCTGGATTTTTTTGCAACTCTGGTCTAGAGCTTGCTTCATCTGCTTTATTTTTTACAAAGCTAGAAGCATCTTCAAATTCTTCTTTCACAGCTCCAAGGCGGTCTTTAATACGATCTCCTAAATCTGACTCGTTCTGAATTAGACCGCCTGGTTTAGGACGTTGAAAGTCTTGCTCGTTGATCAGGGGTAATTCATTTTCTTTGTAGATTCTACCTGCTGGTGTTTCTGCACCTGGGTAAAGTATTTCAGACTCTCGGCTTGTGGCAATTAGTACTTGTGAGTTTAAGTCTAGGCTAGCGCGATCGCGTCCTTGTTTGGTTTGTGAATTAGTTACCGTTGGATCGGTGGACATTTGATATTTAGTATAGTTGTCTCCACCATTCTTATAAGGGTTGTTAGCCCCGCCAGCTTGCACCGCAGGATTGTGGGGATTTGCACCTTGAGCGTTTGCTCCGCCGTTACAAGCAGTGGTAACTATTAACAATATGCCTGCCAAAAATACAGTAACAATCTGGCGTAGTCGCAGCTTTTTCCATAAATCTATCAAACTTTTCACTCAGTCCTCCTTTGCAGTAAGAACAAAACTTTCTGCTGACAATTGTTTGAATATACAAGATTAAGTTCTTGTTTTTAGTCGATTAATAATTGACCAACAGATACTAACATTACGCACAAAAAGCTATCCTTACATCTAGCGCAAGTCACATTATTTTTATTAAAAAAATCCTTCAATTATCTAACTCTGGAGATAGAAAAATTACTGTGATCCACTTTTATTTATGCTGATGTGCTTGATGAATTTATATATGACTTCAACTAATAATTGACGTTCAATAGTATCGTCCTAAAGAAAGAGATTAAACTTGTAGTTGGTATAGAATTTTGTCATTGGCAATCAACATTCAGAAGTTTAAGTTAACAAATGCCTATATAAATTTATTTATTGTTCAAAAAATTTAATTAATGCCAAAAGTTGTAAGGCAATTTGTCAAAATATATACATCAATTCATCTCAAATCTTCAGATGTTTACTCCCAAGCTTTGGTATGTAGCTAATGTACTATAAAATTTGAGATATTCAGACCTAAGTGCTTTAGCTATTAAATGACCAAAATGATGAAGCAAATTTTACGCTGGATAATTTTGGGCGGAACCCTATTTTTTTTAGCGAAAGCCGTGAAGGATCACTGGTCTGAGGTGACAGCCATCCGTATTGATGCAGGGGGATGGGCAATTTTAGCGATCGCCACAGGGGTAACTTTACTTGCACATGTTTGGGCCGGGTGGATATGGACTTGGGTTCTGCGAGAGTTAAATCAACCCGTACAGTCTGCGGAATTTATCCAAGTTTACCTAAAAACAAATGTTGCTAAGTATTTACCAGGTAATGTCTGGCATTATTACGGACGAATTGTGGCAGCAAAAAATGCCAATGTTTCTGCTGGTGCAGCCACTTTAAGTGTTTTGCTGGAACCACTACTCATGGCCACAGCAGCTTTAATAGTTATTGTCTTATTCGGCAGCCAATTGGCAGCAGCTAATACAAATGTGATTGTGCGGATACTACAGTTATTGGCTTTAGTTGTGGTGCTTTGTGCGGTTCATCCTCGGTTTTTAAACCCAGTGATTCGCTTGTTATCCCGCTTGAAGGTAAAAAAAACTGAGATTAGTACCAAGTCAAATCATAGTTTAGTTATTAAACGTTATCCTCTACGACCCTTATTAGGAGAACTAGGATTTTTGGGATTGCGTAGTATTGGATTTATTTTAACTATATTTGCTTTAGGAATAGTGAAGTGGAGTCAAATTCCTTTATTATTGGGGGCTTTTAGTTTTGCTTGGTTGCTAGGGTTAGTTGTTCCTGGAGCGCCTGGTGGTTTGGGCATATTTGAAGCCACTGCGATCGCACTTTTGCAATCTCATTTTCCATCTGCTTTAGTAATTAGCGCGATCGCTCTATATCGCTTGATTAGTATTGTTTCCGAAATTGCGGGTGCTGTTTTGGCTTGGCTTGACGAACGTCTTGTCAAATCTTAAGTGATCATCCCCATAATTTTTGAGTATCTTCCCTAATTTGAGAAAATACACGATAAGTATCCAGATCCAAATGTGAATCATAGTTTGTCTCATCTTCTTTCATCTTAATCAAGTTGTATTCAATATTTTCTGCATAAATGGCAAACGTAATATTAAAAAATTCCATAAAATTAATTACCCACTGACATTCATCTTCTGAATAAGATTCATAGTAACTAATTAAATTAGCAATCCTAATTTCTAAATGACTACGGGCATTTTGACAAATCAAAATAATCTTTAATAGTATAATTACCAAAGTTAAAGGATGACCTTGAGAAAGTAACGCCACAAATAACAGTGAAGGCTCCTGCCCATTTTCTGTTGTCAGACAATCAATAATGCGGTTACAACTTCTCAATAATAAATGTTTATTTATGAGTTCTTCATCATGCTCAACATTCCAAGATAATAACTTATACTCTAAATTGTCACGAAAAATCGTTATTAATTCTTGATTATTTATAGAGTAAAATAAATATTTTTGAATGCTTTCTTTGAAATCTTTTAGTGTTTGATTTTGAGTTTGCTTAAGAAATATATTTGCTAAATTTTCGTAACTAAATATACCTTTTTTGACAACAATCATTTTGATTAAGCGCAAAACATCTGTGACTTTACCCATAACTTTGCCAAGACTAGAAGCATAAGCTTGCCGCAGAAGGGTCTGTGAAGCTTGATATTGCGTCAAATAAATTATCACTTTTCTCTAGTTTTGGAACCATAAGTTTGCCGCAAGTCAGGATTGGAAGCATAAGCTTGCCGCGAGTAATTATAAAATTTTATTTCTTTTGCCGCCCTATAAACATAGTTACTAAGCGACTCAACTCGCTAAACTGCATTTCTAGCAAATCAGTTCTTTCCTCTGTGAGTTGAACTTGTTCGTGCAACTTCTCTATACCCTGCTCCAACAAGTTCACTCTGTCTTCAACTGAATCTTCTGGTAACTCCAAATACCGAGCGATTGCCTCCCTAATTACTTGAGTCCTGTCTTTATCATCAAGAATGGCACGAGCATCCAGGGCTTCCAACATAGTTTGGGACAATCTGATTGATATAGTTTTATCTTTACCGATTTTTGACATATTACTTTTGAGATACGACCGTGATATTCTTGAGATACAAAAGATCCGGTCAAGCCAGCAATCATATAAAAGTACGCCAAATACAGGGGTGAAGTAAAACTATGCCTGAAAGATTTGCGCCAAGAGATTGGCAAGAAAGATTTGTAAGAGCCTATCAAACAAATCTCAAAAAGAATTTTTTGCTTGAAGCCTGTACATCGGCAGGGAAAACCGCTGGAGCGCTACATGCTTTCGACTCTCTCAAAAACGTTCTGGATTGGCGCTTCTTGGTTGTTGTTGTTCCAGCGGAACACCTAATGCGGCAATATGCTCAAGATGCATTCAACCTCTTTGGTCTTAATCTTTTTTACTCAGGAACTGTTAGAAGTTTAGGCAGGCTACCCACGCCAGAAGAGTTACTACAACAACATTATCACGGTTTAGTGGTCAGTTATCAATGGCTCAGTTACTCCAATAACTCTAGCTTGCTGCTGAATAATTTGTCCCGAACTGTAGCTGGCAAAGTATTTCTGATTCTTGATGAAGTTCACCATACTAGTTCTGACTTAGCTTTTGGTCAAGCTTGCGAAAGGGCATTTCCAGATACGATTGTTTCTCACCGATTGATGACTTCTGGTACACCATTCCGTTCCGATAACAGAAGAATTTTGGGTAACTGGTTGACTTATACACCAATAGAAGAGAACGCTTACCAGTGTATTCCTGACTTTCAATATAGGTTAGCTGATGCCCTGAGTGATGAAATCATTCCTCCCTTCTCATTTGTCACAATGGAAGGAGAATTTGCTTACCGTCGAGGTCGCGCTGTCTACAATGGCAGAACTTTTACGAATGCAACTAATGAGCAACAGTTAAAAGATGCTTTAAATACAGCTATTGATGTCGAAGGCGGTTGGGTTAAAGAAGCTATTGAGTGGGCGCATATACGGATGAAACGAGACCGAGCCAAAGGACTTCCTGAATGCGCGACTTACGTCAGGGTTCCGACAATTCTTGCAGCACGGCAGATGAAAGAACGCATTCGTCGCCTCACCAATGAAGATGCTCTAGTCGTAGTCTCTAGAGATGACGAACTCGGTTCAATTAGTAATTTTCAGTTTGGAAGAGACTCCAGCGAACAGATTGAACAGTTTGCCGCAGAAACTGGCTACAGTGCGCGGTCTTGGATCATTGGAGTAGGAATGCTAGGTGAAGGCGTTTCAATCAAACGATTGAAATATCGGATTCATGCCACCAATATTCGTGCCATTTTATCATTTATGCAAGATTTAGGACGTTTGTTACGTCGTTTCCCTGAAGATAATCCTGAGCCTGTAGAAACACTAATTCCAGCCCACCCAGATTTGATTGATTTAGCTGTAAGTGCCTTAAATGAGATTGCTCACGTCGTACGAGAAAGGGAAGAAAACGATAGGAGCCAGGATGAGTCTGGAGTGAATGACGCAGGAAATTCTCAGGGTGGTCAACAACTAACACTCTCTAACTTTATGCCAATTTCTTCTACGGGGGAGCTTGGAAGACAGATTGTAGATGGCGAGGAAATTGACTCTGAATACGCCAATGTTGCTGAATGGGCGATTACAAATAAACCAATTTGGCAAATCTTTCCTAAAACGCCTGCTCATTTGGCACAAATGCTGAAGGACGATAAGGCTTTATTCGACATATTACGTAGAGAATATGAAGAGGCGTTAAACCAAATATCAAACACTCAAAGCTCTTCATCGGCAGTTATTCCTGATGGATTTCCTTCCGAATATGAGAGATATTTGCCCACTAAAAAAACTGCTTTTGCTCGAAGAGAAGCCAATAAAAAAGCTTATCGCCTAGCCTGCATTCTATACGGTAATGCCAGCGAGGAAGATAAGAGAGAAAAAGTTAAGCAAATACACACAATAGCCAAATCAAGAAACTGCCTTCCAACAAACAACAGTTTTATTGCCCATGAAGGTTGGGAAAGGGTTTATCAGTGGCTACGTGAGCGAATTACCGATGCACCAACACGAATAAAAGGGATTGAAGATTTATGAATCACAACAATTTTCACACTATTGATCCAACCCAATCTCATTTACCAGATAGTGCTGTTGTTCAGAAAGTTTTGTCTGATAATGACAGATTACCAACTGAACAGCATGATAAAGCAGTCAGAGCTTTTTTCGTTTCCGATGGTATAGCCTCCGGGATTGGTAAGGATTTAGCGTTTGTTGACCAGATTCCTAACTTTATCAAAGAAATCATTGATAACAAGTTATGGGAGTGTCTTTATGTGGCAAAGGGAGTTGTTACCCCTTATTACTGCCGTTATACCAAAGGCTCAGATGCTGAAAATTTTCGGGCATTTATTGCAGCTAAACGTCCAAATGGTTTAGAAACTAGCGTAGAGACAATAGATAGAGTTTTGCAGGCAGATTCAGAAGTACAGAGGAAGTTTCGGGCAATTATTTACCAGGCTCAAGAAAAAGAAAGAGATGAACTTGGAAAATACAAACATCATCCATCCCGACTTGAAGGCGGGATGGATGATGAGATAGGAAATCGCCAACAAGAACGTCTTCGAGCTGCAAATCGTGCAGCAGAAGCGATTCCACTTATAGGTGAGTTACTAGACCGCTCACTTATCGCCATAGATGTAGCAGCACTATTAGGACGTGACATAAAAGACCCCAAAAACCTGACAGCAGAAGAACGAGAGTATGTAGACAAGCGGGATTTGATTGGGTTGAGAATTAACCAGTACATATATACTAACCCAATTCCTGAAGATGAGGATAGGGAACCAGCTTACAGCCGCGAACTCAATAATCACATTAAAGACATACTGGGGATTAAAGACCGTTCCAAATCTGTGCGGATGGATAATCCTAAAAAGGCTGCCGAGAAACTGCTTCAGTTTTATCAAGGAGATAAACTCAAAGAGCTGATTGACCGCTTAAAACAGGCGTTAGAACCATTACCTCAATTACCAGAAGCGGTTAGAGAACAATCTAATCACAAAAACAAATCTACATTCTTCGAGAATCAACTGACAATTAGCAACAATGGACTTACGACTGAACAAGCTGAACCTTCTAAGGAAGACACACCTACTTCTCCTGCCTCTGAAACTCATTCACCTACTCTCAAGCCATCAGAAGATATAGATCAGAACTCTGCACCAGCAGATTTGGAGAATTGGGAGTTGACTCCAGATGAACTGGCAAAACGCTTACAACGTAAACCACGTTCACTTCTAGAGATGTGGTACACAAAACCTGCTGAATTTCCTCAATGGTCACAAAAACGAGATCCTGATGGCATAGCTTGGGAACGCAGTGACAGGAAAAAAGGGCGTTCTTGGCTATTTATTCCAGTTCTAGAATCCAAACAAGAATAATTAAGTATCAGGAAATATTCAATGCTATCAAAGACACAATTTGATGCTTGGTGTTGTCGCCTGAATATCTCTTCGCAAGCGCAAAATCTAATTGAAAAAATTCGCTCATCAGAACCATCTCGTCGGGTAGGAGGTGGACGAAAAAATGTTTCTGGGCGTTATCCCAGTCGAAAAATGGGAGCTACTATTCAATTTGAGTCTCACCGCGTCGAGCTTCCTACTATCTATGAATTTGAGCATGATGAGGAAGTTTTAGAGTTTTACGACCAGCCCTGTCCAATTAAATTGGACTATCAAAGGAAAAATGGTCGAAATCTGGGAGTTTTGCATACACCAGACTTTTTCGTAATTAGAAGTAATTATGCTGGTTGGGAGGAATGCAAAACTGAGGAGGAATTAAAAAAATTAGCCGATAAAAGTCCAAACCGCTATTTTTGCGATTCTGAAGGTAGATGGCGCACTCCACCAGGAGAAAATTATGCACAACAGTTTGAGCTTTACTACCGCCTACGTGTAGACACTCAAATTAATTGGGTTATCCAGCGCAACGTAATTTTTTTGGAAGATTATTTTCGAGCCGAGTCTCTTCAGTTAGAAACTGCAATTAATGCAGAAATTCAGCACTTAGTATCAAACTCACCAGGAATTTCCTTGGCTGAACTACTAAATTATGGGACACAAGCTAGTGCAGATGACATTTATGCTTTGATTGCCACAGAGCAATTATACGTTGATTTAAGTGTTGCACCGTTAGCTGAACCAGAACGAGTTTGTGTGTTTTCCGACAAGCAGACAGCTACTGCCTATGGTTTGATGCTAAAAACAACAACTTCATCAACTCTCATGAGTTTTTCTGCGATTAACCTTTCTCCTGGTACATCAATATCTTGGGATGGTAAAGGTTTAAGTATTATTCATGTTGGAGATACTGAAGTTACTTTGCAGGACGAACTTGAGCAGTTAATTCAACTGAAAAAGAGTTTATTTTTAAATCTGGTTCAGCAAGCGAAAATAAAAAGCTTACAAAAATCTGAAGCACCAGATATAAAAGCAGAGTCTTGGGAGCAATTTTATAAAGCAAGCCCTGAAGACCAAGCAGAAGCCCTTCGCCGCTACAAAGTTATTGAGCCATATTTAAATGGCAATCCACCTGAAAACGAAACAGTCCCGGAGAGGACTATTCGCCATTGGAAATTGAAGTATTTAGCAGCACAACAGCAGTACAGTTGTGGTTATATCGGGCTTCTGTCGCATCGCAGTGCTAAAGGCAACCGCACGCGAAAACTGCCAGAAGAAACCTTAGTGCTGATGGAAAAATTTATCCTTGATGACTATGAAACCCTCAAACAAAAGAAGATGTGGGAGGTACATGGTGCTTTAGTCAGGATTTGCGAACAACAAGGTGCTATTGCTCCAAGCTATAAAGCGTTTACAAAAGAAATAAAGAAACGTTCCAGTTACGAACAAATCAAAAAACGCCAAGGTCATAGGGCTGCATACAAGCAAGAAACTTTTTATTGGGAACTGAACAGGACAACACCCAGGCATGGCGATCGCCCATTTGAAATTGCTCACATTGACCATACAGAATTAGATGTTGAATTAGTGTGTTCCCGTACTGGTCGTTCACTGGGTAGACCTTGGGCAACTTTTTTGATAGATGCGTATTCCAGAAGATTCTTAGCTGTTTATTTGACTTTTGACTCGCCTTCCTATCGCTCTTGCTTGATGGTGTTACGATTGTGCGTTCAACGCCACAACCGTTTACCACAGATAATTGTGGTAGATAACGGTGCAGAATTTCATAGCGTTTACTTTGAAACGCTTTTAGCCACCTTTGAATGTACGAAAAAAAATCGACCTCCAGCTAAAGGACGGTTTGGATCTGTATGCGAACGTCTGTTTGGTACTTCCAATACTCAATTTATTCATAACCTACTCGGCAATACACAGATAACTCGTAACATTCGCCAAGTAACCAAGTCAGTTAACCCTAAAAATCAAGCTATTTGGACACTGGGCTTGCTTTACGAATATCTTTGCGCTTGGGCTTACGAAGTTTACGATATAGATGAACATCCTGCTCTTTTCCAGAGTCCGAGGGATGCTTTTACTGCTGGTATAGCGCTCGGCGGTAGTCGGCTTCACCGCATGATTCCTTACGATGAAAACTTTCAGATTCTTACCTTACCTACAACCTCTGAGGGAAAGGCGAAAGTTCAATCTGGAAGCGGCGTAAAAATTAACTCAATCTATTACTGGTCTAATAGTTTTCGTGACCCGCAAATTGAAAATACCTCTGTCCAGGTAAGATACGATCCATTTGATATTGGTATCGCTTATGCCTTTGTTCGAGGGCTATGGGTACAGTGCATTTCTCAATATTATGCAGAATTTCAAGGTCGTTCAGAAAAAGAACTGAAGTTAGCTAGTGCCGAGTTACGCAAACGCTCCTCAAATCATGCACGACAATCAAGAGTTTCAGCTAAGAATCTAGCGGAATTTTTAGCTTCGGTAGAAGCCCAAGAAGCCTTATTAGAACAGCGTTCTTATGATGCAGAAGCTAAAGAAGTCTTTAGGGTAATTGAAGGCGGAAAAGCTACTTTCAGTCGCAACGAAGAACCAAAAGTTATTCAAATTCCTTTTGGTAATACTGACAATCAAGTGACTGAAGTTGAAGCAAATACTCCAGAAACACTTGTAGTTTACGAGGAGTTTTAGTTATGACAATACTTACCGGATTTCCTCTCAAGCTCCTTGAGCAATCTGCCACAGAAAGGCTTGCTTATTTCGAGAATTACACGGTAGCACATCCCCAACTCAAAGAGGTGTATGAAACTTTAGTGCGGACAATTGCTGAGCCAGCAGGTGCGTCATTTATTTTTGTCTATGGCCCTAGCGGTATCGGTAAAACAACTTTACGACTGCGGGTTGAGCAGAAGTTAACAGAGTTGGCATTACCTAAGTTGGAAAGCGCTCGCGGTTGCGTTCCTGTTGTTGGAGTTGAGGCTGTAGCTCCAGAATCGAGAAACTTTAACTGGAAAGATTACTACACACGCGCCTTAATAGCTTTAGAAGAACCGCTAATCGATCACAAGTTTAATTACGGTGTACGGGGTATCTATCGTGATATTTTCGGAAAAATTAACGTTGAGTCGAAAGTGGTCGCACCTGCTCTACGCAGAGCTTTAGAAAACGCTCTCAGCTATCGCCATCCAGATGTATTTTTCATAGATGAAGCGCAACATTTTGGGAAAATGGCAAGCGGACACAAGCTACAAGATCAGCTAGACTGCCTCAAATCTGTGGCAAATATGACGGGCATCTTACATTGCCTTTTAGGAACATACGAATTACTAACATTCCGTAATTTAAGCGGTCAACTCTCACGCCGCAGCGTCGATATTCATTTCCGCCGTTATTGTGCTGACACCTCAGAAGACGTACAGGCTTTTAAAAGTGTATTGTTGACTTTCCAACAGCAGATGCCACTTGCAGATCCCCCAGATTTAGTTACTCATTGGGAATATTTTTATGAACGTACTTTAGGGTGTGTTGGCATATTAAAAAATTGGCTAACACGCGCTCTTAAAGATGCTCTAGATCGAGAAGCAACAACCGTCACTCTAAAAGACTTACAAAAACGTGCTTGGTCGGTTGCTCAGTGCCAGAGAATGTTCAAGGAAATTCAAGAGGGCGAACGACAATTATCTGAAACAGACACGGATGTGCAACACTTACGCTCTGCTCTAGGGCTTGGAGCAAAGACAATTGCACAGCCAGAAGAAGCTCCAAAAAAGACTCTTCCACAAGGGAAAGTTGGCAAACGCAATCCCAAAAGAGATCCTATTGGAGTAAATCAAGATGTTAGCTAATGGATTAACAACATACGAATGTTGGGATTTAAAAAAGGTTTCTATTCCATCTCGTAGCCGATTGTATCAATTAGAGCCTGTTGGTATTGGTACTTCATTGGTAGAAAGCTTAACTGGTTATATATCTCGACTAGCAGAAGCTCATTGTGTAACCCCAAAAGTTTTAATATCCAGAGAACTTGTGTCCTTTATACCCAAGACTTACAGAACTACAAATCTCTTTGAAATGCGAAGCTTGACTGGGGCACTCAATGGATTAGGGACGATGGCATTTGATTTAGTCACAGTGCTAGAGTCGATGACTCTACGCAGTGATTTGCGCTTCCTTACTCTACTAACATGGGCTAATATCTTCCCCCAGAGGAAGTTACTTCGTTCTAGACGAGCTTGGTGTCCCTACTGTTATGAGGAGTGGTATTCCTCAAAAGATAAAGTAATTTACGAACCCTTAATTTGGTTTTTTGAGGCAGTTACAGTTTGTCATTGCCACAATAAGTCTTTATGCCAGCAATGCCTTCACTGCAAACGAGATATTCCCCCACTAGCTTCCTATTCGAGGCCAGGTTATTGTCCGTATTGCTTAGAATGGCTTGGTGTTACTGCTGATTACCCGTCTTCTGATAACACCCCACTGAGCAAGGAAGAAATTATGTGGCAAACGTGGGTTATCAAGACTCTTGGAGAATTACTCGCTACTACCCCTCGCTTATCAAAACCTTTGCAAAGGGAAATAGTTGCTCAAGCGTTTTGTAGGTACGTAGAGCAATTTGCTGAAGGAAACACGGCTGCTTTTGCTCGTATGCTCGAAATTCCCAAAAACAAGGTTTGGATGTGGCAGATGGGAAAAGTCTTGCCAGAACTGAATGTAATTTTGAAAATCTGTTTTACTCTTCAGGTTTCTGTGCTGGATTTTTTGACTCAAGAGACTCTTAAGGAGAATTCTAGTAAATTTCCTGCTACGCCTCAAAACCAAGTGAAAGATAGCAGTACAAAAAAGCTTGAAGTAAAGTTTGATAGCGATCGCACTCAACAATTACTTGAAAATGTGCTTCAAGCGAATGAACAACCGCTACCGATGACAGCAGTGGCGAAACGCCTTGGATATCCTAAGCGAGTTCTTTACAGGCATTTCCCAGAACTATGCCGAGCGATTTCAGCCGAGTACGTTAAGTATATGAAAGAATCTCGCGTCAAACGAATCGAACAGTGTTGCGAGGAGGTCAAACAAGCTGTTAGACAATTTCACACTGAAGGTATCTATCCTAGTGAAGCAGCTATTTCAAAGCTATTGGCTAAACCAGGATGTTTTCGTGACAAACAAGTTCGCGCTGCTTTAAGGGCAGCGCGAAAAGAAATTTCTTTGGAACCATAACATTGCCACCCTTTATTGGAAGCATAAGCTTACCGTTGCGGCAAAGTTATGGGTAAAGTCACACTAGGCAGGTCTATGATGTTTAACTTTGTAGTGGGGGTGGAGGGACTTGAACCCTCACGACCTTTTACGGTCAACGGATTTTCATTCTTCCGTAGCTTTCACTACTGCCTAGAAGCTTTAGCAATCTTTGGCTTTAAGAATTGGACTCTCCCTTTACCCTCGACTTAACGTTAGGGTAGCTCCCGTCGGGTCTCTGCACCTTCCCTCGATTTAAAATTGAATAGCAATCTTAAATTTTTGGGCTTGGCTCAGGATTGCCATGTCTGTCACCAGATTTAGGTTTCCCTGAGTTTGAGAGCTTACACTTGAGGGGTTTCTCCTTCAAGGCTCAGTTAACTAAGTCCGTAGCGTCTACCATTCCGCCACACCCCCTAACTTGTAGGGAGCCACTGATCTTTTTGGAAGCAGCAAATACCTCCTCATCTATTCCAGCATCAATTGTGTCTTTTGTGCAACTAAATTGAAAAAATTTTGTCTGTCATGAGCGATCATATTTTTTCGCAATCAATCCACATAATTATTTTTAGCTTTAGCTGACAAAAGCGTTTATTTGCTACTGGCTTTGATATTGTAGCATCATCGGAGTTTTAATCAAGACTTAAACTAAAAATTTCTGCACGCGATATTGTAAAAGCACAACAGCTATCCTTCCTCAGATGAGGCATTCAGCCTATGATGGGAAATAGATGCACCAAATGGTCTTGTCTACTTAGAGAAAAAATCTATGATTGTCGCCCTGTTGTATCTGGCTTTAGCTGGAGCTTATCTGTTAGTAGTCCCGGTTGCTATTTTGCTGTACCTCAAGCAGCGTTGGTATGTAGTTAGCTCCATTGAACGCACCTTTATGTACTTTCTGGTGTTCTTTTTCTTTCCAGGTTTGTTAGTTCTATCGCCGTTTTTGAATTTTCGACCTAGGCGGCGACAAATTGAAGTTTAAAGAGATTTGGTAGGTTATAACTCTCATGCGACGCATTGACGCTATTGGAATCGGCTTAGGTGTTTTTATTGCTGGCGGCTTAGCATATATAGGATTACAGTTAATCGGCTTAGACGTTCAACAGGCTGGCGTATGGAGCCAAGTCTTGCTAGTCTGTGGACTGATTGGCTGGTTAGCCACCTATATTTTTCGCGCTGTAGGTAAAAACATGACTTATCATCAACAGCGGGAACAGTATGAACAAGCCTTTTTCCAAAAGCGCCTAGAAGAACTTACTCCCGAAGAACTAGCAAAAATTCAAGCTGAGATAGAACAAGAAGAACAAACTCAGGTTTGATACTCCAGACCTTGTTGGCAAATAGGGGATAAAACCCCTTGTTTGCCTGCAACTAAGCCGTCACTGGAGATAAATATCTAAGATATTGCTAAAGCCCAGTTGTTTTATGGAACAAGATTCAGGAAATACTTTAAAAGTTGCTCAACAAGCATTCGAGTATTTTCAGCATGGTTTAGCAACGAGCGATTGGGAAGCATTTCTAGAAATGCTCACAGAAGACTTTACCTTTTGGTTCCCAACAGGGAAATTCCAGGGTTGGAATGTAGGAAAAGAGCAAGCTAGAGAATTTTTTGAATACGTATCAAAATCATTTCCAGGCGGAATCAGCTTAAATTTAGACCGCTTTACTTATAATGCAACAACGGTTGTATTTGAGTTTCAGGATCAGGGAGCTTTATTTGGACAGCCTTACAAAAATCGCGTAGCAGTTTCCTTTGATGTAGATGGAAACAAAATTTGTGGTTATCGAGAATATTTTGGTAGTGACGGTAGATCGTCTCAATAATGATAAATAAAAGTAGTAATTTATTTAGTTATTTTCAGCGTTGAATTCTTTGAATTCTCGGCATTTGGCTTCTGCTGCTTGATACGCTGCTAAATATTCTTGACCACCCAACATAACATCACCGTAATATTCGTAGGGTGTAGCACCATAAATTGGTAGCGGATCGTCTTCTGGATAATCTTCTTTTGATTCTTCTATTACTGCTTTAAGTTGTTTGATACTCAAGCTTTGGGCTGCAAAATACCAAAGTGCTTGGGGGTGTTTGTGCAGGTGTGGTAGCGTAGGATCGATAATGCGTATAACTTTGTCGTTATTAGAGACATCTTCTAGTTCAATCCAACTGTGTTCAATAGGTTGGTATGGTTTCTCGGCAATAGCTAAGAAACCCTGGACATACTTTGCTCCCTCTGTTGCTAATGCTGCTTTGTAAGCATTATCAAATGGCTGATTAGCCTTACTTTTGATGCTTTCAGCCACTTCAATTGAAAGCGTTTCATCTAATGCTTTATTCATCTACAGCCATAATTAGAGCGCCAACAATATGCTATCACTCCCCTACTCAAGGCAGCGAACGAGGATTTATACTTAATTGCGCCATAACTATTCCACGAATAACTGAGCGCGTTGTTAAGCTTGTTTTTATGCCTCCTAACTGTGGCACAATAAAGAATTGTAATAAAAAAATATTGTTAAGGTAGTTTAGTGACTCCAACTGCTCAATCCACGGCAAGTGCGCGTCGCGTGGTGTTTCCATTTACGGCAATTGTGGGCCAGGAAGAAATGAAACTGGCGCTGCTATTGAACGTGATTGATCCCAAAATCGGTGGTGTAATGATTATGGGCGATCGCGGCACTGGTAAATCCACAACTATTCGGGCACTGGCTGATCTATTGCCAGAAATCACTGTAGTGGCTAATGACCCTTTCAGCAGTGACCCCAACGACCCTGACGTGATGAGCGATGAAGTCCGTCAAAAGGTAGAACAAGGGTTAGAAATACCCGTGGAATTGAAAAAAGTTCAAATGGTAGACCTACCACTAGGAGCCACAGAAGACCGGGTTTGCGGCACTATCGACATCGAAAAAGCTTTGTCTGAGGGTGTGAAAGCCTTTGAACCAGGATTATTAGCCAAAGCTAACAGAGGCATCCTCTACGTGGATGAAGTCAACTTACTTGATGACCACCTCGTAGACGTATTACTCGATTCCGCAGCTAGTGGCTGGAACACCGTAGAACGGGAAGGAATTTCTATCCGCCATCCAGCACGTTTTGTGCTTGTAGGTTCTGGAAACCCAGAAGAAGGCGAATTACGTCCTCAATTACTTGACCGCTTTGGGATGCACGCAGAAATTCACACGGTTAAAGAACCAGTTTTACGGGTAGAAATAGTGGAGCAACGGTCAGAATTTGACCAAAATCCTCCCATTTTCTTAGAAAAGTACAAAACCCAACAAGAAGCACTACAACATAAAATTGTCAATGCCCAAAAGCTATTGCCAGAAGTGAAACTGGATTATGACCTGCGGGTGAAAATTTCTGAAGTCTGCTCAGAACTGGATGTAGATGGTTTACGGGGTGATATTGTTACTAACCGTGCGGCTAAAGCCTTAACAGCTTATGAAGGACGTACCGAAGTCACAGTTGATGATATCCGGCGCGTGATTACTTTATCTCTGCGTCACAGACTGCGGAAAGACCCCTTAGAATCTATAGACTCTGGCTACAAAGTAGAAAAAGCTTTTGCTCGTGTCTTTGGTGTGGAATTAACAGACGATGATGCTGCACAAAAAAATGGCGCGGGTCAAATAAAGACAGGTATTCGTTAATTGAAGTGAGGTATTTAGTCAGTGGTCAGTGGTCAGTGGTCAGTGGTAAAGACAAAACAACCATAGGAATATGATTTGATCAATCAAATTATTTACTTAGGTAATCAAGAGGCAATGCTTCTCAAAAATCAAATACTAGTCTTATAACAACTAACAACTAACAACTGACAACTGACAACTAACAACTGACAACTAACAACAAACTCAGCAACCAATTATGAGATTGTGGAACTTCTGGTTAAACAGCTTTATTTTAGCTAGCCAATACAATCCACCCAGGTTTGTAGAATTATTAATGCTGATGCTAGCGATCGCCATGTTAGCAATTGCGACAATTTCACCGGATATACCGTATCTTGTATTAGGCTTGAGCCTTGTAGTTGGAGCATCTATTTCTATTTTAGTACGAGAGGCGATCGCTCCCTCACCCCAAACACGAGTTACCCAATTTACAGCATTATTATTGCTCTTTATTAGCCTGTATGGCTTTGCTGATTTACTTCAAACTCTTTAAACTAGTCAGTTGTCAGTTGTTATTGACCGCTAACTGCTAACTCCAACCCTGCATTTCTACTAATTCCATACATAATTCATTAATTTGTTCTAAATCAGGTCTTGGAGGCAGAGTTGATTTTTCGTAAACAAATTCCATTTGAGCAACTAAATCTTCTGCCATCTTCATCACCTCTTCATAAGAATACTCACCTTTGAGGATGGCTTTTAAATCTTCAACATCACCAGCTATTCTTCTATCTACAATTAGTTGCCCTTGCTGCAATATTTCTAATCCACTGCGGAGTAATCTAATGCAGTGCATCCCGTGTTTAAGGTCAAATCCCGATTTTCTTTCCATTTCTGCCCTAGCTGGATTTCTGTTTTCCTGCCACGATAAGTAAGCTTTCCATTCTCTCAAAGCTACTTGATAATTTTGACTTTTTTGCAGCAAGCGAATAAAATCTTTGCGGCTATTGGTTAACTTTTGGGTATATTCTAAAGTTGTATCAGGTAAAGTATATTGTTTTAAAACTCCTTTAAAATCAATATCTGCCGTTAGCAATTGGTATAATTGCTCCGCTTCCTCTAAAAATTCAATTTTTCCCCTAATTAAATTATAAAGATACTCCAAAAACGCATGTAGCTCATCTTTGATCAAAACTGCTTCATCTTCTATGCCAAAGTCAGATGGTAGTGGCTTCTTTTGCGGTGGATTTAACAACCACTTACGATGAGTTTCCATCTTTTTAATTTGGGCAAATGCATAACCAGAGTAAGTATGCTTGACTTTCTTACTTAAGAACAGCTTTTTGTGTTTAATTAAGTATTGTCCAACTGGGGTTACAACAGGATAAGTATTTAACCACAGCAATTCTAAAACATTGGGATTTGCCCCTGATAATAATTGCAGAATTTTCTTTAATTCATATATAACTGTGTCTTTATTACCATCAATAAAGGGAAATATACCAGGTTCATCCCAACCTGTATCTTGCTGTTCTATGCGATCAAATCCTAAATAATACCTTTTAGGTGCAATAAATATTCCCCGAAAATCTAAATCAGAATCAGGACGATTTAATCCATAGGCATGGCTACCTGCCAAACCAATCAAAATAGTTCTTTGTTCAACTTCTATTCTTTTTATATTCATAAATTAAAATATATTGCTATTACTAATTAAATTAAAGTCCTAATTTTGCTTTGACTACTACCTCATCTTTAAAGCCTACCAGTATTGCTGTTCCATTTTTAACAAAAAGCGGACGTTTGAGCAGCATTGCGTCGTTAACAAATGCCTCAATCCACTGTTCGTCAGTCCAAGTTTTCTTTTCATTTCCTAAAGCGCGATAGGATTGACCGGAAGTATTTCGCATAGCAACAGAACCCAAAGATTTCACCCAGTTTTGAATCATCTCACGCTTAGGTGGAGTATCTTTGATATTGATAAACTCATAGTCAATGCCATTGGTCTTTAGCCAGTTAAAAGTTTTTTGGCAAGTGCCGCAGTTGGGAATTCCGTAGACTTGAACGGACATAAAGTAGTTAAGCAACAATTTCTATATATGACATAGTTGGTGTAACTTCTGCCACTAATGTTCCCATTGCTGGTTATTATCACTATGAGGTTGTCATTATTGTCGCCAAGGTCACTGGCACTACTAACCTCATAATTGCGTCAACTACCTTGCGGCTAAATTACTGTATCAGTTTTCCTGATATAGCAATTTAACGTTTATATGGAATGAAATATAACCTATTAACCTTATTGAGTAAGTACAAATCATGACAACTGAGTTTTGGGAAAAAAGTATAGAATTTAATGCGACCCTAACTAACTTACTATTTAAGCCTATGCGTAGAGGCCTGCTCTTGTGTCGTAGCAAACTACGTAAAGTATCTGTTAGAGTTACAGCTAGTCGCCAGACATCGCCTTTCATCTGTCAAGGTTGGTGGCTTTTGAGAAAGCGTCTGCTGCCATTGTTATGTCTGATGTCATTCTTTGTGGTATTGCTACTCAACAGTTTCACCCCTGCTGTTGCCCAATTACCTCCTCAACCTCGTCAAGAAATTCGGGGGGTGTGGCTCAGTGGTAACGATTTTAGCGTTTTCAGAAATCGCTCAAAGATGCAAGCAGCCATGAGCCAACTGCGGCAGCTAAACTTTAACACTGTTTATCCAGTAGTGTGGAACGATGGCTATACACATTACCCCAGTGCCGTCATGCAAAAGAAGGGCATTCCCTTCTTCTTCAAGGGAACAGATGGACAAGATGTGATTGCAGACATTATCAGCCAAGCCCGCAGAGAAGGACTACTAGCAATACCTTGGTTTGAATTTGGTTTCATGGTTCCTCTGACTTCCGAACTCGCATCCCAGCATCCAGATTGGCTGACACAAAAGCGGGATGGGACTCAAACTTCAATTAGTGCTGCGGGTGAAGTAGCGTGGTTGAATCCGTTTCATCCCGAAGTGCAAAAGCTTATCACCGAACTCGTGATGGAAGTCATTACTAAATACGATGCTGATGGCGTTCAATTTGACGACCATACGAGTTTACCTATAGATTTTGGTTACGATAAATACACGATTAATTTATATACTCAAGAAACTGGTAATCCTCCCCCACCCAATCCCCAAGCCCAAGCATGGATAAAATGGCGGGCAGATAAAATCACTGCATTCATGGTAGACCTCCACCAAACCGTGAAAGCCAGAAAACCGAATGCTATCTTCTCAGTTTCTCCTAATTATTATGATTTCGCCTACAAGTTGCAACTACAAGACTGGCTCAACTGGGTACGGTTGGGTATTGTCGATGAGTTAGTCATGCAGGTGTACCGTAATGATTTGGAAAGTTTTATCGCTCAAATTAATCGCCCAGAAATTTTAGAAACACAACAAGTTATCCCAACTGGTATCGGTATTATGGCGGGGTTACGAAATCGCCCAGTTTCCATGCCACAAATACAATCCCAGGTAGAAGCAGCGCAGCAACGCGGTTTAGGTATCGGCTTTTTTTACTATGAAAGCCTTTGGGATATCGCGCCTGAACCAGCAGCGCAACGACAGTCAGCATTTGCGGCTCTTTTCCCAAATTCAGCGTTGCGCGATATCTCTCAAAATACACCCCGTAAGCCAACTTTTGATACTATATCCCTACCTTTATACACAAAACCTTCCCTCGGTCAACGGGTTCGCGGCTATTTTCTGGAAATGGCGATCGCAGGTGGTCAACCAAGACGTATCTTATTAGATACAGGGTCAGCAGGACTGCGAGTTCCCAAAGAATTTTTAGGTAATTCTCCTATTCAAAGAACAGGCCAAAATATCAAGGAAGTATTAAGTGATGGTACTATCCTGGAAGGAGAATTAGTTTATGCTAATGTCCGGTTTGGTTTGCTTCCCGCCGCAGAACCCGTTCCCGTACAGGTTGTTACCAGTCGCAAATGCACTGCCCAAAAGCCTAATTGTTCAGCAAAGAATGGTGTGCCATTTCCTGGTATTATCGGTGTCAACTATTTTGAAAAGTCACTTCCCTATAATCCATTGAGGAAATTACCAGGCAATCTGAGTAATGGATTTATCGTAATTGGAAACGGTGGTAATAATAACAATGGCAGCCTAATTCTCGGTTTAACTGCTGGTAATCAAGCAGGTTTTAAAATGGCTGCTTGGAATCCACAAAGCGAAATTAATGGTGTACCCGGTAAGAGATGGGACTCTCGACTGAGCAAAGTTTGTTTAACTCTTGCTGGGAGTTCTGCTAAAAATTCTTGTAATGGCACAATGATTACTGATACTGGAACTATTAATGGTTTGACTGAATTCAAGTCAGCTATTACAGCAGGTAAACTCAAACCAGGAGTATTACGCTCAACAAATGCTGTCAAAGTAGCAATTAATGGCATTTTTGATTATAGTTTGACACCAGGAAATCGCGACGGATTTAATCGCTGGAATTTGAGTATCTCGCCACAGACAGAACCTCCTATATTTGTAAATACTGGCATCGCATTTTTTGATAAATACGATGTACTTTTTGACCAAGTTAATGGAAGACAGGGTTTTCGCGCTCGGCGGTAAGAGAAATACCGGGCGATTTGAAATCGCGCGGTGTTTCTTCCAAAAGTGGATGCTCCCTGTTTTTTATTTGATAATTTTATAGTTGTTTGATATCTACTTAATAATTACTCTGCGAGAAATAACTGAACTTTATATTTGATAATCTACTTTTAGATCTTCAGCAGTAGTTTAAAAACAGAGGAAATTTCTTTATTATCTCTTGAATTAAATATCATTAGTTGTACCAATGTAGTAACAGTTTAAATGATTGATATTAGAAAAGTAGTTCACGAACCTAACTTGTCTAATATTATGAATAAAAAATGGGCTATTAAACGAATTACAATCAATCTCACATCAGGTGAAGCACAGAAATTGGAAAAATATTGCTCAATGACTGGTAGACCAGCAACTGATGTAATTAGGGAATTAATTCGCTCTCTTTCTACTGAAGATGAACAACAAAAAGCCTAAAATATAGAAAACTATATTTGATCAAAGCTCAATCAAGGTAGATATTTATCAACTGCTTTACTTAATGAATTTATTTGGCGTTAGTTTCTCTACCGCCAATGAGAAAGATTAGTATCACGTCGTTTGGCTGTAATACGATCTGCATTATCTTTTACGATTTAGCTTCCTAATTCCCCAAATTTCGGACTCCACCAACCTTTGGCTGTGTTGAAATAAGCCACATCTTTATGTTTTTTATCCTGGCGAGACTGCGGATTTGAACACCGGAGCATCGTCTTTTTTTGCCCATCCTTGGTATAACTGTATTGCTCTAAAGGCTTTTTACACACGGGGCAGGGATATGAAGTTATTGAAGAAGGAAGCTTTTGCTGACTTCCACTTTCTTTGCTCTGAGGTGTTGACCAAGACTTACTGCGATCGCTCCAAAACAGCACAATGTTTTCACAGCCGCTTGTGCATTTGAGAAAGTACTTCTTTTTGACTTTAGTACTTGGAATTTTGGACAGAGCATTGTTACATTGTGGGCAACGAGACTTAGAAGTTTCATATTTGCGCTCTTTGGTAACAGATGTATTTGTGCCACTGATTACCACAGTTTTAGCTTTTGCTAATGCCGGAACAAAGTAATCTTGATTCCAAGCGTTTAAGTATTGCTGCCATCCTTGCTTACCAAGAGCGATCGCATCCAAAGCGTCTTCCATCTTTGCAGTAAATTCTGCCTCCAACAAATCAGGTAAAGCTTTCTGCAAAAAAGCGTCAACCTCTAACCCCAAAGCTGTTGGTTGCAGGTGGTCTTTCGCTAACTGCACATAATCGCGCTTTTTGAGGGTGGCGACAGTGGGGGCATAAGTACTGGGACGACCAATGCCTTTGCGCTCCATTAGTTGTACCAGCTTTGGTTCACTGTAGCGTGGTGGCGGTTGAGTTTGTTTCTTCTCATGCCCTGCATTGTCCAGAACTAGAGCTTGTGCTTGCTGCAAAGTAGGCAGAACGCTATCTTTGCTGAGATTATTCCAGTACCGGGCGTAACCGTAAAACTCAATAACCTGCCCTCTAGCTTGCCATAACAGATTTCCCGACTGAGTAATTACCAAAGTTTTACGCAGTTGGGCAGCTTTACACTGGGAAGCGATCGCTCGTTTCCAAATCATCACGTACAAATTAAACTCATCAGCCGAAATTTCCTCTCGTAGCTGGGTACTTGGGCGAAAAACATCTGTGGGACGAATTGCCTCGTGTGCTTCTTGAGCCGATTTGCTACTACGATGTTTTGCCACCTGCTGCGGTACATTCTGCGGATCGTTTTGCTCCAACCACTTACGGGCACTAGTACAAAATTCAGGACTTAGCATCACCGAATCTGTCCGCATATATGTAATTAACCCAGCCTCATATAGCTTTTGAGCAACCTGCATGGTTTTATCTGGAGAAAACCTCAGTTTAGAACCGGCCGCTTGCTGAAGGGTAGAGGTAGTAAATGGTGGTGGTGGTTGACGATGAACAGTTTTACCCTCAACTTGGATAACTTGATGCGGATACTGCCGTGCCTCTTCCACTAACCTTGTGGCTTCTGCCTCAGACAGCACACGCTTTGATTCTGGCACTTGTTTACTATTACCTGCTGCATCATCATTAGCTTCAATCTCTTGCTCTGTAGCATCTGACCGAGAGTCAGTTGTTCCGTTGTAAAAAGCGCGGAATCCTTCAGCGTAATCAACCCAGACATTCCAGTAGTCCTGGGGGACAAAAACTTGGATTTCTCTTTCTCGTTGGCAGATGAGATGTAATGTGGCACTTTGGACTCTGCCAACACTTTTCGCTCCGTTGTTTAATGCCCAAACCAAAGGACTGCCCTTGTAACCCACCAATTTATCAAGACAATCTCGGCATAGTCCCGCACCAACCAAGTTGAAATCGAGTTTTCTAAAACTAGCGATCGCATTCCTAACCGCGGATGCTGTAATCTCTGTGTAAACGACACGTTTTGGATCTCTCAACCCCAACACTTCTTTAAGATGCCAAGCGATCGTTTCTCCCTCGCGGTCTGGGTCAGTTGCTAAAATCACTTCATCAACTTGCTTAACTGCGGCTTTGAGTTTCTGAATAGTTTCTTTGGCTCGTTGATCACGAGGAACATAGTTGCATCGTACACTACCTCCATTCATGCTGAAGCCTAATGAATCATCGCCTTCATTACTCAGTTCTCGAATGTGTCCACAACTAGCACGAACAATCCAATCACTACCCAGAATTTGACTGAGTTTTTTGACTTTACCGGGAGATTCGACTACAAGAAGGCGCTTCGGCATGGCAGATGAACTGTGGATGCTTTATGTTCAGTGCTTTTTAAAGCAAGCTATTATATTTTATTGTTATACAGTTTTTAACATAAGGCGATCGCGGATAATTATAATCAAGCAACTTTCTGTAGTTATTATTGTAATTGACTTTAATTATCTTTAAACTCTGACTCTCTGCGTCTCTGTCTTGAAAAGTTTGTTACGGAGGGAAACCCTCCTGACAACTTTTCGCTGCGTCTCTGCGTGCAATAAATTCATCCAGTAATTAATGTTATTTTCCCAAGTGCATAGATTTTTAACTGCTTTTATTGACGAAACATCTGCTAATCGTCAGCAAAAAATTTCTAGACAAACTTTATTTTGGTTAACTCTAAGCCTAGGATTTGCAATATATTACGGAATTTTAGGATTACAAAAAGCCTTCAGAGGCGAGTATGTTGTTCAAGATGATGCGCGAGAGTATGTATTTTGGATGCAACGGTTTGTTAATCCAGAATTATTACCCCATGATTTAATTGCAGATTATTTCAAATCGATCACGCCATTAGGATTTGCTGCTGTTTATAAATTAATGGCGAGTTTAGGCATTGATCCTTTATTGCTGAGTAAAATCTTGCCCATTTGTTTAGGGTTGATTACCAGCATCTATTGTTTTTGGCTATGTCTGGAAATTTTTCCTGTACCACTTGCAGGATTTATTAGTACTTTGTTGCTGAATCAAAGTCTTTGGTTTAAAAGTGACTTGGTTTCTGCTACGCCTAAAGCTTTTGTATATCCATTGTTATTGGCATTTTTGTACTATATTTTACGCAAATCTTGGCTGGCAATATGTTTCATAATTTTGCTGGAAGGACTGTTTTACCCTCCCCTCTTATTGATTTGCGTGGGAATTTTATTCATGCGATCGCGCGGTCATTATTTATGGGTGTTAGCCATACTGGGACTGGCATTTATAGTCATGTTACCTTATGCGATCGCTTCTGCTGAATTTGGGCCAGTTGCCACTGCTTCTCAAGCCTGGAAAATGCCAGAATATTGGCCAGGAGGACGGCATCCTTTTTTTGATCCTAATCCTTGGCGATTTTGGTTAATAGGGCAACATAGCGGCATATTGCCACCGTTGATGCCTCCCTTAATTTGGTTGGGTTTATTATTACCATTAGTAGTTAAATATTCATCCCGGTTTCCGTTAATTAATCTGATTAAAAATAAAATTAAAATATTACCTCAAATCATTATAGTATCCTTAAGTTTATTTTTTGCTGCCCATTCTTTACTGTTAAAACTGTTTTTTCCTACCCGCTATACAATTCATACGCTGCGGATTGTCATGGCTATTGCCGCAGGTATTGCTTTAACTGCTATGTTTGATAGCTTTTTGCGTGCTTATCAGCAAAAATCTCAAAGATGGCAACTAATATTGACAGTAATTTTAGCTGTTGTACTGCTTTTTTATCCTAATTTTTCAGGACGCTTCCCTACAACCGACTATAGGCAATCTGGAGAAGTATCTCTATACAAATTTCTCCAACAAAAACCCCAAGATATTATGATTGCAACTCTTGCTGATGAAGCTGATAACATCCCGACTTTTACTCAAAGGTCTATTTTAGTGGGTAGAGAATATGCCCTGCCTTTTCATCTTGGTTATTATTCTCAGATTCGCCAACGCACCTCTGATTTGATTGATGCTCAGTATAGTCCAGATTTAGTAGCGGCAAAGCAGCTAATTCAAAAGTATAAAGTCAGTTTTTGGTTAGTAGAACATACAGCCTTTCAACCTGAATATTTGACTAAAAAAACTTGGTTGGAAAGTTTTCAACCAGCATTTAAAAAAGCTTTAAACAGTTTAGAACAAGATAATACGCCAGCCTTAGCAAAGTTAATAAAACACTGTTCCGTTTTGGAAACAGAGCAATTTACCTTGTTAAAAACAGAATGTATTGTAAATTAACATGAATTCGATGAACCTCTTCCTAACCCCTCTCCGACACAGAGAGGGGCAGAAAATTTACTAGTTTGGAACGAAAAAATCAAACTTTCAAAAAGAATCAACAGTTATTATTCTTTTGTGTGGTGATGATAAAAGCACTCAAGAAAAAGATATTGTCAAAGCAAAAGAATATTGGGAAGGCATCGCAATAAATCCAGTCTGCGATCGATTAACAGGTATATATCAATATTATCGGTTTAACCAAGCTTCTAAATCAGCAACATTAGAAAAATCTAGCAATGCCTCTCCTAAATTCTCTAATTGTTCAATTGATAAGCCTTTAATTCGCTCGATTAATGATACATCAATCTCACCAATACGACGATTGAGTAGGCGTAGAACTAAACGTTGCTCTCCTGACTGTACAGCTTGCTCTCTGTCTCTTTGATAAAGTGGTTCTAGTCGCATAATTAACTCCCTATCATCTGCTTCTAGTTCTTGATTGACTCTCAAATTTTCGCGCAAGTTATAAACTAATTCCAGGGTTGCTTTTTGGTATGGATGATTTAATGGTAACGCTTGCAACTCGATAATCGCTTGTGACTGCACGCTTCCCCTTCCCAAAAGTCTTAACCACAAAGTCTCCGGTGTTTGCGGTAGTTGGTGTATTGCCACAATTGCTGTCCGCAAAGCATCTGGCAGAAAATGTACTCCTGATAACCAACCATCTTTTTGCATAGTTCCAAAGCTAGATAATCTAGTTTCAGATACCGTTGGAGTCAGCACCCACAGCTGGGGAATTTCTGAGTCTTGAAGTTTGGTTTTATTAGCTTTCGCTTCTCGTCGCAGAGAAGCTTTGACTTCTAATAATTTTAGAATACAATCGCATATCTCATCGCTAGAAGCTGGATTACGGTAAGGTTCTATTATGGCAGGATTTTCCGCAAATCTTCCTAGCAAACCCAGCACTTGTAAATTAGAGTTTTGCTGTTTAGCCGGAGTGAATAAAACATCTATTTCTTTAATCTCTCCTGAGACTTTCTCTGATGCTTTGACTTCTCCGTAATCTTTTAATAATTCTTCTAAATAGTCTTTGGCGAATTGATCATGTATAAACCGGGTCATGCAATTTTAAGATTGCGGAAGTTCTGTATTAATTCCCAGATTATATAGCAACACTGAACTATTTGTTATGGCATAGATCCCCGACTTCTTGAAGAAGTCGGGGATCTGGAAACTTGTGTAACTATTATTAGGCAGTCATTGTATTTTCATCTAATGTTTTCTCTGCATTAGATTTCAAGCGTGTCAATCTGCTTTTACGGACGCGATCGCTATCTCGAACACCACCTGCGAGTTCATATTCATTGCTGTTTTTGCCATACCGGAAACGAACACCCATCAACATTTTGTCAGAAACTTGATTTAAGGTTTTTTCTACTGCATCCAGCCTGATTTTAGAAGAATCAACCATCGCTAAAGCAGCGTTATAATCATCAAGCATTTTTTGAACCTGTTCGATTAATTGCGTCAGGTTTTGCAAGTTGCAATTATCATCAAAACTGATATTAGGATCAATAGCTTTTAGTCCCGCAACTCTAAATTCAGCTTTTTTTAGAATTTGAGAACTACGTTTTTTACGAGGCATAATTTTACACTTTTAAATGCTCTACAGAGCTATTTTGGCTCAATTAACCTGTTTTCTAGTTCAGCAAAAAGCGCATTTTTTGCGGTACAAGTTTTTCTGGATGTGCGTGATTTATCGGAGTTGAATTACAGATTGCATTTTTACTTCATAGTTAACTGCGATCGCAGAGTTTGAAAAAATCATAATCGCATCTTCAATTTCTAGAATACAGTACAATATTTTGTATAATTCACGGCAATCGTTTAGGTCAGGTTGATGAGTCCGTCACTTAAAAAAATTTTAAGCGAGATTGAGCAATTGACTCCAGAAGAGCAATTGACAGTGATGGGGCATTTAGTAGAGCGTGTAAAAAAGCACGTTACTCAAGCACCAGCAAAACGCAAGTGGAGCGACTTAAAAGGTATGGCTTCCTATCCGCTTTTTGGTGAAGATGCTCAAGAGTGGGTTTCGCGGAGTCGGCGGGAAGGTGATGAGTATCGAGAAAGGTTCTTACGGACACAGGAATGAAGATTAGTGATGCTTTAAACGGAGTTTCTCACTTATTTCTCGATACCGCACCTGTGATTTATTTTGTAGAACGGAATCCGCAATTTGTCGATTTAATTGATCAAATTTTTGAACGTTTAGATAATGACATTACAGCAGTAACATCTGGGATAACCTTGTCAGAGTGTTTAGTAGGTGCTATGCGTCTGGGGTTAGCAGATTTAGAGCAGGCTTTTGTTGACGTGTTGCAACAAGATGAAGTGGTTTTTGTGGAGATTAATGCTGTTATTGCACGAGAAGCAGCGAGAATGAGAGTACGTTATAACCTTCAGTTACCCGATGCATTGCAGGTAGCAGCAGCTTTAATGGCTAGTTGTGAAGCTTTTTTAACCACTGAGGTGCAGGAGGTAGCAGAAAAATTTTGTCAAGCGAATTGCTATAACCCCGCAGTGCCAGGTATCGGAATAATGAAATGTTGATTATACCGTTCATCTGGGGTTTGTAAGAAATCTTTATAAATGTCTGAAAGCCTTAGATGTTAAAGTTTACAAGTCTCGATGCGAGAGAGAATTTCCCCTCCCCCACCCCCCAACACACTACCACCCACACACAAGTCCCAAATCACTTGATCCACAAACGGGAGGTGTCCTTTTGGGGAAGAGGTATCAAAAGTTATTTCATAATACCCCTCCCTTCCAGTCCATCCTACGCGATCGTTAAACTTCTCCCAGGCTTCTTCGTAATACTTGCCGTCAGCTTTACCGCCAACGCTCAAGTAAATTTCCTTCTGGACGCTGAAGCCAAAGCGTCCATTGCTGTATTTTACCCACAAGCGGTCAATTGTGCGTAAGTCAGTGCAAGGAAAATTTAAGAGTTCGTCTTCCTCGAAGTAGTCGTCTTTTTCTTTACCTACAGCCTGAATCATCACCCGATAGGTTTCTTGGTCGGCTTCCTCCCAGTCTTTTGCTGCGAGTAGGTCGCGCAGTCTGCTGTAGTCTATGCCTTTTTCAGACTCCTGATAAATTTTTTTCTTGGCTTGCTGGACAATATAATCAATCCCTTTATCACTACTGATTGCCAGCCAATTCTTTATTTGTTCATATTCTTTTGGGTGATAATTTCTAATCGTTTGCATATTGATACCATGCAAAATAGGCAGAATATTATTAGTTGTTAATATCTGCTCGAACTCCATAAAAGTCCATTCTTTATGTTTAGCAAAGTACTTATTGCTAATTACCACAATTCCATAACGTGATGCTTTTAGCCCTTCTTTAATTTTTATTTTTAAATTGTCTCCCCAGCCGAGTTCATTTTTGTCATACCATACTTTATATTGTGCCTCGGTTAGTCTTTCGTATAATTCTTGTACAAAAGTTTCTTTGTCTTCAGATGCATGGCTGAGAAATATATCATGAACCATAAATACTCCTTGTTATTTTATCCGGTATGCTTTGCTTAAACAAGCAAAATAATTTTTTGTAGAAATGTTTCATTGAACATCTCTACAAGGGTTTTTACATTAAAAAAAACCATCTAAGAGGATGTTTGAAAAGTGATTGGCTGTGATTTTAAGTACTTCTAGATCCCCCCTAGCCCCCCTTTTTAAGGGGGGAACCGGAATCAAAGTCCCCCTTTTTAAGTGGGATTTAGGGGAATCTAGAACGTTTTGCTACCGACAAGAGGACTTTTTAAACATTCTCTAATCACCAATAATTTTTATCACTCCTCCACACCTGCAATTTTTGCCAACGCCTTAGCGTAATCTTCCAACCCACCGCGCAAAGCTTCCAACTCACTTCGCAACTTGGGTTCCTCCGACCAACTCTGCTCATGTTCCTTGGGACTCACCCCCACAGGTCGTCTAGCTTCCCACGCTTGCAACAACGGATGCCATTTAGCCAAAAACGGTCTTAACCCATTATTCAACACAGCGATCGCAATTCCCCCCACAGAATCACGAGAAGCCCCTACATCCGGCCCGGCTGCTTTGAGAACTTCGCGAGTTGTTCCAAATAAACTATAAAGAGAGTTCATCGCTTCTCGTACCAAACCCTGGTCAAGTGCCAATGGTTGCACAGCAATTCGCGTTACCAATTCTACATACAGTGACCAAGCCGCCTTCTTTTGTGTAGTGTCAACTTTCCAAGACATCGAACCAATGCCAAAAGGCAGACTTACAGATACAGTCTCTAAAGAAACGCGATCGCGCATAACTATAATAATTAAGCAAATTTGTGTAGTTATTATTGTAATTGACTTTAAACTCTCACTCTCTGCGTCTCCGCGCCTCTGCGTGAGATAAATTAATCCTTGGATTCAGCAAGAAAGTAGTAGCCGACATTGCCCGAAAAATTGCACAATAAAAGCAGTTCGTCGTGGTTACTACCAACAAATGCCGACTACAATTGCTGACGCACAGAATTTACTTTCTGACCTGATTACCCGCTACTCATCCCACGTAGATTATTTGATGATTCGTTTGGAAGAAGCAGAAGGGACTGATATCTTGTTGCGCGGTGACAAGGTAGAAACCCTCAGCGAAGGCATCTCCATTGGTGGACATATTCGCGCTTGTCATAAAGGCGGCTGGGGTTTGAGCAGTTTTAACCAGCTTTCTACTATTAAAGAACGAATTGAAGAAGCGATCGCAGCAGCACAGATGGTTGGTGATGAAGAAACTTTACTCGCTCCAATAGACCCAATACAAGCTATCTGTCAACTACCTTTGACGGGTACAGACCCGCGTAAGATTAGCCTAGCCCATAAAAAAGAATTGTGCGATCGCTACACCGATTTATTGAAAAGCGTAGACCATCGCATTACTACAACTTCAGTACGCTATGGTGACAGCACCCAAAAAGTTATCCTCGCTACCTCAGAAGGTACTCTGATTGAGCAATCTTGGGTGGATATGGAAATGCGCTTTGCTGCTACCGCCAGAAACGGCGAAACTGTACAAACTGGCAGAGAAACCACAGGTTCTCGTAAAGCCTATGAAGATTTAATCAATTTGGATGAACAAGTCAAAGGTGCTGCCCAAAGAGCTGTTGCTGCTTTATCTCTACCATCAGTGAAGGGTAATACCTATACTGTAGTCATTGACCCAATTTTGACTGGTTTGTTTGTTCACGAAGCCTTTGGCCATCTTTCTGAAGCTGATATGGCCTACGAAAATCCAGATTTACTAGAAGTTATGACCATCGGCCGGCGATTTGGCCCTAAAGAACTACAAATTTTTGATGGTGCTGCCCCAGAAGGACATCGCGGCAGCTATTTTTATGATGATGAAGGTACACCCGCAACTACTACGCAACTGATTAAAGATGGGGTTTTGGTAGGACGTTTACATTCTCGTGAAACTGCTGGCAAATTGGAAGAAGCACCTACAGGCAATGCGCGCTGTCTTAATTATCATTTCAGTCCAATTGTGCGGATGACAAATACTTGGATTGAACGAGGTAAAACACCAGTTGAAGATTTATTTACTGGTATTAAAGAAGGAGTATATGCTCGTAATTGGCTTGGCGGTATGACTAATGGAGAAATGTTCACTTTTAGCGCTGGGGAAGCATGGATGATTAGAAACGGTAAAATCGCTGAATCAGTCAAGGATGTTACACTTTCGGGTAACGTTTTTCAAACCCTCGCCGATATTGAAGCAATTGGCAATGACTTTTACTGGGATGAGTCTGGCGGTTGCGGTAAAGGTGGGCAAAATGGTCTGTCTGTTGGCTGTGGTGGGCCCAGTTTGCGAATTCGAGATGTCGTAGTTGGCGGAGAAATTTAACTAACTGATTCGCGCTTTAGTAGGGCTATCCACATATCTGAGGGGTCAGAATAATAATCGATTTGCTCAACTCGATATCGATAAGTTTCAAAACCGCGTTGCAAAATAATGTAGTCACGCGGTTTTATACCTTTACCTATGCCAGTCATTTGTCCTTCTATTCCGCTACTGAGTGACTCAAATACGTAATCTTTTCCCCAAATTAATTGGCTATAATCGTGAGTTTTATGCTTTTTGCTTAATCTATTTACTGGATAGAACAGCAATGGTAAAGAGTTTATAAAATTAGAACTCAAGTTAATTCCTATTTTGATAAAAGACATAAGTAAATTTTCCAATATCAACTAACAAATCTTAATTGATGAAAATAATCAAACCTGTTATCTAGGGTGTAAATACAAATTACCTAATTACCCCAAATCCTTTTTTATAGGTAGCAGACTAACGCCCTATTCAATATTTTTAGTGCATTAAAACTAACGTCCATAAAGCACCATACCGAATAAAATCTAATGTGAAAAAAATAATTTTGAATAATTCAAATGATGATTGTCAGATTACGAAGACAATACACCACCTGATCATTAATAATCAGCAAATCACACTAGTTATTTTGGAATGTGGGTTACAAAATAATTTTAAGAGGATTAACTAAAATGCAAATTAACTTTTTTTAAGACATAATTCGGAGTTCTTAATGTTTAATTTTTACTAGCTTTTATTTGTATTACTTAATGATGCCGACTATACCTGATAAAATTTAAGTAACAATATTTTATTCGTCACTCATACTTACTGAAGATAACATTAAACATTTGGTAGAATCTTTTACGCTGTAAAAGGTGGAATTATTGCACATTTTATAGTAAAAACTGTCTAATTGTCTCCAGTAAAAGTACTAATTTATAGAAAAATATTACTTAAAGAATCATACTTTTATTCTATTAATTTAGCACATTTACTTTATACACACATGCTTTATATATGTATATATAGTGTCAGGAATGTAAACTTTCAAGACTAATTAGCTCTAATTTATACTTTTTAAGTCTAACGCAACATCTACCTGGTCTAACAGTGTTTCTGGGGTAGAGGAGTTATCTAACACGACATCGGCACGAGATGCTTTTTCTTCTATAGATAATTGACTATTGATGCGGGCTTGTGCTTGTTCTTGGCTGAGGTGATTTCGCTGTATTAATCTTTGCAGTTGTTGTGACTCAGAGCAACGCACAACCCAGATTTCTGTAACTAAATGAGTCATCTTGGCTTCAAACAGCAGAGGGATAACTAACACCAGTGTTTGTGCAGAAGATTGGGCGATCGCCTCCTGAAAACGATCGCCTACATAAGGATGAATTAACTCCTCTATCTTGTTGCGTTCATCTTGACGTTCAAAGATAACTTCGCCTAGCTTTTGGCGGTTGAGGTTACCATCTGGGAGTAAAATTTGTTCGCCGTAACGTTGGGCGATCGCATCAAGAATAGGTGAACCTATAGTTACTGCATCTCTAGCATAAATATCAGCATCCAAAATCGGCAGATTGTAAGCACTAGCCAAATAATTGGCGACAGTGGTTTTACCCGTAGCAATACCTCCAGTTAAGCCGATGATGCGTTTCATGTATATATAGGGAACAGGGAACAGGGAACAGGGAATAGGGAACAGGGAATAGGGAACAGGGAATAGGGAATAGGGAACAGACATATATCTTAATTACGAATTACGAATTACGAATTACGAATTAATGCTTGGGTTAATCCATCTAAAGTATATTCTTCAGCTTCTACATCCACGCGTCCGAATAAAGAATGACAAGTTTTTGAAGTTTGTGGACCAATAGAAGCAATACACACACCTTCTAAAGCAGAAATTAGATCAGAGTTGTGAGGAAATATGCTTTGTGTGAGTTGGCAAAAAAATTGTACAGTTTTGGAACTCGCAAAGGTAATGATATCTATTGTATGATTTTGCAGAGCTAATTTTGCCGAATCTGGGATACTACTAGGACAGCAAGATTGATATGCCGCAACTTCTATTACCTCTGCACCTTTAGCAGTTAATTCTTTGACTAAAATCTCTCTTCCACCACTTTCGACTCTAGGAAATAAAACTTTTTTTCTAGATAATTCTTCGGGGAAACTTGCCAATAAAGAATCTGCAACAAAGCTAGGCGGAATAAAATCAGGTTGGATGTAACGTTGTTTGAGACTTTGGGCTGTTTTTTCGCCAACAACGGCTATTTTTACACCAGCTAAAGCACGGCTATCTTTCCCTTGGGCATTTAACCTTTCAAAAAAGTAATCTACACCATTGGTAGAAGTGAGAATTAACCAATGAAAATCTAATAAATTAGCGATCGCCTGATCTAAATCTGCCCAACTCGAAGGCGGGCCAATTTCTAAGGTAGGCATTTCAATGACTTTTGCGCCTAATGCAGTGAGGCGATCGCTAAATTGACTCGACTGTCCAACCGAACGTGTCACCAGGATTGTTTTGTCAGCAAGGGGAAACTGAGTAGATGGGGCGAAATTGCTTGACATAATTGCAGGACTGGAAATTTTAGGTGTGGTCGAATCTTCTAAAGATATTTTCTCAGGTTGTAAGTAATTGCGTAGCCCGACAACCTCACCAATGATGATTACTACTGGCGAAAGAGATAAACCAGCGGTTTGCTCTAAAATATTACCCAATTGGGCTGTCCAGATTTGTTGATTAGGAGTACCTGCCCAGCGGATGATGGCAATGGGTGTTAGACGCGATCGCCCATGTCTAACTAGTTGATGTACAATCTCTGGCAAATGTCGTCCGCCCATCAATATTACTAGTGTCTCTAACCGAGATAAAGCTTCCCAGTCTAAAGCTTCCGGTTCGTGGGCTGTCAACACGGCAAAACAGCGACTCAAGACGTTATCTGTTAAGGGAATCCCCGCCAGTAACGGTGCTGCAAGGGCTGAAGAAATACCTGGGACTACTTCAAATTCACAATTAGCCGCTTGCAAAGCTTCAATTTCGGAAGTACAACGCCCAAAAATAAACGGATCACCCGATTTAAACCTGACAACTTGTCGATTTTCTTGGCAGTATTTAACGAGTAACTGATTAATTTCAGCTTGTGGTGTACTGGGTTTACCACCACGTTTGCCTACATCTATTTTTAGACAATCAGGCGATACGCAACGTAACAATTGCTCATCTACTAGGGCATCGTAGACTAACACCTGAGCTTGACCCAAGAGATGATAAGCTTTAACCGTCAGGTATGCTACATCTCCAGGGCCAGCGCCTACGAGGTAAACTTTGCCCTTTGCTTCAGTCATAATTTCAGGTTAAGTTGACTTGGCACTTATTTGATCTAATAATTGAGCAACCTTCTTAGCCCTTTCAGGTTGGCGCTGTTTTTGCAATAAATCTTTAGCTGCTTGCAGATTAGTTTTGGCTGCTGATTGCTGATTTTCCTGCATTAAAATATTCGCCAAACGCAAATATGCATCAGGATTTTTGGGACTGCGTTGAATTACTTCCTCAAACAATTCCTTAGCTTCTTTAACTTCCCCTTGCTGGATTAAAACATCTCCCAGCAGCAAGCGAACTACATCATTAGTAGAGTTGATAGACATTACTTTGCGAAAAGCTGCTTCCGCACCTTGAAAGTCTTTTTGCTCATAAAGATTAATTCCCTTTTGGAAAAAGTTGGAGGTAATTAAGGTTTTCCAGGCGAAATAACCGAGAAAGGCAATACTAACAATAACTGCTATAATTGCCAAAACATCAGTTCCTTGAAAATTTTCTAACATCGTTTTAAGCCAACAAACAGGCAATAGGGAACATGAGATATTCGAGGAAAAAGAGTTTCCAGATAAATTGATAGAATTGAGCGATCGCGCTTTTATCTTGCAAGTCTACTACCAAACTCCGCATCCACATCCAGCACAGAACTATTAGATGAGTAATCACCAAAAATATTGAGTTAACTGAGGCTAAACGGATAGCGCCAACCAAAATCATTCCTAGGTAGCAGACAGTTAGCACCCAAAGCGCCAGATTAAATACAGCTTGCGGGCCGAGTTGAATAGTGAAAGTGGTGATATTGTATAGGCGATCGCCTTCCATATCGGGGATATCTTTAAAAATAGCGATCGCGAAGGTAAACACCAAAACAAATATCGTCAAAACCCACACCACAGGCGGAATTGATGAGTTTTGTTGTAATACCCAATTAAAATGTAAAAACAAACCTAAATTAACGATTGTGCCGCGTACAGAAAAAATACAAAGGGCTGCCCAAAATGGGAACTGCTTCAAACGAATTGGTGGCAAAGAATAAGCCGTACCAATTACTAAACTAATAGCCACCATTCCGAACAAAAAAGGGCCTGTGAACCATGCTATAACTAAAGCCAAAAGCCCACTCAAAACGACAATTAATTGTCCTTGTGTCCGAGAAAATTCTCCTGAAGCAAGTGGTAAATGAGGCTTATTAATCTTGTCAATATCAATATCTTCTAATTGATTTAAGCCCACAATATAAACATTACCGCACAGACAAGCAATCCATGCGCCTAAAACCCGACTCAGGGGAATGCCAGAAAATCCCGTTGATGAAACAGCAATAGCAATTAAATATAAGCCCCAGACACTTAAAGTAGTGCCAATAATCGTGTGTGGGCGAGAAAATTTCCAGAAAGCGTATAACCAATTTGATGGAACAGGCTTGTGTGACAAAGGGCTGTTTTGAGAACTCTGACTCATGAGTAAATTAGATTCAGTATTCCGGCTTACTGTTAATCATTGTCACAGATTTGTGTCATTTACAGCAGGAGGCGGACTTCTGCGTCCTTGCGACTGTGCGATCGCATTTGCAAGTCGTAATCATAACAAAAATTCGCAGGCGCAGGAGACCTTGCTTGCTCATTTCAATTCCCAATGCTAGATGCTGCCCATACCCTCTTATCATAAAAATATAAGCAAAATATGAAGTCGCCAGATTTTCACAGGCATTACATGGGCAGTATTTGGGAAATTGATTTTTACTCACGTCCAATTCTGGACGCAAATCAGAAAAAAGTTTGGGAAGTCTTAATCTGCGAAAGTCCTGCGGATGTGGGCAAAAGTATGGATTCCCTGTTTCGCTATACTCAGTATTGTCCCAGTACCGAAGTCAATTCGGGTTGGTTGAGGACGGCGTTACAAGAAGCAATTACTCAAGCTGGAGAAGCGCCGATCAAAATTCGCTTTTTCCGCCGCCAAATGAACAACATGATTACTAAAGCTTGTCAGGATATAGGTATTCCCGCCCAACCTAGCCGCCGTGCTTTGGTTCTCAACCAATGGCTAAAACAGCGGATGGAGGAAGTTTATCCCCAAGAACCAGGGTATCAAGGAGGGACTAATCCCTCGGTGCGTTTAGAAAGACCTTTACCCCAGCGCTTACCAGATGCTTTAGAAGGTAAACAGTGGGCATTTGTGAGTTTACAAGCTGCTGATTTTGCAGAAATGTCAGAGTGGGAAATTGGCTTTGGGGAAGCATTTCCCTTAGAGATAGCACAATTATCACCTGAAACCCGCATTCCTGGCGTTTTAATTTTCTCACCCAGAGCATTGCCGATCGCAGGTTGGATGTCTGGTTTGGAGTTGGCTTTTTTGAAGTTTGACACTACCAAAGGGGAGAGATTAATTTTAGAAACTGGTGCTACTGAAAGTTGGATTTTAGAAAATATTAAAAATCCTCAAATCTTAGCAGAAGCCAAAGGTTTTGAAGAGGCTAAACAAAAAGCTAATGGTGTACATTTTATTGGTGTGCAGTCTGATCCCGATGCACAATCTTTTACTGGATTTTGGCTATTACAAGAGGTGAATTTGCCATAAATTGGGCAAATTCGTGTATGTATTCAAGAAAGGACTTAATAACCGAAGAAAGGATAAAGGATAAAAGATTAAGGCCGAAAAAAGAGGAAGATTTGAATTAAAGCCTGCAAAAAAATTTAAAGGCTTTATTTCAGATATCGTACTTATACTGATATATCCTGATACATCTAGTTGTTTGTGAAATAATTCTCTGCGTCCATGACACGCTGATAGACACCGATGATTTGGGATAATTGTCTGCGTCCATCTGCGTCTCAAAATTACGATTGCTGATACACGCTGATAGATACCAATGATTTGGGATAATTATCTGCGTTCATTTGCAGCTCAAAGTCCAAAATCTACAATTCACCAAGGGTCATGGGTGCTGAAAATTTGTCACAAGATACGCTAGCAGAACAACTGCTGGAACTAGCCATAAAATCAGGGGCAGAAGCAGCTGAGGTTTATCAGTCGCGATCGCTTTCCCGTCCCGTGTTTTTTGAGGCTAACCGTCTCAAGCAGCTAGAAACCAGCCAATCTGAAGGTACAGTATTGCGGCTATGGCGAAATGGACGACCAGGACTCACGGTAGCTTACGGTTCTGTCTCACCTCAAGCGCTGGTGGAACGAGCTTTGGCTTTGAGTCAACTCAATCAACCCGAAGCAGTACAATTAGGCAGTAACTCTAAACCTTCCTATCCAGATTTGGGGAAAGATGTACCCATTGAGGTATTGGTAAAATGGGGCAAAGAAGCGATCGCCTTGATCCGCGATGTTTATCCAGATGTTCTTTGCAATAGTGATTGGGAATGTGATGTGGAAACTACTAGACTTGTAAATACTCAAGGTCTAGATTGTTACTACACCGACACTACCCTCAGTTGTTATGTATCAGCAGAATGGATACGAGGCGATGATTTCTTAAGTGTTTCTGATGGGCAAACTCAACGAGATATTCTGCAACCAGATAAAATAGCTCATCAAATTTTACAAAGGTTGCTTTGGGCTAAAGAAAATGTCTCACCGCCTAATGGTCGCGTCCCGATTTTGTTTACTTCTAAAGCGGCTGATATGCTTTGGGGCACTGCACAAGCAGCTTTAAATGGTAAGCGCGTCTTAGAGTTAGCTTCCCCTTGGGCAGAACGCCTGGGTAAACCAGTGATTGCATCTAGCCTGACTCTCTACCAAGACCCACAAGCAGGCCCTTACAGTTGTCCTTTTGATGATGAAGGCACTCCTACCACTCCTTTAGTCTTTGTCCAAGATGGAATCTTACAGCATTTTTATTGCGATCGCACCACCGGGCAACAGTTGGGTATTGACACTACTGGTAATGGTTTTCGACCTGGTTTAGGCAGCTATCCCAGTCCTGGCTTGTTTAATTTCTTGATCCAGCCTGGTTCAGCCTCACTACAAGACTTGATTGAACAGATGGACGATGGGTTAATTGTGGATCAAATGTTGGGCAGCGGCAGTGGCATTTCTGGCGACTTTTCTATCAATATTGATTTGGGTTATCGTGTGCAAAAAGGTCATGTAATTGGGCGTGTAAAAGATACGATGGTTGCAGGTAATGTCTACACAGCCCTCAAGCAACTAGTACAATTAGGTAACGATGCTGATTGGAATGGTTCTTGTTATACTCCATCCCTAATAGTAGAAGGATTATCTACTAATGGTAGAAATAATTAAATAGTGGAATAAGGAAACAGAGAACAAAAAATAAGTAGAACAGCTAGAAAAAACCCAACTACGTTAATAAAGTGAAATAAAACCCTCCTGCCTCCTGCCTGAACCTGATGATAAATATTCACACCGACCTACTTATCTGCGTAATTAATGCTGCCTAAGTAGTTAGGATAAGGATTAGTTAGGATTGAAGTAATTTAGTCAGTTGATAAAAACTGTGATCAAAAATCCGCTTTTTAAGCATATAACTGTGGAAGTAAAAATGAATATTTGCTTATTTTAATTTTAATTATTATGTCGCTTCCTGTTCTTACTCAGCGCTTTCGCAGCTGGTTGCAGCCTAGAAGAGGTTTAGCGATCGCAGAGGCTTCTATTATTGGTTTTGTGGCTGCCCTATCTGCGGTATTTCTGAAGGTAGGATCGGGATGGTTAGGAACATGGCGAGTTCATACTACCCAAGCTTTACCAGCCTGGTTGGCGTTACCAGCAATTGGTTTGGTCTTTGGATTTTTGGCTGGCGCTTTAGTACAAAGATTGGCTCCAGAAGCAGCTGGTAGCGGTATTCCTCAAGTTAAAGCCACTCTTGCCAATGTACCAATTAGGTTATCTTGGCGAGTCGCCACTGTGAAACTACTCAGCTCTATTTTTGCCCTCGGTTCAGGGATAACTTTAGGACGACAAGGCCCCACTGTTCACGTAGGCGCGAGTTTGGCAGCGGGGATGAGTCGCTGGGTTCCAACTTCTCCAGATCATCAACGCCAGATGATTGCTGCTGGTGCGGGTGCAGGTTTATCAGCAGCGTTTAATGCCCCGATCGCTGGTGTATTATTTATTGTTGAAGAGTTACTTCAAGATTTATCGGGATTAACTCTACAAACTGCAATTATTGCCTCCTTTATTGGTGGGGTAGTATCCCGGCTACTTGGGGGGCGCAGTCTGCAACTAAATTTAGAATTGATCCAATCTTCTAGCAAATTTTCCCTCCCAGAAATTCCCTTTTTTTTAGTATTGGGTATCTTGGCTGGGTTATTGGGTGCATTATTTAACTATGGTCTAATTAATAGTATTAAATTTTACAAAAGACTACACATCAGCTTGCCGTTACGAGTGGCTTTAGCTGGTTTGATTTCTGGAATTATCGTGGCCATGCTCCCCGAATTATTTCGTGATAATACTGGGCTAAGGGAGTATATGATCACCAGTAATGCTAATGCATCTTTAGCAGCGATCGTCTTTGTTGCCCAGTTTATCCTGACTTTGATTGCATTTGGTTCTGGAGCGCCTGGGGGGTTATTTGCTCCCAGTCTCATTTTAGGTTCTTGTTTAGGACACTTCGTTGGTGTGTCTGAGTCCCACCTTTTGGGGGTAGGTTCCATTAGCACCTATGCTTTAGCAGGAATGGGAGGATTTTTTAGTGCTGTTTCTAAGGTACCAATCACCGCAATTGTGATTGTGTTTGAAATGACTACAGATTTCAATCTAGTACTACCTTTGATGATTGTGTCTGTAATATCTTACTTAGTTGCAGAGAAAGTAATGCCAGGTTCACTGTATGAGAAACTTTTAAATTTAAATGGCATCACGATCGCCAAAGCAACTACTGCCGAGGGCATATTAACAAGATTAACAGCAAAAGATGTAATGCAGCGGCGAGTAGAAACTCTAGATGCAGAGATGACCCTAGATGAAGCCATGCAGACTTTTGCTCGTTCCCATCATCGGGGCTTTCCAGTGGTAGAAGAAAGCAAACTGGTAGGTATTGTAACGCAATCAGATTTAGTGAAAAACCGCGACCATAATACATCAAATGATACTCCCTTAAGGGAAATTATGATCTCTGAGCCGATGACGGTAACACCAGTGCATAATCTCAGCAATGTACTGTATTTACTTGATCGTTATCACATCAGTCGCTTACCAGTTGTGGAAGGGCAAAAATTAATTGGTATTATTACCCGTGCAGATATCATCCGGGCAGAAGCTGAGCATCTCAATTATGGAAACACAACCCCGAAGCTACAACTAGAACCTTCTTATGTAGTTTACCAAACGCGATCGCCCAACATCGGCCGAGGCAGGTTATTAGTCCCACTGGCTAATCCTGAAACCGCAGGTATTCTTTTACAGATGGCAGCAGCTATTGCTCGCGATCGCCACTATGAAATAGAGTGTGTACAAGTAATGTTAGTGTCGCGTCATGCTTCTCCCTCAGAAACGCAAGTCAGAACGACAAACAGCCGTCGCTTACTACGACAAGCAGAAGTATTAGCGAAAAAGTGGCAAATTCCTCTGCATACACAAATTCGAGTCGCCCACGATGCCGCCCAAGCGATTTTAGAAATCATCAAAGAACGAAACATCAACATCATTTTAATGGGTTGGAAAGGTAGCACTTCTACCCCTGGCCGAATTTTTGGCAATGTTGTAGACACCGTAATTCGTCAAGCCACCTGCGATGTGATGCTTGTGAAATTGGCAGAAAAAGTCACGTCGCAGGGGAAACAAGATAGAAACTTATCCTCATCTCCTCCTCTTAAGTTCAACCGCTGGCTAGTACCGATGGCTGGCGGCCCTAATGCTAGGTTGGCAATTAAGTTGTTGCCTGCATTGGTAACGCTGGGAAATTATCCCCAAATTCGCCTGACGCAGGTGTTTAAGCCATCTGAATTAAAGCCAGACATGACAGTGTTAGAGCAAGCTATCCGTCAGTTAATGCGTCGCCGCAAATTGTCTAGTAATGTTGTGGCTATCCCAGTGCAAGCTGATTCGGTTGCTGATGGTGTAATTAATTTAGTAAAAACCGGAAATTATGATGTTGTAGTTTTAGGTGCTTCACGGGAGGGATTATTACAGCAAACAATTCAAGGTAATATCCCAGAAGCGATCGCCTCTAATGTGAAGAGTACAGTGATATTAGTCAGAGGAGCAATTAATAGTTAAATTCTAATGGAAAGACTTACTACCCGATGTAAGCACCTGCTGTACAGAGTTCAATAATTCGTGAACAGTAAAGGGTTTTGGTAAAAATCCTTGAATACCACCTGTAAATTGTGTTAAAGCCTCAGCAGATGCTAATCCACTCATGGCAATAATTTGTACCTCTCGATTCATGATTTGCAGGGTACGAATTGCTGTACCTCCCGCCATTGATGGCATCATCATATCCATCAGCACTAGTTGAATCTCATTTTTGTGTAGGGTATAGAGAGCAAGAGCTTCAATTCCATTTTCGGCAGTCAGTACTCTGTAGTTGTGGATTTCTAGTGTAGTTTTGGTAATTTGAGTAATTGCTGCTTCATCATCAACAACTAAAATTAATTCCCCTTGTCCTATTGGCAGTTCTATTTCATCTACTACGGAGTCAATGCTCTCTTCGCTGCTGGGCAGATAAACTTGAAATTGGCTACCAACTTCTATCTCACTGGATACATCCACAAAACCACCGTGATTGTTGATGATGCCAATAACTGTAGACAAACCTAAACCTGTACCCTTGCCAACTTCTTTGGTAGTAAAAAATGGGTCAAAAATTCTATCGATGATTTCTGGGCAAATGCCTACTCCGGTATCGCTGACTGTAATTACAATATAGGAGCCAGTTTTTGCTCCTATACGTATTTTGTGATGGTTTTGGTTGAGTGATAGTTTGGTAGCAGAAATACGCAAGCTCCCACCGTTAGGCATGGCATCACGAGCATTAACTACTAAGTTCATTAATACCTGATGTAGTTGAGTGCTGTCTCCTAAAACAATTCCTACATCTGGTGATATATCTGTGTAGATGTCAATGAATTGGGGGAATGTGCGTTTGATCATCTGCTCAATGTCTTCTATGATCTGTGACACCGATACAATTGTGCGTTTACCTTCTGAACTATGGGTAAAGGACAAAATTTGCTGAATTAAATCAGATCCTCGTTTAGCATTGGTTTCTAACAACTTCAGCATTTGTTGCGAATTTTCATCCATTTGAAGATGTTTCAAAGGCAACAGTTGAGCTATTGTCACCATCGGGGTAAGAATATTGTTGAGGTCGTGAGCGATACCACTAGCCAAAGTACCCAGACTTTCCAAACGTTGAGTGCGAAACAGCCGAGTTTCGAGTTGCTTTTTCTCAGTAATATCAGTATCAACAGTGAGAATAGATTTGGGTAAGCCTGCGGGGTCGCGCATGAGTGTCCAGCGGCTAGCAATGACAAGTTTCTTGCCATCTTTGGTAACTTTGTATAATTCACCTTGCCAAGAACCTAACTCCGAAACTATTTTGATAATTGCTGCCAGTTGAGGTGAGGTTTTTGGAGATGTTTGAGGTAAAAGTATTGAGGCGTTTTTTCCTAAAATTTCTTCTGTGCGCCAGCCATAAACATTTTCTGCACCTTTATTCCAGAATAAGACTTGGTTGTCTAAATTTCGCACCAAGATTGCATCTGTTGTAATGTCTAGTAAGGCCGCTTGTTCACGGATTTTTTGTTCTGTGCGGTAGCGATCGCTAATATCCCTTAATAACCAGCGTAAACTATCTGGTTTTCCCTTACTATCACCTCCGGTTAAAGTGGCGGTGACTTCGGCAGGAAAATCGATATCACCATTATTGTGAAACATCCACAACTCTTGCCCACGAATTTGTTTTTGTTGTCGCAACCGCAGCATCATAAGCCGAAATTTATGTCGTTCTGCTTGATATACAAATACAGAAAATGGTTTACCAATGAGGGCACCCTGACGCACATTGAGTAACTGCACTGCTGCATAGTTGGCTTCTTGAATAATGCCAGTTACATCGGTGACTAAATAGGCATCGGGGGCAAAGTTGAATAAGTCTTGATAACGCTGGCGCTCTGCTTCTACAAGCTGGCGAGTAGCTGCCAATTCCTCATTTTGTTGTTGTAGTTCCTCGGCCGATACATGTAATTCTTCCAGAGAAATGGAAATTTCCGTGATCGCTTCTTGTAATAGCTCTACTGCGAAGTCTTGTCTTTGTGTTTGACTAGCACGCCGCGATAAATTTTCCAGTCGTCGGTGTGCCCCAGCGATCGCTTGTTCCAAATTATCTCCTGCCATTTACAATCTTCTCCTAATTCCTTACCCCTATTGCTCTTGCTGCTGCCGTTCGGCGATTTCTTGACTAGAAATCATACTGGTAACTTTCTCTATATCTGCCATCATTAAAACAGCTCCCTCCATCTCCGTACCAAATAGGGGAGTAATCGCCAAATAACATTTTATTTGTCTACCCCGACGATTGGTAGCATCAAAGATCATTTCTTGGAACTGCCGCTTTCCAGATAGAGAATCGCGAATGGGCGATCGCAGTTGCTCGACGGGCAAACCAATATCTAGGCTAAATAAAGATTTTCCTAATACTTCATCTGCCCGCAATCCCCACATATCCTCTAGCATGTGATTCCAAACTAAGATGTTAGAGCTTTTATCAATCACGACTACTCCACTTTGGAGACTTTTGAGGATGCATATCAGAAAAACATTTGTGCGATTGAGTTCTGTAGTGCGCTCACCTAGCTCGTTATTAATAGTTTGTAATTCTTCATTAGTAGACTGAAGTTCTTCGTTCATTGTCTCCAATTCTTCATTGGTAGATTGAAGTTCTTCGTTGGTGGTTTCTAATTCTTCATTGGTAGATTGAAGTTCTTCGTTGGTAGTTTCTAATTCTTCATTGGTAGATTGTAGTTCTTCGTTGGTAGTTTCTAAATCTTGACGGGAACGTTGCAACGCTTCTTGCAGCTGAATGTAACGGGTGACATCATGAAAAGCAATACTGACACCCAAAAAACTGCTATCGATGTCTTGCAAAGGCCTAATCTGTACATCCAGATATTGCATTTCAGAACTGGATAGATAACGTTCTACGTTGGTCAAATTGACCGCACGACGCTCATTGTAAGCTCGTTCAATGAGCGATCGCAGTTCTACTGGTCGATAAGAAAGTTCTAAATCTTGGAAGGGACGGGTTAAATCTTTAGGCGAGAGTCCAAATAAAGTGCGTGCTTGCTCGTTGATCAGCACTAGTATGCCATTGATGTCAACAACTATTTGGGCGATTGGTGCTGTATCAAAAGCCAGATCTCGCAGGCGAATATGTCGTGACAAACGGCTGCTAGATTCATCATCTGCTGTATTGGCCATAATTAAAAGGCGATCGCGCAAATTTGTTGCCGATACTTTATGGAATATCCGGTTTTTCAAATCTACGGGAGTGAAAAGATTAGAATGCATCAACAGCATTTCTGCCTTTCCCAAAAAAAGATAACCCGAATCATTTAGCGCAAAGTGAAACCGAGCTAAAATCCGTCCCTGAGTCTCCGAATTAAAATACATTAATGTATTGCGACAGACCAACAAATCTAAGCGAGAAATTGGTGCATCTTGAAGCAGATCATGGCGACCAAAAATCACTGAGCGACGCAAATCTTGGCGAAAGACATAGTTGTTACCTGTAGTTTCAAAATATTTATGCCTAAGTTCCGTTGTTAACAATTGGACATCTTTAGCTGAATATACCGCTTGCCGAGCCTGATTTAAGGCTTCTTCATCTACATCTGTGGCGTAGATTTTCACTCTTTGGCGAAAGTCTTCTGCTCCCAAAAGTTCAGTCATCAGCATTGCCAAAGTATAAGCTTCTTCCCCAGAGGCACAACCAGCACTCCAAATGCGGATCTAGTCAGAATTTGTCTTACGTTGAATAAGATTAGGCAGTACTTGCTCTGCTAGGTGTTGCCAGGCTGAAGCATCCCGAAAAAAGGCAGTGACGTTAATCAGGATAGTATTAAATAAATAATTAAATTCCTCTGGGTAAACTTCTAAGTAATCTAAATAATCTCCAAAGTTGTCTAAATTTAATGGCTGCATCCGCTTACGTACACGACGCATCAAAGTTGAACGTTTATAACCTGTAAAATCAAAACCCCGGTTTTGTCTAAGATAAGTCAGTAAATTTTCAAACTCCGGGTCTTTTTCTGAAGAAGTCATAAGGTAGGGAACAGGGAACAGGGAGCACAGGAGCAGAGGAGCATACTTCGACTACGCTCAGTAACCAGAGGAGCAGGGAAGCAGGGGAGAATAACAAATAATAATGGCTCTCCCATGCCCCATGCCCAATGTCTCATGCCCAATTTTTTTTAATTACCCATCACTAAAGTGACTAGTGTTTTTGATATTTCTTGTAAGGGTAGAACAAAATCAACATCGCCTGTTTGAAAAGCCGCAATGGGCATCCCAGCAAATTCGGCGGTTGTTTCGTCTTGGGTGATGACAATACCACCCATTTTTTTGACTGCCTCTACACCCATTGCACCATCGCTACCAGTACCAGTTAGCACAACAGCGATGGCTCTATCTTTATAACTACCTGCCATCGATTCAAATAATAAGTCGGCAGAGGGACGTAGGAAATGTATCAATTCCGATTGGGATAACGAAAGCGTGCCATCGCCGTTAACTAGTAGATGATAGTCAGGGGGGGCAATATAAATTGTTCCTGGGGCGAGAGAGTCTCCTTCTTGTGCTTGCTTGACCTTAAGTGCAGTCCGTCGGCTGAGAATATCTGCCATCATTGACCGATGCTGAGGAGCCAGATGTTGCACCACAGCGATCGCGGCTGTAAAGTCTGCGGGTAGATTTGATAATACTTCAGTTAAAGCATTTAGCCCTCCTGCCGAAGCTGCCAAAGCTACAATATCAAAAGCAGCGTTTGCAAACTGAGTTGGGTGATTGTTGGCATTTCCTGCCATCTGCGTCATAATTTTTCGGCTGTAACTATCAGCCAACTTTATTATTTCTGAAAATACCTAATAGATGAATTTAAACTTAAGATTCATTGATACGCCTGAAAATATTATGCATTATTTTCTAGCTTTTTGGAACTTTTCGTATTGAACTGTTAAGCTTACAAGTTAATCTTCTTGCTCTAGCATATATTTTGCTTGCAAGAGTTGCTGTCTATGTTCATCACTGACTGTGGGGTATTTGAGATTGAGTTCTGCTAATTTAGTGCAGATAATGTCAGCAACGACGAGACGTGTAAACCATTTGCGATCGGCAGGGATAATATACCAAGGTGCCCATTCAGTACTGGTATGGTTAAAAACTGCTTCATAAGCCTCCATATAATCATCCCACGAAGATCTTGCATAGACATCACTTGCTGCAAATTTCCAATGTTTTTCTGGTGTATCAATTCGTTTTAAAAAGCGTTTTTTTTGTTCTGATTTTGAAAGATTCAGAAAAAATTTGAGAATAATTACACCATTATTCACTAAATATTTTTCAAAATTGTTGATTTCTTCAAATCGCTGTTGCCATATTTCATTTTCTTTAGGAAAATGGGGAAGTTGTTGCTTTAAAAGAATTTCTGGATGTACCCGAACTACCAGGACTTCTTCATAGTATGAACGGTTAAATATTCCTATCCGACCTCGTTCTGGCAAGGCTCTTGTGGTTCGCCATAGATAGTCGTGGTCTAATTCTTCGGTACTGGGAGCTTGAAAATTAAACACCTGAAATCCTTGAGGATTTACACCAGACATCACATGTTTAATTGTACTGTCTTTGCCGGCAGCATCCATTGCTTGAAAGATAATTAGCAATGCATAAGTATTTTGAGCATAGAGAATGTTTTGGTAGTTTGCTATTTGTTGAATATTTGTCTGTAATTTGCTTGCTGCATCAATTTTTTGATAATTATCAACTTTATAAGCGGTGTCATAGTCTTTTTGCAGAGAAATCTTGGAGTTTGGTGGAACAATAAAAGCATCATGATTCACGTAAAATCGCTCCTAATAGTTAATAGGCGGAAAAATTCCGCACTATAAAATTTAACCTTTTGTAAATTTTTTTGCTGCTTAATATTCAAGTGCAGCGATCGCTCATAATAAGTTATCTTTTTTTAAATTTTAACTTTTGCTGGTTGGAGGTAGGACGCATCGCTTCTCGGCCTAGTACAAACAGCCCCGCTACACCTAAGCAGACAAACCAGACATATTGATACCAAAAAGACCGAATTTGTTCTACAGTACTTAGTTCTGGATGTAATGTGTTCAAATACAGTAGCAGCATCAGGATCATCAGCGCTCCAAAACCAATAAAACTTAAACCAACACGAATTCGTGCCGATTGTAGTTCAAAATCACTAATTTGCTCTAAATCAATCTCTGCAAGCTCTTGTAAGGTTTCATCTGCTACATTTGAAGCTACTTGCAATTTATTACTCAGCTTGGACGGTAAAATTGGTACCAGTGTTGCTACAGTAGGACGGCGTAGTAAAGCTTCAGTGTTTCGCAACAATTTCAGTGGCTTACGAGCTGGCTGAGCAAATTCGATATTGTCTGTAGAATTTGGGGCGGTAGCTTTGCTTTCAAAATCCATAGCACGCCTTAAAAAACTAGAATATCAATAGCCTAGCGAATCAGTTACTATTCATGCAAATTTTCTTAGCAGGGTGAGACTCTAAGCTGATGCGCGCCTAAATTGCGTAAACACTCTTTACGGTCGTTAACTGTTAACGGTTATCAGCCATCAGCCTTCATGTAAATGTTCAAGTTAAATGCGTAACAGCTTAAAAATATAATTATTTTTGATTATCTCTAATTAAAAAATTGTATAGGACTCATATTTGATTTCTGAACAAAACTCAGTACACTTTCTTGAAAAGTTCTCCGGCAGGAGTATCTCCCCGGCAGACTTTCCGCTTTATTTCTTCTTACCTATTCCCTATTCCCTGTTCCCTGTTCCCTTACTACGCAAATGATTTCAGGAATCAAAGCAGATTCCTATAGGACTTGAGTGACTATAAAAAAAAGTCCGCTGGCGCGGACTACGGACATTGGATAAGGTTAGGTTATTACCAAGATGCTTACTATTCGTTAGAGGACACCTCTATATTTGATGAATAAATGAAAAAAAACAAGCTCCTCCAACTAAAACTTTAGACCTAATTCATTGACTTATGTCTGATTGTATATCTA
>NZ_JAECZB010000081.1 GCF_016056295.1 Atlanticothrix silvestris CENA357
CAAGATATCCATATTATTCAGTTAGATAATGGAGCTTTTCATTTTAGCCAGCATCTTCAAATACCAGAAAATATCATTTTATTATTTCAACCTCCACACACACCCCAAGTTAATCCAATTGAGCGATTATGGGAGGAAATTAAAAGGCATTTAGCTTGGGAAAGCTTTGGAACTTTAGATGAGTTAAGACAATTTATCTGGAGGCGTTTGGAAAAATTAAACACATCAATCGTTGCTTCTATTACAGGTTGGGATTTTATTCTTGATGCTTTATTTGAATCAAATTTTTCGTGAATTGGTATAACGTATCACTGATGATTTTAATTAACCATAATGTAGCTTGAATGGCGATCGCAGCACAACATTTTTGGTCGCCATTTGTTTTGATTGGTGATGCACGTTAATTAATCGCCAAAACAACGTTGATATTCTTCTTGAGTGATATTGGGGTTAGTTATGAGATAATCGTGCAGGCGATCGCAAGCTTGAGTGAGTAATTGATTGAGATCTAATGTTTGTAGCTCTATCCCTTCCAGATTCCAGAGTTTGACTGTAGCATCCTGTCCACCAGAAGCCAGCATTGTGCCGTTAGGGCTAAAACTCACGCTTCTGACACCACCATGATGACCTGAGAAAGTTTTGAGCAAAGTCCCATTAGCAACATTCCAAAGTTTGATGCTGCCGTCATCACTCGCTGAGGCAATCATTTTACCATCTGGGGAGAAATTCACATTGGCAACCAAATCACTATGTCCCTGGAGGGTTTTGAGCAACTGACCATCCAGGCTCCAGATTTTTACAGTTTTGTCTTGACTGGCTGAGGCGAGAGTTTGACCATCGGGAGCGAAGCTAATACCCCAGACACTAGCACTATGCCCTTGCAGGGTTTTGAGTAGACGACCATCTAGACTCCAAAGTTTGATGGTTTTATCTGCACTGGCGGAAGCAATAGTTTTGCCGTCTGGGCTAAATTTGATGTTTGTTACCCAACCATTATGCCTTTGGAGGGTTTGGAGCAAGCGACCATCCAAACTCCAGAGTTTGATGGTTTTGTCAGCACTGGCTGAGGCTAGGGTCTTCCCATCTGGGCTAAAATCCATGCTCATTATCCATTGGGTATGACCCCCAAGGGTGCGGAGCAAAGTACCCTCACGCCTACGAATTTGGATAGTTTGGTCTGTGTTGGCTAAGGCAACTATGTTGCCATCGGCAGAAAAGCTAATACTGGTAACATTGTTAAGTGGAGAGATTAAGGTTTTGAGCAACTGACCATCCAAATTCCAGAGCTTCATAGTGTTATCAGCGCTAACTGAGGCAATGTTACTGCCATTAGAGATAAAACTAACGTTACTCACACTGCCTCTATGTCCGTAAAAGGTTTTTGGCAATGTTCGCTCTAGGTTCCAAAGTCTGACTGTGTTGTCATCACTAGCTGAGGCAATAATCTTACTATCTGGACTAAAACTTAAACTATTCACTTCATGGTTATGTCCTAGAAGAGTAGTCAGCAAGTTGCCATCACGACTCCAGAGTTTGATAGTTTTATCAGCACTAGCAGAGGCAATTATCTTCCCATTTGGCGAGAAAATAACTTGCCAAACACGATCTTTATGTCCCTCCATAGTCCGCAACAAAGTACCTTCACGACTCCAGAATTTAACAGTATAATCGGCGCTGGCAGAAGCAATTGTCTGTCCATCAGGGCTAAAACTAACACTTAAAACTCCTTTGGTATGTGCTGGTATGGTTGTCACTAGGCGACCATCCAAACTCCAAAGTTTAACTGTACCGTCATCACTAGCGGAGGCAATCATATCACCTGCTGAAGAAAAACTAACTCTGTTCACACCTTGGCTGTGTCCGTTGAAAGTTGTGAGTAACTTGCCACTAAGACTCCACAGTTTGATGGTATTGTCGTTGCTACCAGAGGCGATGAGTTTGCCATTAGGTGAAAAACTAACGCTATTGACTCCATCTAAATGTCCATTAAAAGTTGCAAGTAATTTACCACTGCGATTCCAGAGTTTGATGGTATTGTCAGTACTAGCAGAGGCTAAAATTTGACTATCTGGTGAGAAACTAACGCTGTTGACTCCATCGCTATGTCCGTTAAGAGTTGCCAGCAACTTACCACTAGGATTCCATAGTTGAATGGTGTTGTCAGCACCAGCAGAGGCCAGACTTTGACCATCTGGTGAGAAACTGACGCTAGTTACCCAAGAATTATGAATTAAACGATTGCGTTCTTGAGTTCCATAAACTGCTTGCTGGAGGATGGTTGCAGTGTGAGTTTGAACATCTGCTGGGATTGCGGGGACAATTTGCTGTAATTCCTTCCCGGCTTGCACACTAGCTAATAATGCTTCTAGTTGCTTATTGGAGAGAAGGAAGTTTTCTGACAAGGAATTGAGAGCCTGTATTTCTTGCAACTGGGCTTTTTGAGTTTGTTGGTAAGCTAAAACAGCTAAACCGAAAGCAGTTAGTCCTAAAATACTGATCATTGCTACAGCTCTTTGAGCTTGTCTGAGTCTGCTTTTTTCTTTTTGTTGTTGTCTTTGTCTGGCGATTAAGCAAGCTTCAATAAAACATTGCACATCAAAAGATAATTCATCGATGCAATTGACATAAATTTCTTCTGCCTCTGCTAGGCGCACACCTTGTAAAAGAAAATCAGCTTGTTCGTTGTTGTGCTTCCACAAAGCGGCTGCTTGCTCAATTTGACGCTGCGATCGCAAACGGGTACGATTTTCTTCTAGCCACCATCGCAATGTTGACCAGTAACGAATTAATACTTCGTGAGCTACTTCTATAGTTACAGGGGAATTAGGAAAGAAAGAATTGCTGTTTAGTTCTCCTTTGCTTCTTTGCCTGTCGTCTCCTTCTAAATTCACAACTACCAGTTTGGCAGCAGTTAAAACTTGCAATGTTCTTTCAACTAATGCCACAGGATATTTTCTAACGATTAACTCGGATTTGAGTATTCGTCGTCTGGTATCTTCTGTACCTTCACCTAACTGCGTCAGTGACAAAAAAATCCAGCGGGCGCACTCTTGTGCTTCTGGGTCTAAACTGTCGTAAACTTCTTGTGCTTTATTTTCTAGTGCCCCTTTAATGCCACCCAAGTTTTTTTGGTACGCCTGTAAGGTAATTACACCATGCTCACGACATTCCCACAATTGTTCTAATACAAATTCTAATAAAGGTAAATCTCCCGGTGATTGATTTAACTCTTGGATTAGCACTTCCACTAATTCTGACTCGACTGTTAAACCTACTTGTTCAGCGGGGTTAACAATGATGCGGCGATATTCTGCTTCAGTTAAGCAAGGGGGAAGCAATACACTCGATTGCTGTAAAAGCTTAGCTAGTGTGGGTATTTCTAAACAAGGCGCAATAAAATCGGCTCGCAAAGTAATAAGCAATTTAAACTTGTCTGGTGCATACTCTAGCGTCCCTAAAACAAGTTCTAAAAAACGCTGTCTATCTTCATTTGGTGCGAGGGTGAATAATTCTTCAAATTGGTCTATCACCAAAACTACCATTGGTTCTGGTCGCTGAAGTACCCAGTGAGCAAATCCTTTGACTCCTTGGTACAACATTCCTTCTAGCTGCATTTGCTGGTAAGATTTTTCTCGCTCTGTCCCGCTATCTACTAAGCAACGCGATAAAGCGTCTGAGGGATTTGTCCCAGGGCGAAAGCTTTTCATCCACCAGTCTTGACTACCTAGTAACTGTTTACCAAGTCGCAATTGGGCAATTAAACCCGCCTGCACTACGGAAGATTTACCACTCCCGGAAGCTCCCACCACGGCGATAAATGACTTCAATACCAAATCGCTAATTAGCTCTTGAGTAATGGTTTCTCTACCATAAAAATATTGTGCATCGGCTTCTTTAAAAGCCCGCAATCCCCGGTAAGGACAAATTCCTAAATCAATATTACCTGGAGACTTAATGCTTTTACTAGCGGGTATAACTTCAATAACGCCTTGTATGCCAGATAGCCAAACATGCAATGGCAAAACATTTTTACAAGCTAATTGTAATTCTGTAATCCAAGCGGCTGCTGATAAGCTATTTTGTTGGGCTGCTTGCAAAGTTGAGTGTAAAGCTTGGGCAAATTGTTCGGGGTGTTCTTTAGGGGAATTAGCAGCAATGATACATTGTCCTTGCTCAGATTCTAGTTGTAAGTCTTCTACCCAATCTTGTAAAACCTCACAACTTTGTGCTTCGATCAAGCAATCTAAGATAATGATTTGTTGGGTATAGGGAGAACGTCGGAGTTGTTGTCTTAGCCAAGAACGACTCAGGCGGATGTCTTCTACCATGACTAAGGCAGCTTCACCAACTTCAGATTCTTCAAGTCTGCCACGCAGATATAATAGTACTGTGGCAAAAGTGTCGAGATGACGTTGAGTTTTTGATTCAGTGGTGTCTAAACATTGCCCAATAGCTGCGTGTAAATCTTTAACAGTATGACTTGGCGTAGACGGCCAATACTCTAACTCAAAACCACCAACACTCTGGAGTAGTTTACCCAAAGCCAGGGTAGTTTGGTTGGTCAAAAGTCCTTCTAAAATTAGCGCCTGTCGCGGATGGGATAATTCCACAACCGCTGGTTTGAATCCCAAAATTACTTCTCCCACTCCTTCGACAATACGCTTGGGAGTTTGCTGTGGGTATTCAGAATAAAGTTTGGTATCGCCTCTACTTCTATTTTGTTGATTAATTAGCCGTAATTGTTGATTTGTTTGTTCAATATATTGCCGCGTCTGATGATAAACATATCGATAAAGTCCGTCAGCATCAATTAAACCCTGTGCATCAGCGGCTTCACCACGCAATCCGCGCATCAAATAATAAGTAACTACTCCATGTCCCAATTCGGGAAATTCCCAAGATTGTTGATTGGTATCACAAGAAAGTAGAGCATAAAATCCTTTGCTTTGTTTGGCTCGTTGGCGTAATACTTCCACCATAAGGGGTGTAGGGTTGGGCAAAGATGTTACTGTTGGGTTGCTTCTGGCTCCTCTAAATGTCAAACTACCACTATGACAAGCGTCTAGCCAGACTAACTGAGTTTGCGCCTCACTGTTTCCCAACAATTGCAAAAGTTCTTGTAAACCTAAACTGGTGTTGAGTAGGTTATCTGTTTGAGTATCTGTGAGGCACAAAACTGCTTGCTGCGAATTTGGCTCTAGTATTCCGTGTCCCGAAAAATAAAATAAAATTGTGTCTTGTGGTTGAGCCGCAGCAGTAATTTGGCTTAAACTAGCGCGCACAGTAGCAAGGGTGGGCAACTGTGAAGCAAAATCGTGGTAAGCTCGTTCTTCTCTATGGGGAAATCCTTGGGTAGCATCTGCTAAAGCGGCTGCTAAACCTTGACAATCAACAGCTGAGTAGCGGAGGGATGGTAGTCTTGGATCTTGGTATTGGTTGACTCCCACCAGCAACAGCCAAAGTTTAGTTTCCCCTACTTCTAGAATATGAGTTGAGTGACTGGTAGCAACACCGAGTGGAGACATACCGATTTGGGATGGGGAATTGGTAAATTGTGTAATTCAAAAAGTAGTAGGCGATCGCTAACAGCAAAAGCTCTTTTGTGCGATATTTACCCTATAGTTAACATGTTTGCTGATTTCGTTCAGCAATTTTTGTGTCAATAATTATATTATGAATACCATCTTGACATACTGTGGTGTCTGCTATGTGAAGTTATCATAAATCAGGTAGACAAAAATAGATACAAGTGTGTTTTAGTTATAAAAATCTTCATATCGGTGTTGACGCACTAACTACAAACTGTAACAGTTTGATGGCTATCTAAGTTATAGTTCCATCTTGGTTTTCAGTTAAGCAAAATTACATTGGCCGGATTGCGTCATCCATAAGTTTTCACAAGACCTCAAAAACCTAGTTTTTGAATGTAATCATGTTTGAACCTAAATTATTTATAAAAAATCAGCCAATTTGGCTACATTCATTTGATTACCTCTGCTAAAGTATGAACAGTAAATGACATAAAGGTTTTCTCCTTTGAGATTTACTACTCCTGGAAAAGCAGATGAAGCAGTATTTAAATCTGCTTAACATGCTTTCGCTAACAGCTTACTACTGTTCTTGTGGTAGCGATTGTCATAACTCCTCCTTACTTCAAAAGTAACAACTAGTAAAAGTCCTTGTTGGTTTAGTTATTGCTTACCTCGTCCATTTTAAGATGGATGAGGTATTTTCATTTGAGGCGATCGCTGTTCTTACCCTCAAACCATCTATATTTATTTCCTTGAGTTTAGTCCAATTACCCCTATAATAATTAAAATAATGGATAAAAATTTGACGGGTGTAAAAGATTCCCGAAACCAGAGAACACCAATAGTAGCAATTAAGGTAGTTCCTAACCCTGACCACACCGCATAAGCAACACTAACTTCTAATCTTTTAAGCGCGAAAGTCAAAAAAGTAAAACAAATTCCATAAAATACAAATATTAATATTGAAGGAACTGTTTTAGTGAATCCTTCAGAAAGTTTCATGCAAGTTGTGCCAGAAACTTCAAATATGATTGCTGCAATGAGATAAAGCCAACTAATTAACATAACTGTTATGGATGCTTGATAATGATATAAGAGCAACAGAAAACTTAATTATTTCTATTTAGCAGAAATACATTAGGTTATAGATTTTATGTTGAGTAATGTAAATACTTCTGCTACTATTACGACAAATTAATTTTGTGAATTCTTCCATATATCAAGAGTAATAATTTATTTATAGCAATTCTCGGTTATTTATATTTTGAGGAGTCATGCGTCTCATTTGCTAAAAGTATGTCTGACAAGCTTTGTTGGAGGTAATAGCAATGATGGGTATATTTTGGTTTTTGATTTTTTGCTTTTTTTTGCTGATTGGCTTAACGCTGTGGGCAGAGAGTTGGTTCTATGAAGAAGAGCAACGTTTATAGAAGTAGCTAATCCATTAATGAGATTTGATATTGAAACAGGAGTCAAAATACAGAAAAACTCTGTGTTTTGACTCCTGTCTTCAATAAATCGATTATACTGCAAATTAAAAATCGTAAAGTTGTACGAACTACCCCCACATACTGGGTATCATTATTGCTATTATTCTCTGGGTTAAGAATCACCCACAAACCAGGGGTTACTGAGATGTTGTCATTGACCCGCCAGCGATAAAATGCTTCGATGTGGTAAGCATTGTCATTCTCTTTAAGGACATCGCTATAGGAAACGTGCGGTGGTACACCAAAAAGGATTCCTGGCAAATTTCTCCTACCTCCGATATCAGGAAAAGAGACAACTAATGTATTGTTACTATCGCTATCAAAATTCAGCCGCGTCATTCTTGTACCTGTGACAGATGCAATCTGGCTTTAATTATTGGAATTTAAGAAGTTGCCGAACTCTAGACGGACTCGCAATAAATCTTTGCCTGTGAAGCTGCTTTCAAAGTTGATTTGTGCAACTACTTAATTACATGTGTTCTAACTCAATTCCTTTAGTTTCTTTGATGAAAAAGAGAACGAAGAACAATGAGATAGCTGCCGCAGTTGTATAAAGTCCATAGGCTGCACCCAACCCGAAATATTGCAGTATGGGAGGAAATGTCGTAGAAACGGCAAAATTCGCAATCCATTGCATTGCAGCAGCAACCGAAAGGGCAGCAGCACCAGCAATTAAGATGACATAAAATGTGTTGGATTTGCGACGAGCTGTTGTAGAGGTCATAAGTTTATATATTGAGAATTGGGCATTGGGCATGGGTGCAGAAAAAAGGAATTTCCCCCTGCTCCCTGCTCCCCTGCCTCTTTACCGTCTGGAACGTCTGCGGAGTCGGTCGATCATGACTGCAACGATAATTACTAAGCCTTTAACGACTAGTTGCCAGAAGTAGGACATGTTCAACAGAGTTAAACCGTTGTTGAGAACAGCAATGATTAATGCACCAAGAAGGGTACCGCCAATAGTGCCAATCCCGCCGGTGAAGCTGGTTCCACCAAGAATTACAGCTGCGATCGCATCTAATTCGTAGCCTTGACCTAAGATACCAGTAGCACTATAAAGACGGCTGGCACTCATGATGCCGGCTAAACCTGCCAGTAATCCACTTACACCATAGACAAACAGCAAGACGCGATTGACTTTGATACCAGTTAATCTGGCTGCGCGGTCGTTACCACCAACAGCATAAATTTGCACTCCTAAAACAGTCTGTCGGAGGACAAACCAACTAACTAACACAGTTAGTAAAGCAATTATCACTAGCCAGGGAAGGGGGCCTACATAGCTATTACCTATCCAAGCAAAGTTGATGTCACGGTTAATGACTGTTGTGCCATTGGCAACTAAAAAAGCCACACCCCGCAGAGCTGTTAGTGAACCCAGGGTGACAATAAAAGGTGGCACATCTAAATACGTGATCAAAGCGCCGTTGAGTAAACCCAAACACAATCCTGCCAACAAACCAGCAGGTACAGCTGCCCAACCTAAAGCCGGAACTAGCGATACTAATACTGTCACTACGGCAGAAACAGCCAATATTGAACCAACTGAAAGGTCAATACCACCAGTCAGAATCACAAATGTCATGCCAGTTGCCAGGACAATATTGATTGATGCCTGACGCAATATATTCACAGCGTTGCCTGCTGTGGGAAAATTGGGACTCAAGAATGAAAATAAGATGCAGATGAGTAGGAGAATTGGCAGAATACCTGCCACTTGCAGTAAATTGTTGATTGATCTACGCTGGCGTGCCTTGGGATGCTCAGTGGGTCTATTGTTTACAGGTTTTAAGGTTTGACTCATGATGCTAGTACCTCCGCTGCTCCAGTTGCATAGTACATAATGTTTTCTTGGGTAATTTCTTTACCAGGCCTGTTATCTAGTTCGCCTACTAGCTGTCCTTCTCGCATTACAAGGACGCGATCGCTCATGCCGACAATCTCTGTAAGTTCGCTAGAAACCATCAAAATCGCTACGCCTTGGGCTGCTAAATCGCTGATAATTCGGTAAATTTCGCTTTTAGCACCGATATCTACACCCCGTGTCGGCTCATCCAACATTAAAACTCTGGGTTTAATGGCTAGCCAACGTGCTAGCAGTAATTTCTGTTAATTGCCACCAGAAAGATCCACGGCTCTAATTTCCAAATTGGCTAGGCGGATATTGAAGTTTTCTACTGCTTGTGTCGCCAATTGATTGACTGAACCCCAATTCACAACGCCAGCCTTGGCATCCTGTTTAAGTGTGTTGAGGGCAATATTCTTACGAGAACTCATTTCCAGAAATAAACCCTGGTCTTTGCGGTCTTCTGGAACGTAGCCAATGCCAACATCAATGGCATCACCGGGCGAATTAATCTCCAGTTTTTTGCCATTCAAAAATACTTCACCACTTGCTTTGCGGTCAGCACCAAAAATCAGTCGGGATACTTCTGTGCGTCCTGCACCAACTAGCCCCGCTAGACCAAGAATTTCTCCAGCATGAAGTTTAAAACTTGTCGGCGCAACCTTGCGTCCGTCGCTAACATTTTTGACTTCCAGCACTACCGGACCAGGGTTGGTTTGCCGTTGATGTTCGTAAAAGTCTTGCATAGATCGACCGACCATCATTTGCACTAACCCTCTTTTATCACTTTGGGAGAACCCAATCGCTGAAAGCCTTTTGAGGCTTTAATTTCTAAGTTTTGGCTATAAATTTTAGTTACTGTTAGAAAATAAAGCCTCAAAGCTTGGCTCAATCAAAGTTTCAGAATATTGCTTCGATTATTGTTTTCCGAGAGTGACAGAACAGGGCTAATCGCTGGGGAGAAATTTCCTCACGTGTGAGACTGCCAATATATTGACCATCACGCAACACGCTAATTCGATCAGCTAACGCATAGATTTCTTCCATGCGGTGGCTGATGTAAATAATGGCAATGCCATCATGCCGCAGTCTGCGAATTACCTCAAATAAATGCTGAGTCTCGCGGTCAGATAAGGCTGCTGTTGGTTCATCCATCACTAAAACGCGACTGTTATCCTTTAACGCCCGTGCAATTTCCACCTGTTGCTGTTCGGCGATCGCCAGTATCGGCAGCAATAAAATTTTCTATTTGATTAAATTGTTGGTTGAGGTCGTAACCACTAGAAACGATGGTAACTCTAATATCATCACCGCCGATTTTTTTGGCTTCTTTCTCAGCCCCCTCTCCCATGACAACGAAAAAAGGGTTGCTTAAATCCCCAACAGTTACACTGACCGATCGCAATTTTATATCTTGGCTCTGTGTACTAACATTAGTAGCAGTTTTGACACCTGAATTATTACCAGTATTGCCATTTGGTGAAGTATTTGTACAGCCGACAACAGTACCGCTAACGATACCTAATATGCTAGCTGCGGTTGCGCGAAGCACGGTAACAGGGGCGATCGCAATTTTTTTTGCATTCATATCTCTCCAACAAAGTATTTGATTTTCAAGAAAATTAGCAGAATACTAATTCTGCAAAAAACATTTTATTATTTTGTGAAAACAACTTTGTAACACTGCATTGAAAAACAGCTTATTTTTAATTTTTATTGGTTTTTACTGCATCTTAGACTTAATTTGTCTTGAAATAACTTTAATCAACAAAGAAAAATTACTTATCTATGTCGTTCAAGTTATTTCTATTTAATTTTTGGCAGTAATTGAGTGGTTTTAAGCTTATTTCTCAGTTTAATCAAATTCATAACCTAATATAAAAATGTATTTATAAAAGTTAACGAAATAAAAATAAATATTTATTTTTAACAGTGAATTTTTGTATAGCAAAGGGCATATATCTTAGGACATATTGAGGGACTGAATATCAGGATTAGTAATATTTTTATCTCCTGCTTAATGCCTTATACTCTAAGTCTTAAATTGTAATATATTGAGTTTTCATCATTATTCTAAACACTCTCAATCATGAAGATTTCTTCTTCTGATTACTTAATGGAATAGCGATAAAAATTTTGCCCAATTTTTGACAAAGGCTTAATCTAAATGATGCTTACGTCATTTCATAATTCTTTTATTTTTCAGTAGTTTTACCTTTTAATTAATTTCTTATTTATCTTTGCACACGTGTGCAAAAACTTTTGTTAAGTTTTTTTATTCATGTATAGGGCTAATGCAAATCAGAAGAAATTTAATTTGTCAATATAAAATTAGGATACTTAACAATATCAGCCAATTTTTCTAACTGCTTTACCGCTTCTGCGCCTTCCAATTTCATTAATTCACGATCATTTCGCATTTCCATCCAAGTAATACCGTAGTCAGATACTAAAAACCGAATCAAGTGCTTTTCTTCCAAGCTAACCATAAATGAAGCACTTTTCATTTGGCTACTACCTGTATAAAAAGATGCGTGATAACCACGTTTTTCAAGTATGATTGACAAGGCTTGCAGGCTGATTACTAGGTTTTGGACGAATTGCTGATGTTGTTGCGCTAATCTGAGAAACATTAGTTTTCTCCTATCGCTATGGTGATGCGATCGCTTAATCGCTTGAGATTACTTTTGATGTAATTTAGTTGCCAAAACATGATGTTTTCGTAGAAAATATTATATGCACACGTGTGCAATAATTGAGTAAAGAACAATGGGTAAACGAAAAATCTCAATAGAAGATATTGCTCGAAGAGCAGGCGTTTCTCATTCTACAGTTTCACGTGCTTTGCGAGACAATCCTTTGATTAGCTCTCAGGTACGAGAAGAAATTAAGCAAATAGCGCGGGAAATGAATTATGTACCTAATGCTATTGCTCAAAGCTTGCAAAATCAGCGTACTAGTACCATTGGGGTAGTAGTAACTTCCATCGCAGATCCTTTTTTTGCGGAAGTAGTAGAAGGAATTGAACAAATAGCCAAATCAGCAGGCTTGAATGTTTTGTTAAGTACTTCCCACCGGGATGTTGAGCAGGAAATAGCAGCTATTGATAATTTTCATCGCCGGAGAGTAGACGGTATTTTAGTAGCCGATTCCCGAATTAGCAAACAGCAGAGGGAGCAAGTAGCGCAAATTGCTGTACCAACAGTTGTTATTAACAGCCAGATTGAAGATCAACCAGAAATATTTTATTCAGTAGCCATAGACGATCGCTTAGGCGCTCAATTAGCGGTAGAACATTTAATAAATCTGGGACACACCGCTATTGGTTACTTGGGTGTAGGCGATCGCAGTTTGTCAAACCAACAGCGCCTAGAAGGATACCGCATGGTTCTGAGGAAAGCAGGTATACAACAAATTCCTAATTGGGTAGCAATGAATGATCAAGACAATGTGAGAGCAAACGATGTGACTACTGGTCAAAAGATGCTACCTCAACTAGTCACAGCTGGGGTAACAGGCATCTTTTGTTATAACGATATGGTAGCAGTTGGCGCTCTCTTAGCCTGCCACGAATTAGGTATTTCAGTACCGCAAGATTTAAGTCTGGTCGGATTTGATGGAATTGCTCTAGGTTGTTACGTGACTCCGCCATTAACAACAATCAGCCAGCCAATGTTAGAACTTGGTCGCTCTGCTATGCAAATATTGCTCGATTTATTAGCAGAAAAAACTGTAGAAAATCGTGTTTTATCTCCTTGTCTGGTCAAGCGGGGTAGCAGTGCGCCAATAAATAATTGACAAATATATTAGCTGTAGAGACGGCGATTTATCGCGTCTCTCCAACCATCAATTTTAAGAACGCAGTTGAGCTATCATCTGAGCAGGGTTCCAGTAGGCGCGAGTTGTTTGAATTTTACCAGCTTCATTAATCTCAAAAATCGTGATGCCCTCGAAGGTTACTACCTTCTCACTCTTACTAATTCCTTTCATTGTCCACTTGACTGCTGCTTCATTGCCAGCAATGAAAATATGCTCGATAGTCGATTCTAGTTTTACAAAGACTGCTTGCAATTGCCCGATAAACTGACGGAATCCTTCATGAACTTTTGCAGGTGGTTCACCAACTGGATCATGGCTCAAGGCATCTTCGGCAAAGTTTTCTACCCAGCCTTCTGGATTCATCGCTTCAAAGTTGGCAAAGTAGGCATTCACAATACTTTCTATGGCTGCGGGTGTCATAGTATTAGTTTCCTTATTTCTCAGGCACAAGTTTAATTTCTCATGAATGGTTGGTATTGATACATCCAATCTTCAAACTCTGGCTGACTCACCTGCGCTTGATCTAATGCTTCCCGCAAAAATGTTTGGTTGTCAGACTCATAGGCGCGGCTTCCCTGAAAGGCGCTACGAGCCTGAATTACTTGGGTTCTTTGTATCCGACTGCTGTCATAGCTAGTCAGGGCTGATTCAATATTGGGCGCGTGGGTGAGGTACTGGGAGAGTTCCCAGGCATCTTCAAAAGCTGTATTTGCACCTTGTCCTAAAGACGGTACCATCGGATGGGCTGCATCGCCTAATAGTGTGACTCTACCTTGACTCCATCTGCGCAAAGGTGGTCTGTCCCAGATTGGGCGTTCCACAATATCTTCGGCGGGTGTTGCTGCAACGATCGCCTGTACTGGTTCTCCCCAACCAGCAAATTTTTCTAAGACACGTAATTTTACATCGGTGGTACTAGAAGCTAAAGAATCTTTCTCAGATAGCGCTCCAGCACTCCAAAAGATGTATTCATCACTGACATCGACTAACAAAAAGTTTTTGCCTTCCGGTGCTGCCATTAATACTACTTCGTCTGTAGGCAACAATTCATGACTATATTTAACTACAGCTCGCCACGATAGCCGTCCCGCATAGAGAGGAGAACCGTCTCCAATCAGTTTTTGTCTGATATTTGAGTGTATACCATCAGCTCCTATTAGTAGATCTGCCTCTACTATTTCGCCATTATCAAAAGACACTTTAACGCCACTGTCAAATTGCTCAAAGCCAATGCAACGATGATTGAGGTGGATGACATCGCTGGGAAGTGCAGCAGCCAAAATCTCTTGCAAACGTGACCACCGAATGTTTAACATTGGTTGCCCGTATTTTTCCATGAGAGTGATTGAGTTTTGTGCAATCATCTCTCCGGTACTTTTTTTAAAGTTGGTGACGCGGGTTTGGCTAGCTGCGTGTTTTAAAGAATCAACTATCCCAGGAGCGATCGCCTCTAAACTATTCAAGCCGTTGGGAAACAGCGTCAATCCTGCGCCGACTGGTCGCAAAGACTGGGCTTTTTCGTAAACCTGGGCATCAATACCTTGTTTTCGTAAAGCGATCGCCACTGCTAAACCACCAAGACCAGCACCAATGATGGCAACTTTCTCTACAAGAGGATATTGAATTAGTTGATTTTCAGTCATAGGTCTGAGAGTTTTTTCAATAGCAATACCGTTCAGTTAGCCAAAAAGCTTCATGTATAGACGCGATAAATCGCGTCTATATTTAGTGGCGAGTGTAGGAACGCTCAAACTGAGTTTTAAGTTTCTGGGCAAAAACTGCCAAACCAACTGTTAGCAATGCTGCTGAGACTGTAGCTATTTTCAGTGGATAATTATCTACTAATATGGCTATAGCTGCAAGAGCGATCGCTACTCCAATAAAAGTTTGTTTCAATTTGTTTGTGATTTGATAAGCTTGATTGCAAGAACTGCAAATTTGTGTATGTTGTGAAAATCTGTCTAGGGGTGTCAAATTTAGATTAGGTTCGCTTTTATCTATGTTTTTTGCTGAAGCATAGCCTTGATAAAATGGTAAAGATGAACCAAATTTATCCAGCCACTTACGGTATTCAATTAGCAATGTGTCAGAAGTTTTGAGTGGTAAATAGACTTGTTTGAGATTTTGTCCTAAATGTTCCACTTGTGCTTTTTGTTGCACAACAAGTTGCAAATCTCCTTCCAAGATTTTGTTACGTACTAAAATATGGTCTAACCAAAGAGGCATATTTTTGAGTTTCCAAGTGAAGAAATTACCATAGTTTCTCAGTAAAATTCGGCATCTATCCTTACCAAGAGGGATGGAATACAAAGCTACTCCTCCTAGCCAACCTTTTTGTACAATGTTGATTTTATAAATAATTAAGTTGGGAGCAATGAAATCTAAAGAATTCCAAGATGCATTAGGTGTACGCGTATATTTATATCTTCCACGAATCCCTTTATTAGAGCTTTCAATGACTTCCATTTCTAATGGTTGAGCATCGTCTCTTCTCCCCATAATGCCATCATGACTAATGGGAATGTGAGCCGGATCAATCACATTTTCGATGAAATAGCTTTGGTCATAAGGAAGGTCGCGCATATAATCTGTGCTGACAAATATTGGGTTTTCTAAATCAGCTAAAGTCGGGATAAGTTCTTCTACAGCGGCTTCACCTGCTTGCGCCCATATCCAAATGATGCCTTGATGTTCTACAACTTTAAATGATTCTACGCAAGCATTAACAGGGATTTTTACATCCGCAGGTAACTGAGGAATATGCAGACATTGACCGTCTTGGCCAAACTGCCAACCGTGATATGAACATTCGATTTTGCCGTCAATAATTTGCCCATCAGAGAGTCTAGCTGCGCGGTGAGGACAACGGTCTGTTAAACAAATTAGTTGTCTATCTTTGTTTTTGAATAAAACAAAGGATTCATCGTATAAAGAAAAGCTATAAGGATGATCTTTTGGTAAATCTTGTGCAAAACAGACAGGATACCAACATTTTCTCCAATTAAATTCTTGTTTTTCTTCAGTTATCTCTAAGGTAGAAGTCGGTGTTATCTGGATTTCTGATGTCATAAATTTGCTTTAAGTAACGATTATCCAAAATTATCTGTCCTGATCTTATCTAAAAAAGATTTGGACAGAGATTCTAAATAAATTTTCAGTCCAGAAAGCTAAATTTTCCCAGAGTTAACCCATAAATACAGTAGTTGTGACTTCATATTTTACAGTTTAGTCTTCAAACTAAATCCTTCAATTTTCAATCAGAACTGTAACAGCCGCGATCGCTATTAACATTTCATCATTTTTATCTTTGAGAGATGCAATTGCTCGTCCTTGCACTACCATTCCCCCTAATTCTACGGTGAGGCTTTTTTTACCAAACGGTAGTACGGCTAATACCTCTGCTTCTCTGACTTGTTCTGGATAGGGTACTGCTACTTTAACTTCGACAATCATCTCGTCCGGACTACTCAAGCCAGCGACTTCCCAAACACCAGGTAAAGCATTGTGAGCGATCGCGTTACGTACAGCTCTTGCTGCTGCTACAGTCGGCTCTTGTCCATGCTGATCTATTCCCATCCCCATCTCGATAATCAAGCGTTTACGCTCCACTGTTACCTCCTGCAAATCTTTCTTTTTCACTTTATCGCTCAATAAGACAGCAGCATACTTCCTTTTAGAGAGATTATTGAGCCTTAAGATAGATAAATCACTAAATAACACCAGTTTTCTAAAATCTGACAACAGATTTAAACCCAAAAAGCCAAATCAAATCTGAATTTCTTAATTAATTACGAATTACGAAGGGGCTAAACTTTCATCATGAAGATGAAGCGCCGACAATTCCTCGCCACTTGCAGATTAGCTACCTTAGCTACCCAAATTACACCAATTGCTGCTCAAGAACAGCAATTATTGCCCAACATCATCCTTAAACCACCCCGCCTGCGAGTTGGTGATACTGTAGGATTGATTGCTCCGGCGGGTATCGTTGATTTAGAAGATATTGCAACAGCGAAGCAAGCGATTACAAAATTAGGATTAAACGTCAAAGTTGGGGCGCATATTGCAGATCGTTATGGTTATTTAGCAGGTAAAGATGCTGATCGCGCTCAAGATATAAATAATATGTTTAGCGATCGCTCTGTGAAAGCGATAATGACTATGCGTGGTGGTTGGGGATGTAATCGCCTTTTACCTCTACTTAATTACACCCTAATTCGCTCTCATCCCAAAATTATCATTGGCTATAGTGATATTACTGCCTTGGTGTTAGCAATTCATGCTCGTAGCCGAGTGATGACTTTTCATGGCCCCAATGCCACCTCTACCTGGAATCCATTTACTATAGATTACCTCAAGCGCGTTCTCTTTCATGGTGAAGCTGTATCAATGACAACTGTTCAGCCTAGTGATGTGCAAGTGCAGACAATCGCGCCAGGAAAGGTGAAAGGTAAACTTATGGGTGGTAACTTGTCGGTGTTATCAGCAATGGTGGGTTCGCCTTATTTACCTTCTTGGTACAAAAGCATTTTGTTTGTAGAAGACTTAAACGAAGATGTTTACCGAATTGACCGAATGCTGACTCAGTTAAAAAACGCTGGCATACTTAACCAAATTGCTGGTTTTATCTTTGGACAATGCACTGATTGTAGTTTAGGAGATGAGCCATCGTTCACTTTAATGCAAGTATTGCAAGATCACATACTTCCTTTGGGTATTCCTGGCTGGTATGGTTCGATGATTGGTCATATTCAAAATAAATTTACCTTGCCAGTTGGTGTAGAAGTTGAAATTGATGCTGATGCTGGCACAATTAAATTGTTAGAAGCGGCTGTTAGTTAAGCTTAACAACCTGCAACGCCAAATTATATAGTTATTTTTGCATTAATTAGGCGATCGCTTTGTGGATAAAACACCAATTTCAAATCAATAAAATGTTCGCGGTATAAAAATTACGAATTACGTAACTTGCTTTTCGCCCTTGGCGAGTATTACGAATTACGAATTAAAACGCTACACCACACCAGCTTGAAAAATCTGGGTTGGAGTGAGATTTAATTCAGGGAAAGTTTGGGAGATAATGCGGTCGCTATCTCGAAACTTATTTATCTGATATTCTCCATCTACTAAGTTACACACAGAGATTGTCGGTTGTTTGGGATTGCCGATAAAATTGCGTCCACCCAATGCCGCATAGTCTATAATCCAGTACTCCGAGATACCCATCTCTTCATAATCAGCATATTTTAAGTGGTAATCGTCCCGCCAGCTAGTTGATACAACTTCGATAATTAGAGGTATTGATGCACCTAAAGTGACAATAGATTCTTTTTTCCACAATGGTTCATTTACCAGATTTGTCCGATTTAGCACCAACACATCAGGAAAATAACCAGAATCTTTTTCGAGAGGTCTAACTATAACTTGATTGGGGACAATATAGGGGAGTCCTAAACGTTTAATTTCAAAAGGAATTTCGATACCTAAAAACCCTTTAATTTCTTCGTGGTCTCCTACTGGTTGTGCCATTTCCACAATATTTCCATTATGCAGTTCGTAGCGTAAGCCAGCGTTTTCAGGCAGCCAATCAACAAATTCCTCAAAGGTTACTAGCTTGGGTATGGCTTGAGTCATAGATGATAGAGAGTTACTGAATCATAGAAATATTATCTCTAATTCAGCGATCGCATTGCTTGTGAATTAGCTTAAACTAAGGTTTTTCCGAACGTTCCTAGTGGGTTAGTAAAATATGAGGGAGATTTCAACCCTACTTCTCGGCGTATGCGTTTTCCACGGGGAACATGGATAGATCAACCTGCTCCATTCTGGACAGCTTTCGGTTTTCAAGGCCAATTCGACAAAAACTTAGAAACGTTTTCTGGGAAAATGGTTCATCATAGTTGCAAAACTATTAATCTAAGCAGAAAGGACAGCTAAAACAAATCTATTGAGTTTAGTACACGTCACTGTCAAAGCGGTTCGGAAATATCGACACCTAATGTTAGGTTTTACTTCGTTCTATCCAACCTACGAATGATTAAATTCCATACCCTTTTTGTAGTGAGATGTACTTAGTGCGCTGCTCTTTTAGATTGGGTTGAGATAACGTAGCACAATCCCGTAGGATAACTGAACATTGTTTTTATGAATTTCAATCCCATAGCCTTTGAATGGGATAAGCATCAAACTTGACATCTTTGCTAATCACAACAAGAGAGTGATTTATGGCTTGAACAATTAACATTCTATCAAAGGGATCGCGATGATTTGATGGAAAATTTAGCCCTGAATATAACTCAATATCTTTATCCATAATTGGCAATATTTGAATGTTTATATATTGCAATTCTTTAGACAAATCTTCAATTGAACGATGAATTTTTAACTTACCTATATTAATTTTAATAGCAATTTCCCAAAGGCTAACAATACTAAAATATAAGTTGTCTTTTGTATCAATAATGTCCTTAACTTTAATCGATAGATTGGGATCACCTAGTAAATACCACAGCAAAGCATGAGTATCCAAAAGAAATTTCATAATTACATATATTCTGCTAAATCTTCTAATGGTTCATCAAAATCATCTGACATAATGATTTCATTTGCCCAGCTACCATAACCATGACCAGTTTCTATCTTTTCCTGAGATTGTTGATGTGTATACTTTTCTCGTAAATATTCTGCATAATGTAATAGTTCTGCCTTGAGAGATTCCGGCAGACTAATAAAGACTTTCCATAAAGCTAGGTCAGTATTCATAACTTTTATTTTCTTAAAATTAAGTACAAGTATCTAAATAATACAAGTTGCTAGTTATGTAGATATAGTTTGTAAATTTTGTAATTGCTAATTACTTGTTACTTTTTATGGACTACCAATCCTTAAATTGATGACTAGCAACTTAGTTTATTAAAATTATTTATTTTATGATTATAACAGATGCAGTCTTGTAGGTTGCACCCTCCGACAGCGTAACGAGGACGTAATAAAAATATGCTACTCGTTGGCGATTGATAACAAGCGATGTCACCAAGCAAGGAGCATCTAACCTACGGTTTTGGGTGATGCGTTAGCGAAGCGCGTAATGCATCCTACAATATCGGGCGATCGCACCTTTCAGTTTGTCAAACTTACCACTCGTTGCTGCAAAACTTGTACAGAACCGATCGCAATTTGAATTAAAGGCCAGCCTATTAAACATATAAATGCTGCTCGTTGAGTAGTAATATCTAAACCTTGGCGCACTGCGACAATTACCGCCAATAAACTCCACATCGCCAATATCAGCTCGATTGGTCGTCCTAGTAAGGGAATAAGGGTTAAAAAATTTAGTAATTGCGGTGCATAGGCAAAGCCTAGGGGAATAAGTAAGTCACCATAAGTAGGATCGATTGGTTTGAGCCATTGCCCAATTTTCCAAATTGTGAATGTCCAAAAATAGTATCCTGTAACAATAGCGATCGCATCAATCAAAAGACCCGCCAAAAGTACAAAAACCGTAGCTCGATTGATTAATAAAATTACACCAATACCTATGGCATGAGAAACAGCAGCTAAAATTACAATACTTAAGGCTAACCTCCGGTTTTGCTGTGTATTGAGAGCATTTTCATAGAAGTCGCCATTCAAAGCTAGAGCATACCAAAGTGTACTACACAAACTTGATCTTGATTTTTTATTATTGCTGCTCATTTTTTCTAACTAATGAAGGATGAGAAATTACAAAACGCAGAATTTTATAAAATAAGCAATCAAAAATCAAAGCTTTAAGCTCAAAATTATTTTATTTATTAACTATATAAAACAATAATCTCAAATGCGTAGAATTGGCGGACAAATATTGCTATTGTTGCAGAGTGGAACATTAAAGTTGTTGGTTTTTGCAGGGATAATACTTCTTGCCTGGGGAACTGTTGCCCCTGTTGGAACTTTAGTATGGTGGTTGAGTCAAAGTTCTGAAAGTTTGGGGATTAAAAAAAACCTAGCGAAAAATTTATCCAGAGATAGCCGTTCACCTAAAGTTGATAAATCAGAAAATATTGATTGCTACATAGTTTTTTTACCAGGAGTGGGAGATTTTTCCGCCAACCAATTAACTCCAGGTGAAGAATTTTTTCTACATAAATTAGAGCAAATTCATCGTAATTGTGTAGCAGTACGAGATGTTTTTCCTTATTCTATTGCTAACGAAAGTTTAGGAGGGCGACGGTTATTAGCACCTCTGTGGAGTGCCGCTGAAAAAGCAGATGGTTGGTTCTCTAATACAGATATTTTAATTAAAATTCGTAATCTCTGGCGGTTTGCTATTTCTGCCGATGAACGCTATGGACATATTTATAACTTGGGAATTGCGGATGTGATCGTTAATCGCATGAATGCCGTACATCCTTTATCTAAACGTCCAAAACAAGGGCTAAAACTGATTTTAGTTGGAACCAGTGGCGGAGTGCAAGTCGCTCTTGGTGCGGCTCCTTATCTTGATAGGTGGCTAAATGCTCAATTATTTGTTGTCTCCATAGGTGGTGATTTTGATGGTGAAGAAGGCTTTGAGGTAGTTGAGCATGTGTATCAACTCGTAGGTCGCCGAGATTGGATTGAAGATCTTAGCCAGATTGTATTTGCTTCACGCTGGCCAATCACAGTAGGTTCACCTTTCAATCAAGCTCGTCGTCAAGGACGTTATACAGTTGTGAAGACAGGTCCTCATGCTCATAGCGGTTCTCAAGGCTATTTTGGTACAACAACAATCGGACAAAGCCAAACAACTTATGTAGAATTAACACTCAAAAAAGTAAATCAATTGCCAATTTGGTCTAATCAAAATCAGAAGTAATAGTTTTGATGGTTCAAACACATCATTTGTCATCTTGGCATCACCACAAACGTAGTAATTACATTGCTGATGATTCAATATCTTCGACACTTTTGGGCGGTGAGGTGTATATTCTTGGCTAGTATGGTTCGATGATTGGTCATATTCAAAATAAATTTACCGTGCCAGTTGGTGTAGAAGTTGAAATTGATGCTGATGCTGAGACAATTAAATTGTTAGAGGCGGCTGTTAGTTAAAGGCTTTTTTCTCAGGGCTTAAGTGCTAAACATATCTACTGCCGTTTAACTCAACTGTTAGCGTCACGATACGAGAGTGTGTATGCGAGTAAATGCTATTGTAATGACTCTGGTGGTCTCATTTGCTACGGCGCGGGGTGCTTACGCACAAGATACCGACATCACGAGCGAACCATTCATGCGGGCCGCGCTGACGCTGATGACGTTCGACTACTTCGCCACGAAATGCCAGCAGGGTCGCGGCTTCGTTGCTAGCGATGCCGCCAAGATCGAGGCGTGGCAAACCGCGAACGGTGTTGCTCAGCTCCGCGTGCGCCTGAGCGACCTTGATCGGTACCCCACCCAAAAGCAGCAACTCGATCAGGCTTTGACTGGGCTCACTGAAAAGATCGCCGATCAACGCGTCAATATAGATGCGTGCGCTGCGGCATTGTCGGTGTCGAAGTTGCCAGACGCGCAGTTCGCTAAGGTTTCGCCACAAATCCTCGCGCCGGTGAGCAGTCCGTCTAAAACACCCAAGAAGGCTGAACGATCGCCTTCCAGCACGTCTGCAATTGTTCCTTCCCAGTTGGATGCCAAAATGATGGCTCAGATCGATAGCTTCGGCTTCGATTCGCGCATGAAAATGGGCATTGGTGGCTTCTTGACCGTCGATGTCTATCCTGTCGTGTTCTTTCGGAATGGCGATGCGCTCACCAATGTCAAAGGGCTTTCGTTCAGCGGCGGACTCGAAGCTCACAAACGTGCCTTACCGGGCGAATGGACACGTTGGCGTCGTCAGGGTGGCAAGCTGCAACTTGCACGCAAGCGCGGCTGGAAAGCATTACCTTTCCAGACGACCTATCCGAAATTGCCAGATGATTTCAAGCTTGATGGGTTCTTTCGCTCACTTTCTGGTGCAGGGACGGTTGCGATCGGAGGTAGCGAGTCGATCGCCGTTTGGAATGACTATCGCTTCTCGGCCGATGGTCGAGTTATACGCGGCAAAGGTGCCAGTGGACGTGCGGAGTCCGGTGATGCATCTGTTGTTACCAGCAACTTAGCGCCGAATCAGCGTGGTCGCTATCGTGTCGAAGGTCTGATGTTGTACATCACTTACGATGACGGTTCAAGCGAGCGTCGCATCCTGATCACCGATCCGAAAGATCCAAAAAGTGCTATTTGGCTCGATGGGGTTGCCTATCCACGCCAAAAGCAGTGATGACTGAAAGGATTATATGTAGCGTCAGTAGAGTTGAGGAGATACCTTTTTTATTATTGAGCAAAAATCCAATAGCTAAAACACTAACACAGGCGGTAGTAATAATGATTGTGAATATACCCCAACGACCTTCATATTCATGTTGGGCATAGCGGTGTATCTTTTGGGGGTTGCTTTCACCATCTTTGCTAAAGTCAAGCTTAAGAAACAAATAGTACCAAAATTCCAGGCACAAAGAATTCGAGTAGCTAAGTGTAGCTAACTTGGTAGTAATGCTGAAATTACTAAAGAAATCCCAACAGAAACGAGCATTCGAGATCGAGCATCAAAATTTTTGAACAACTTCGGTAAGTCAAAATGGGTTTATTTTTACAAATGATTTAGGATTGCTATATATCAACTGCGTGTATAACGATGCTTCACTCCAACGGGGAAGTATTCTGCATCGCCTGTTGCAGTTAATGTCACTTGTGGCATTTGATATTCTGAAGGGACATAGTTAGCAAATTCGCTATTGAGGCGCAATAGTTGGGTAAGAATTGAAGATGCTATGGTCTGTCGTTTGTCTTCGCTACTTTCTACTTTTGGTGCTAATTCCACAACTATTGATAAAAATCGGTTTTTATCGATATCTTCTCTAACTTGCAAGACAAACTTACCTGTCACCCATGCTTGAATTGCTGGTTGTTCTAATCCCACGGTCACATTCTCAGGATAGATATTAGCCCCAAAGTAAGAAACAGTAAAGTTAGAACGTCCGAAAACATAGACGAAAGGTAAAGAATGAATACCTCTAGGTGATTGCTGATTCTCAGAACGCAGTTTTTCCAGGGGATCAAATCCCCATTTTGCCAAAAACTGGAGCATAGCATCGTAACTAATTAATCCGCCAGTATCTAAGATGTCATAACGCACTAACGGAATACCATTATTTCCCGAAAATAATAATCTGCCATCTTGAACTTCAAAAAAGCGGCTTATAGGGTCATACTGCACCAATGTAGGTAAGCGAGATTCCCCAAATAAAGCTTTAGCAGCATCGGGATGTTCTGCTAAAAAGCGCCGGATGCAAATACTTAAAGGTGTTTCATTACCCAAAATGCCTGCATCCGCAGTACCGTAGAGAGATGCAAAATCATAGCAAGGATTTTGAGAACCAACTCTATCACCAACTAAACTCCGCCATTCTTCACTGAATACTTCCCCCGCCATGACTAATTTAATTTGATATTGCTGCCACTCTACACCACGGGAAATGCCAGTATCAATTACATCTTTGAGAAATGGTGGATATCCCAATAATACAACTTGCTCAAAATTTACACCCAATTCTTGGACAACACGCAAAATTTCTTCTTTGTTATTACCAGGAGTAATTACGGTGACAAGATAATTTTTGCTAGCAAGATAACGACAGCAATTAGTGGTGAACATTCCCCCTACCCAAGTACCTAGGGTGAAACAAATCACCGCTAAGGTGCGTCTAGTATCTGCTTTAAAACTATCGTGAAATATCTGCTCAAAACGTGTAGCGATTTGTAGTTCATCTGTGAAAAAACGAGGCCAAAATGTTGGTTTACCTGTGGAACCAGAGGAAGCAGCAATCATATCGCATCCTTGCAACTGCCCATAACGGCATAACTCAGCCAAGGGATAACGCGATATATAATTTTCCTTGGCGATCGCTGGTAGTTGCTGAAAATCTTCAAAGCTTTGAATAGCACCGGGATCAATTCCTTGTGCGGCTAAAAAAGCCTTGTAAGCAGGTACATTGGCAGCCACATCGTAAAATAAGCTTAAGGCTGCTGATTGGCTAGAAGTCTGGAGATGTTGTTGTAGTAATCTTTCTAAGGGGGTAGATACAAAATCTTCAAATGCCTTAATTGCCCGCTGACTTGGTGAATTGCAGTTCATGACGCTTGTTGCTTATCCTGAAGTAAAAACAACACCTTCTCTTGGGGGAATTAAAAATTCGTCTTGAAAAGTTGGGCGGGACGGAAACCGACACCGCCCACTTTCCGCAAAATTAAAAATTAAAATCCCCATAAATAAATTGATGATTCAGAGGGTGTCCGTAAATGAAACTGCATCCATTGTAGTAACTTAATAAAACCCATTTATCCTTCAGCACTATGCAGGTTTATTGCACTAAACAACACGCAAACAATGGCAGTAACCGTTTTTGTACTCAATGCGGTGAGCCATTGCCTTTAGCTGTAGGGCAGGTTATAGATAATCGCTATCAAATTATACGTCAACTTGGTCAGGGCGGCTTTGGTCGCACGTATTTGGCGGAGGATAAAAACCAATTTCATCAAACTTGTGTACTAAAAGAATTTGCACCCCAAGTTAAAGAACCACAAGATTTACAAAAAGCTAAAGAGTTATTTGAGCGAGAAGCAAACGTTCTTAAAAAACTCCAACATCCCCAAATTCCTCGTTTTCATACCTCGCTGCAAGTGAAATTAGGCAATAAGGATTTTTTCTTGTTGGTGCAAGATTATGTAGATGGTGATGATTATTCTCAATTATTAGAACAGCGTCAAAGTCATGGAAAGACTTTTAGCGAAGAAGAAGTTACAACCTTACTAAGACAAATTCTACCAGTCTTATCTTACATCCACTCTTTAGATGTAGTTCACCGCGATATCTCTCCCGATAATTTAATTTTACGCAGTTCTGATCATCTGCCAATGCTGATTGACTTTGGTGGTGTCAAACAATTACCAGCTTCTCAAGGGTTTTGGTTCACAAAGTTAGCTGGGAATCACACTTTATTAGGTAAAAAAGGTTACGCTCCAGAGGAACAATTACGACAGGGAAAAGTATATTTAAATAGCGATTTATACTCTTTGGCGGTGACTATATTAGTGTTGCTCACAGGCAAAGAACCGCAAAAATTATACGACAGCTATCAGGGGCTTTGGTATTGGGGCAAGGAAATCAACGTCAGTCCCCAACTAGAAGCAGTGTTAAAAAAGATGCTGGCTTATAAACCGAGCGATCGCTATCAAACAGCCGAGCAAATTCTCAAAAATTTACCCTTATTAACTGCGACTAAACCTCCAACTACTCATCTTACTAAGCTCAAAACGATGATTGTTGCGCCGGGACGACAACGTGCCAATGCTTTAGTCAGTAAATTCCACAACAAAACACAAGCGGTAGCTAAATCTATACCTTTGCCTGTTTGGATCCGCCCTTTTGCGGTGAGTCTTGGGGGAACAGCTTTAGTAGTTTTAACTGGTGCAGGTACTTGGGCAGTAGTTAATGCAGTTATTCGCAGTGTGACATCAATCACCATACCATCAATTTCATTACCGGAAATCCCGCAATTACCAAATCCCCTGGGGCAACCAGTCAGTGACAAAGGTACTAAAGATAATACTCAAATTATTAGTCGCCGCCAACAGCTAGAAATTCCTGAAGTCTTCTTTATCAAAATGGTAGACGAATTATTTTATACTAGTAAGCCAGAATTAAAAGGACGTAGCTTGACATCGAAGGCAGAAGATACCGCTTTAAGAAATGAGTGGTACGACGTTGCTAGTAACTTCTTGGATAAACTAGAACAAGCTAACCTCAGTACAGCGACTCGTCAAAAACTGGGGAATTATAGGTCACAAGATTACGAAATCTGGAGACGGCAAGCAAGAGCAGGGCAATTAGGGAACTATACAATTAGCCAACTTAACAAAGATACCAATGAAAAATTTGATCGTTTGTTTCCTGGTCAACAGCGTGGGAAACTGAATCAACAAACTTTCGGTCAAATTTGGTATGCGATCGCAGCTGATCAAGTCAGTAAATTAAAATCTAGCAATTAAAGCACAGGAGCATAAGAAGCAGAGGAGAAATGCCCAATGCCCAATGCCCCATGCCCTCTAACCAATGCCCCCTGCTTAACTATATAAACTTATATGCATCCTCTTTATTGTTCTCAAGGACATGAAAATTCTCCAGGTAGTCGTTTTTGCCTCCAGTGTGGTGAAAAATTATTGGATACGCCCATGAGTTACGGTATTCAACCAGGGCTAACTTTAGGCGATCGCTATGTGATTGTACGTCAACTTGGTCAAGGCGGATTTGGACGTACTTATTTAGCTGAAGATACCAATCGCTTCCGGGAACTTTGTGTTTTAAAAGAATTTTCTCCCCAAGTTCAAACTGCTTACGTTGTCCAAAAAGCTGAAGAACTGTTTGAGAGAGAAGCTAATGTCCTCTACAAACTGCAACATCTCCAAATTCCCCGCTTCCGAGAATTGTTTCACATCAATCTCGAAGGCAAAGAATACTTATTTTTAGTCCAAGATTATGTAGAAGGGCAAACTTATAGTTCTTTATTAAATACTCGCCTCCAACAGGGTTTGCGATTTACGGAAATAGAAATACGCCAACTATTACAGCAACTATTACCAGTTTTAGAGTACATCCATTCCCTAGGTGTGATCCATCGAGATATTTCTCCCGACAATTTAATGCTGCGCGCTGTTGACCAACTGCCAATGTTAATAGACTTTGGCGGTGTCAAACAAGTAGTGGCAACTGTCGCCTCTCAATATTACCAACCCGGTGCGATCGCATCTCCCCCAGCACCAACTCTATTGGGTAAGGTGGGATTCGCTCCCCCAGAACAGATGCAAACTGGTATGGTGTCTCCCCACAGTGACTTGTATGCTTTAGCAGTTACGGTACTAGTTTTACTGACAGGTAAACAGCCACAAGATTTAATTGATACCTATACCCTGACTTGGCAATGGCGAGGAGAAGTCAGCTTAAGCCCACTATTGGGACAAGTCATAGATAAAATGCTAGCTCCCAGACCAGGCGATCGCTACCAATCAGCAACTCAAGTGCTGCAAGCCCTCAACCCACAACCAGTTAACTATTCCCCGACTTATTACCCTACTCCTCCTACTTTAGATCCTACATCGGCGACTGTGGCTGTCTCTCCTTCTCCCAACGCCCCAATTCCCCAACACACTATTTCTCCAACTCCTCCACCTCCCCAACCTCAAAGTTGGTGGACACCAACAAAAGCATTTTTAGCAGTGCTAGTTTTAGCCAGTACTGTGGGAATAATTTTGTGGGGAGTGAATCGCGGCGATCGCAATCCGGAAGAAATCGAGCCTACCCCCACCCCAAGTATTACTCAGCCGACTGATCCTTTAGCGAACTATTCACCAGAAGAACGGCAGCGTAAAGAAAGATTAAGCGATCGCCGTCAACAATTAGGACTTGATCAAAGCTTCTACATTAATTTGGTAAATCAACTTTTCTGGGATAAAAATCCTAGTTTAAAAGGACGCACTCTCAGCGATGACCCCGAAGATGAGAGTTTACGGGCACAATGGGATCAAACCGCTGACCAATTGTTAGATAAATTGGCGATACTGAGTACTAAAGCACGCCGGCAATTAGGTACTTACACAACAGCCGAACGCGATCGCTGGAAGGTGGAAGTTAACCAAATTAACGTTGGCAGTCGTTCTTTGTATGATTTAGGAGATGCTGCCTTTTTCAGTCAATTTCCTGAACAGCGCGGCAAAAATTTTCTTGATCAACCCATCGGACAAGTTTGGTACGGGTTTGTTAGCGATAAACTCAGTGCTATCCTCGCTGGGAGTGCTTTCCAAAAACTTGCTTTTGATCCAGGCGCTACAAGCAAAACAGTAAGTGGGACTCTTCAACCCGGTGGTGGTAAGGTTTTCATTGCTGATTTAGCCAAAGAGCAATCTATGGAATTAAAACTACAAGCAAATTCCCAAGTTTTGCTTTCAGTGTATTCTCCTTCTGGCAAAATCATATTTTTAGAAGATTCAAAACAACGAACTTTATCAACTAAATTACCAGAAAACGGATTTTATGAATTTGTCGTCGTTTCCACAGCATCAGAAACTGTAGATTATCGACTCACCATCACAGCAGAAACTCCCATACCTGAACCTACGCCTACACCACCTCCCACAGAAACTCCTACAGAAACTCCTACACCTGAACCTACGCCAACTCCCACCCCTACACCAACCGAAACACCCACACCTACAACGACAGAGACACCAACTCAAAGTAATTAAAAGTTTGTAGTGAGGACTTTAGTCCTTTCTAAGAGACGCTACACGGCGAGTACAGCTATGCTCACAAAGTTTTACAAAAAGGTCTAAAGCCGTTACTAATTTTGCGTAAGTTTTGTTAATGTTAAAATTCCCTATAGCATTACTGCGTGGAAGATACCAATTCTCTGAGTACTCCCATCAGAATAGGAGTTAAATAATGAAGCTTGCCGAAGCTTTAGTAGAGCGCAAAGCTGCTCAAACCAAGATTGGCGAGTTAAATGAGCGATTGCAGCGTATCATTCTCGTCCAAGAAGGTGAGCAACCTGCAGAACAACCGACCACCTTGCTACAAGAACTCGACGACGTAGTTCATCGCTTAGAGGCTCTTATTGTCGCAATTAATCGTACCAATGTACAGGTGCAGTTGCCAGATGGACGTAGTATCATGGCAGCAATTGCCCAACGCGATGTCGTGCGTATGCAGATCGGCGTGCTTGAGACGCTTATACGCTCGGCAAGCAGCCCGCAATTTCGCACACGCGGTAGCGAGATCAAGTTTGTTGTGACACTCGATATCGCTCAATTGCACCGTGAGCGCGATCAACTAGCCAGAGCTTATCGCGAGTTGGATACTGCTATCCAAGCGGTGAACTGGAGTGCTGATTTAGTAGAATAGCTTAGTAAGAGGGTAGCGTTGGTGTATGGGTGTATGCCAAAACCCGTTGCGGGCGCGGGTAATCGTACCGTAAATGCTGTTGCTTTGGCTACACAGACAGAAACCGTACCGGGTAAGCAGCATCGTGTACGTGAGTACACTAGATAGCGTAAGCTGTACAGACCAGGCATAAACATGCAACAGCGTGAGGGTGGGAAAGGGGTTTTATCACTTAGCAGTTTTTTTAAACTGTAAGGGGTTATGTTGACATATATTCATAGAATTGTTTGTCGATGAACCATGTCTAAATTTAATGTCAAAGTAGTCATGACCTCCACTTCGTCGTATTTAACTCAGTAAATCGGTGCGGGGTTTGAAGGTTTCAATTTCCCGTAATTTTTCGTAAAGTTCTCGTTCTTGAGGACTAATATTTTTGGGTGTAACTATTTGAATTTCCACCAATTGATCACCACGTTTACCGTTGTCCGTGGGGTAGCCTTTATTCGCCAACCGGAGTCTTTGACCAGATCTAACTCCTGGTGGAATAGTCATTTTAACTGGGCCGTCAAGAGTTGGTGCTTCTACTTGCCCTCCCAAAACTGCCTCACTAGGAGTAACTGGTACTTGGCAGAAAATATTAGTACCTTCTAATTTAAATAATGGATGAGGAACGACGGTAATTTTTAAGTATAAATCGCCACCACCAATGCCTTGGTTTCGCAGACGAATAGTTTGACCTGTTACCATACCTGGGGGCATATTTACTTCTAGCGATCGCCCGTCTTCGAGGCGAATGCGTTCGTTACCACCTTGATAAGCTTTTTCTAAAGGTAAGGTTAATCTAGCTTCGATATCCCGACGGGCTTGTTTTGGCGGGTTTTTAGGAACAGTGTATTCAACTCTACTCTTAGGAGAGCGAAACGGATCGTTACTAGTGCTGCTACCACCATTTTTAGTATCTTTGCGACCGCCGACACCAATAACTTGATTAATAAAGCTCTCAAAGTCAGAAAATTCGCTTGGGTCTACTTCCTGAGTGCTAGTACGACCATTAGGACGATTATCCCATTGCTTAGTCTTTGGGGTTTGTTTGCCAGCAAAGCCTTTTTGCTTCCAGTAGCGACTAAACTGGTCGTACTGTGCCCGTTTGGCTGTATCCGAAAGGATTTCATAAGCCTCACCGATATCTTTAAATTTGTCCTCCGCTGCTTTATTTCCAGGATTTAGGTCAGGATGATACTGCCTTGCTAAGCGTCGATAAACCTTTTTAATTTCTTCACTTGAGGCTTCTTTAGGTACTCCCAAAATCTCGTAGTAATCGCGAAAATTCTGCAAATTTTGCATAGCCAGTTATTTAACTTTAAATTTTAGATCTTGGTTATCTAAGTTCCGAGTTAGGAATTATGGGTCATTTAACTCCCAATTCCTAACTTCTAATTTCTAACTCCTAACTATCATTTCAGGAGTACTACAGCCAATCATCATCGTCATCCCAATTATCCTGATAGCTGGGGCGAGATGATCTACGAGGAGGACGGTTGTCATAGGAGGGTGAACGGCTGTCTCTGCCATTATCTCTGCTGTAGTCCCTGCTATATGGATCGCGTTCCCTGTATGGGTCACGGGAAAAATCGCGTTCTCGCTCTTTTTCTTTTTCGCCTGTAAAGATGTCACGAATAGTACCAAACAAATCGTCGTCTTCGTCTTCAGCGTAATATTGGCGGACTTCCCGATTTAGTTCATAGAGAGCATCTTGCAAGTCAGCGTAAGCTTGGTCAATCCCGCGATCGTCGTTTTCCTGTAAACTCTCCCGCAGTTCCCGGCAAATAGTATCAATGCGTTGGCGGCGATTGCGAGAAAACTGCATCCCAAATTCCAGCGCTACTTCTCGAAGTTGTCGTTCTGCTTGTAAAATTAACGCTTCAGAACGCGTCCGCTTTTCTACCCGTTCTTTGCGTTCGCGATCAACATCGGCATATTTTTGAGCGTCCTGAATCATCTGATTTACTTCCGACTCGCTCAAAGTAGAAGCGCCTTGAATTGTGATACTCTGCTCTCGGCCAGTAGTTCTATCTAAGGCTGTTACCTGTAGTATCCCATTGGCATCGATATCAAAAGACACCTGAACTTGCGGGATTCCTCGTGGGGCTGGCGGGATACCATACAGCTTGAATCTTCCCAAGGATTTATTATTGGCTGCCATTTCTCGTTCGCCTTGGACAACGTGAATTTCCACAGTATTTTGATTGTTTTCGGAAGTGGAAAAAATGTCAGAGCGACGAACTGGGATAGTAGTGTTGCGGGGAATGAGTTTTTTCATTACGCCGCCAATGGTTTCTAATCCCATCGATAGCGGAGTGACATCCAATAGCAATACATCCTTCAGTTCACCCGCCAGAATGCCAGCCTGAATTGCTGCACCAACTGCTACCACTTCATCGGGATTAACGTTTTCGTTAGGTTCAATGCCTATTAAATCCCGTACTAACTGCTTCACCATTGGCATCCGTGTAGAACCGCCAACTAGCACGACTTCTTCAATATCCATAGCTGATAAACCAGCATCTTTCAAAGCCCGTTTTACTGGTGTACGCACCCGTCCTATTAAGTCAACACACAAACCTTCAAACTGGGAACGAGTCAGGCGAGTTTCCAGATGTTTCGGGCCTTCCTGGTCAGCAGCAATAAAAGGTAAGTTAATATCAGTAACGCTGACAGAGGAAAGTTCAATTTTGGCCTTTTCCGCAGCTTCCATCAGCCGTTGTAAAGATTGTCTCTCGCGTCTTAAATCTATCCCTTCGGTTTCCAGAAATTGCTCTGCCAACCAATCTACTATTTGTTTATCAAAGTCATTACCGCCGAGTTGGGTATCTCCACTGGTTGCTTTGACTTCAAAAATGCCATCGCCAACTTCTAAAATTGACACATCAAAGGTACCACCACCCAAGTCAAATACTAAGATGGTTTCGGTATCACCTCGATCTAAACCGTAAGCTAAAGATGCAGCAGTCGGTTCATTCAAAATCCGCAATACTTCCAAGCCAGCAATTCTTCCTGCATCACGGGTTGCCTGCCGCTGAGAATCGTTAAAATAAGCGGGAACTGTAATCACTGCCCCTGTGACTGGTTCACCCAAATAACGACTGGCATCATCTGCCAATTTCTTCATTACCATCGCCGAAATTTCTTCTGGGGCAAATTCCCGATTCAAACGAGGACAGGCAATTTTAATATTCCCTACTTCGTCTTTACGAATAGTGTAGGGTACACGCTTTGATTCTGGGCTTAGTTCACTATACTTGCGCCCAATGTAGCGTTTTACGGCAAAAAAAGTATTTTGTGGATTGAGGACAGTTTGTCGCCGTGCCATTTGCCCAACAACTCTTTCGCCTTCTTTGCTAAAGCCAACCACGGAGGGGGTTGTTCGCATTCCTTCTGCATTGGCAATTACCACCGGCTTGCCACCCTCCATTACGGCGACTACTGAGTTGGTTGTACCCAAGTCGATGCCGACTACCTTGCCCATGCGTTACTCTTCTCCTAGTGTGACTTATACATTTATTATGATTGGGCGGGACTACCTCTAGCTATTTGCTATTGGATGAAAACGCCTCAATGGTATAATAATCATCATTAAGGCAAGAAGTAGAGGAATTTAAGCTTGAGGAGCTAGTTGCAAGACTAGGATAGCATTGACAATGCTTACTATGTCCAAGCTGCATCAATTTTCTACTCTCAATACTGGCGTTTACAGTATATTTAAGTTGGGAAATCCACCCTGATAAAACTTGCTTTTACTTGATTTAACACATAAGAAAGTTGATATTGCGACTGTTTTAAACATTTGAATTTAAAAGAACGGTTACAAACTCACCTCCGTGAAATAGCCAGAGAACGCGATCCTTACATGGCGACAGCTGGACATTTTTTTGTCCAAGAATATATCCGTCAACAGTTAACTGAATGGGGGAGTGTGGATTTCCACACCTTCCAAGTGGGTAGTAAAACCTGTAAAAATCTCATTTTAAATTTACCTTCTCACTCGGTACAGAACAAGGCAAATTTACCACCTATTTTAATAGGCGCTCATTATGATGCTGTACCTGGAACACCAGGAGCAGATGATAATGCCACAGGTGTAGCCGTGCTACTAGAATTGGCTAGAAAATTTGCTGCTGAATCAGCTAGATATCCCTTACGATTAGTTGCCTTCGATATGGAGGAATACGGCTTGCTGGGTAGTAGAGAATATGCAACCTTGTTACGTCAGCAACAGCAACCACTACGTTTAATGATGTCTCTAGAAATGTTGGGATATCGTGATTCTAGTCCTGGTTCTCAAAGTTATCCACCGCCATTAGAACGCTTTTATCCCAATCACGGTGATTTTATTGCTTTAATTGGTAATTTGCGGACAATTCCTGATTTGATTGGCATGAGTCGTTGTATTCGCAAAGTTGGTATACCAAGTCAGTGGCTGCCAGTACCGAATAGAGGTTTAATCGTGCCTCAAACCAGACAAAGTGATCATGCACCTTTTTGGGATGTGGGTTATCCAGCAATTATGGTGACAGATACAGCTTTTATGCGAAATCTACACTATCACAAATCTAGTGATGCGATCGCCACTTTGGATTTAGATTTTCTGACAGGTGTATGTGCAAGCTTAGAAGTTGCTATTAGAAGTTTATAAAATTTATATATTAGACTTTAAAAACTGTTTAATATAGTTTGAAATAAGCAAAATTAATTTTACTAATATTTATATGGTAAATTAAACTTAGTTAAAGAATAAAATAAACTATGCACTTAAAAGAAAGTGTTAAAAAAACTAAGGTGATAAATAATGATATTTCTCCGCCTTTGAGTCCAGAAATATCAATCACTTCCTCTTGTATTCAAAGATTTAAACTTTATGAAAAGTTCAAAGAAAAAATTGTTAACAATTATGATTTAGATAGAAGATTAGTTAGCTTTCAAGCTAACAAACAGATTTCCTTTTCCTCCTGTTTCAAGTATAGAGAAGGATTTTCAGAACAATTAGTTACATATCTTATACAAGAATTAAAACCAGAACCAAGTATTTTGATAGATCCATTTTCGGGATCAGGAGCATCTCTATTTGCTGCAAATGCTTTGATGTGGCAAACCATAGGAGTTGAACTTTTACCTGTTGGTATTTTTTCTGCAAAAACACGAATTATAGCTCAAAAAATTGATGTAAAATTATTAAATAAAACTATTTTATATTTAAAAGAAATAAATTTTCCTGATTATTATGATCAACGTTATAAATTTAATCATTTAAAAATTACGCATGGAGCCTTTTCTAAACAGAATGAAGAAAGTTTAGTTGGCTATATCTCTTTTTGCAAAAATTATGTCACCAATCAGGAAATTAGTAATTTACTAACATATGCTGCTTTTTGTATCCTTGAAGATATTAGTTATACTAGAAAGGATGGGCAATATTTGCGATGGGATAGTCGTTCAAATCGCTCTAAAGGAAAGAATAAGTTCAGTAAAGGAAAAATTTGGAATTTTGAAGAGGCAAGTTACCAAAAATTAAATCAAATTACATCAGATTTAAGTACTAGTTATGTCAAACTGGGTCTCTCAGATGCTAATTTACAGCCGCAATTTATAGTAGAAAAATTAGAAAGCATTGAAAAGCAAAAATTTAACCTTTACCAAAGTTCTTGCTTAGAACTTCTTCCAGTTTTAGCAGAAAATAGTATTGACTTTGTTGTAACATCTCCGTCTTATGTTAATCGCTATGACTACACTCGTACTTATGCTCTTGAACTAGCTTTTTTGGGATGTAGTGAAGAAGAACTAAAACATTTACGTCAGACAATGCTGTCATGTATAGTAGAAAATAATGACAAGCGTAATTATTTAGAAGATTATTATACTAATATAAAACGTTATCAGGACTTTTTGATAATAGATTCAACTTTCCAAAATCAGGCTGCGTTACAAGAAATACTAATGATTTTGGAAATTTATAGAAAAGAGGTAAGTTGAATAATAAAAATATTGTCCGAATGGTACGTAATTACTTCTATGAAATGTGTTTCGTAATCTATGAAATAGCTCGTATACTTAAAATTAGTGGCATGGTGGCAATGGTAAATGACAACGTTAGATATGCTGGAGAGGAGATTCCTGTAGACCTAATCTTATCTGACATAGCGGAGTCTTTTGGGCTTCAAACGCGCCACATTTGGACATTAGAGCGAGGAAAAGGTAATAGTAGCCAGCAAATGGGACATCATGGTCGCTCTGAACTTCGTAAATGTGTATATATTTGGGAAAAATAAGTACTGTGACAAAAGAGGAAACTAGTCTCTTGAATGAGGCAAATCGTATAAACTATCGATTGCGTTCAACCTTCTTTTACCGCAAACTTAAGGAATATAACACGCTATCCTTTCGTGCAAAAATTAATGCATTATTACCTGCAAAGCATTTATACAATTGGGAAGATTGGACAAGTTGGGGTATTGGAGAAGATACATTTATCTATATAAATGAACATCCTAATTTGCAACTTATTCAAGTGTTATGTCACCCAAGATTAATTAGAGAACACTCTAGATTAGTAGCTTATTATCGTAATATAGCAGCACTCTCTCAGAAGGCTGTTAAGTATTTAGCAGGAATAGATGTAAAGAAGATTGAAACTGATGAAGTTAATAGATACGTTTTAACAGAAGACAAAGCACTAGAACTTTGTCGGCTTTTTAATGAGCACATCTCACTTATCATTGACAGTTCCATAGAAAGTCTTACAGAGGAAGAGCTATATGGAATACTACTAGCTTCAACAGGAGCGCAAATTGATGGTTCATGGCGTAATGCTATTGGGGAAGAAGCTGAAAAAGTTGTACAAAGACTTATTATAAAGGAAGCTAAGGAACATAACCCTGTTCTGTCACTCTCGGAAAACAATAATCGAAGCAATATTCTGAAACTTTGATTGAGCCAAGCTTTGAGGCTTTATTTTCTAACAGTAACTAAAATTTATAGCCAAAACTTAGAAATTAAAGCCTCGAAAGGCTTTCAGCGATTGGGTTCTCCCAAAGTGATAAAAGAGGGATAATCTTCTTGCTGCTTTCATCCCTCGGATGAGTACTGGAGTCGAATTATATAATTCTGATAAACTTGACGAACAACTAGGAAATATTGAATTGTATCGTGGTGTTATGTTGGCTAACCACACATCAATACTTTTTTCTAGTGAACCTGATGTTTCACTATTGAACAATCAGGGTACAACAGTCGGGATAATTGAAGTAAAAGGAGGTGCTGACCCAGCAGGAGCGCTTGAACGCTACGGTTCTGCTAAAAAATCTTTTGAGGAAGCTTGTCGTAGAAATTCAGAGGTTAAAACTATTCTCGTTGCCAGCTGTATCACCACTGAAGTACATACTCGTATTCAAAGTGACTCAATGATTTCTGCTTATTTTAACTTGACAGAAATCCTGACTGAAAATTCAAGACAATATGATCAGTTTGTCCAAACAGTCTTTTCACTCCTAGAATCATAAGTTTCAATTATACAATTCAATACTAGGACTCAGGCTAATTAAATCATCAATATTGCGTTTCATCGTGTTGCAAATTGTATCTAAAGGCAAGTCATTAGCATCGTAACCGAAAGGATTTTCTATCTCCAATCCAATAGCTTCAATGCCAAATAAAGTAAAACTAATCAATGCCACAATAACTCCTGTCCACCAACCAAGACTTTCCACAACTTGAAAAGGTAATAAGCAGCAATAGAGTAATAATAACTGCTTAAGATGAATAGCATAAGCTAGGGGGATTGGTGTTTTCAAAATCCGTTCGCATGAGCCTAAATTATCCACTAACTTATTCAATAATTCTTGCATAGCTGTTAATTGGTAGCTATTTAGGCAATTTTGATTATATCGTTGCTGTAAATAATCTCCAATCCAAAAAGCAACTTCTAGCGGGGGATTATTCATATTTTTGAGTTTTCTATATTTAGAATCTGGTATTAATTCTTGTAATTCATTCATTATCGGCTCTTCGCGCAAATGTAATTTAGTTGCTACAGCAAAAGCTACTAATAAATATAATGCCGCAATTTTACTTTCTCTATCTTCCGCAGATATTTCATCAATAGATACCCAAATATGCCTAGCCAAATTTCGTACATTATTTACTATAGAACCCCAGGATTTCCTGCCTTCCCAAAAGCGTTCGTAAGCTGTATTAGTACGAAATACTAATAATAAACCTAAAACAATACTAGGGATAACACTTCCTAAAATTGGCTGAGATACAGATAATTTAAAATGATAAAGAACAGAAACAAAAACACCAAATAAACCACATCCGAGAACGCGTTTATAAATGGCTGATATGACTGAGCCTTTTAGTTGAAAAGCTATTTGAAACCATCGTTTTTTTTCGACTGTCATGCAACTAACCTAAAATAATATTTAGTGAATATATCTAAGTCACCATCTGATAACTTAAAAACTCTAACTCTGAAAGTAGTACAACTGCCATTGAAGAATTTACCATGACAAGAGTATCAGAATTTCGTTCACCCAGACAAAGTAGCGAATACCCTTATTAGCAACTTGGTATCATCAGCTGTTATGAAAAAATCTTCATCCCTAAACAGATGTAGTTGTGCCAAATATTTAGTAAATATTTGGGAAATTACCGCTTTAACGGTAATTACAGCAAATTAAATCACAATCATAAAGATGGGAATGAGTGTGGCGGCAAATGTATGACTGGAAAGCAAAAGCGAAGTTTGTAGCAAAAATGAGTTATACGCACCGTTTTCTTCCTTGCCAAAGAATTTAACAATACGCTGTGAATTGGATATTAAAATCGTTCTAAGATTTCTGCTCTTGAAATTATGTCGCCAGAAATGCTATACGAGTGGTTAATTGAGGTAGAGGAACGTTACAACACCCAAAACGAGGAGTTAATACTTCTCAATATTGAGGCTGTTCGCCCCTAATTGCAAGCGGCATCTGATGATGGGATTTGTTTTTGTGCGATCATTTTCATGCACAGTTACCGCTATACTGCACATGAAAAGCGGGTATTTACCCTAGCACAGAGTATTTCTACTCAAGTTTTAGTATCTCATGAAGTTACTCTTTTAGTGAAATTAGTTACCTCGTTTTTTGTTTCTCTGCTCTAATGTGTTGATTGGCTTGGTGTCTTAAACTCATAACGCCTGTTTGGCTTAACGTCATTGCAGTAATGTAGCCTGTATCATCTTTTTCAAAAAAAATATTCGTATTCACGGCTTTAGCAAAAAACTCTAGCTCAATCAACTAATACCTGTTGGGCAACTGTCGTACCGCCACCCGAATAGCGATAATCCAAACCAGGAATAATGTTGACCTCTACCCTATCGCTATTAGCTGGAGGTTCGCCATTGAGAACTTAAATCGTAGTTGGCAATAAAGCTGATTTTGAATAGCCAGGAAAGCCATGCACAGTCAAGCCAGCAGTATGACTCAATAACTGGCGCAGAGTTATCTTGGGTTGCCAATCTGCGATCGCGGGCACACGCCATGAGGTGAGATAATTGTTAACATCCTCATCAAGATTAAGCCGTCCCTCCTGCACAAGATGCATAACCGCTAAAGCAAAAACAGGTTTGCTGATTGAGGCTGCTTGAAATAATGTATTTGATGTGGTTTCACAGGTTTTTCCAGCCTCACACGCCCCAAAGCCACGCGCCCATTCGATTTCAAAATCATTAATGACGGCAATACTGATGCTTGGTGTGTGGTAATGTGCCAATCGCTCGTACAAGTTTTTCGGTAAACCGAATTTTTCTTCTAGCGCTGTCGCTGGTAAAAGATTATTGATGATACTCTCAATGCGTTGCTCAACAAATTGCTGCATCAATATCCCCTACTTCTTCATTTCTTAATGTTACTTTCAGCAGCTAAGTTTTTGCATTAATAGGTATGAAAACTACCTGGATGATATTTACAAGACCAAGACTCAATTAGCAGCAGAAATAATTACGGAACTCCAATCGCACCTAGCACTCTCTGATTTAAAAAAACTTAAGCTCTTTCCACGAATTGTATACCCAGTTAACTCGTGGAAAGAGCTTATAAATCAAAACATTTACCAGAAAACTGAACTTTGCATCCAGTCCAAGATCCGATGACTAGAATTAACCAAACCAGTGAGATGGTTCAGAATCCGGTTGAACTGTTTCACAAAGGTGATGGCTAATCCAATCTGATTTTTCCTGGAAGAGAGCATAAATACCTTGGTGAATCAAATTTTGTATATGTAGTTGCTGTTCTAAAGGACTACGAGGCAACCTGGAGTTGATTAAGCAGTCTTCTTTTTCCAAGTTTTGCAGGGACATCTGTTCTGATGAGATTGCGCTATAAAAGCAGGGAATGCGGTTGAGGACAAAGGCAATTAACTCTTGGCGCAAATCAGGAATTGCAAAAGCTTGTTGGTAAGGATTATATGGATAGGTGTCTAAAACGTTTTCAATCTCTCCTAAGACAGATTGCTGTGTTAAATTGACTACTGTTTTCATAAATTTTTAATTCCTTTTTTATCCAGTCCCTACTTGATTTGTACAGAGAAAAACACTCTAGATAGCTGTATTTTGATGACAACTAATTTAGAAGTGATTTAAGTTATAAATACTCCGATCCTGAACCGAATTTTTGATCTTGGTAGAATATGAGACATCTGGCTCTGCTGATTTGGATTGAAGCTAATACTGATTGACAGTATGACTTCTGAAAACAGCACTCAATAAATTTAATGAAGCACTGATGTTTTATATTTACATTCTAATTATTTTAATTTTTTCAGCAAAAAACTACACAAAATGCATTATAAACAATTAGGGATCAATTTTAGTGCCAAATAAAACAACATTAACAAGAGTAGTAAATGTGGCAAAATCAAACTTGCTGAGTAATTTATATTACTTATTAATGTCACTGAAAATTCTTACCATAACCTTTTAGATTTCTATCTATGTATCCTCTAAAACTGCGTTATTGATCTGCTCATTTAATCAAGAACCTACCGTATTGAGCAACCAGTCTAGCGACAGATAAAATTACTAGGTGAAAACGTTGAAAAAATTCATATTAGGTAGAAGTAGCTGACGTAGTTGATTGTTAATTGCAACCGATGCAGCCATTCCTGAAAGCATCGCACCTTCTACGAGATTGCCACCACACCAATCACCGCAGCATACTAAAGGTAAGGGAGTATTAGCTAATAAGACAGCTTCTTTTAAAGGATTTTGAGGAAAGGCATAACGCCAGCGATGCACTTGCATCCAATCAGGCTTCTCCAGCCAAGGAAGCGTCAGAGTTTGGGCTGCATACTGCAACATTTCTTGTCCCACAGCTTGTAAATCTGAGGACTCTAAATGAAGTTGAGCAAACTGAGCGCTGCTTTGCACTACAAATACTGGTTGTTGGGGGTTGTGACGCTTGCTGCTGTCTAAACCAATCCATCCTAAAACTGCATGATCGACAAAATTGAGTGCCTTCCAATGTGGGGGTGGTTGATCTGTAGTCTGATATCCAGCGATCGCAGTTATACAGGGATAAAATTCTACAGAACTCATCTGTTCCAAAAACTCTTTATCCAATAAACTTTTACCCAAGGGTTCCAACAGCATCAAAGCTTGAGGCGCAGGAATGGCAAGCACTACAGCTTGAGCAATTAATTCTTCGTTGCTAGATTCCATAGTCAAGCACCAACTATTGTCGGGAGTTGGGTAAATATTTATAACACGTTGATTCAGCAAAACTTCTAAACCTGGAGCGAGAAATTTGGCGATCGCACTCATCCCCCCAGGCGCAACATAGCGAGGAATCATGTTTTCGGGTTCATGTAAAGAACCATCTGCCGAAAGTTGATAAACCTTGTCTGTCCAGACTTCCACAAGATGGCGATCGGCCAATAACTCCACAAAACGTCCCAGCAATTCACCTTGAGGTTTGAGGTAACATGCTCCATGATCTGCCCACGTTCCATGTAAGCGACGTGTGGCAACTCGTCCCCCTAAACCACGGGATTTTTCTACAACAATCACCGAATATCCCGCTTGGCTTAACTGCTGGGCACAGACTAAACCTGCCATACCGGCACCAATCACTGCAACATCGGTCATTAGTCAATAGTCCTTTGTTATTGGTCATTAGTTACTGGTCATTGATTAAAAGACTACTAATGACTGCTGAAAGCTAATAGTAGAATAAGGTACAGGAAAACTGTACGGAAGGGAGGCAGGGACATTGGATGAGATGAGGGCTGCGCTGGAGCTAGCAACAGAAGAAGAATTGCAGGACTTAACAGCGATTCTGTTTAGTCGTAAATTTAATCCCCTAGATTATGTTCATACACCAGAACCCATTGAAGTACAAAGTCAAGACCGCAGGGCTTGGCTAGATACCCTCGAAAATCGCTTTCGGTTTTTGGCGGCCGATGGAATGACGGTATTGCGGGGACGCACAACTCAGGTGACTTATCGACAAGCATTAATTCAAGTATGTAAATATCTGAAAATTCCTTATTCAGATCAGTTAACAACCGTTGATTTAGAAGCAGAGGTATTTTTACATTTGCTTGGGCAGGTGTGGAAAAAGTTGCCAGAAAAGGAAAAACAAAAATTGACTGAGCAGGTGCAACGTCATCTGGTGAAATCAGAACTTAAACAACCGCTACCATTGTTATTGCAGCGTGACCCATTAGGATTACTTTTTAAAGGTGGTAGTGCCTTGGCTGTGACATCCGTCCTCCAGCCGCTGGTTCTACAACAAATCGCCCGTCAATTTGCTATCCACTTTGCGACTTATCAAGTAGCTAAGCAGGCAGCAATTACAGGCTCAGAAGTAGCTACAACGCAGTTTAAAAACTACGTGGCTCTGCAAATGGCGCGACGGGGTATGACTATGAGTGCAGCGCGTTATGGAGCAGTTCGCAGTGTGTTTGCGATCGCTGGCCCAATGATGTGGACTTGGTTCTTTGCTGATTTAGGATGGAGAGCGATCGCTACTAACTATGGTCGCATCATCCCGACAATCTTTGCCTTAGCGCAAATTCGTTTAACTCGTGCTGAATGTTGGGAGCCAGCTTGAAGTTAGCTTTTTACCATCCTAACCCTGATTTACAAGCCCCTTGGAATTATGCCCAAATCGGACTGATCATTTTCCCCTTGAGTCCGTTGTTGGGGGCTGTTGGTATAGGTTTTGCAGTCTTAATAACTTGGCTGCGCCAAAACCGCGTAATTATCCACCGCCCCCTCAATTGGGGGTTTGCTGCTCTCAGTGTGTTACTGATAATTACCAGTGGGTTTGCTGATGATCAGACAGTAGCTTTCCTCGGCTTATTTAATTTCTTACCGTTCTTTCTACTTTTTGTTGGACTCAGTGCTTTAATTCAGACAACTGCCCAATTACGACAAATAGCTTGGATTCTGGTTATTGGTTCTGTGCCATTAACGATTATGGGCTTCGGACAGTTGTTTTTGGGTTGGACTTTAAACTTCCAATTTTTGTGGATTGTGTTTGATTGGGCGATCGCACCTGGAGGAGATCCACCGGGGCGGATGGCTGCAATTTTTATGCACGCTAATACCTGCGCTGCTTATTTAGCGATCGTATTCACTCTAGGATTAGCCTTGTGGATAGAACAATGGCGCTTAGGCATTGGGTATAAGGTAAGACGGATTCTCAATCACTCAGTTACTATTCCCCAACCCTCACTACCCTTGCTGTTCTTAACGGCGACAGTAATTGCCAACTTTGTCGCCTTGATTTTAACTAACTCACGCAATGGATGGGCGATCGCGATCGTTGCCTGTTTAGCCTATGCATTTTACCAAGGTTGGCGCATTCTCGTTGGCGGTGTTCTCGGTGTTGCTGCTAGTGCCCTTTTGGCAGCTTTTGCTCCCTTACCAATTGCTAAAATTTTTCGTCAGGTCGTTCCTGCTTTCTTTTGGGCACGGTTAAACGACGACATGTATCCAGATAGACCAGTTGCCTTAATGCGAAAAACCCAGTGGGAGTTTGCTTGGTCTTTGACTCAGCAGCATCCTTGGACAGGCTGGGGTTTACGTAATTTCACAGCACTGTACAAAGCCCAAATGCAAATTGACTTGGGTCATCCCCATAACTTGTTTTTAATGTTATCTGCTGAAACGGGATTGCTGAATACTGTATTATTTTTTGGTTTACTTGGTTGGATCTTTTTTGCAGGTATCCAACTATTAGGAAAATCAAATTATATACCGTCAAAAGATAGATTGATAGTTTTCAGTTATCTTTTGGTATTTGTTGAGTGGTTACTATTCAATACAGTAGATGTAACTCTCTTCGATTTCCGCTTGAATACACTCTCATGGTTACTCTTATCTGCTATTTGTGGAGTGGCGTTTTACTACAATCTACCTAAGAAGCCTGCAGATGAAAAAAGCTAGCTTCAAGGTTGATTTTTAAGATCAATGGCATTGGTTATAATCAAAAATTTTCAGTGGTTATACTGGGGTAGTTTCTAAGCTCTAGTTAATAAGATTACTATATTCACATTTGTGACTGTGAGTGTGGTTAATCTAAAAAATTAGCCACTGTTGCTGATAGTTGGGAAGGTGTAGGGACAACCCTTTTGGGTTTTCCTGCATGACGGGCATCTAAATTTAGGTGCCCTTTTATATTGTTGAGATTTTTGTCAGTTAAGCATTTAGAGATTTTTTGTATCAAATGCTATTAGCCTTTCAAATTTTAAAGCATTAGCAATAGTTCATTGATAATCAAACCACAAGGAATAGCGGTTTCAATGTCTAAGCTAGCAGCTAAGTCCAAAGGGCGAGGCGATCGCACTGTTTTGAGTAAACAAGATTAACTTTAGAAGAGTGCTAAGCTATTATGCTTTTAAATGACACAATCACTTCCTACTTAATGAACTAGGACTAACTCTGCAATACTGCTTAGAAACCCACATCCACGCCGATCATATTACTGGCACAGCTAAACTGCGGGAGGCTACGGGTTGTTTGGCAATTGTACCTGAGAATGCCCAGGCTGTATGTGCAGATAAATTTATGAAAGATCAAGAAATATTGGAATTAGGGAGTGTGAAAATAGAAGCGATCGCCACTCCCGGTCATACTGATAGTCATAATGCCTATTTGCTTAATGGTACTCATTTGTTGACTGGAGATGCGCTCCTCATTCGTGGCTGTGGACGGACTGACTTCCAGGGTGAGAATGCAGGAATCATGTATGACTCAATAACGCAACGCTTCAAACTATTTGATGCCGGGTTTACAAAAGTAAACCATCTTGAAGTCGGTCGTTGAACAATTTGATGCACTCACTATGTATAAATTTGCTGCTGCTTCGGAGAATGAACCTATCGTGTTTGGCTCTGCTCGCCCTGGATATAGTAACGAGCAAGTAACTGAGTGGATTGAATTTATGCAGAATCAAAACATTAAGCGTGTCTGCTGTTTACTTTCTGAATCTCAACTGACTCGCTATTCCAATCTGCTTGAGCTTTACCGACAGACCTTCGGTCTCAACTCAGTATGTTGGACACCAATCGAGGATTTTCACTTTGCCACCCCCGAAATTCTCATCCACCAAATTTTACCGTTCTTAGCGACCGCCAACCAGAATTATGAGAAGGTGGTTGTTCATTGTTCTGGTGGAATTGGGCGCACCGGGCACGTTTTAGCGGCTTGGCTTGTGGCTGGACGCGGACTCTCCAATAAAGCAGCGATCGCAGCCGTTAAGCAAACTGGGAGAAATCCCTATGAAGCAATCATCGCCGCCCCTTTCAAGGGACGCAATCCTTGGAAAGTTGCGGCGGAACTTGATCTGCTACTGGATGAATGCAATCGATTAAGAGGCAAGTTAGCTTGATGTCGAACTCTGCACAGACACTTTCAAACTACTGCCAACACCAAGATGTAAAGCAGTCCAACGGTGAAGGTGAGCGGCAGCAGATATCTTTGAACTCAGCACCAAGATCTCTCAACTGTCCGCTCCACCACAGTGTTGGGCGGTTGGCTTTCACTATCCGATTCAATAGCTGCCACTGAAATGCTACTGTACGTTAGCTCCATATTTCTTTTCAAGATAGTGAACTTCAGGATCATCTTCCCGTTGCCCTAAATCAACCCATCCGTGCTTGAGATAAAATCTCATTGCCACTCGATTCGTAGGACTGACGTTCAAGCGGGCTGACTGACAACCCAGACGCTTGAAAAAATGAGCCGCGTGTTGATCTAACTGCTGACCAAAACCCTGACCTCGAAACTCTGGAGTCAGGTAAAACAAATTGACGTAGCCAACGCTTGAATCGTGTTGACAACGCATCATCTCAATTTGCCCAATGATTTGCTGTTCTTTCCAAACGTGTACACAACTGTTCGGGATTTCTGTCATTCGCTGTCTCAGCCACTGCAAATATTCCTCAGATCCGCTTCCATCCTCTTTATAAAACCGAGCGGCTGAACCAAAGCTGCAAATGAAAGAGTCTGCTCTGAACTGAACGCATAAATCTTGATCCCGCTCTAGGTTGAGAGGTTTGAACTCAAGCGTAGAAGATTGCAATCTTGTTTCTCCAGGCTAAATTTGTGCGTTGTTTCAGCAACTAACTGACCGTAACGTCGTCTTTGCCAACATTGCCAGAAATTTGAACATTCTGCATTAAAAGATACGTTTCAAAGTACTGTCAACACCGATAACTCAAGCCGCCCAACTATTTATTATACGGAAACTATCCGTATGATCTTTTTCTAAATTTTAATATATCAAGCATTACGCGTAATTACTGGGGAGTAGTAGTTTTAGTTTACACAGATTTGCAGATAGAAATTTGGCATTCTTCTGGAAGTGCGATCGCTCAACTGTTCGCATTTGGTGAACAGACTATACTACTATATAGTAATATAACAAAGATGCATTTTTAGTCCTCCTTATGTTAGAAAATTCACCTGCGGCCTTTGGGCCAGTTGCTGATTATTTTAAAGTGCTTTCGGAAATTAGCCGACTCCAGGTTCTCTGCTGTTTAAAGTCAGGTAGCAAAAACGTCACAGAAATTATGGAAGCAACCGGACTGGGACAGGCGAATGTGTCCAAGCATTTGAAAATCTTGGCGCAAGCTGGGATTGTTAAGCGCCAACCGCAAGGAGTGAGTGTTTATTATGAAATTGTAGACCCATTAATTTTTGAGATCTGCAAGCTGGTGTGCGATCGCCTCTCAATTCGTCTTGAACAGCAGTCACAGCAACTAAAACAACTACAAGTTTTGCGTAGTAGTCAAATATGAATACTTGGTCTGATGAAACGAGTACCCATTTGCACGCCATCAGCACCGATCACTAACATTTGATCATATCGGTGCGATCGCTAATTTTTTGCCAATTCAGTATAATTATTGATAGAATTCTCCGTAAATTGTATATTCTTGAAATTAAAATCTGAAAACGGCAAGAAACAAACATACTCATAGTCTCTTTGCAAGATGCAAATTTAGCATCTACCCCCAAAAAACATAAAACCAAACAGACAACGTATTCTGAATACGCCTAAGAGGATGTTTGAAAAGTAGGGAGTTGAGTAAAAAAAGCTCTCAGGGCATAAGCTGTAAATACGTACATACAGCACCATTGAGAGCGATGAGTAAAGCATACTCCAGTAATCTGACTTTAACCCAGTGGGAATTATTAGAACCGTTAATTCCAGTAGCCAAAACAGGTGGTCGTCCTAGAGTGGTAGAGATGTGGCAAGTTATCAACGCAATTTTTTATGTATTGACACAGGGATGTACATGGCGAAATTTACCAGGGGACTTTCCCAATTGGCAAACTGTGTACACTTATTTTCGGAATTGGCGTACTGACGGAACATGGGTGAGCATCCATGACCAACTCAGAGCCTGGGTAAGGGTGGACAATGAACGAGCTGTTAGCCCATCAGAAGCAATAATCGATAGTCAAAGTGTGAAAACTGCGGCGATGGTTAGCAAAGATGTGGGTTACGATGCTGGGAAAAAAATCAAAGGACGCAAGCGGTTTTTGACAGTAGATACCTTGGGTTTAGTACTGCGAGTATTGGTGAGTGCAGCCAGTGTGGACGAACGCAATGGCGGTAAACAAGTACTCAAAAGAGTCAAGCAGATGGGGAATATGGTGTCACGTCTTTCTACCATTTGGGTTGATGGTGGTTACGATGGCAACCCATTCATGCAGTGGGTGATGGATATATACCGATGGATTGTGCAAGTTGTACTGCGACCACATGAACGCAAGGGTTTTGTTTTGTTGCCTAAACGTTGGGTCGTAGAAAGAACTTTGGGTTGGCTGACTGGGTGTCGGCGTTTGAACAAAGACTATGAATTATTAGCCCAAACCTCGGAGACTTTTATCTATCTTGCTATGATTCGCATCATGGTGAGGCGTTTGGCATAAAATCTCACCTTTGATTAGTTTTCAAACACCCTCTAAGAGAGAATGACTGAAGTAATCCAGATCGGCAACCGGACAATCGAGGCTAGCGAACTAATTCCTTTATTAGCCAGTTACCAAATGCTGCCGCAATTGCTGCGGGAATTAATTATCGACGAGGCGATCGCACCCATAGAGTGTACTCCCGAAGAAGTAGCCCACGCTCAACAGCAGTTTTACGCCGAAAAACAGTTAACCCAAGAAGCCGACATTCAAGCATGGATGACCAATTATGGTCTAACTACAAGTCAATTAGAAATTATTACTCTTCGGAAATTAAAACTGGAAAAATTCAAGCAAGCTACTTGGGGTCATAAACTAGAATCCTATTTTTTTCAGACTAAAGGCAAACTGGATAAAGTAATTTATTCTCTGTTACGAACTCAAGATATAGGCATTGCTCAAGAACTCTACTTCCGTATTCAGGCAAACGAGCAATCGTTCGCCGAAGTAGCACGAGAATATTCACTTGGGCCAGAAGCCCAAACTGGTGGGTTAGTGGGGCCAATTGAACTAAATGCACTTCATCCAGCAATGGTGCAAATGCTTTCTAGCAGTCAGCCCGATCAAGTTTTACCCCCTACTCGCATCGCTGAGTGGTTTGTGATTTTGCGGTTGGAAAAATTTATCCCAGCACAACTGGATGAATCTATGAAAGCGCGCCTGCTCAATGAACTCTTTGAAACTTGGCTACAAGAACAGAAAAAGCAGATAACATCTTTGCCCAATGTTTCAGACAACTAAAGTAGTCTGCGTAGTCAATACAGTTTGGTTAAGGTTTTTTGATAGCTTACAAAGAGGCGATAAATTACCGTTTTTATAATAATCAGTCCTTTGTAGAGACGGCGATTTATCGCGTCTGCTGCCTTAATTTTATGGTTCCTTCCTCAGTCAGGGTTGGGATAAATTTTTTTGTGTCTGCTTTTTTACTAAATCCCTCTGAAGATTCATGAAAAACTATATAAGATTGGTACATATTTAATTTATATACTTTTTAATTCTGAAAAGAAGCATTAAACCTGCTTTCAATTTGTCTTGGCGAGCATAGTAAAAAGGCGAATGAGCTTTTAGACAAAGGAGTACTTTGTCTTATTCTCTAGTGACTCAATTCCAAAACAGCATCACATCATAGCACTCACCAAGCACAAGGGCTAGAAAAATCCTCGCTGCAACATCTGAGGGGGCGACATGAAAACAGATTACTTAATCGTAGGCAGTGGTTTGTCGGCATTAGTCTTTGGATCTCTGATGGCAAAAGCTGGTAAGAAAGTTCAAATTTTGGAGGCTCATGAGCATCCAGGGGGTTTTGGCCATACATTTACAATGGCGAAAAAATATAAGTTTAATGCTCAACTCCATTATGTTTGGGATTGTGGTGAAGGACAAACCGTCAATCGAGTACTAAAACAACTGGATTTGGACAAAGAAGTAACGTTTAATCGATACGATCCTGATGGTTTTGATCACATGAGAATGCCGGGTTACTCACTTGATATTCCCTCAGAATCCCAAGAATTAATTCAGAGATTATCTAATCTTTTTCCCCAGGATGCCGAGCAGATTCGTAAATTTGTCCTAGAAGTTAAAAAAACCAGTGAGGGTGTAAAAAAATTATCACCTCCAATCGTTCCTGGGGAATTATTTAAAAATTTTGGTGAAGTATTCTGTGCCATCACGTACCTAAATAGTACGCTTCAGGATGTTTTTGATAAATTCAAATTGCCAAAAGAAGCACAAACGCTTTTAGCACTACAATGGCCTGATTTTTTATTGCCCCCAAATCAACTTTCTTTTTATGCTTGGGTAATCTTGTTTACGAGTTATCAACAAGGAGCTTTTTACCCCACACAACATTTTGAACATGTAATCAATTCATTAGTGGAGGTGATTCAAGAAAATGGCGGCGAAATACTTCTCAATTTAGAAGTTACTAGTTTTACGCTTACAAATAAAACCATAACTGGAGTCCAAGCAATTGATAAAATCACACATCAAACCCGTGACTTCACTGGTGAAACAATTATCTGTAATATAGATCCTCAAAAAGCTGCCCACATGATTGGAGTAAAAAACTTCTCTAGGACAGTTCGCAATAAGCTCAATTATGAGTACTCACCCTCCAACTATATGGCCTATTGCGTTGTCAAGGATATTGATCTGCGAGACTATGGATTTGGCAAATGGAATACCTTCCACACTGGTCATGAAGATTTGAATCAAGCCTTTTATCAAATGTATGAAAAACATGATTTTTCCAATCCCAGTTTTGCAATTACAACACCCACGTTAATCACAGAAGATCAATCTGATTGTCCAGAAGGATGTCAAATTGTCGAATTTTTGACTGTCGCTAATTATGATTATTTTAAAAACCTACAAGCAACTAATAAAAAGGCTTATAGACAGAAAAAAGCAGAAATACTTGATTTCATTTTAGATACAGTCGAGAAAAACTATATTCCGAATTTTAGAAAATATATTGTCTTTAAAATTACTGGTAGTCCAACAACAAATGAAAGATTCTGTTGGTGTCCTAGAGGTAATTCTTATGGCTCTAATCTTACGCCTCGCAATATGGGGATTGGTAGGCTGAATTACAAGACATCTTTAAAAAATTTCTATTTTTGTAATGCTTCATCTGGCTATCCAGGGTTTGCTCCTACGTTTTGGACTGGAGCAATACTATATCAAAAATTGTCGGGAGATTTGATTCTCTCAAAGGGCTAAAGTTCATATAAAGACTTATTTTCAGAGCATACCATTAGTTCGGTGGTGAGATATGAAAATAGCGATTATTGGTGGCGGAGCAAGCGGAATGGTAACGGCATACCTGCTTGATAAAAATGGTCATCACGTTACAGTCTTAGAAAAACAACATATTTTGGGTGGGCATATTAGGACATTAAATAAAAACGTTAAACCTAATCAATCTGACTGCGATCAATTATTAGAGGGTGGTGTACTTGAATTTCCTCGTGTGTTTCACAATTTTCTGTCATTAATGCGAGAACTTGAGGTTGAATTAGAGCCAGTTTATATAGGTTCAGCATTACTTTTAAAAGATGGTCGCCACTTTCTTTCAGCTTTAGTTACTAAAAAAAACTTCGTAGGAATTCAGCATTTACTTGAATATTTTAGGCTTTATACTCTTTATGCTGGTGCTACTGGGTTATGGTTAAAGACTCATTTTCTCCATATACAGAATCTGTATAATCAGCCGATATCTCAATATTTAAAAAGTCAGTGCATACGGAATTACTGGTTAAAGCTACTGACGATGTATAGCTACTCCATGCCATTTGAATTGATTGATAATTTTCCCGCAGAGTTGGCGATTCCTATCCTCCGAGATTATGTCTTTGTCGATTGGGTAAGAATTAAAGGAGGAGTTTATTCCTATATTGAAAAGATATTGGAACGGTTTAAGGGAAATATCTTGCTCAACGTCGAGGTTAAGGAAATTTCCAGACAACCTAGTTCTGTGAAAATTGGATTGTTAGATGGTGCAACTTATCTGTTTGACAAAGTAGTCTTTGCAACACCGCCAGATCAAGTAATGAAACTATTATCTGATCCGACAAATGCTGAAATTCAACGTTTTTCAACATGGAAAAATAACCACGCTAAAACAGTTATACATACAGATACTTCCATGTATGCTAAACACCATATTAAACAAGCTTCAGAATTTGATTTTTTCCAAACTGACAATGGCTGGGGATATAACGCTTATCTCAACCAGCTTTGTGGCATAGCATCGTCTCTACAATACAACTTGGCATTTAACTTAGATGATTTGATTGCGAAAGACAAAATCCTTCACGTTCAGGAACACGAGACTCCCTTATATACTGTCGAATCCTTTAGGTATAGAAACGAAGTCATCATGACTAACGGTGAGAACAATACTTACCATGCAGGAGCCTACCTTGGAGATGGATTGCATGAAGGAGCTATCACTTCTGCAATTCAGGTTGCCCAATTAATAGGTTCATCATGAACAGATCAAAAAATGGTGTGTTTGAATTATTTGAAAAGCGTTGTAATTTTTTATAAAGGAAGAAAGCCAGTTTCTTTGACAGCTTTCTGTCCTTGGGAAGATTGGGCAAAATCAGCAAATTCTTTTACTACTGGGCTGGTTTGACGCGGTACTACTAAATAAATAACTCGACTTATAGGATAAGTGCCGTTTTTAACTAAGTCTGCATCTTGAGGAGAGATTCCATTAATGGGAATGATGCGGACTGTTTTTTGATTTTCTATTTGAGTAACCGTACTATAGCCAATACCATTGTTACCTAAAGCACGTAATATTGGTGTGGTTTCATCTTGTACTACTGTCTGGAAATTTTTACTATCAGGTGCAAAAGGCTGGCCAGAAAGCACCGTTTCTTGAAAAAATGTATAAGTACCACTGTTAGGAGATCGATTAATGACTTTTATTGGTAAATTAGGGCCACCTACTTGCGACCAATTGGTGATCTTTCCCTGAAAAATGTCTTTTAACTGCCTCATTGTTAATCCTCCTTTATAGGGATTATTAATATTTACTGCTATAGCTATAGCATCTCTAGCAATCGGCACACCTACTAGGCCACTTTTTAATTCTTTAGCTTCTAAATAACGTGAACTAGCAGCCATTAATACTTTGCCATCAATTAAATGTTGAATTCCAGCATTGGTTCCATTTGGTCTACCATCTGGTATGCCATAAGTTGTAGTCATAGAGGGATTGGCTAGATATTTATAGCTTCTTTGAAGCTTCATAACCAAACTGACTATAGTCACGCTGCCATCCATCGTTAGCAATTCTGGATTAGGCAAACTAGTATCTAAGCGTGATGTAATAGAACTTTGATCTGGTTTAATTTTAGAGGTGTAAGATTGGTTATATCTTGGTAAAGCATTGGTTAGCCAGGTTAATATGCTTTGGTCAGAAGAATTGGTATTTTGTACTAACTTGACAAGTTGGTTATCTAAGTACTTTCAGCTAAACCCTAGAAGCCCAGCTGTAATCAGAAAAGATAATAGTAGTCGGAGTATTTTTCGATTTTTACTGTCTTTATTTATCATATTAAAAATTTATTCTACTCGATAATTAATCTTAATAAGATCAATTTAAAACCATTCAGATAAGTCACAGATGAGCTTTAATTAAAAGATGCTTAATAATCTATGATTTTTATCAACTATTAATTTGTTAACAACTATTATTTGCTTAGATACGGTTATGACCATATTCAATTGTAATGGTACTGATATTATATTAATGTTGTGATCAAAATCAATGGCTTATTATAAATATCTACAACTAATACAAAGTATACCAATAAAGAAAAACACTTAAAATCAGCTTTTAATTACAATAAACTCAATATATCAACTTGTTTTGACTAAAATTACTTCATTAAATAAAGCTATCAATAGATTACATTTTATTTTTGCGCTAAAAGGATGCTTAATGGCCTTCCCTCCGGGTTCGCTCTTAGCGTTTCCGCAGGATAGCAAGTGGCGCATGACTTCCAGCTAAATATGATGTTTGGTGGATTAATTTTTCTTCCACCAAACATGATTATGAATAATTAATTAGCTTGACGATCGCTGCTGTAATTCTTGATAACGACCTAAAGCTATTAAAGGAAAGTATTGTTGATAGAGATGATACTTGAGATAAAAATGACTAGGGAAGCCAGTACCTGTAAAGTCTGCTTCATACCAAGTACCATCGGGTTTTTGAGTTGTCAAAAGGTAGCTAATTCCTCGCTCAATGGCCTCACGAGCTAATTTGCCAGTTGCTTCGCCAGCGGCTATTAGACCAATTAAAGCCCAAGCTGTTTGGGATGCAGTGCTGCGTCCTTGCCCTTTAAGGCGGGGATCATCGTAGCTGCGACAAGTTTCACCCCAACCACCATCTGAGTTTTGACATTTTATTAACCAAGTAGCTCCTCGCTCTATATTGACTTGATGTTTTTGAGGTTCAATTAAAGCGAGAGCTGATAAAACGCCATTAGTGCCATAGATATAATTAACGCCCCAGCGCCCAAACCAGCAACCTTCAGTTTCTTGCTCACTCAGAAGATAGACAAGGGCACGCTCTAATTTTTGATCGTCAATTGGTAGATTACAAGCACCTAGCATTTCTAACACCCTGGCCGTAACATCTGCGGTGTTAGGGTCAATCATGGCTTTCAAATCGCCATAGGGTACAGAGTTAAGCCAATCTTGATCATTATCCAGATCAAAAGCTGCCCAACCGCCTGGTTTACACTGCATAGATGCAATCCAATTTAAAGCACGGGCGATCGCAGCTTGTTTGAGTTTTTCGTTGGGGAGTTTTGCTACATGTAAAGCCATCACAACTACAGCCGAGTCATCCACATCTGGATAAAAGCGATTGTCAAACTCAAATGCCCAAGCTCCCGGTTTGCCTTGGCGATTTTTCACAATCCAGTCACCATAGTCGAGAATTTGCTTTTGCAGCAACCATTCTCCAGCCTGCACAATAGCGGGATGATCTGGTGCCAAGCCAGATTCTACTAAAGCCCGCATTACCCAAGCCGTATCCCATACAGGTGAAACACAAGGCTGTACTCGGTAACTATCTTCTGTTTCAATAGCAAAGTTATCAATTGCTTGCAAACCTCGTTCCACAATTGGGTCATTGGCGCTGTAACCCAAACACCGCAAAGCTAGCATTGAATTGAGCATGGCAGGAATAATCCCACCCCAATCACCTGTAACTTCTTGGCGTTCTAAAATCCATTTTTCGGCAGCTTTGATGCCTTCGTTGCGGAATGGAACTAAATTCAAACTTTCTGCTAACTTAAACCCTTGATCAAGAGTCAAGAATAAATCAGTCCAATTACCAGCGCGGGGTAATTCATATCGGACTTGATCAACACCTTCAGCATATAGTTCATCTAGATTGATCGTTGGTTCGGTGATAAAAACAGGTTTGCGATCGCATACAATCAGCAACGGCACAGTACTAGAACGCGCCCAACTAGACATTTCGTAGATATTAAAGGGAAAAGCTGGGGGTAAGAGCATTACCCAAGGAGGTAGGGAGGGAATGCCACGCCAATCGTAGCAGCCAATCAAGGCGAGGTGCAATTTAGTAAAAATGCGAGTTTTGCTGATGCCTCCCCGTTGGAGAATAAAATCTCGCGCTTTGATCATGGCTGGGTTATTTACTGATACACCTAGCAGTTTCAGCGCCATATAGGCCTCAACCGAGGTACTTAATTCTCCACCATCATCATAAAAAAGTTCCCAGCCTCCATGCTGCCGTTGTTGAGAGCGCAGGTAGGCAGCAACTTTGTGCAAAGGTCTTGCTTGGTCTGTTCCCCAAATTTTATGCAGCAGGACGACTTCAGCAGTAATGGTGACATTAGATTCTAACTCTGCCCACCAATAGCCCGCTGGGTACTGAGTCGAAAGCAGATACTGTTGGCTACCAGCGATCGCCGCTGCGACTTTATTGACTGTTACCCTGTCTTGTGTTTGCATCAACCGAAGGATAAAGTATGAAGTATCAAATATTAATGAAAGATACCACGGTTAGATTCTGCGGCGATCGCTAAGTATAAAATATCAAGGTTTCCTATCCTTCATATTTTCTGTGGTCATGGGTGCAATTGTATTAGGATTAACACTTTTATCCTTGATAATTTGGTTGGGATTACTGTGTTTTTGGGGGCAATTTTGGCGAACAGACCAGCAGTTAGAGATCGCAGAAACGCAGCTACAATCTTTACCTACAGTCTGTGCAGTGATTCCTGCCCGTAACGAAGCTGATTTAATCCCAACTACCATGCGATCGCTCTTACTCCAAGATTATCCTGGTATTTTCGATGTGTTTTTAGTAGACGATCGCAGTACAGATGGTACAGCCAATTTTGCCGAAGGAGTTGCCCACGCCTTAGATAAAGCCCAGCAATTACATATTATTTTTGGCGAATCTTTACCTGCTGGTTGGTCAGGTAAACTCTGGGCTATTGAGCAAGGTATTCAACAAGCTAAAACATTGTCACCAGACTATTTTTTACTCACCGATGCAGATATTAAGCATGATGTTAGTAATCTTCGCCGATTAATCGCCAAAGCAGAAAAAGAAGAATTAGACTTAGTTTCTGTAATGGTAAGACTTCGGTGTGAAGGCTCTTGGGAAAAATTTTTGATTCCGGCTTTTGTGTTTTTCTTTCAAAAACTCTATCCCTTTCGCTGGGTGAATAATCCCAAAAATCAAATAGCCGCTGCGGCCGGAGGCTGTATTTTAATTCGCGCCGCAGCTTTAGAACAAATTGGTGGTATTCAAGTTATTCGGCAAACTTTAATTGATGATTGTGCCTTAGCAAAGGCAGTAAAAGGAACTAAGAATCAAGGGCGTATCTGGTTAGGATTGAGTACTTTAACCCGCAGCTTACGCCCTTATCCTTCTCTAACGACGATTTGGGATATGGTGGCTCGTACAGCCTATACACAACTGAATTATTCCCCTTTGTTGCTACTGGGAACTTTGATAGGAATGACCTTAATTTATTTAGTTCCGCCTCTGGCTTTGATTTTGGGTGCATTGATCGGAAATTGGGCAATCGCACTTACAGGTTTATCAGCATGGTTGCTCATGACCTGGGCATATTTGCCAACTATCCGCTTTTATCAATGTTCGTTTTGGTTAGCCTTGAGTTTACCTGCGATCGCTTTTCTTTATACCCTGATGACTTTAGATTCAGCCGTTCGCCATTGGCAAGGTCGCGGCGGTGCTTGGAAGGGTCGAGTTTATCCTGTTTTATAACCGCCGATAAACGCCACTACAAAGTCAACTCGTTCAGATGTACGCGCAAAATTTCCTGAATCATTTTTTGTACAGTTTCTTGACTCAAGTTGCCATCTACTCGCACAATCCGGGATGGATAAGATGCAGCTAACTCTCCATACCCTTGTTGAACGCGCCGATGAAAAGCAATTGTCTCTTGTTCAATGCGGTCTAAACTTGCTTCGCCTCCCTTTTTGCGGGCTAGTCCTACTTCTACATCGACATCTAACCAGATAGTGAGGTCACTTGTTAACCCACCAGTAGCAATTAAGTTAAGTTGGTTGATTAAATTCATGTCTAAGCCCCGTCCATAACCTTGGTAGGCAATGGTAGAGTCTGTGTAGCGATCACATAATATATATTTCCCTGCTGCCAAATTGGGCTTGAGTTCTTGTTCTATGTGTTGTGATCTATCAGCAGCATACAACAATAATTCTGTCACCTCAGCAATTGGTTGATTATCTGCTTTTTCTAGCAACAAACGACGCAGATGCAGCCCTAACTCTGTTCCCCCTGGTTCACGAGTGGCAATTACAGAGATACCTAAACTTTCTAACCATTGACCACAAAATTGCATTTGGCTAGTTTTGCCGCAGCCTTCTACCCCTTCAAATACGATTAATTTGCCACCCATGCTGTTTTTATTAAAATCTTGTCGTGTATGCGATCGATCTATCAAACTCTAATACCAGTCGGAAAAGTTTACAATGTTACATACCCCAAGTAGTCTGAATCTGCTGGAAAATATAGATATTACAGTCAAGCAGAACCAACCATGACTGAAGCAAAGTCTACTCGCACAGTGCGCCGGGGAAGAATATTTCCCGAAATCCAGTGGTCATCAGAGAACAAAGCTCAATGGAAAGCTGAAAAAGCACAATTAAAGCAGCGTTGCGAACAAATATTCCAAAAATTGCAGCCTTCTTTAATTAAGACTCACTACAACTGGTATGTAGCAGTTGAACCAGAAAGCGGAGAATATTTTATTAATGAGGATGCATTAGCAGTTGCCCAGATGGCACATGAAAAACACCCGAATGCAAGGCTGCACGTCTTCCGCATCAATGAAACTGGGGTCTGCGGCAGGATATGATTTCCGGCAACTTTGGTGATGAGGATGAATTATTTTTTGAGATAGAGTTGATAGCTGCTAACACCTTAGTAATACCAGTATTAGCACTTTTTGATACAGGTTTTTCTTGGTGGCTGGCAATTAATAACCAGGATTTAGAAGCACTTGATTGGATTTATGTAGAACAGCAAACAATGCTCACAGCCCAAGGAGAAGCAGAATTTGACATTTATTTAGGAAAAGTGCGAATTGATGGACAGGAATTTGATATTCCTGTCCATGTGGGTGAAGGAGTGTCAGAAGTTTTAATTGGTCGCCAGTGGTTAAAAACTCGACGGTTGTTGGTAGATATGCCGTCTAAGGTGTTAACGCTGGGATAATAGGCGTTTTAATGTTCTCTATTGCGATTACAATTTGAAGCTATTACCAGCTTTTACAAAGTCACCGTTTCTTATTTCGTTTTCTCACTTTACTTGGATAAGCGCTCTGCTGCCACCAGGGAATGCTGTTGTTTCATCTAGTGGTAACATCGGCTAAAACTGGGCGCATAAATGAGCGCTCATAACTAACAATGCATTTTGTTCGATGCCCAAATTCATACGCTTGCTGACAAGCTGGATCTTGCTTTGACTCTATCCGGTATTGCTCGTATGCTGCAAGGCTGGGAAAACTGAACAGAGCGACGGCAATATTATTAGCTCCTTCATGTGGAAGAAAGTAGCCGTGATGCTTTCCACCGAATTTTTCTACCAACGGAATCCACATACGTCCGTATGCTTCAAAATCCGAAATTTTCTCAGGGTCAATAACGTAGCGCAAATAGCAAGAAATCATATTAATCTATTTTTATAGCAAAGATTTTACTCTACCATCTAGCGTTGTACTCCTTAAACCTGATTTCTACTTTTATTCTGCCTAGAGCCACAAAACAGGTTTGATTACGAATTACGAATTAGTATTACGCCTATCATGACTTGTAGAAAGGGAAAAATTGGCGGCAGAAAATGCGATTGATTTTATACACTAAACCAGGATGTCATTTGTGTGAAGGCTTACAGGAAAAGTTAGAACAAATTCACAACCTCAGTTTCGAGCTTGAAGTTCGAGATATTACGACTCGTGAAGACTGGTTCGGTGCATATCAGTATGAAGTACCTGTACTTTATTTATCGAACCGCCAAGACGCCAAGAGCGCCAAGTCAGAAGATGTGAAAGAAATACCTTTGCCACGTCCTTCTCCGCGTGCTAGTGTCCAGCAATTGGAGCAAATGTTGATTAAGTATTTATAACAAAGGTAAACACAAATTTTCTAAAGCTGCTTTACACGTTTACCTGTAATGCTAATACATCGACTTGTTATGCTAATACATCGACTTGTAATGCCAATACAGCGACTTGTCATGCCAATGCATCCACTTGTAATGCCAATACAGCGACTTGTAATGCCAATACAGCGACTTGTAAAAATTAACCTTTACCCTTTATTTCTGTGAGTGTATCCAATTTGAAAAAAAATAATGCAGAATAAGCGCAAGGAAAACGTGTGGCGAGGTTCATAACATGAAATTGCGGGAATTACTAGCAGCGGTAGATAGTGTTGAACAGTTGGCTAATCATCCTACTGTTGAAGATGCAGAAGTCAAAGGACTAAAAACGAACTCTCACGCTTGCGGTGCGGGAGATTTGTTTATTGGGATGCCAGGAACGCGAGTAGATGGTGGGGAATTTTGGCCAAGTGCGATCGCATCGGGGGCGGTGGCGGCGATTGTCTCTCCTGAAGCCGCCCAAAAAAATCCTCCTACAAATGATGCTGTTGTCATTAGTGCTAACAACATGACTACAGCTTGTGCCCAAATCGCCAGTGCTTTTTACGGTTATCCAGGACAAAAACTTAAATTAGTGGGTGTGACTGGTACGAATGGCAAAACCACAACTACTCACCTGATTGAATTTTTGTTGACTAAAGCTAACCTGTCTACGGCTTTAATGGGAACTCTTTATACTCGTTGGCCTGGTTTTGAGCAAACTGCCATCCACACTACGCCTTTTGCTGTGGAATTACAACAGCAGCTAGCAGAAGCTGTAAATGCTGGTTGTGAGTTTGGGGTAATGGAAGTGAGTTCTCACGCTTTAGCTCAAGGTAGAGTTTTAGGTTGTCAATTTGAGGTAAGTGTATTTAGTAATCTCACCCAAGATCACCTGGACTATCACAGCGATATGGAAGATTATTTTGCCGCCAAAGCGCTGTTATTTAGCTCTGATTATCTGAAAGGACGGGCAATCATTAATGCTGATGATGCCTATGGTAAGCGGTTAATCGCTTCGTTAAATCCTCAACAAGTTTGGAGTTACAGCGTCAACGATCGCAGTGCTGATTTGTGGATGAGTGATTTAAATTATCAACCTAACGGTGTCAGCGGTACTTTACATACACCCAAGGGCGAAGCGGCTTTTCGATCGCCTCTCGTCGGTCAATACAATTTAGAAAATCTCTTAGCTGCGATAGGCGCAATTTTACACTTGGGTTTAGATTTGTCATTAGTGGCATCTGCAATCTCGGAGTTTCCAGGAGTCCCCGGACGTATGGAACGGGTGCAAATTACTCCTGAGCAAGATATTAGCGTGATTGTAGATTATGCCCACACTCCAGATAGTTTAGAGAACTTGCTCAAAGCTGCACGTCCATTTATCCCTGGTAAGATGATTTGCGTGTTTGGCTGCGGCGGCGATCGCGATCGCACTAAGCGCCCCAAAATGGGTAAAATTGCCGCTGACTTAGCAGATGTTGCAGTAGTTACATCAGATAACCCCCGTACCGAAGACCCAGAACGAATTTTACAAGATGTTTTGTCTGGAATACCTGACACAGCAAAACCGACGGTAATAGGCGATCGCGCGATCGCCATTCGCACCGCTATTTTACAAGCACAACCCGGTGATGGAGTTTTACTCGCTGGCAAAGGTCACGAAGACTACCAAATTCTCGGTACTGAAAAAATTCACTTTGACGACCGCGAACACGCACGGGACGCTTTACAAGAAAGATTAGGGGCTAGGTAGGAGGGAGGGGATGAACAATCTTGGGAAAAGGTTAAAGGGTAAAGGGTAAAGGGTAAAGGATGAAGAAACAAACCCTTTCCCCCTTTCCCTTTACCCTTCTTCCTTATGCCCTATTTATGTTTTGAAGTGGCTTTTTTGTGAAAAACTGACACATAAAGGTGAAAATCGATACATTGTTATTTGTGCGTTGTCCTTGTTGGTTGTGCTTGACTCATGAATGATTCTCCGCGTCAGGATCTGTCTTTATATCATTTGGCTTTGGGAGTGGAAGCGCCTCCTCAACCATTGCCTCTCAATCCTGCTACCCTGCTATCACTGGTAAGGTCACAAATAGATTTACTAATTGAGCAGCAGATTGCCGCAACTTTCTGGGTTAAGTTACCACCTGGAAAAATTTGGCGCGCAGAATTAGTGCGTTACCAATTCTCAATAGGTGCGTCTGCTACGATCTATAATTGCCAAGTTGGAGAAAGAGGAATAGGCAAAAGCAAGGAAATAGAAAACTCAAATCCTCCTAAAGGATTGCAGCCTAGTTTTTCCCAAAGTCGTAACAATCAGGGGCAATGGAGAAATGTACAAGAAGAACTCATCTCACCATTGCATGATATTCGTGTGCAATTATTATCGCAAAGGCAACTACGACGGGAATACTTTCTGATAGTGTTATCGCCACAGTTTTGTAGTTTAATTTTGGCTCATCGACCGATTAAAAAACGCCAAAACCAAATTTTGAGGAAGGTTAACACTAAGAAAACTCTGCCTTTGCTGACTATGACCACTACTGAAGGACAAGTTATTCAGCGAGTTTTAAGTGGTATCAAGCAGGTAACTTCAGCGGAGTTTTCTGCAATAATTAAACCTGCTGATTTGATTTGCTCCAGTGTATCTGAGCCAACTCTGATCAATCATCTGTTAGCAAAACAACTACAGCGACAGGATGAAATTAGCCGTCAACACAAAACTGCGCGGATTGCTAAGATGCAGCAGCAAAATCAAAAGCTGCGTCAAAAAGACCAACTCAAAGATAAATATTTAAGTAATGTGTGTCAGGAAATGCGTACACCTTTGACGCACATGAAGACTGCACTCTCACTATTAAATTCTCCGACTCTTAAGCCACCGCAACGACAACGTTATTTACAAATGCTCAATACCCAGTGCGATCGCCAAAGTACTTTGATCACTGGTCTGTTGGATATGGTGGATCTGGAGCATAATTTAGAAAAAACAACTTTAGAGTTAGTCAACCTTACAGATGTTGTGCCTGGGATAGTCAGTACCTACCAACCTTTAGCCAAAGAAAAAGGCATCACATTAGCCTACACTGTATCAACTGAACTTCCACCTGTTTGGTGTGTGGTGAGTAGGCTAAGACAGATAGTAATTAATCTGCTACATAACAGCATTAAGTTTACCCCCAATGGTGGTCAGGTGTGGGTCAAAGCCCATGTGAGAGGCGATCATGTCCAATTAGAATTCCGCGATACAGGTATTGGTATTGCTGAAAGTGAAATTCCTAAAATCTTTGACTGCTTTTATCGGGTACGTTCTGGAGTCAGTGAAGATCTTGGCGGTGCTGGGTTAGGATTAACAATTGTCAAACGCTTATTGTGGCGTTGTGGTGGTTCTATTTATGTTAAAAGTAAGCTGGATGAAGGTTCTACTTTTACAGTGCAGTTAGTAACTGCCCGCGACACACCCAAAGCGATCGCCACAGAACAACCGACTTAACAAGGTAAATAAATACTGACAGTAGTTCTTTTTTCAGGAATGCTTTCTATGATTAATTCACCACCATATAGTTTAACTATATGCTGAACAATAGTCAGTCCTAATCCAGAACCTTGTTGCTCATAAGACTTGCGATCAAATTGTACAAAAGCGCCTATTCGCTCAATTTTGTCGTTTGTCATTCCTTTGCCATGATCTATTACATATAAGCTAAATTTACGATCACTGAAATTGCTAATTACTCTAACTTCGCTACCAAGTAAAGAAAATTTAAATGCATTGTCGATTAATTCTTCAATGACCTTAATAAACTTCTGTTCTGGTATTTCTACAGTAGATTCTTGAAGTTCAAGCTTCAAATCTTTTTCTCTATTAAACTCTTTTGCTTTTTTGCCAGAAACATCATTAATAATTGCTTGAGTAAGACATTTATCTGATTTTTCTCGAATGTGGCGAATTTTTTTTTGATCTCTAATAACTAATTCTAAATTACTATAGATTAAAAATCTTTGAGTTAATTTATGCAAACGATTTGCAGAAGTGTAAATTGATTCTGCAATTTCAACTTCTTCAGATTCATCAATTAAATCACGATTGTTCATTAGTAACTGCGACATACCTAGAATACCGTTCAAAGGTGTGTTGAGTTCATGAGGTAGTGAGTGAGCAATATTTATGCGTAATTCATCTAATTTAGCTTGAGACTGGCGCTCTACCGCAGCTTGTTTTTCTAAACGGGTAGTAATTGCATTTAGTAGTTCTTCAGGTGTGAATGGTTTTGTTAAATAATCATCAGCACCAAGCACCATACCGTGACGAAAATCAGAACGCTCTGCTTTAGCAGTGAGAAAAATCACAGGAATATTAGTAGTTATTTCATCTTGACGCAAAGCAGATAATACGCCGTAACCGTCTAATTCTGGCATCATGATGTCACAGATAATTAGATTTGGTAGTTTAGCTTTGGCAATTTTTAGCCCAATCTGGCCGTTTGGTGCTGTCAAAGCCTCAAACTCTGAAAGAATGAGAATTTCTTGAATATTTTCTCTAATTTGAGGTTCGTCTTCTATTACTAAAATTGTGTTCATTTAAGGATGATAAAGATAGAGATATTAGTTGATTACACTATCTCGTTAATTATGTTTCCCTAAAATCATTCCCAGCTAACACAGTAATACTGTTATATAAGGCAATTAGTTGCCATCAATGGAAGTTCTACCCTGAATGTTGTACCTACTCCAACTTCGCTAGCGACGGTAATTCGTCCTCCTTGGAGGTCTAAACATTTTTTGACAATTGTCAATCCTAATCCAGTGCCTGGTGTATTACCAACGTTACTAGCGCGGTAAAAAGATTCAAATAAATGTTGCTGATCTTCTGGTGAAATACCAATACCCTCATCTTGGATGAGAAAAATTGCTGTTTCATATTGAACTGACAAATTAAATTCAACTTTGCTACCATCGGATGAATATTTGACAGCATTGGAAAACAAGTTGCTCAAGATTTGTCGCAGAAGTTTTGTGTCCATGCAAGCAATGAAATCATTTTCTAGTGATAAATTATGCAGATATTGAGGAGAAAATATTAAGGTATGGTTAGGGGCGCTGAGTTGTAATTCTTCTAGCAAAGTGCGACAAAAATCAACTAAACCGAAAGAAGTTGGCTCAAATGCTAATTTTCCGGCTTCAGCTTTATTAATTAGTAGGATGTCATCTAAAAGTTGAGTGGTGTGTTTAACGTAAGTTTGAATGCACTGTAGATGCTTTTGCTTTTGTGGTTCACCGAGTTTATGACTAAAATTCTTCAAAATGCCGGCAGAAGAGGCGATTACAGCCAAGGGTGTGCGGAACTCGTGGGATGTCATCGAAATGAAACGAGATTTCAAGTCACTGAGTTCTTTTTCTTTTTCTAAAGTTTTACAAATTTCTTCCTCTGCTTTTTTGCGGTCGCTGATGTCCATCCGTAAACCAATGATCTCTTGAGGATTACCATGTTCATCTAGCACAAACTTTAATTCATCAAAGAGCCAGCGATATTCTCCATCTCGATGCAGCCACCGATATTCATGGCTATAATGTCCTTTTTTCAGCAATTGCGACAAATTTTGCAAAATTTGCGGAGCATCTTCAGGATGAATACGATCTATCCATAAATTAGGCTGGGTTAAAAATTCTTCTGCTCCGTAGCCGATGAGATTAAATACATTTTCACTAATATATGTAGTTTGGGTTGGGTAATAATTTCTTGTTAATGGCTGAGCTGTAAAAATCACCGCCGGGCTGGAAGCAATCAAAAATTGTAGCCTTTCTTTAACTTGACGTAGTTCCGCTTCTGTTTGTCTGCGCTCGTTCAATTCTATTTGCAGTTGAGCATAAAGTCCTGATTGTTTTGTGGCTATAGCTAGCTGATTTGCTAACTGTTGTAACAACTCAATTTCTCCTGACTTCCATTCTCTGGGGGATGAACACTGGTGAGCAATTAATAAACCCCAAAGCATACCTTGTTGGATAATAGGAATCACTAACTTGGCGCGAATTTGCATGTCTAACATAAACTGTTTCATACAGCTAGGACTAGTACGCAAATTACGGTCAGAAAGAGCGTAAATATTACCCTTTGCATAATGCAGATAGCATTCGTGAGGGAAAGATTCTACAGGAAAAGAATGTTCAAGTATACTTTCATAATCGCAAGTCAAAGCTTCAGCAATAACTTTACCTGTGCCATCTGGTAAAATTCGGTAAATAAGTACTCGATCAACTTTGAGTAGCTTGTGAATTTCAGCGACTGTGACATTCAAAGTAGCCTGTAAATCTAAAAATTCTCGGATGCGTTGAGTAATGACATTAACTAGTCGTTCTCGTTCGATTTGTTGTTGAAGTGCATCTTGAGCTAGTTTGCGTTCTGTAATATCTGTCGCAACGCCTAAGATACCCCTTACCTGACCATTAGGTGCAATTAAAGGAACTCTAATAGATTGAAAATAGCATTCTTCTTTTGTTGCTTTTTTAATACTAGATTCCAGCATTTGAATTGGCTGTAACATGGAAAAAACAGCTTGGTCAAAATCGTTGAATCGCTGAAGTTCTGTATTTGAATAAAATTCTGCATCAGTTCTACCCACTAATTCGGGAATAGTGGTGTGATGGAAGTCAGCCATAGCCTGATTGACAAGCAAAAACTTGCCTTGGGTATCTTTGACAAAAATGCAGTTGGGGTTGTTATCAATAATGCTACGCAGAAAGATCCTTTGTTCTTCTAGAAGTCGCTCTGCTTCTTTACGCTGGCTGATGTCACGACATACACATATTAAATCACCTTGTTCCGAAATCGTGAGAGAAACTTCTTCTTCAAAAAGGCTACCATCTTTTCTTTTCGCAATTGCCTCTCCTCTCCAATGTTTTTGTTGCATTAAGATAGGAAAAATTTCTGTTTGAAAACGATTGATTTCGTGTGGTTCGTAAATTTCTTTCCATGTCTTACCAATGATTTGGTCAGCACTAGTATAGCCAAACATCTCAACATGAGCTTTATTGAGATATATATAGTTATTTTGGCTGAGAATACCAATACCATCTATAGCAGCTTCTACTGCTGCAAATTGGCGTTTAAGTTCTTCTTGTGCAAGTTTGCGATCGCGGATATCTTCAATCACATCAATCAAATAAATTGGCTGATTATTAACATCTTTAATCAGGGAAACAGTCAAATTTACCCAAACTGAATTACCACTTTTATGTAAATAGCGTTTTTCTAGAGAAAATGTTTCTACTTTTCCTTTGATTAATTTTTGCAACTCATGCAGATGACATTGCAAATCTTCTGGATGAGTAATATCCATAAAGGTTTTGTTCAGCAGTTCTTCTTGGCTGTAGCCCAAAATCTCACATAGTTTCTGATTAACTTTCAGAATATGCCCATCTAAAGTTGATAGTCTAATTCCTACAGCTGCTTGATGAAAAATCGCTCTGAGTTCGGCTTCACTTTCTTGCAGTTCTAAAGTACGTTGTTCAACCCTAGCTTCTAACTCTCGATTTAATTGTTGTAGAGCTTCTTGCGCCCGTTGACGTTGTAATTCAGCGCTAGCTCTGGCTGCAAATACTTTTAAAATTCCCTCAAATTTATAGGGGTCAGGTATAGGTTTATTATCTACAACGCAGAGTGTACCAATAGGTTCGCCAAAATCATTGCTTAAAATAACTCCCATAAAACTTTCTGCTTGGAGAGCAACCAATTTATGATCACTAGGGAAGAGTTGCTGAATGCCTGAAGAACAATAGTAAGCTCCTTGTTGTGTCAAAATCTCACAAGGAGTTGACCTCATATCATAAGAAATTTGAGGCTGTAATTGCCCGTCATACCAAAATCCCAAACTATGAAATTGATTATCAATGAACTCAGTTACTAAAGCCAAGTGGATATCTAAAGTAGAAGAAATGTACTCAACTAATGCTGGAAAAAAATCTTGCCCGATGGTAGAAGCTGTACTTTCTACTAAACTTTGTAAAGCTATTTCGGCTTGTTTGCGCTCTGTGATATCTTCAGCAATACCAATAATCCGGTACACTTCATCTGTTTCATTCTTGATAGGAAAAGCGCGGCTACGAATCCAACGAATAACTCCATCGGGTCGGATAATACGATATTCTTCATCATACTCACCCTGTTTTTGTGGTGTATCCACAATGAAATGCTGGCGGTCAGCAGGGTGAATCGCTTCTAAAGCTGTAGTATAAGACATATAAAATTCTTCAGCGGAACGTCCCCAGATTTCTTCAAAAGCTGGACTAACGTAAACCATTTGACGAGAATTTCCCTCGATATCAATAATCCAAAATGCACTTTTAATATTTTCTGTAAATAAACGAAACTTCTCTTCACTTTCTTTAAGAGCCGCTTCTGCTTGTTTGCGATCGCGCAGTGCAGCTTGCTGTTCACTAATATCATTCGTTACAATAACTGCACTCATAACGTGCCCATCACGACATATTGGGCCAACTTGAGAATGATAGTGTCTTAGTGAATTATTGGCACTAAAACCCCGAATTTCATAACTTACAACTTCTCCTTGATTAAAGACGCGTTCTAAAGCAGCACTCTGAATGTGTTGGTCATCAGTAATCACATAATTATCAATATTTGTTCCAATCAGTTCTTCTACTGATAGCCCTAATACTGTTTTATTGATAAATAATATTTTCCTTTCTTGATTAACCATAGTTACCAGACTAGGAGTACTATCTAAAACTGAACGGAGCATATCTTCAGATTCAGCCAAAGCTATTTCTGCTTGCTTACGCTCTGTAATATCAATTCCTACAACAACAGCAGCAGTATTTTTCTGGTATTTTTGAGCAACGAGTAAATAATTTCGTTTTTCGTCTTTAATTTTGGCATCAATGACATGAGAACTCGCTAAATTTGAACTCTTGAGAAAGCTATACATAAATTCTGTAAACTGCGGGCTATTTTGCATAAACCCCAATTCTTGACCTACAAAAGCATCAGGAGTCAATTTAAAACTTTCAGCTAAATGTCGATTAACTCCTAAATAATATCCATCTGTACTAACCCAAGAAACAAATCCAGGTACTGCGTCTAAAACTGTTTGGAGTTGCTCTTTTGCTTGTTGTAGCTTTTCTTCTGATTGTTTTTTCTCTGTAATGTCTTCTGAAATGCAAAGCAGGTATTCGGGTTGGTGATGTTTGTCATATAGAGGAATTTTAGTTGTATGTAAAATTCTTCTTCCTAAGCTAAAACTATCAATAAGATATTCAGCAATATCTTGACATACACCCAACGAAAAAGCTGCTTGGTCTGTTTGACTAAAAAATTCTGCTTGCTCTTGGGGGAAGAAATCATAATCTGTTTTGCCAATTGCTTGGTCGGTTGTTAAGCCATATATCTTTTCACAGGCTTCATTCCATAGCTTTAATTTACCAAAATTTTCTGGTCTGGCATCTTTAACAAAAACTCCAACAGGCAAATTATTAATCATCATCTGAAGAAAGTTACGAGTTTGTCGGAGTTCTTCTTCAGCTTTTCTACTTTCAGTAACATCAATCCCCGTACAAACGATATATTCAATTTGGCCATTCCGATTGAACAGAACATTGTTTGACCAAGAAATTAAGCGTTCTTCGTTGTTTTTAGTTACCCAATAATTTTCATTTTGTTTAGGGAAGGAGTTGTTATTAAAATTTCGATAGGCAGCTTTTATCAGTTCGTTTTCTTCAGAAAACAGCCAAAAATCCCAAATAAATTTGCCTCTAACTTCATCAAATCTGTACCCGGTTATTTGCTCACAAGTACGATTAAATCGAATGATTTTACCTTGAAAATCTAAAACTAAAACTAAAGCACCCGCCAAATTTAAAATAGTAGAAACAAAGTTATGCTCTAATCGCAGTTCTGTTTCAATTTGATGGCGCTTGTCGAGCTTAGTTTGGGCATAATTATAAAGCTCTGCTTGGCGTATAGTAATTGCTAATAAACTTGTAAGAGTAACTAACCCAATTAATTCTCCTTGCTCTCTTACAATGGGCAAATAGCGAATTTGATGTTGTTTCAATAAATTTAAAGCAGTAAAAATATCTTTAAATTCGTTCAGCTTGAGTGTTACTAAATCTCTAGTCATCACTTCAGCAATACTCATACCCTCTAGTTTCTTGCCTTGTGCTGTCAATTTGATTAAGTCTTGCTGCGTAAACATACCCAACAACTGGGAATTTTCCATCACCAGGACACAACTACTAACTTGAGATGTCAGGCTATCAATCTCTTTATTGGGTAAGTTATCAAGATTCCCTGGCACTTGACTCATTAATTTAATGACATCAACAAGAAAAAATTCAGGGTGAACAATTAAAGGATTACGAATAATAGTTTGTTCTATATTTTGAGAATCGCAAGAGGGAATGTTCATTATATGTAAAGATTTTGTAAGGAAATCGGACATACAACAGGCAGCAGATACTATTTTTACTTATCAATTTTTAGAAAAGCATCAGTATTTTCCATTGCTGGAGTACTTGGGTAGAATAGTTTCATCGTTATCGTCCAGATTCGCGATACTTAAGTACTTTTTATTTGTGGAGAGAATAAAAAACAATAAGTTAGCTCAATATGAAATAACGGAAGCTATATTTAAAACTGCCTTTGTTTTTTGATTATGCAGGTAGAAAAATAGTATTGTTAATTAAAACTACAAAAGAATAAGTCTAGATAAAAACAATAGTTCATATTTAAATCTAAATAGACTTAATCAATCAAACCATGAGTCAATAAACACATTATTTTTATTTAGTTTATTTTGCATTTAATCACAAATATAAGTGTATTGTTGACGATGGTGAAAGCCGATAAAAACAATTTCACCCAAAATCGCAAATGATCTGATATAAACGGGAAATGTAACTTCAACACCTTGATTCAAGTGCTATTAATGGCATTTTGTCTGTTATAAAAATCACATTAATTGATATTAGGCGGAAAAATACTCTATGGAATTAAAAAAATTAGACTGTTTTAAAAAATACGGTGAATTTATTCTCCAAAAAATAGACTCAGTGCCTCAATATCCTTCTCAACAAGAAGATTGGGTTCCCGCCAGCCTGGATGATTGTCTTGTCTGCCTCCGGGAAGCTGCCGAGAAAACTGTAGAACTTGCCACTTCACCAGTCAAAATCGGTGTAATGGGAGAATTCAGTAGTGGTAAAACTTTGCTTCTAGGAAGCTTGATTGGATACGCAGATGCTTTACCAGTTAGCGAAAACCCAACGACTGGCAACATCACTGCTATTCACATCATCCCGGAAGATAGCTTTGTGACAACGCAGGTAAATAATTTTACTGTAGAGTATCTTTCTCATGAAGGAGTACATGAGTGCCTGCGCTTTATGTTGGGGGAGGCAAATCGGCGGACTACAGCCGCTGGACTGGAACCGATACCGTTATCGCAACTCAACAGTGGTAAAGATATTATTAACTGGTGTGAGTCAGCATGGAATCAGAGTAACAACTTAGAACTGCGTTATCTGCTGCGGGAGTTAGTGTTGTTTATTCGTGCTTATCAAGCCTATGGTGAAGCGATGTGTGGTGGGCGCTACAAAATTGATGCAACCACTGCCCGTGAAGGGCTACAGCTAGCCGAACAGCCAATGGCTATCCAAACTCTCGGTTTTGAGGATCTACCTCCCCCTCATGTCCGATTACCGAGTCCGCCCCAAAAGTTACCCACAAAGTTATTGCAGAATAGCTTTCCATTGATTCGCCGCGTAGACATTGAGGTGAAAATCTCACGGGAAGTTTGGGATGTAACTGGTGCTTCGGAATTTATTCTTCTAGACTTTCCAGGGTTAGGGGCTGCTAATTCGGGCGCTAGAGATACCTTTTTATCATTGCGAGAATTAGCTGAAGTTCAAACGATTTTAGTATTGCTCAATGGTAAATCTCCTGGAAGCGATCGCGCTAACAAAATCTTTACCATGATGCAGCAGCAGCGACCAGGACAAGACCTCAAGGATTTAATTCTCGTAGGCGTGGGTCGCTTTGATCAATTACCTTTAGATAATGAAGGCGGCGAAAGAGAACTTGACCAACTCATCCAAGATGTCAGTCCTTTACCGGAGACAGCTGTTTTCCAAAAACTCAAAGTTTTGCAAACTACAATTGACGGTGCAAGTGCCTTTACCACCCAAAAAGACCGGATTGTGTTGCTGTCGCCACTATTGGGATTAGCTGAATTGGCCAAACGTTCAAGTGCTGTCAAAGCCGGTTCGCCAGAGTTTTTAGCTAACTTAGATTATCCCGATTATTTAGAAAGGTCTAAGAGGTTGCAACAAAAGTGGGAGCAACTAAGCGATCGCCTGCTAGAATCGGATGCACGCAGTCATTTAGGCAGACAACTGGGTTACTTTGCCCAAGATGGGGGTATTGCTAAGCTGCGAGAGTTGATTCAAACTCATGTTGCGACTCATGGGCTGAAACAATTGTATGAAGATACTCGCAGATCAGTTGAGAATTTGCATCGACAACAAGATAACTTAAAAAATATTCTCGAAGAAATTCACGAGCAAGGCATCCCCACCACAGATAGTCCAGCAGTCATAGAATTACGGGCTGTAATTGAGAACTTAGATAAAACTTATCGTGATTTCCTCAAAGACTTAGGCAAAGAACCACTCAAAGACCGACGGGGAGAAATTGTCAGCGATGTAGTGAAAGACGAACTTACTTTTAAAATCCTCAATTGGCATCAGTGGACTTTATTATTTAACAAAGCTAAAAATGGGGCGATCGCTCTCGCAGAATCAAAAGGTGCAGCTGGTAAACTATTTGATCGGGGCAACAAAGTTAATAATAATTTGCCAACTCAAAGTGATGATTTTTATCCAGTCTTTGCCAAAACAGTCAAAGAACTAGAAGATTTTGCCCGCGATCGCATTCATCAAGCCGTCATTGATTGGTTAGGCAAATTATCTCAGCAAATAGCCCCAGAACGCGAATACTTAAAGACAATTCTCCACCCAGAAATGGAACAAGATATCGAGTTCAAATTCGGCGTGGAAGAAGCAGATTTATTTTATAAATTGCTATTGGGATGCGATCCTAACGAATGGCAAGAAGCAATTCTTTCAGAAATTAATAGTAAAGATCAAGCGATGTCTTATGACAAAACCCTTGGAATTTACGCCCCCGAAACGATGTTTCCCTTAGCGCGTCAAGACGAAAAACACAACATCGGTCAAATATTTGATTGGGCACCAGAAAGAAATCAAGGCTTATCCAGATCCACAAATCACCAGTTGTTCGTACTGCGACTACGAGATGAAATTACCGCTAGCACCAGCCTCCATCTTGTGCAATACGTCAGTGAAGTTACTCGCCAAGTTAACTCAGAATTAGAAGGAATTTTAGATCAAATTATTCCTACTATGCAAAACTTCTCCAAAAAAGAAGCACTACTAAGATTTATTGCCGCCGGAGATTCATCATCTCCAATTGCCATTCCCAGTTGGTTACAGATTCTTTCAGAAGTCGCCAACCATCAAGAAATACAAAATTAAAAGATAGATACTTCTTTAACTCTTCTTCTCTGCGCCTCTGCGCCTCTGCGTGAGGAATACTCCCAATCAAAAACGCCGAATTATTTTAGCAAATCTGCGAGAAAAGGAAAATAAGGAATGCCTGTAGAAATTCGGCTTTCACCTCGCTTCCAAGTGCATGTTAAAGAAAACGGATATTTGGAGCTTCCTAGCATTCAACTAATCCCTTCAGGGAACAATATCCCTCACATTTCTCGCATCACTTGTGTAGTTAGAGGCACACCAAATGAATTAGCCGCCCAAATTCAAAAAGCGTATCAACAATTTTATTCTGCTACACCGAGAATTTCTCAAATCGGGCAATTAGGGCAATATCCTTGCAAACTCAAGCAACCTTTAACACAACCAATTAACTGTAATTTGCAGGTAATTGTTGAGTATTTTGATTCCGATTATTCAGGAAATCCGCTACTATCTGAGCGTCAACAGATTGCAACTTCGTGTCATCTGTGGTCTCCTTTAATTTCTGAACCGCCACCCATCAAGCAAACAACAGAAACAGATACTACAATGAACCCTTTTCAACTTGATAATCATATTGAACAACCAGATAAACCACAAAAAAGATTTCCCGGATGGTTCGCCCTAGATTTTGGCACATCAAATTCTACAGTCACACTTTTTGATCCGATTGAAGTACCGATCGCAGAAGTTTTACCTAAAGAGCAAGAATTACGATTGCGCGATCGCTTGGCGCAATGGCTGAGTTCTCCGGCTGCTGTGGCGTTACCAGACATCAGTGCGGGTGAATGGGACAAATTTATCGCTGATATTAGTAAAAATCTGGAAATAGAACCCAGTCGCTTAAGTGAAGTTTTTACTAGCGATCACAAAGAACGCTTTTTAGAAGCAATTCGCCAAATTGAATTATGTTTAGGTAACAGCGATCGATTCCGCCGAGCCGCCAGCAAAAAACTTTACCAAATCTACCATGAAGTGTTTCGCGTACCTACCCTCGAATCACAAAATTTAATTCCAGTAGTCCTAGATATTGACCGTCGGGATACAGAAATACCCAGCGAATTAGAAATTTATAGCTTGACAAATCTATCATTGCGGATGGGTAGGGAAGCCAGAGATAACAGAAAAAAAGCGATCGCCCAAGGTACAAGTAGTTCTTTAAAAGAAATTATTAGTCGATTTCACCACTCGCCTAAACGTTATTTTGGTCAAGAACGATCTTTCCCAGTAATTTTAGAGGGTGAGGAAGAAACGATTAATGTTAATAATTTAATTCAAGCAGCTTGGGCACATTTAATAGAGTTAACTGAAGATTATCGCAGACGTTCACAACGCAAATTTTCTGAGGGAGATTTACTCACCGCTGTTGTCACCTACCCAACTGTTGCTCCCCCAGTTGTTCGCAAAGAAGTGAAAGAATTAGTCGAGCAATTAGGCATTGATGATGTCCAAACCGCTTACGATGAAGCTGTTTCTGTGGCCATCTTCTTTTTGTGGCGAGAATTTGGCGGTAATCTCAACATTGGGATTGAGTCATTCAAAACTCGTTGTCGCCGAGCCGGGGATAAATGGTCACAAAATGTTCTCGTCTTAGATATCGGCGGCGGAACCACAGATTTAGCCTTAATTGAACTGACATTAGAAGATCAAACCCCTTTCTTTGCTAACAATGAAGACCGGGGTTTAGGGGGACGTTACTATAAACTGACTCCTAAATTGTTGGGATCTTCCGGTCATTTACAGTTAGGCGGTGAGTTAATTACACTGCGAATTTTTCGATTATTAAAAGTAGCGATCGCTGACTTTCTTTTGACAGCAGTGACAATAGGTAATATTGAAAGCGAAAAATTAGAAGATTTAATTAGCACGGAATTAAACGAGCGTTTCCTAGAAAAAGGAAAATTCCAAAGCGGTAGTATTTCAAAATGTCTAGATAAAGAAAATCCAGAGGGCGATGCAGCTTACAAAGATGCTTTAGATACCGCAGAAAAAGTATTGCCTACCCGTTGGCAACAAGCACCCCAGCGCCTGCAAACCTTTTATACTCTTTGGGAACATGCAGAAGCAGCTAAACTTAAACTGGGTCAGAAATTGCCTAACGATGGTTCTATTTTAACTTTTACGCTCTCAGAGCAGCAAATTTCTGAACTTTTGACCCAAAGTGGAATTAAGTTTCAAGCGACAAATTTAGATAATATCTACGTCACCCTGGATAGCCAGCAATTTGAAACAGCCACCACCTCAGCAATTAAAGAAGCTATAGGTATTGCCAAAGGACTAATGGAAAGTCGCTTGCATCCCGAAGATAATAATATAAATTCTTGGAATACCCATAAAGTTGATTGGTTAATTTTATCTGGTAAAACTTGCAATCTGGATTTAGTACAACGCCACATTTACCAAGAATTTAGCAACTCACCTTATTTTGTCTGGAATCCAGAGCGAATTACCTTTGTTTTGGAATTTACTAAACTAGCCACATCTGCGGGTGCTTGCTACGCCGAAAAATTGCGGAGGCTCAGATTTGATCCCGAAGAATCTAAAGGATTATTACGTAAAGGAGCCAACCAGTTAGAAATTGATGTCAAAAACCTATTTTATTATCTACCTTGCAACTTCAAACGCAAAACCCAAAGCAATGATTTATTACCAGTATTCAAAGCAGGGCAAGAACTTTATCAACTTGCTCCTTGGGAAAAAGTCGCCAAAGTTCGTACTGGATGGCAAGGAATACAATTAACAAATATTATTTACCGTCAAGACTACGAAGATGGAGATTTACGACTCTGGGGTAGCTTCGACGGTAAAAAACTCATGGAGAAACTGGAAATGGAAGAAACTGAGTTTCTCAAAAAAGTTAAAGTCCAGTTTGAAATTGACCAAACACTCCAGTTTAGCGTGTTGCTTTGTCAAGGAAATCCCCATTATTTGATTGACGTTCCTGGGATAGATGTAGGATCAGCAATATCGGCAATTTCTGAAACATCAACACTGTTTGCTGATGGTAAATTGAAATGGAATATTGCCGTTGAACGCCCCAACAAAAACTTGACTGATGGTGATATTGCCGTCAATGTACTTGAATCTGCAACCGTCGATCAACCAAATGCTTATCATCTAGTATTTGAAGTAGACAAAGATGGTAGTGAATATTTGCAAGAATTTCACTATCTCCAAGATGGCGCACCCCAACCAGGAATCGGTTTAATCAGTGAACCCTTACCTCCCTTTCCGCAAACTAGTCAGCACACTTTCTATGTTTATCAAACAGATAGCGAAAGCAAAACCAAAAAATGGTTACGCATTGGCGCACTGAGTAAACCAGACATCACAACAGATTACCCTAGCCAATATCGCGTAACTCTCGACGAAAAAGGCATTCTGCGGATGCACGCAGGGGAGGTTCCTTATTGGACATCGACTAATGAAGAATGTCTCAAGCAACAAGGATGCGTTTATTGTGCTGAATTAGAATTGCAACCCAACGAAGTTGACAAAGAACGCGATCCATTTTGCGGCATACATTAGGCTTACCTCGCACATTCGCCGTTAGGTGTTCCCGCAGGGTAGGCGCTCAGAAAATCTCTGTATCTCTGCGCCTTTGCGCCTCTGCGTGAGATAAAAAAAAGGCGTTGCATATTTGCGAGATGAATTGAGATTTTTGACCAAAGCTCAAGGTAAATTCTTAGCGCCTTTGCGCGGTAGTCGCTACAACGGAGGGAACCTCCGCAACGCGCTGCCTTGCCTTTGCGCGAAACAAAAATCATCCCATCAATCAGCAACGCCAAAAAAAGTTAAATTCATGCAGCATCTAAATCAATTATTAAACATCAAAAACTCAGAGCTAGCCAAACTGCTGAAATTTAGCCTACACGGATTAGAGGCTACTTTAACTCAAGCTCGTAACGAACTTCCAAACGATCCAGGAACCCAAATATGTGACGAAGTGCTGCAAGAACTTCATAGCTTGTTGCAACCACAGACAGACAAATATGACACCATACCATCCCCAGATGAATTAAAATTCAATCACCTGCGGAAAGCTTTTGAAACTGACCCCGAACTTAATTATTATCTGGGAGATTCCCCACTACAAAGCCAGACGGACTCCGATTTATGGAACGAAATTCACCACAAACTATTACGGGTTCCAGAGGATTTAGCTACCGATTGGCGACAGCGGGCTTTAGAATTAGTTCAGGAAGTTGGTGCAGTAGAAGATAATTCCCATCTCTATGAAGTGCCTTTTATTCGGGATGAAATTATTTACCCCGGACTTAGCGGGACTGTCCAAGCTAAGGGGCTATGTCTGTCTCAACAAGCATTTTTAAGTTATGAAATAATCCCAGATAATGCCTCTGAAAATATGCATTTATTAGCTGGGTTCCTACTTTTATATATAAATCTTATTGAAATAGACCAGGATTTATACCATGCCTTAAAGAGCGTTTTTGGTTTCGATGTCGTCTCGTTGCACTCCAAACCAGAACAGAAAAATCAATATATCGAAGCTTTAAGCGATCGCTTTCATCGCGTCCAAAAAACTGAGGAAAATACTGATCCTCTATTAACTCTACGTGCTTGGATTGACATGGATGAGGCAATTCACTCTCTAGTATTTATCCCCCCTGCTGAACGCTATTCGTGGTGGGGTAAACTGCAACAAGAATCACGGCGCATACTAAAAAAAGTCGCTGATAGAGCAAATATTGTTGGTCATAATGTGCGGATTCGTCAGTTATCAGGACTTTACGCCGATATTTGTACGTTATCAAAGGATGACTTGCAACTAGAATGTGGCGGTGTTCCTGGGGAAGTTTTAACTTGTTTACGGGTATATGCACGAATTAATCAACAAGAGTATCCAGGACGCGTTATCTTTCGCTCGTCACGGTAAATGCAGTGCCAGAAGCGATAAAAGTTAATTATGGAAATTTATCATCCCAAGGATTAATAATAAAAATTCCGAGCATTGCATAAATGCGGGATGATTTACCTCACGCAAAGGCGCTAAGACGCAGAGAGAATAAAGAGTTTGAGATTCTAATAAATCCAATTTCATCCCATGATGCTGAAGCAATTATTCAACATTTTGGTTAATTGACATATTCCCCCGAATTTGATAAAGCTATATTTGGGAGATTATAGCTTCAAAAAACAATTTATTACTAGTTGTTGCGATGTGAAAGATGACAGGCACAGAGATATTAAATATTAATACAAATTATGAAAACGCCTTTTCACAGCTTTTCTCTCGTCCACCCATACTTTCTAGTGGTAGGACAAAATGGAGTGGAATTAGTTTGGAACACCTCTACTTACCATCAGGTGAAACTCCTGAATATTCTCTTGAACAATTTGTCATCACCATTAATCTGGGTCAAAGTGTTAAGATAGAACGAATTTTGGATAGGCATCTGCAAACAGGATTAATGTTCACAGGTGCTGTGGGGCTTTGTCCAATGCATACTTCCCAAGCAATCCGTTGGGATAGGGATGTCAATATTCTTTTGCTTAATTTAAACCATGAATTATTAACTTGCAATGCTATAGAGTTATTGGACACAGATGAATATGAAATGTTACCGCATTTGATCACTCAAGATGCATTGATTTATCAGATTGGACTAGGACTAAAGGCACAACTTAAAACTAATGGTTCGGATAGCTGTCTTTATGGTGAATCAGCCGCAACGTTTTTAGCTGTCCATCTCCTGCAAAACTACTCAACTCAAAAATTTTCCATACAGGAATATGCAGGAGGTTTACCTCTACAAAAGCTAAAACAAGTAGTTGACTATATCCACGATCATTTAGCACAGGAAATTTCTCTTGATGCGATCGCTAACTATCTTGGTATGAGTCGCTATTACTTCTGCCGATTATTCAAACAATCTACAGGTCTTAGTCTACATCAGTATGTGATTCAACAACGGGTAGAACAAGCAAAGCAATTGCTAGCACAGGGAAAGATGAGTATTGCAGATATTGCTCTAGCCTGTGGCTTTTCCCATCAAAGTCATCTTCATCGCCACTTTAAACGATTAACTGGAGTAACACCTAAAAATTTCCACAATTTATAAATAGCTAATATGGGACAAAAACCATACTATTCCTTCAATAGCTACTCTTAAGGTTAATATTCCCTCACCAATTCAGATGAAGGAATATGAAAAGTTCTAGAGTGTAATTGCTTGTGTTTGCGGCTTTTGCTATGAAATTCATCTCAAGCATTTAAGTTTAGTTATATCTAAAACTTTACTAAAGCTATAGCAAGATTGTGCAAAATTAATCGGAACGTGCAAGACAGGGTATTTACTATTTATCATCATGAAGATTAGATAGTTAGGCAATTATGTTCAACATGTGTTGTTCTAGCGATCGCACCATTTAAAAATGTTCATGCTTTTCTGTTACAGAAAGTATTTGAAATATGTTTAATAAAGAGTCATCAAAGTTAAATAATAAGGTGTTCTCAAATTTAGAACCTTCTATATTTGCAGAAATTGATATACGGGAAGCAGAAAAAGTATCAGGTGGAGGTGTTGGAACTTCTCCTAAAAATTTTACTGTTTATCAAGAAACTAGTTCATCAAAATGGGCTTTGAGTATTATGTTTTAGAGGTGTTTGAAAGATGGCAAAAGAATATATAGAAGAATATTGGCAAGAATTAGATGATTGCAAAGCTGAAATGATTTCTGGTGGCTTACAGCGGTTACAGGATGAATTTTCGGCTGAATTGGCAACATTAGGTATGGATTTTCCTGCAATCAATATCGCACAATCTGAAATCTCCAGAGGTAAAAGTATTGATATTCCGATTACAATTAGGCGACCGCCACATTAGAAAATTCCAGATAAAATTTTTAGCGATCGCCTCAATTAAAATTTTCAATAATTTATCAAATCAGTATTTTTCAATAGATGAGGTAAAAAGATGTGGGAAACATCTCTAAATTAACAATTCATCCAAGTCTTCTTTAAAGATTGTATCTTATCAGTTAAAAAAACTAGTTAACGATTTAAATGAACGCGAGCAGGAAAGCATTTCTGGTTCTGGAGGCCGTGATGATGCTTGGACTTTGGAAGTTAAAGGCAAAGAAAAACATAAGCATTGGCTTGCCTCTAATTTTAAGGTTGATTTAGGGAATTTATAAGTTTGCAGTCTGGAAGTAAGATCAAATTTTACTGATTAGTCAATACAGTCTTATAACGTCGCAAAATATTAATGTTAATCAGGTGATAAAAATGAACAATAAACATAATGTGACTAACTTTAAAAAGTTGGATAATCCCCAGCTATGGGGAGATATAAATCAAACTGAACAAGAATTGTTATCTGGTGGTACTGCTAACAAACTCATAGCAAACGAATTAACTCATACAGTACAGCAAAGTTCTATAACAACAGGCAGAATACCTATTTGGATAGTTTCTTAACTCAACTAGTTTTCAATATTTCATAATATGGAAATAAAAAAATGAATAAACCACAAAAACTAATATCGCAAAAATTTCAGTTAAATTCTTCACTTTGTCAGGATTTGAGCAATCATCAGCAAGAAACTATTAAAGGTGGAGTATTTGATGCCTTCACCAAGGTATTAGTCCAAAGTGAACCTAGTTTGTCTAGAATTGATAAGTCATCACCCTTACTTGCCAAAGCTCTTAGTAATAATGAATGAATTTAGAGAATAAATATCTCTCTTATGATTAGTTAAAGTAGCAATTTCAATGATTAATAAAACGAAAACGACAGTTTCATTGAAGGAATCACAGTTTATATTGTGGTGCAATCTGAGCGACACTCAGCAGGAATCTATCCAAGGTGGTGCGTTCAATAATGTATTTCAATTTGAAACTGATACCGCTTTAGGTTTACCGACAGGAAAAAGGCAACATAAGCCTGCAATCAACAAGCTTAATTGCATTAATAGAATCTTGAATACTTAAGCGATTCTCAAGGAGAAATATAATGTTAATTCCAACAAAATCAGCAACTCAAACAAATTCAAATAATCAATTATGGAATCAGCTTGATGACAAAAAAGCAGAGAAAATGCGAGGAGGCGCTCCCCAAGGAGAATCTGTAGGTCTTGCTGGAACTGGCTCTACTGGTTCTTCTTTCACATGGCGAGGGTAAAATAGTCTTTAGCAAGTATAAAAATTAGACAACTCAGCAATCTTTCCCGCTTTGAAAAGCAAGAATTAATCTTGAATTAATGTACAGGAGGAAATTCTATGAATACGAATCAATCTCAGAAATTGCAAACTCAGGCTCTATGGCAAGAACTCAATGATGACGTAGCTGCTCAACTAGCTGGTGGGGGAAGAGTGAAGGGGAAGGGATGGGGTAAGTGCCAAGTACCAGGCAAATGTGAAGTAGGGATTAGCATTGTCGTCAAATTTTAATATTTTTAAATAATTTGTGAAGGTGATATCCCCAAATTCTCCAAGAAGTAGGGATATCAACTCGCAGTATATTTGCGATCGCTATATCGGAATTACTCTGATATGGGCTGTATCCTGTTTCATAAATCAGAATTACTCCAACACTCTTATAGATGAATTTTGTAGGAGAATCGAAAGATGTTTAAAAAGCCCTCAATCAATAAATCATCACGTTTTATTGATGTAAAAGCATTGGAAAAATTAGTTGTGGAAATAGACGAACAAAATCAAGAATTGTTTGTAGGAGGTAGCTTTTCTGGAAATGACAGGATTCGTGTACGCTTAAAATCTGTAGATAACTTAGGGGTAACAACCAGTTCATCTCATATAGTTCCCACAGTTCCTCTATGTGCAGCTTGCGAGTATCATTCCGGTAGTTACAGGCAAGCTTCTAGCTGACTATCAAACAAGCCATCTTGTATGAGCTTATAGTTTCATATTTTAGGAAGAATTCCAGATGAAAAAACAACAGATAAAAAAAGACATTTGGCAAGAATTAGATGAATGTCAAGCTGAAATTATTTGTGGTGGTTTAAAGCGACTTCAGGAAGAGTTTGGATCTGAGTTAGCAGCATTTTACAAAAAGCCAAAGGAAATCGTTGTCGTAGGTTCAAGAATCCGCTAGGTGCGATCGCTTTTTCCTCGATGCTTGATCAAGTAAACCGTAAATCAACTGTGAGTAATCAAACTCATCTGCACTTTTATTGAGGCGATCGCATCAACCCAAACTTAAACAACAACTCTTGTCAAGGAATTGAAGGCGTCAATTATGGTTATTCCTTTCAAACTTGTGGCTTTAGTTCTCGGAGTAGCCTGTGGAGGGATGGGTTTTGTCGGAGTTATTCATGCAACAACACCCAGTCAAAATATCGTTCAGGCCACAAAATGCGACTTGGCGATCCCGTCAAAGATGGAGGTCGAAAGAACTACTACCAATATCAATACGCAGCGATTCCTAAATAAGATTGCCACAGATTTAGACGGCAAATTTAAGGGTTACGCTGTTATCTTGACCGGGGCTGATGGCAGAAGGCTTGGCTTTCGGCGTGCTGGTTGGGCGGTAGATCCATGCGAGTCAGATTCTGATGGTGAAGCTTTCGATCTTGATACCGAAACTGCAATTGGCAGCGTTACAAAGCTCTTTACAACTGTCGCAGTTTTGAAGGTGACTACCGACAGCAATCGGATTGAACGCACCCCGATGACAGCTTATCTTCCGTTCCGATGGCGAAGGATGGCTCACCCCTATTACGAGACGGTGACGACCGCCACTTTGCTTCAGCACAAAGCAGGGTTTAAAAGAGACGGAGACGGCGAACACATCTCAACACGACTAAGCAAAGGTCGAGAACTGAACACACCTATAGGAACCAGAACATATTCTAATACCACTATTGGCATTTTTCACTTTTTATACGCAAGATACGCTTTCCTTAGCCCTTACCACGAGACAGAAGTCAAATATCAGAATTCTCCCATCGACACTTACAATACAGAAATACAAAAACGAACATCACACTACTTCAATTTAGGTCTTTACAAGAGAATTTTTCTACCACTGGAAATTTCAGCAACATGCGATCCCAGAGAGTCACGGTTTCCACCAGATAGAAACAAATATTTTCCGTTTCACAACGTTGCTAGAAGCTACAGTTCGCGGACAGATCAAAGTGGACGATTACTCTCAAATGTCACCCTTAACTGTGCGCCTGGAGGACTTTACATGTCAACAAAAGACTTAGCGAAATTTATGTCAGCGTTAGACGATCCTCAGTTTCTCGATCACCGACAAAGAGATCGAATGATTAACAACGGAAATGCTGATAATCTTTTCGGCTTCTGGACGCGCAGTGGTGCTGAGGATGGACGAAGCTTCGTACATAACGGATACCGTGGTGAAGGTGACGACGCTTCAATCGCTTGGGTTATACGTTTCCCATCTGGCGACCATGCCGTGTTCACCGCGAACTCGCCAGCCGGTGATGCTGATGTGGATGCAACATTGATTGCTGCTTATAACGATGCAAGACTCTAATGGATATTTGTTCATAAAACTAGATACTAAGTAGAAGGACTAAATTAAACCTCACCTCGATTGCCGGGTTTCGACACTTCGACAAAGCTCAGTGACCACTCCGCGAAAGTTGAGCGTAGTCGAAATGCGTTTTATAAATAATTGTGTCTACCTACTTATTAGGGATTCAAAAAGTTTAGATTGTGCAGTAATAGCAAGATTGTGCAAGATTTTTTTCACTAATATTCTTTAATATCAAGAAAGTCGTTTCATCAAAAAAAGATAATGTTTAGTATCAAAAGGATTCGTAAAAATCAACAGCAATTATTGACCAACAACTCCGATATACTTAGTGAATTATCGGAAACAGATATGGAAACTATTGCTGGGGGTACTACCACAAGATGGCCTATTCCAACTAAGAATGGTTATACATGGATGGTTTGCATTGATGATAAATGTGTAATAGCTCATAAGTGAATGTGATTGGCATTTAGCCGTGGAAAATTCTCAAACAACCGCAAAAAGACAGTAATTTAAGGGTTTAAAAAATCCCGATGTTCCCCTGGAAGTTGGCTCAACTCTTCCGGGGTTCCTGTTAATTTGAGTTCGCCTTTATCTAACAGCACAATCCAATCAGCGCGTTGAATTACTCTGGGACGGTGACTAATCATAATCGTAGTTTTGCCTTGACGATGAGCCAGTAGTTTATCGAGTACCTCGGCTTCTGTTACTGGGTCGAGTGCGCCTGTAGATTCATCTAAAATTAACACGGGTGGATCTGTAACAATAGCACGAGCGATCGCTAATCTTTGTCTTTGTCCGCCAGAGAGATTTGCACCAAACTCACCCAGAACAGTCTGATATTTGTCAGGTAGTTCGCTGATAAAGTCGTCAGCACAGGCAATCTGGCAGGCGTTGACTATTTGTTCCAAAGTCACATCAGGGTAGCTAAGGCGGAAATTATCAAGAATTGAACGGCTCCAAAAGTGCGCTTCTTGGGGTACAAGTACAACTTGCTGACGCAGACATTCTAGAGAGATATCAGATTGGTTATACTTGCCAAAACGAATATTTCCAGATTGCAGTGTATAAAGATTGGCAATCAATTTTGCTACTGTACTTTTACCATAACCAGATTTACCAACTAATGCCGTGACTTTACCACCGACGATGGTAAGAGAGAAATCTTGCAGTAAATCTACTCGACCGGCATGATGAAAGCTCAGTTTCTGACAAATAATATTAGCGTTATAAGTTATTTTGACCCAATCTAGAGGGGCATTATTTCGACTTTCTGGTGTTGTATCGATGATGTCGTTGAGGCGTTGGCTGGCTGTTTGGACACGGGCAAATTCGTCAACAAAGTTGATTACTGTACTAATCAAAGCTGTAAAGTTGCGATTCATACCGTTGAATGCCAAAAGTTGACCAATAGTGAGTTCTTGGCGAATTACCAAAACACCACCAAAGCAGAGTATGGCGAGAGAACCTAACCCTGATATCAGGGTAGAAAAAACACCATTTACAATCCCAATCTGCAATAGTCCGAAGGTGACATTTGCCAAACGGCCGAAACGGCTTTGCAGTTCCCCCCAAGCTTGAGGAGACGCATTGGTAGTTTTTAAGGTTAAGGCTCCCTTAAAGGTTTCAACTAACAGTCCTTGGTTTTCTGTATCGGTGACTAACACATCACGAGTTTTTTGTTGTAAAGCAGGTAAGAAAACTATGGTAGATAAACTCATGAGCAAAGCCACACCAATGGCGGCAATAGTCAACTGCCAACTATAAATCAGCATTAACCCCAAGGACACCAAAGCAATAAATAACTCACTAGGTAAAGTGGTAACTATCTGAGAAACTAGTAAATTAATTTCTCGAATGTCCCGTAAGCGGCTGACAATTTCGCCACTGCGATGAGATTCGTAATAGCTTAAAGGAAGTTGTAAAATAGCCCTGCCAAATTCCAACGCCAACCCTAATTCTAGACGTTGAGCAAAATGAGCTACCAAATGTGCTTGAATCAAGCGCAGCAAACTACTAAAAAGAATCATAGCAGCAGTAGCGATCGCCACTGTTACTAGTAGTTCTGTATCTCTCCGCACTAGTACATCATCTGTAAGTACCTGAATTAGCAGAGGAAATGCTAAAGAAAGCAGTCCAATTACCAAGTTCAAGGGTAGAACTTCTGCAACTAAATTGCGATAATACCAAATACGCCGAAAAAAGCGCCCAAAGCCAGCAATTTGATCGTTAGGTTGTTCCCAGAAGCGGCTTTCATCAGGCACTAACAGCAGCATTACCCCATTCATCCAAGACTCTGTAAGTGCCTTACGATTAAGATAGCGCACACCTACTGCTGGATCTGCAACTATATATTTTTTACCTTTACACCCATGCAGCACAACCCAGTGATAGCCTTTCCAATGGATGATAGCAGGAAGAGGAACTTCTTGGAGATGATCAATCAACTGGGGTGTAGCTTTGACAGAACGGGCATTAAAGCCTAAAGATTCCGCCCCTCGACGTAACCCTAAAAGTGTTGTTCCTAGCTGCCCTGTACCAACTACCTCCCGAACACGCGAGATAGCAAAGGTACATCCGTATGTTTTAGCTACGGTAGCAAGACAAGCTGCACCGCAGTCTTCTTCACTGTGTTGCAGAACAATTGGATATCTCATCACAAATCTGTCAGTAGTCTTGCCTTGCGTAATATAAACTTCAATACAGTCTCTTGACGGGAAATAATATCTGCTCTTCCTTCCATACCCAATTGGAGCGTACACTTTTGTTTTCCAGCAGTTAATTCTCTACTTTCTGGCTGAATAGTGACCTCGTAAGTACCTGTTTTTGCATTATTACTCTTGACATCTGGAGTAGGAAGTATATTTGTGTAGCTGATTGTAAATATCGCATCTGGAGAAATATCTTTGACTCTGCCCGAAAGAGTACCATAAACCAATACGGTTCAGTTAAGGCTCAAAATCATGTAAATTAGGCATTGTTACCAAGAATGGAAATTAAGTGCCGTGCATCTGAGGGATTTTTCATTGGTGTCTCCTGATATACAAAATACTGAGTTGCTGAAAGCAATCGAAATGGCTATTCCAGCAACGGCAATTGAACAGGCGATCGCTAATACCAAAACCGAAGAGGAACGCACGCGATCGCTACCAGCGCAGTTAATGGTCAGTCTGGTAATAGCAATGAGCCTGTGGTCGAGAGATTCGATGCGGGATGTACTCAAAAACTTAGTAGATGGTCTTTCTGTGGCATGGGTAAAAGTTGGCAAATATTGGCGAGTCCCTTGTAAATCAGCAATTACCCAAGCTCGACAAAGATTAGGTGCAAAGGTGATGAGCCAATTGTTTCATCAGCTGGTAAAACCAATGGCAACGGGTGATACATTGGGATGGATAGTGATTGAAGTTGCTGGTGTGGGAATTTATGGCCTACTTGCTTTATTGGGGCTGCGTTATTCAAACTGGTGGCTGATGTTAGGTTGGATGGCTCATCCACTTTGGGACATCGGGCTACATTTAGTTAATCAAGGTTCAGTATTTACTCC
>NZ_JAECZB010000082.1:0-65542 GCF_016056295.1 Atlanticothrix silvestris CENA357
GGGTAAAGGGTTTGTTTCTTCATCCTTTACCCTTTAACCTTTCCCCCTGCTCCCTGCCCCCTGCACCTTGTCCTCTTTCCCCTGCTCCCCTACCCTCATTGCGACGGTAAGGTGACGATAGAAAGCCAAAAATCTTCAATTCCCTTAACAATTTGGAAGAGTTGGCTGAGGTTGCGAGATTTAGTGATGTAGCAGTTTACATGCAAGTCGTAGCTATAGAAAATGTCATCCTCGTTTTTTGAGGTTGTCAATACTACTACTGGTATGCGTTTGAGTACAGGGTCAGCTTTAATTTCGGCCAGCACCTCTCGACCATCTTTTTTAGGCAAGTTTAAATCCAGCAAAATCAAGTCAGGGCGGGGTGCATCAGCATACTCGCCCTCTTGGCGTAAAAAAGCCATAGCGTCCACGCCATCCCTAACTGTCACCACTTGATGCGGCACTAAGCTATTTTTTAAGGCTTCTTGAATTAAGCGGATATCGGCTTTATTGTCCTCAACCAAAAATATTGTTTTGTGTTTTTCTTCCGTTTCTACGCTCACGCTCACGTCCTCCGACTGGAATCGTAAAATAGAAGGTTGCGCCTTCACCTAGTTGTGACTCAACCCATATCCGACCCCGGTGACATTCAATAATCTTTTTGCATATAGCTAGGCCCATACCTGTACCAGGATACTCATCCCGCGTGTGCAGACGTTGAAAGATAACGAAAATGCGATCGCTAAATTGGGGATCAATGCCAATACCATTATCTCTTACCCAGAACAACCATTCATCCTCTAGTCTTTCTGCCCCTACATGAATTTGTAGTGGTTGGTCACTACGGAACTTAATGGCGTTGGCAATCAGGTTCTGAAATAGCTGCATCAGTTGCGTGCTACCAGCCATTACCGTCGGCAGAGCATCGTGGGTGATTGTAGCCCCAGTTTCCAAAATGCGTTGGCGTAAATTGCTGAGGGCACGTTCTAAAGCTGTCTCTACTTGAGTGGGTTGAAAAGCGATCGCCTGAGTATCCACTTTAGAGTATACCAGTACGTCATCAATCAACGTCTGCATGAGGCTGACTCCCTCTACAGCGTAGGTAATAAACTCATTAGCATCTTCGTCGAGTTCTCCTTGATAGCGCATCTCCAATAACTGCACGTAATTTGCTACTTGATTGAGTGGTTCTTGCAAATCATGGGAGGCGACGTAGGCAAACTTTTTCAGTTCGGCGTTAGAACGTTCTAAATCTTGAGCTAACTGGGCCAATTCATCGGCTTGACGTAGCACAATATTTACAATGGCTTTGCGTAGTTCTAAGGCTGCTTTTATTTCTACAGCTTGCCAGGGTAAAGAGGTGAGACGAACGGTTTCTTTCCACAGTTCAAATGATTTGCGCGGACACAGGCGCACATTTCCTTCTGTTTGGCTAACTTCAAATGCTTTATGAGGATCACCACCCCAATTAACAGTTTGAATTACTTCCGGTCGAAACCACAAAACATAATTGCGCCGAGAAATGGGAATTGCTAACAAACCGCTGGCAACATTCTTAAATCTTTCGGCATCTGGATAAATTTGTGGGAGAGAATCTGTGTAGAAAACTTCTTCATCAACGTTATTCTTTAACCACTGAACTAAATAATTGAGGTCTTCTTCTTTAGGAGTCTCACCAATTACTGTACAATGGTCGCCAAAACATACAGCGGCTCCTTGAGCGCTGGTTAAATTGAGGAGATTTGGCTGATATTTAACTAAACCATCAATAAAGTTTTCTTCTTGAGACATATATTCAACCAAAAGTGATTGAATATGTGTCAAACTCATTCGATAGTCGTAGTCTTCTGTTTCTTCTCTGGCTGAGATTTCTGAAAATATGACTCGCCCTAAAAATTCACAGGCTTTCCGCAACTCGTAAGAAACATATTTGGGTGATTGATGATGACAAGCAATTAATCCCCAAAGTTTTTGGTCTTTAATCAACGAGATAGTCAACGAAGCACCTACACCCATATTATGTAGGTATTCTGTATGACAAGAAGCAGCACTTCTAAGAATCGAGTTAGTTAAATCAACAGGGCGATCGCTAACCGGATTATTCGCAGGTAAAATCTGTACAGGTTCCGCGTAAGAATCCGGAATTAATCTAATTGAATTGGAAACAAATAATTTTCTGGCTGGTTTGGGTATATCCGATTCGGGATAATGTAGCCCTAGATATGGTTCCATGCTTGCTAGTTTTTCTTCTGCAATCACAGAACCATGTCCATCATCATCAAACTTATAAAGCATCACCCGATCAAATCCAGTGACTTTCCGCACTTCCTGGACAATTATTTGGCAAAAGTCGCGCAAATTAGATGTTTTTTCTAACTGATTAATGGAAGCTCTAGCCAGATGATAAAAGCTTAAAAAGGGAATATTTTCTCGCGAAATCGCGGGTTCTAACTCTAAAATCAAGAATCCTTCGGCATTACGGTGAAAAACTGCGTCGAATACTACGTAATCATCGCCTTTCTTTCTCACCCAAATTTTTGTGGGATTGATAAATTCAAGATTATCTTCTGATAATCCAGTTTTAATTCTCTCAATTTGGAAGGGATCAAGTAAATCTTCAAGCTTTTTGTGCAAAACATTTTCGGGATTAATGCCGAAAATATTCCAAGTATTACTACTAATTTGTAATATTTTTAGCTCAGGTTCCTCTAAAACTAAAAGCACACCGTGGGGCTGAATTTGTCTAAAAAAATGAATCGGAGCTTCTTTTAAGCTAGTTACATTAATATCGGGCAATTGTAAGTCTATTCCCATGATCATCCTCCATTATTTGGGAGCATCCAAAGTAGAGTATATATTCAGGTTGAAACACTACTTAGATGTTAGGTATATAATATTTCTTCGTTTTTACAAGTTGAACTAAATGAAATGATAAAGGCTGCAAAATCTGCCTATTATTTCTTCATTAGGCATTTTGGGTCAATTTTTATCTGATTATAGATATCAGATTCTGAATTTTTCTAACTTGATTAAATTTATAGTCCCTCAGTTAAATTTTGCAGTGTTTACTTTAAGTCACTTGCGATTTACAGTCTAACAGGCAGTAAAGCTTAATTACAGACAAGAAATATAAAAAAATAAGTGATTAGATAATATATCTAATATGTATTAATATTACAAAGCAATACATTTTTTATCAAAATCTTTAGATTATTTTGCTAATCCCAGCTAGAAACTCAGATTAAGTCTGCTAAAAATCAAGATAATTGGCGATTGATACCAGATTTGCCATAGCAACAATGCAACGAATTAACCTTGACACTATGCAAATTAAATCCAAGAGTTAAACCACATCCGCAGTTTATAACCTTCCGCAGAAAGCGGCAAACCTAAATAAACAGGCATCCAAAAAATAAAAGCAGCCAAAATAATAAAGGTAATAGTGACACCAACTACCCGAACTTGCTGATAATAACTGCGAAGACATTGATCTACAAACCAAGCGATCGCTAAAAATGCAAATATTACAGATGTCATGTAATGGTAGATAAAAACGCACCTTGTCACCTTCATCCAAGGTACTAAATTAACAGCATAATTGATCACTAAGTATAGGGCAATCCATGTATCAATACTTAGTGTCTTTTTAACAAACAAACGCTTGTGCTGCACAACATATATAATAATTTTTCCTATTAACAAACCTAATAAAAATATGATCGCCGTGAGACCAAACCACCACAAAAAAGGATTGCCCATTGCATGGATATCATAAATCACTTTTCCAGCACCAGAAGGCAAAGGAGGCCCCAGCACTGGTAGGGGATCAGCGGCACTTTGAGCCGTTTGATAATAATAGGCTATTGGTCGAGCCATCAAAGGCCATTTGTACCAAGCAGCACAATAAGGATGAACTTTGGCAGTATTACCACCAAGACGCTCGTGAAATGCCAATATTTGCTTGTGTACTTCTATAAATCCATATTTGGTATCTAATTGTAAGTGAGGAATCCAAATCACGCTGTAGACTGCAAGTGGAATAATTCCTAGAAAAAATATAATTTGTATAATATTTAGCTGAGTTAAATTTTGCAGCAAAGATTGCTGATAGCTTGGGAAATTAACAGGTAAATCATCTATAACATCCGTTGGTTGGTTTTTTATTATGACTATTCTTTGCCATATCCAACATATACTCCAAATGATATATATACCTAACAGAAAAAATAAACCATTCCATTTCGTAGCAACTGATGCACCAAAAGCTATACCAGCAAATATTAAGTAAAATATTCGTCTTTGTCTTTGGTTTGCCAATGCCAATAAGAACAATAACTGTCCTAACAAACCAAACAAAACTATATAAATATTAATCAGGGCATAGCGTGACTCTACAAGAAATATGCCGTCACAAGCTGTGAATAAGCCGCCGAGTAAAGCAAAGCTGCGACGATAACTTAACTGATAGGCAATACCAGCAACAATTACAGGAATAAATGACCCCAAAAGGGCATTCATCCAACGATAACTCCAAGGCGATCGCAGGGAACCTGTTAGCCCATTTACCGTCTCATGCCCAAAAGGAATATGACTACCTAGCCATATTCCAATCGCTATCATATATTTACCTAGTGGTGGATGACCATCAAAAAACGGAACATGGGTAAGATAGTTATTGCCAAATTTAGCGTAGTAGACTTCATCAAATACCAAAGTGTTAAATCTGTTTATTCCCCAAAACCGTAAGGCGAGTGAGAGTAGAAATATACCCGCAAGTCCAAGTTGGAACCACTTTTTAGTCATTGGTCATTAATCATTGGTCATTGGTCATTTTAAGCCCTGTGATCACAAAAATTAGGCCTATTACTTACGTTAATATGCATATCGCCCACATTAATTGTGAAAAATTTGGGGATATTATCCAAATGTATAGTATGATAACTGACCGCTAATTTCAAAAAATTTAAATAATATGACTTGGTTTTCTTTATCTGCAAGACGCTGGAATCGGATTACACAACTCTTATCTTTATTCTGTGTATGTTTATTTTTAGTTATTAGCTGTGCGCCTCGTCCACAAACAACGACCACATCTAGTTCTGGAAATAGCCCTACAGGAGATGGTCGCATTACTATAGGTACAACGTTAAAGCCGAGAACCCTCGATCCCGCTGACGCTTATGAGTTAGCATCTTTGGGTTTAGTAATTAATTTAAGCGATCGCCTCTACACTTACGAACCAGGAAGTACAGAAATTAAACCCCAGTTGGCTACAGCCTTACCTAAAGTCAGTCCGGATGGTCTAACTTACACAATCCCTTTACGTCAGGGAGTGGTTTTTCACGATGGAACTCCCTTTGACGCTGAAGCAATGACATTTAGCATCCAGCGCTTTATAGAAAATAAGGGTAAGCCCTCCTTCTTACTTGCGGATACAGTGGCATCAGTGAAAGCTACAGGCGACAATGAACTAACAATCCAGTTGAAAAAGCCGTTTGCGGCATTTCCTTCACTTTTAGCATTTTCTGGAGTGTGTGCAGTTTCACCCAAAGCTTACGAAATTGCACCTGGTAAATTTCAGCCGAATCTTTTTGTGGGGACTGGCCCATACAAGTTAGCCCAGTATGGTACAGATTCACTGCGATTTGATGTCTTTGACAAGTATTGGGGAGAAAAACCAGCCAATAAAGGTATTAACGTCCAAATTCAAACTAGTCCGGTGAATTTATTTAATGCCTTCCGCACAGGTGCAGTAGATGTTGCTTACCTATCTTTGCAACCAGATCAAATTCGTAGCCTAGAGGAAACTGCGAAAAAAGGAGATTGGCAAGCAATTAGTGCCCAAAGTAGCGTAGTCAGTTATCTGGTGTTGAACCGAAATCAGCAACCTTTAGATAAAGCAGAAGTCAGACAAGCAATTGCGGCCATAATTGATCGTCCATTAATCAATGAGCGAGTTTTATATAATCAAGCTGATCCGCTTTACAGCATGATTCCCACTACTTTTGATGTTTCCCAGCCATTATTTAAAGATAAATACGGCGATGCTAAATTTGATCAAGCTAAGCAATTATTGACTAGTGCTGGTTTCTCCAAAACAAACCCTGCAAAAATTCAAGTTTGGTATCCTTCTAGTTCACCAACTCGGAGTTTGGCAGCACAGACTCTTAAATCATTAGTTGATACCAAAATGGATGGCATACTTCAATTTGAGGTCATCACTGTAGAAGGGCCTACCTTTTTTAAAGACATCTCTAAGGGTTTATATCCAGCAGCTTTGCTCGATTGGTATCCAGACTTTTTAGACCCAGATAATTATATTCAGCCGTTTTTAGCTTGTCGAAAAGGTTCAGTTGCGAAAGGATGCGAAGATGGTGGCAGTCAAACTCAAGGTTCGTTTTACTATAGCGAAACCATGAATAAATTGATTGATCAAGAACGTAAAGAACAAAACCCCGAAGCGCGTCAAAAGATTTTCACAGAAATTCAAACACAAGTTTCTAATGATGTACCTTATGTTCCCCTTTGGCAAAACAAAGATTATGTATTTGCCCAAAAAGGTATTAGCGACGTAAAACTTGATCCTACTCAAAACCTGATTTACAAAACAATCAAAAAGTAGTCAATTAAAGGATGAAGGATGAAGTGTAAAGGATGAAGTGTAAAGGATGAGGTATTAAAGATAAAATCTTAGCCTTTTCTTTGATCTTTAATCTTGTAACTTCATCCTTTATTTTTCATCCTAGTATTCAGTAATCCGCTTTGCATCTACATCCTTTATCAATAGACATCTTGCATAAATACTTTGGTATTGCTGCAAATATCTTTAAAAGCTCGCGCAAAGGCAAGCCAGTGCGTTGGGTGGGTTCCCCGACTTGTAGCAACTGGCGCGCAAAGACGCAAAGGAGAACGCTAAATCAAGTTCTATATTTCAGTGTTTAAATATTCGTGCAAGAGGTCTAATATGTCTCGCTCTAAAGCTTTACAATATTACATTGTCTCCCGTTTATTGCTTGCTCCATTGCAACTGTTGACTATTATCACAATTGTCTTTTTATTACTACGAGCAACACCAGGAGATCCAGCAGATGCAATTCTCGGTGGACGTGCGCCAGAAGCTGCTAAAGAAGAACTGCGAAAACAACTGGGTTTAAATCTTCCCCTGTGGCTACAGTACTTAAATTATTTGGGAAATATACTGCGTTTTGATTTGGGTACATCTTTAACGAGTCGCGGACAAAATGTTTGGGACATAATTGGACAATATTTTCCGGCGACAGTGGAGTTAGCAGTATTTAGTATGGCGGTTGCACTTACTGTTGGTATTTTGGTTGGGACTCTTTCAGCTTCTCGTCCTGGGACATATTTTGATGTTGGGGGGCGGTTATTTGGGATTATCACCTACGCATTGCCAATGTTTTGGGCGGGAATGCTTTTACAGTTGATTTTTTCAGTTCAACTAGCTTGGTTTCCCAATTCCAACCGTTTTCCACCTAATCTTCCTGCACCCTCTACTATTACTGGACTCTATACAATTGATAGTTTACTTAGTGGTAACTTGAGCCAGTTTTTTACAGCTTTACACCATCTTGCCCTTCCTAGCCTCACTCTAGGTATTTTGCTCAGTGGGATTTTTGAGCGCATTGTAAGAGTCAATTTAAAACAAACCCTCAAAGCAGATTATGTAGAAGCAGCTAGAGCCAGAGGTATTGCTGAAAATAAAATTTTAGTCTCCCATGCCTTAAAAAATGCGTTAATTCCCGTGATCACAGTCTTAGGATTGACCTTTGCTTCTTTATTAGGTGGAGCAATTTTGACTGAGGTTACATTTTCCTGGCCTGGGTTAGCCAATCGACTTTATCAAGCAATTTCCGATCGCGATTATCCCACAGTGCAAGGAGTACTAGTATTTTTCGGTGCGATCGTCGTGAGTGCAAGCATTTTGATAGACATTTTAAATGCTTATGTTGATCCACGTATCCGTTATTAGCAATACAGTTTGATTAGCTTTTGTATCTATTTTAGAAAAGAAGGACTAAAGTCCTTACTACAAACTTATTCATCAAAGCTTGATCAAGAAGTATTCCTAACCTTTAAACTTTTTTGCCAACATAGTTAACAGAATTTTTCTTGGTACTAACTGAGCTAATAAAGTTTGCAATTGAGTACTAACATCACCGATAACCAGAGTTGGTTGCCCATTTTCTAAAGCTTTAAGGGATGCACGTACAACTTCTTCACTTGTAAACATTTGATTCGTACTTCCTGCTAAACCTGGAGGAAAGTTAGCTTCGGCAAAAAAATTTGTTTCTATAGGCCCCGGACAAGCAACGAGAACGCGGACACCATAAGAACGATTTTCGGCCCATAAAGCTTGGCTAAAACTGAGAATAAAAGCTTTGCTGGCAGCATAAACAGAAAGATATGGCATTGGTTGAAATGCAGTGATTGAAGATAAATTAATTATGCTGCCAGAATGTCGTTGCCGCATTAAGGGCAAAAATTTATGGGTTAAATCAACTAAAGTTAAAACGTTTAATTGTACAATTTTAAGTTGTCTTTCTATGTTGCTTTCTGCAAAGTCACCATAGTCACCAAAACCAGCATTATTGATTAGTAAATCAATTGTTAAATTCTTGCTTTTAGTTGCATCAAATATCCCAGCAGATGCATTCGGTTCGGTGAGGTCTTTAACTATAACATCTACTTGAATGTTATGTTGCTCTTGTAATTGTTTGGCTAGTTGATGAAGCTTTTCTTCAGAACGAGACACAAGAACAAGATTTGTCTGACGCGCAGCTAGTTCTTCAGCAAAAGCTTTACCAATACCACTAGATGCACCAGTAATTAAAGCAGTTGGCATCTGATTGCTTAAATTTTTATCTACCTTATAAATACTAACGATATTTACTGCATATTTTAACTACCCAGAGTGATACGCCAAAAAGCTTATACAAGCTATTAATTATTGGGTTATTTAGGATTAAATGATGTTGACCTACTAAAAAAGCGATCTAAAATTTCTGATTGTTGCTCTGTATTTAAACTTGTATGATAATCATCCAAATTTTTAGCTAAGCTTAGGTCTTGGGAAATCTCTAGAGTTTTATTTGATTTTTCAGTTTTTAGTTTTTGCAACTTACCAACAATACCACCTACTGTTTCATCTGTACCTCCCCCTCGTGGTACAAGCTGCATCAGTAACTCCATTGCAACGGTTGGTAATACACGACTGGAATCACTAAGGAAAAAATCAAAAGTCATACTACCTAGGCGGATGCGATCGCCATCTTTTAGTTTGATCGGCTCATGGGTGTGTTCACCATTTACAAAGGAGCCGTTTGTACTGTTGAAGTCGATTAAGTAGAAACCTTCATGCTCAATATATTGAATTGCAGCGTGGCGACGAGATAGATATTGATCACGAATGCAGATACCACTGCTGCGATCGCGACCAATTGTCCAAATTTGTTGGGGTTGTTGTAAAGTTTGTGTCTGATTTTCGTACAAGTTAGTTATTACATAAACAGCAGAGTCATCCATTACACCCTGTAAGTAATGCGTTTTAGCCCTCTTAAGAGACGGCTGATATAGGTTTTCTAATTGAAGAATTTCATCTAAAAGAGTACTATGTTGCTCATATAACTTGAGAAATATCTGATATAAACTTAATTGCTGCTCTAATTCCTGACTCTGCAATTCACTGGTTGCTGCTAAGTCTTTTACTACTAATAAATGTAATCTGCTAATTTCTGACATCATAAATCTTCTATTTCAATCCAATAATCAGGAATAATTATCTTTTTTACCGCCATTATCAAACATTAAAGTTTGGCTTTTGCCTAATAGCAATCTTCATCTAGGTAAATATAATGAAATGTTCCTATAAAAGAATTATTGTGATACTTTATTTTTTATTGTAAAGTATGTTTATTGATTTTTAACAGATAGGAATTTTTAACAGATAGGAATTATTAAAAATATTTTAATAAAATTTTAAGAAATATGAGAATAATTTTATTGCCATAACAACGATCACAACCGTAAAAATGCTTAGCATTCAGGTTGCATAATGCGGTAATTGAAATCGCACTTAATAGGTAGTATTGAAAATTTACTTAAAATAATTTTTGAATTTTAATTTTTAATTTGAAATTGACTTTATCTAAAATTCTAAACTTCAGTCTTCTAATTATAACAAGCCTCGTTTACCATTGGGACGTATTGTCATCCAATTGGTCTTCGCCAGTGCTAGTTGTTCATCAGAAATTTTGGCACCACTAAGATTAGCACCACACAGATTAGTTCCCCGGAGATTAGCATTACTAAGATAAGCATGAGTGAGGTCGGCACCTCGTAAATCTGCCCCTTCTAAATCAGCATGGTTGAAGTAAGCTTTGCTCAAATTAGCGTCTTTGAGATTAGCTTTAGTGAGACTAGCTCTGCCAAAGTCACTATTGTAGAGATTAGCTCCTTGGAGATTGGTTTTTTGCAATTGAGCAGAATGGAAATTTGTTTCAGATAAGTCAACACCTTGGAGATTCAGTAGATTTAAATCATGTAGAGCAAAATCTCGTCTCCCCTTCAAATAGGCTGTAAGTAAACCTTGGGTATCTAATTTGCGTCCAACTTTAGAATGTTGAGTTTGTGAACCATTACTGTTGCTATTAGGCAAAGATGTTGATTTGCCTATTGCAGATCCCTGACGCATTCCTCCTGGTTCTAATCCAGATCCTTCTGCGATTTTGGCTCGTCTGGCTCGAATGGCTGCTGCTACCTGGGCTAAACCAGTTGCAGCAACAGAAGGATTGCTACATAAAATAGCAGAATCTTCCAAACGGTGATATGTTCTTTCTTTAACTTCAATATCAGATTTAATTAGTAACCCCTTAGATAAACTTTCTAGATATGGTTCTATTTCTAATGCCCTAAGTACTTCTTGGGCTGACTGATAGCGATTACGTACAGACACATCTAACATTTTGCGTAGCACACTAATCAAGTGGTCACTGACTTGCACTAGCTGCTCCCACATCATCTCGCCTGTAGTGGGATTGTAATCTATATCTTTAGGAGTTTTACCAGTTAATAAATAAATGCATGTTACGCCTAATGCGTAGATATCACTAGCGTAAACTGGACGCATAGCCATTTGCTCTGGCGGTGCAAACCCAGGAGTACCAATTGCATAAGCAGTTAATGCTGTCTGTCCAAATTGGTTGGTTGCGGCTTGGCTAACTTGATTTTTGACTGCACCAAAGTCAATTAACACCATTCTGGCATCTTGAGTACGGCGAATTAAATTGGCTGGCTTGATATCACGGTGAATTACATTTTGTTCGTGGATATATTGCAGCAATGGCAAAATCTCACTTAAGAATTGTTTGACCCCAGTTTCGCTCAAGATGCCCTTAAGTTTAACTTCTTGTTGCAAGGTAGCACCGCTGATGTACTCCTGGACTAGGTAGAATTGTTCTTGCTCTTCAAAATAGTCAAGTAACCTTGGTACTTGAGGATGATTGCCAATTTGGCCTAGAGTTCTGGCTTCGCGCTCAAACAGTTCTCGCGCCATTTGCAACACGTGTGGTGCAGTTGCTGAGGGACGCAGTTGCTTGATTACACAACTCGGTTCTCCAGGTAAGGCTTCGTCATTGGCTAAGAAAGTGGCTCCAAAACCTCCCTGACCTAATGGTTCAACTACCCGATAGCGATCGCGCAACAGTAGCCGTGAACCACAAGACTGACACCTTTGGATGTATGCCACATTTTCTGGATTTGGACAGATAGGATTTAAGCAGTAGCTCATGCACTGTCAACTCGCTGCACGAATAATCACGGGGAGTATTACACTCCCTTCCAATTATTTAGATAAAAATCAACTATTGCCAGGTGATTTTTGCTGGTAATTATTTGAAGAGTTACTAAAGTCAAGTGGAGAATACGTAAACCAATTTTAAAAAATAAAATTATTTATCGTAATGACACTTCTAACTATTGTCTAGGCTGTTTTTACAGATGAATTACCAATAACTAAAACAATTTTTATCCGTAATTACTAATAATTGGTATTATTTATTTGAGATTTATAAGTGTTTATACAAACTTTCTAAAACTGCATTCATCATCATTATAAATATTAAGTAGAATTACCAACCCTGTTCAGTAGTGAGCAGGGTTGGCTGGCGATTTTTGCCAATAGGCTGTTAACAGATTACAGGTTAGACATTACTTCCTGTGCAACTGCTAAAGTTTGCTCAATATCTTCTTCTGTGTGAGCAAAAGAAGTAAATCCAGCTTCAAACTGAGAAGGTGCTAAGTAGATACCGCGCTCTAACATACCGCGATGGAAGCGCCCAAATTTTGCTGTATCAGATTTTTTGGCATCTTCATAGTTATGAACAGGCCCAGAAGTGAAGAATAAGCCAAACATAGCGCTGATCTGGCCGCCACAAACGCTATGACCAGTTTCTTTGGCAATTTGTAGCAAACCGTCTGCTAGTTTTTTAGTAATTTGATCCAGATACTCGTAAGTACCCGATTTTTGCAGCAATTCCAGCGTCTTAATTCCAGCAGTCATCGCTAGGGGATTACCCGAAAGAGTTCCTGCTTGATACACAGGGCCAGCAGGAGCAACCATTGACATAATATCTCGACGACCGCCATAAGCTCCTACTGGCAAACCGCCACCGATTACCTTACCTAAAGTCGTCAAATCAGGGGTAACGCCAAATTTTTCTTGAGCGCCACCGTAAGCAATCCGGAAGCCAGTCATGACTTCATCAAACACCAACAATGCTCCATGCTCTTGGGTTAGTTCCCGTAACCCTTCTAAAAAACCAGCATCGGGAGGAATAAAGCCAGCATTACCGACAACTGGCTCCAAGATAACACCAGCAATTTCGTCGCGATTTTCTTCAAATAAAGCTTTGACGGCTTCTAGGTCATTGAAAGGCGCAGTTAGTGTGCTGGTAGTTGCCGCTTTAGGTACTCCTGGTGAGTCAGGTAAGCCGAGGGTGGCAACACCAGAACCCGCCTTGACTAAAAACATATCAGCGTGGCCGTGGTAGCAGCCTTCAAACTTGATAATTTTCTCCCGTTGGGTAAAAGCCCGCATCAGCCGCAGCACTGACATACAAGCCTCAGTTCCGGAGTTAACAAATCTTACCATTTCGATGCTGGGAACGGCATCAATGACCATTTCTGCCAGAACATTCTCTAATACTGAGGGCGCACCAAAACTGGTTCCTTTTTCTAAAGCTTCATGGAGCGCTCCAATCACTTCGGGATGAGCATGACCGCAAATGGCTGGGCCCCAAGTGCCTACATAATCAATGTACTGGTTGCCATCCACATCCCAAATGTATGCGCCTTTGACGCGATCAAAAACAATGGGCTGTCCCCCCACAGATTTGAAAGCACGAACTGGAGAACTGACTCCTCCTGGCATGAGATTTTGAGCAGCAGTGAAAATTTCTTGTGATTTTGTTGTTTTAATCGTGGTATTTACCAAGGCTTTCTCCTGATAGTGGGCAACACAAAAGCTGTATCTAAAGCTCTATCTTAGGATAGGGTTAAAAACTGATTGAAACTTCTATCGTATAAAAATAACTAAACCAAAAAAATAACAAAATGTTATACAAGTCTAATGAAGACTTGCCTTTAGAGATTCGGACTCGATTATCTGAGGCATATCAGGATCTTTACCGGGCAGCTTTTAACTCTGCTGCTCATTGGTATGGTGAAGCGCCTAAAGCTCACCAAGTTGCATTAAGTGCTGTGAAGATGCAGTCCGCAATGGACAGGAGCGTTTTGGTTTGGGGCTAGATTATTTAGATATCGGGTTGTTTGGAAAAAATCATGCCAGCTGCCTGGGTAGAGATGGTATGGTGAAACCATGAATCATTCTCATTAGAACAAATTAGCTGGTATGTTTTCCACCGATCCGTATTCATTGCACCAAGCCATCCCTGTTGAAAAAATTCGCTACGATGAACGGGGTTTGGTACCAGCAATTATCCAAGATTATTTGGATGGTACTATTTTGATGATGGCGTGGATGAACCGGGAATCGCTACAAAAGACTTTAGAAACAGGAGAAACTTGTTTTTGGAGTCGTTCCCGTCAGGAGTTATGGCATAAAGGAGCTACTTCTGGTCATATCCAAAAAGTGCAAAGTATTCGTTATGACTGCGATAGTGATGCTTTGTTAATAGGAGTAGAGCAAATAGGAGATATTGCTTGTCATACTGGTGAACGCAGTTGTTTTCATCAGATTGAAGAAAAAGTTGCTCCTCCACCAGGGGATACATTGTCACAAGTGTTTAATGTAATATGCGATCGCCGCGATCATCCTAATGAAAGTTCTTATACCTGTAAGTTATTGGCAGGTGGTGATAATAAAATTTTGAAGAAAATTGGCGAAGAATCTGCGGAAGTCGTAATGGCCTGTAAAGATGATGATGTAGATGCGATCGCAGGCGAAGTTGCAGACTTGTTTTATCATACGCTGGTAGCTTTAGCACATCATCAAGTTGATATCAAAGCAGTTTATCGCAAGTTGCAAGAACGCCGGAAGTGACTAAGCGATTACAGGCAATTTTAAGCAAACATCGCCTATTCTGGGCTATTTTGCTAATATCAACAGCATTGGTAGTAACCCTAGCACTTTCCTTATCTCAAGGAGCAGTACCCTTGAGTATGCCGCAATTGTGGCAAGCAATCCTCCGTCAAGGCGATCCCATTAAACAGACAATTCTTTGGGATTTGCGGCTTCCACGCATTACCGCGGCGATGATTGTTGGCGCGGCCTTGGGAATGTCCGGAGCGCTGCTGCAAGGAATGTTACGTAATAGTCTCGCCGATCCTTTTATTTTGGGCATTTCCGCCGGTGCAGGACTCGTGGTAATTTTAATGATAGTTTGGCAAATATTCCCTATAGCGATTCCTTTGGCGGCGTGGATAGGAGCAATTTTAACTTCAGCTATTGTGATTTTGCTCGGTCGTGCGGGGTCAGGAATCTCTATTGAAAGGTTGATTTTAGGCGGAGTAGCAGTCAGTTCTCTATTAGGTTCAATACAAAGCACATTGCTGCTATTAGCCGAAGACGGTCAAATTCAAATTGCTCTGAGTTGGTTGGTGGGTAGCTTAAATGGACGGGGTTGGAAAGAAATTTCCACCGCTGGCCCTTATATCATTGTTGCTTTACTGGGGGGATGCTTACTGGCGCGATCGGTCAATGTGTTGGCTTTGGGAGATGATTTGGCTGTGGGGTTAGGAGTTTCGTTAACGCGATCGCGTCTTTTAATTGGCGGTGTCGCCACTTTATTAGCCGCAGGTGCAGTTAGCATCAGCGGTTTGATTGGGTTTGTCGGTCTTGTCGTTCCTCACGGTGTACGGATGATTGTTGGCACAGATCACCGCTTTGTTTTACCACTGTCAGCCCTTGCAGGCGCTTGGTTGCTGACTTTCGCAGATTTACTTTCTAGACTAGGAGCAGTAGAACTACCAGTAGGTTCAGTTACTGCCTTACTAGGTTCGCCTTTGTTTATCTGGTTACTTTATCGCCGTTCTGCTGGAGTGAGTAAGTTTTAGAATGCCACTCGAACTACAAAATCTCACTGGTGGTTACACCAAAGCGCCAATTGTCCGAGATATTAACCTTACCCTGCAAACAGGAGAATGGTTGAGTTTAGTCGGTGCTAATGGTTCTGGTAAATCAACATTACTAAAATTAATCAGTCGTATTCTTTCTCCACAGCAGGGAACAGTGCTACTCGATGGTAAAGCCATCCACTCTCAACCCCCGAATTTAGTTGCACAGAAATTGGCATTGTTACCGCAACAACAAACAATTCCTGTTGGTTTAACAGTGCGACAATTAGTTAGTTTAGGACGTACACCGCATCAAGCTTGGTGGCAATGGGAGTTAACAACAGAAGATTGGCAAAAAGTTGCAGATGCAATCAAAAAAACGCAACTAGAAAAAATGAGCGATCGCTTAGTTGAACAACTTTCAGGTGGTGAAAGACAACGGGCTTTTTTAGCTTTAGCACTGGCGCAAGAACCAAAAGTATTACTATTAGATGAACCTACAACTTTTTTAGATATCAACTATCAGTTGCAATTATTGGAACTACTGCAAAATTTAAATCAACAGCAAGAATTAACAATAGTCACAGTTTTACACGAATTGAATTTAGCAGCACGGTATAGTTCCCGTATTGCCTTATTAAAACAAGGTCAGCTTTTGGAAGTTGGTACACCCGAAGAGGTTCTTACACCAAACTCCATAGCACAAGTATTTGGAGTGGAATCTATAATTATTCACACACCTGTTGGTTTACAAGTTTGTGCCATTTCTGCGGTATGAATCAACCGTTTTGTTACATCCACATAAAGCCAGAAGGTGATCACAATCGCCCATCACCTGTGATTAGGCAACATCGGTCAGGTATATGGAACTTATTAGACCGTAACATAGGCTTGCTGTTGAACAGGGATTTGAATAATAAAATCCGTTCCCTCGCCAAGTATTGAAAAACACTCTAACTTACCACTATGTTTTTCAGTGACAATCTGATAGCTAATCGGCATCCCCATTCCTGTTCCTTTACCTACAGCTTTCGTAGTGAAAAATGGATCAAAAATGCGTTTCTTGATATGCTCAGGCATCCCGATTCCATTATCAGAGATCACAATTTTTATCCAGTTTGTATCTAGTTTGGAAGTCCGAATGGTAATTTGGCTAGAGTTGTTCTTACTCTCCTGATACGTCCGTTTGGCATTGACTTCTTCCAGCGCATCAATGGCATTCGCCAGAATATTCATAAACACTTGGTTAAGTTGACCAGGGTAGCATTCCACTAGCGGTAGATTTCCATAATCACGCAATACCTGAATCACTCGCTCCGGTTTATCTTTCAAGCGATGCTGCAAAATCAACAACGTACTATCAATGCCTTCGTGAACATCAACGGCTTTGAAGCCAACTTCATCGGTTCGTGAGAAGTTGCGGAGTGACAAGACAATCTGGTGAATGCGCTCGGTGCCGATCTTCATAGAATCCAGCATTTTGGGCAGGTCGGTTTGGATAAACTCCATATCAAGCGATTCTGCCTCAGCTTGAATTTCAGGTGCTGCTTGGGGATAGTGCTTCTGGTATATCTGCACAAAATTGAGTAAATTATGAGCGTATTCCTGTACATGAGCCAAGTTACCGTGGATGAAGTTGACCGGATTGTTGATTTCGTGTGCCACGCCTGCTACCATTTGTCCCAAAGCAGACATCTTTTCGCTTTGCACCATTTGCACCTGAGTACGTTGCAGTTCTTCTAAGATCTTTTGCAGTTGTGCATTTTTGTCGTTAAGTTCTTGGGTTCTTTCCTCAACTTGAGATTCGAGCGTTTGGCTATAGGTTTCTAGTTGTTCATTAGCTGTTCTCTGTTGCTGTAAAAGTTGCTTAACTGAGTTAATTAGTTGGTTAAAGGCATTGGCAAGCACCCCAATTTCGTCATTTTGCTTAACAGTCGCTTGTAAGTCAAAATTCGACTCTTCAGTGGAGCGTCGGGCAACCTTGGTTAGAGACTGAATCGGTTGGGCAATTGCCCGACTGGTCAAAACTGCCAAAACAATAGCGAGCGCGACCGATAATCCAATACTCGCAATCACAATTTTCTCAGCAACATTGTTTGCTTGTTCATTTGACCTGACTGCTACCTCAAGTTCCTGGTAACTTTGGTCAATTAAATGCACTAAATCATCCGAAATGCCATCAAATTCAAGTGCCAAACTGCTATTGGTAAATTCCAATACTAGTACTTGGGCCTGCTCAACATCAGAGGGTAATGCGAGATTCAGCTTACGAATTCGTTCAACTCGGTATTCTAATTCCTTTGAGTAGCGCTGTGGCACAAGGTCATAGGTTTGTAGGAAGTTTGGAATCATTACTTGATGTATATGATCTTGCAAGCTCGGAGACTTTACCACAAATGCCTTAAGTTCAGCCCAAATTTCTTGGATTTCAGCTTTATGCTTCAACAAGTGAGTATATTCATCTTGAAACTTTTCTGGGTATTGCGCCAGAGGAATGAGTTGTTGTTGATGAGTCCGGGTTTGAAGAACACGAGATTGCAGGCGATGCAGCAGTTCCACCTCGTTACGGATGTGTTTTTCTCGTGCTTCAGCCTGCCGTTGATAGTAATGCCCAACTCGAAAACCAGTAATTGAGCCGGACACAGCAATGCCTAGAGCAAGAGCGTATCCCAGTCCAATTTTTTGCCCAACTTTCAGGCTGGATAGCCATTTTCCTAAACTCTGCTGTACCATACAAAATTCCCAACTCTGACAGGAGCCTGCATGATATAGGATTCCCAGCTTTTTTGCCGGTCTAACTATCTGCATAATTGTTTAGTAATTGGTCAAATACACAAATATCAGCTATATTCCCGTAAGTATTAATTAGTAACGATGTTTATGGGAAAAGGCTGGAAAAGTCTCAAAATAGTTGCAGGTCTATTTTGGGCGATCGCTCTTACACAGTTTTTTGGAGCAAATACCTCTGTACAAGCGGCTGATACAGTTGTTGTGCGTGTTGGACTTTTAGAAGAATCCATCTCCCTAACAGAGTTGCAAAAGGCAGCCGAAACTGGAGAATTACCTGCAAGTTTAGCGCCCTACACTAACAGATTATCTGAACAACAACGCCGCTTTATCTTGGGGGCGCTGAGAATGAGAGTACCAATTAACGTTGTCACTATTAGTCGGTTACTTAATACCCAAATTGGGACAACAATTCTCAACGATCTTTCTAGTGCTGTAGTTAGAAAGGATCAAGCTGGAGTTCAAGCACTTAGAGCTGGATTGGTACTAGGCTCTACTGCGCCGCAAGGTCTTTCAGTATTAAATTTTATTGCTGCCTATCCTAGCCAAAGTCTGAAAATTGATTTACCACAGGCTTTGACCGTAGCCAAGAGTTTGAATACAGCTTTTTGGCGTACCCAACAGTTTATGCTAGCGATCGCACCCCAACTCGATCCTAGAAAATCGCAGATTTCTTTACCCTTTGATCCCACCCAACCGGGAACAGCTTCAGTACAAGTACTCAACTTGCAATGGAATGACCAAAAGCGCCAACGCAATATTCCTGTTGATATTTACTGGTCAACTGCTGTAACTGTTGACAAACCTATAATTATATATAGTCACGGTCTGGGATCAAACCGCACAGACTTGCGTTACTTAGCAGAACATCTCGCATCTCACGGTTATATATTTGTAGCTTTAGAACATTCTGGCAGTAACGGAACCAATATTAACTTAGCAGCAGCCGGTAAAATTAGGTTTTTGAAGCCCCAAGAGTTTTTGGATCGTCCCAAAGATGTGAGTTTTGTTCTTGATCAACTAGAACAACTTAATCAAACAGCTAACAACCCACTGCAAGGAAAACTTGCAACTAATAATGTGATAGTTCTTGGCTATTCTTTTGGCGGTGGTACAGCCTTAGCAGTTGCAGGAGCAGAGTTACAACTAAAAAATCTCAAACAACGTTGTCAAGCTAACTTGGCTGTCTTGAGCCTAGGAGAAACTATCCAATGTGTTGCCCAAGAACTTCCAGAAAATAGTTATCAACTACAAGATACCAGAATAAAACAGGCGATCGCTTTTAGTCCTACAACTTCTCTGATATTTGGGGAAACAGGTTTGACAAAGTTGCAAGTACCTACTCTTGTGTTAGCAGCTTCCGCAGATAAAAGTACGCCAGCTTTAACTGAGCAGATTGTGCCATTTAGTAAAATTCAGTCTCCCAAATGGCTAGTTGGAATAGTTGGAGGTACTCATTTGAGTGTTAAAGACCCCAGCACCACTTTAGATCAGGCCGAACAACCCAACACACCTTTTAGTGGTGGTGAAGTGGTAGGTGAACAAGCCGCTGACGTTCGCAAATTTGCTAAAGCTATAGTTTTGGCAATGGCAGCACAGTTAACTCCAGAAGCTGAAAAATATGCCGTTTTTCTCACTCCAGATTATGCTCAGGTAGCCTCAACTGCGGCATTTCCGTTTCGTCTAGTTAGAGAAATTCCTCTAAATATTTTACCAGTGGATAAATAATGCCCTACTAGATCAGATTTTATTTTTGAGTCAGTTGTTAGTTGTCAGTTGTCAGTTGTTAGTTGTCGGTTGTCATTCTTCTTGCTCCCCCTGCTCCCTGCTCCCTAGCCCCTAATAACTGTACCCGTCTCCAGCAATAGGAAAGACATAATCAGAGAACAAAGGAAAATTATGATTGTCGCTGCGGCTTTCGTCATCTAAAACTTTGACGACTTTATTATAAATATCTTCTGCTTGTTGCGGGGAATCGCCAATGCTGGTTAATCCCAATTTACCAAACTGCGACAGACAACCCATGAGATGAAACACTGTGCCTGTTTCATTGCCACTATCAAAGTGCAGTCTGTGGTGAGCGATGATATCCATCAAATCGTTGGGTAACAATCCTCGATAGCGGTCTTTTTGCAGGTTGTCGGTGGCAATGTAGTATTTTGGACGACCTTGCTGACTGTAAAATAACCCTGTGGAGAGATCATAACGACCAGTGGTTAATAATTTTAGAGTCATAAAAGGATGGGTAGTACCACCCTTACGTAGGTTAATTTCAATCGCCTGAATATCCCAATTACCATTACCTTGGTCAATGGTGATAAAATCAACTCCGAAGCGTTCTAATGCACCTTTTTCTGCCAACTTTCTGCCGACTTGTAATCCTAATTGCTGCAATCGCAACCGATAACTTTCATCAGCAGGAAATCGACAACCTAAATAAATTTGACCGTCTGGGCCACCGAGAATTTGGTCATGGGTTGAAAGAATTTCTACTTCGCCTGAAGGTGTAATGCGTCCTTGGACACTGGGCGATCGCTTGACTTCTCCCTCTACAAATGCTTCTACAATCGCCCCTAATTCTGGAATCCGTCCTGAAAAGTTCTCCCAAGTTTCTTTTTTCGCTTGAAAACGTAAACTTGAGAAGCGATCGCTAATTGCTGTGATTCTTTGGGCACGAGAAGCTTGATCTGGTGCTACATGCATAATGGGTCTGAGATCAAGCAACGCATTTCCTTCTCCCGAAATGCCTTCGTTGAGTTTCACCACCATCCGTTGTAATGTCGGTTGACGTTCCCACAAATCACAAGCGGCTTGTGCTAAATCTTGAGGATTCCAAATTCTTTCACTGCCATCGGGATGAGGAACTCCACTTTCAGCAAAGATTTGTCGACTGCCACTTTTTGTCCCCCAAATTTGTAAGTCTGGTGCGGCTGCATACAACGGTATATTTAATTTGAGAGATAATTCTGCTTCCAAAAAAGTGGCATTGTAACAAGTTATAAATGATTTTTCTAGCCTCACAGCTTGGCGAATTCGTTCTAGTAACCGGGGACGTTCTAAAATCTTTTCGCTTAGAGGTCGCAAGGAGGAATCGTAAGCAGAAAGGAGTAATAAGCGATTACGGGCATGAGAAAAGGGGATTCCGGGTAACAGTTGTAAATAGTAATCAATAATACTGGGATGCAAAGGCATTGATGTAACATAAATCAGCCTAGTGCGAGGATTTCGCAGGCGCATCAAAGAAAATAGTAATCTTTCTTCGTAATGTTCACAGCCTTCAATTTTACGGAGTTCGCGCTGGTCGATACTCAAGGAGGGAATGACAATAATATCCGCCTCACTATTGTCAAATAGCTCGATAGTTTTCCAGCGATCGCGCAAAGTTAACTGAAGATGACGAAACTTATCAACCTGTTCCAACTCGGAAATATTCAACGTCACCATAACCCCTGCCCTATCGTGATCCCAATACAGCTTTATTACTCTGGTATATCCCAAAGCCAGCCAGATACTACTAATGTGCAATACTTCTTTGACTGCGGACATTAAATCAGTAAACAGTCAACAGTTATTAAGTATCTTTTAACTGTTCACTGGTAACTGATAACGCTCTACTTCTGTCATAGTAAGTATTTGTGTAATATATTGCCTATGCTCCCAAAGTAGGAGAAAAGCTATGCAACTAACAAGGTTCTTAAGATAGAAAAATTACCAAAAAATGTGTTTAATAAGCAAAACATATAGAAAATATATGTATAGAGATGTTGCATCCAATGTTTTACTTGATTCACTTGGCCCATTCCCTTCTAGAATGAGGAATATTATCTGCAAAATTGATTACTAGTCTTGCTCGTGTCAGAGGGGGGATGATGAGCCGTCCAATAATTCTAGGTATTGTCGGTGACAGCGCCGCCGGAAAAACAACACTGACTAGAGGAATTGCTCAGGTACTGGGGCCAGAAAATGTCACGCTCATTTGTACGGATGATTACCATCGTTATGATCGTCAGCAAAGAGCAGAAATTGGGATTACAGCTCTCCACCCTGACTGCAACCATCTAGATATTATGCAGCAGCACCTATCACTGCTACGTACAGGACAGCCAATTCTCAAACCAGTTTATAGTCATAAAACTGGTACCTTTGAGGCACCGCACTACATCAAGCCGAATAAATTCGTAATTATTGAAGGATTACTCGGCTATTCTACCCGCGCTGCTCGTGACGCTTACGATGTTAAAGTTTATCTTGCACCTCCTGAACAACTGCGTGCCAAGTGGAAAGTTAAGCGGGATACCCAAAAGCGAGGCTATACCCCTGAACAGGTGCTAGCAGAACTAGAAAAACGCGAACCAGATTCAGAGCAGTATATCCGTCCCCAGCGGCAATGGTCAGATATTGTAGTCAGTTTCTATCCGCCGAGTGAGGAAGAGGATGAAACCAATGGACACCTGAATGTCCGTCTTGTACTTCGTCCGACAATTCCCCACCCAGATTTTACGCCGATTGTCAGCTCTAGCACTGGTAATTCTGAGTCAGCGATCCGCCTCGGATTAGATCGGGATATGAGTAAACCCGTAGATGTCTTGGAAGTTGATGGTCATGCCACCTTGGAACAGGTGAATAAACTAGAGCATATTATGTGTTCTGATATGCCTTACCTACAGAGTGTATGCGATCGCGAAAGTAATCCAGAACTTGGTAAAATTGCGGGTACAACTGGAGAGACATTGCAAAGTTATCCCCTAGCTCTTACTCAGCTAATTATTACTTACCACATGCTCAAAGCAACGCAAATGTATCAGTAATTAGGATAGGGACTGGTATACACAATCGATAAGCTTTCCAGCTTTCCTAGCACTTTGTCTAATGTCATTGCTCAAATGTCGATATTTAGACCAAAATGAGGGCAGCACTGCGGAATTCATAGTTGGTCATAATCCAACGCCTGAGCTTGTCCCTCAGCAATTTCTTGTTTAGCACGTTGTGCAGCAACTACTAGTTTTTGTTGCGTTTTTTGAAAGGATTCGTTCCACTGGATTTCATCTTGCATGTCATGAATATACTCAAGAAGATGCTCTAAAACTTGATTCTGTACCTCAATCGGTAAAGACTCCATTATTTTGACTGCTGTAGTGATTGCTGCGGATGACCGAACAATTCGCAATTGCGAATTGGTGTGACATGGTGTGCTGCTCTTTATATGAAATCTTATTTTTAAACTACCACCAATCACAGCTTAGCTATACCATGCTAGTGATGACCATTTTTTTGTGAAGGCAAAATGTACAAAAAAGAGAAAATTTGCCAAAATTAAAGATTTTCTCAAATAAAGATGATTTATGGAGCAAACAAGGGATAACTAAAGATAGTTCCATTTAGGGTAACTATTCTCTTAGTTCTTCTATGACCTATTGCCTCAGAATTGCTGACATACCAACAAACGAGCGTCCGCGTGAGCGATTGATAACTCATGGCCCCAAAATTTTAGCCACAGCCGAGTTAATAGCAATTCTCTTAGGGACTGGTCAAGGGCCTGGAAAACTTTCAGCCGTGGGTTTGGGACAATATCTGTTGCAGGAATTGGGTAAACACCAACGCGACCCATTGGCAGTTCTACGAGAAGTTACTCCAGCAGAACTAATGCAAATTCCTGGTATTGGCCCAGCGAAAGCGACAACTATTTTAGCGGCGATTGAGTTGGGTAAACGCGCCTTTCAATCCCGTCCCTTAGACCGCACACCCATCGAAAGCCCAATTGCAGCCGCAGCATCACTTAGTCAAGATTTAATGTGGCAGACACAAGAACGTTTTGCAGTAGTGCTATTAGATGTTAAAAATCGCTTATTGGGTACACAAGTAATTACTATTGGCACTGCAACCGAAACTTTAGCATCTCCCCGTGAAATTTTTCGGGAAATTATTCGCCAAGGAGCAACACGGGCAATAGTTGCACATAATCATCCTTCTGGTAATATTGAACCCAGCCAGGAAGATATCGAATTAACACGCCAATTATTAATAGCAGGGCAGTTTTTGGCAATTCCACTGCTAGACCATCTGATTTTGGGTAATGGCAACCACCAAAGTTTGCGTGAGGTGACGACTTTGTGGGACGAGTACCCCCAAGGAGATTAATATCATTGACATATTCCCCTGAATCCGCTTTGCTAAATTCGGGGGATTCTAGCTTCAAACAGCGATTGCAGTTTCAAACTGTCTGGCATCGCCTAAGCCAACAGTTGATGCCCCGACTGCATCAAATTACTCTATAGCTCATTTCACCTTGTAGGTGCAAAATTATGAGTCAAGCTATTAATATTAAAAATCCCACAGTAAGGCTAAATGTTCGAGCAGACTTTTAAAAATATTGATGATGTTCTCTGGAAAGAGGCGGGTTGTACTACAGAGTTAGATTACACCGAGCAAACGTCTTGGTTGCTGTTTTTGAAGTATTTGGATGATTTGGAGCAGGAAAGGGCGTTAGAGGCGGAACTGGCTGGTAAGCCTTATGAATTTATTATTGATGAGGCGCATCGCTGGTCATCTTGGGCAGCACCGAAAAAAGCGGATACTTCGGCTACGCTCAGTAACAATGGTACATTGGATCATGATAATGCGCTAATTAGCGATGATTTGATTGATTATGTCAACCGCAAGTTATTCCCGTATTTACAGAGTTTTAAGCAACGGGCTACCAGTCCAGATACAATCGAATACAAGATTGGGGAAATTTTTAGCGAGATATAAGAATAGGTTTCAAAGCGGCTACAGCTTGCGGGATGCGCTGGAATATATTGATGAGCTACGGTTTAGATCGCAACAGGAGAAACACGAGCTATCGCATCTCTATGAAGCCAAAATCAAAAATATGGGTAATGCAGGGCGTAATGGTGGGGAATATTACACACCGCGTCCGTGGTCACTGAGCTTGTCGAAGTGTTGATTCGAGCAATAATTCAGGTGGTAAAGCCGAAGATTGGCGATCGCATTTATGATGGTGCTTGTGGTTCGGCTGGGTTTTTGTGTGAGAGTTACGACTATTTACGTCGGGGTAAGCTGACAACAAAAGAGCTTGAGATTCTTCAAAAACATACGTTTACGGGGAAGGAAAAGAAAAGTTTGGCGTATGTGATTGCCATCATGAATATGATTTTGCATGGCATTGATGCGCCGAATATTATCCACACCAACACGCTGACAGAAAACCTCAGTGATATTCAAGACAAGAATCGTTTTGATGTCATCTTAGCTAATCCGCCATTTGGGGGGAAGGAACGCAAGGAAGTATAGCAGAATTTCCCGATTAAAACAGGGGAAACGGCGTTTCTGTTTTTGCAGCATTTCATCAAAATGCTGAAGATAGGCGGTAGGGCTACGGTGGTAATTAAAAATACGTTTCTGTCAAATTCTGATAATGCTTCGCGGGCGTTGCGTCAAGAGCTTTTGAGTAGTTGCAATCTGCACACGATTTTGGATTGTCCAAGTGGGACTTTTATCGGGGCGGGTGTAAAAACGGTGGTGCTGTTTTTTGAGAAACGTCTTCTGAGCGAAGTCGAAGAGGGCATTCCCTTTGACTTCGCTCAGGGAACGGGAACGCCTTTATCTTTTCAGGGAAAAACTTTAACTCAGGGAATGGCTACTCAGAAAATTTGGTATTACCAACTGAATCCAGGGCGTAGTTTGGGGAAAACAAATGCGCTGAATGATGAAGATTTGCGCGAGTTTGTGGAGTTACAGGCTACATTTGCGGAAACGGAACACTTCGACTTCGCTCAGTGTAAAAACGCTTGGGTGGTGGATATTGCTGATGTGGATCGGGAGACGTTCGATTTGTCAGTGAACAATCCGAATAAGGCTGAGGAATCACTGTTAAGAGAACCGCAGGAAATTTTAGATGAAATTGCGGCTTTAGATGCGGAGAGTGCAGAGATTTTGGCTGGTATTGCGGGAATGCTATAGGAAGCTGGTTTCGGCTTCGCTCAACCAGCTAGAGATGAGGACTGAGCGAAGTCGAAGTCCGTTTTTTGGCACAAGGTTATAAATAATGCCATATATGTATATTCTGGAATGTGCTGATGGTTCTTTCTATACAGGTAGTACAAAGGATTTACCTCGTCGTTTATGGCGACATCAAAATGGCTTAGGTGCAAATCATATCAAGAAGCGATTACCTGTAAAGTTAGTTTATGCAGAGCATTATGATCATGTGGCGGATGCTTTCTATCGGGAAAAACAGGTGCAAGGTTGGAGTCGGGCTAAGAAGATTGCTTTAATGAATAGTGATTGGGATCGCCTTCATATTTTGGCGGAATGTCAGAATTATTCCATCTACTGCCAAAAAATCGCCGCACTCAACGAACTCAAACAATCCATCCTGCAAAAAGCATTTACTGGCGAACTCACCGCAGATACCGCAAAAACTGCTAAACAGGAAATTGCAGCATGAGTGATGACCTGACACAACCAAACGATCTGTTATTTCAAGAAATCCGCCAATTAATTGACACTGCCAAACAACGCGCCGCCGTTGCCATCAATGCAGAAATAACCTTGTTATATTGGCAAGTTGGTAAACGCATCCAAACCGAAGTTTTACAAGGTCAACGCGCTGAATATGGCAAACAAATCATTGTTTCTTTATCTCAGCAACTAACCCAAACCTATGGTAAAGACTGGGGTGAAAGACAACTGCGACATTGCCTCCAGTTTGCCGAAACATTTCCAAATATCGAGATTGTGAACACACTGTGTTCCAAATTGAGTTGGTTACATCTGCGACTTTTAACAGCAATAGATGATCCCCTAAAACGAGAATTTTATATTGAAATTGCCCAACTGGAACGATGGAGCGTCCGCCAACTGCAAGAATGCATCAACTCCATGCTCTTCGAGCGCACTGCCCTATCCCGCAAACCCGAAGAAACCATCCGCAATGATTTAGAGCAACTGCGCCAACCTCAACAGGTATCACCCGATATTTTACTAAAAGACCCTTATATTTTAGATTTTCTGGATTTACGCGATCGCTTTGCTGCCATCCCCTTTGAAGACAAAAGCGGCACATGGGAAGCCCGTTATTATCAACACAATGCCATTAAGCATGTCCTAGAAGCAATCTACCAACGCTATATCGGCAAACAGCAAAAATTTCTCGACTTTATACTCGAACAATACATCAAAGCTGGGGTGGGGGAACTTGATCGCACTAAATTACCGCAACTGTTAGAGTTGAAATATCATACCGTTCGTGATGCTGTTGAAGAACTAGGGAGTGTTGCGAATATCAGTGCAGTATTTATCGGGTTTCAGCAGTATTTGTATTCACACAACAGGGTAGCTTAATTAGGGCTTGCTGAAAAAGTCCTTTAGTGTGGGTAGGGAACAGGGAACAGTTTCACCCTTATTGTTTCCAGTTTTTTGAAGTCCAAAAAATTGTCAATGCAAGGTTTTTAAAGCTTCTACCTGTATTCTTTTGCACTTTTTTCTCCAAAAATAGCCTGGAAAGCTTACAACATAAGAGTTTTAAAGCTATTCAGCAGACCCTAATTAGGCAGATAGCTAAAATAAAGCACCCCAGTTAGCCGATTAACTTAAAGCTAAATAACCATAGCTAAAAATAGCGATCGCCTATCAAATCAAAATACTTCAAAGCTATTAATTTGTATGTATAAATTAAAACTTACTTCTTATATTCTATCTTTTCAATTCTTCGCAGTTGTACAATTATTTATTAGGTAATAGGGGCACAAAATGCTGTGCCCCTACTTGTATGTTATTAACTAGAAAAACTACAGCTGTTCCTCCGAAACCCAAGTGCCGTGGAATCCATAAGGCACTCGCTGGGGAATTAACACCCGCGCCACAGGTTCAGTAGTCATCTCTTGGGCATTCACTACTATCATTTCAGAAGTTTTTGAACTTTGATCATGGACAAAAGTGATTAGCCAGCCGTCATCCTCAACTGTGGAACCAGGACGTGGGACAAACACAGCCTCACCGCCATAGCAACCCTCTCCGAATTCATGGGTTTGGGACTTGCCATTACTAAGGTCGTACTTAATTATGCCATCAACCAGAGGCTCACTACTGCCTGCCATCCTAGCAGCGTAACCATATCGGGTTTTTTGCCCTAAAAAGTTTTCGTTGACGCGGGGAAATTCCGCAGGTACATCATCTAGCATTTCTTCGCGCACTGTTCCGTCAGTCAGGTTAAACCGCCAGCGATGTAGACGGGGAATATCTCCTTCTGGATCGAGTTGGGTGTCTTTATTGATTAAAACATTAGTGGAACTCATACGACAGGCGATAAGTACTACTTCGTCTTCCTCTTCATAGGCGTTGAAGGTATGGAAAACATAACAAGAGGGACTCTCAAACCAGTAGATACTACTATTATCACCGTAACGCGGAACAATGCCAAAGCGACTGGGGCGATCGCGCTCAAACATTATTGGAGATTTTCCCCGTTGCGCTCGTTTCGCGCTAAAAGTCAACGGTAAATCCATAAAAATCGTGTAGTTTTCAGTGATGGCGAAATCGTGCATCATCACACCCATCGGTAAGTTAATTGGTACTGTCCGCACTAATTTACCTTCTGCGGAAACTATACTGTATTGCAAATATGGCGGCTCGAAGGAGTAGCCAAAGAACATCATCTCACCGATGATTGGATCTATCTTGGGATGAGCAGTAAAGGCAGAAGTTAGTTGGCCATGATAGGTATACTCACCAACTGTCTTTAAATCAGGAAGTTTGATCACATAAGGCGCACCTCCTTCCCACAGCGCCAACAGTTGACCTGCGTGCCACACAAGAGCAGTATTGGCAGTATTTTTGCTAATACCGTGGGGGACTTTTGTCTGCTGTGGTTCTAGAAGTCCAGTCCAGATAGCCTTACCTGCTTGTTTCTCGATTTTCCATCCGGTTGTCCGCACATAGCGATTGCAATAAGTTGCTTTGCCGTCGCTAATTCGCACACCATGTAACATGCCATCTCCATCAAACCAGTGATACTGGCCAATAGGCGAATGCTGAGGATTAGGCCCATTACGCACAAACATACCCGATAGTTCGGGGGGGAGATGCCCTATTACTTCTAAGGTGTCACTGGTAATTTCTTTACGAACAGGGGCAAAATTTCCTTTTAGATATGGATTGGTGGCAGTTATTGTCATTGTGTTAATTGTGAGAGCGAGTGAATCTGATAGTGGCACTTTTTCAATAATAATTAGCGATCGCCTTTATGGTTCTTCGCAATACATTTTTTATTTTTAGATATTACCTATCACGCCCTAATATTAAGTATTTTTATTCATAACCAACACTACACCCTAGACATTTTAGATTTTTGGTGGTGGTGCTAAAAACCTCAAGCATTGACATAGCGATCGCTGACTCTACACTAGTCTAGCTTTCATAACGTCTTCTGTTTGGCAATATGGCGATCGCAAGCAAATTGTTTAATTCTTGTTTGTTACATCATTATTAATGATATTTACGACATATTTGAAAAAATTATAGTAATATGCCACAGGCATGAACTAACTTGAGCCATTTCTAATTGATTGCTACTCTGACAACATCTCAAGTTCAAATCCGGTGAGATAAAAACCTTGAAGCTAAATATTTATTTACTTTGTCACGGACAGACAGAATGCAGTCGGAATAATACTTTTTGCGGTTCGTAGACTCTGCACTTTTTTTTAAAAAAGGTCTCTTTTGTTTGCATTTTTAAAGCATTTACGCTAATAGATCTTAAAAAAGACAGGCAAGTTGCCTGTCTTGGTAAGTAATAATTTAGCAAAGAATTTAGAAATTCATTTCGGCAGCTTGGACTTTCTCAACCTGCTTCTTCTTCAACACCAACATCACCTGAGCTAACATTACTAAAGCAACGAAGGCGATCATCCATCCCACTCGGCTGGCATCTTGCAACACGATTTCTGCATCTTGTTGGCCGAATCCACCGACGTTTGGATTGTTGGTTAAAGCGTCACCAGCATTCACTGCTTGTCCTTCAGAAACAATTAACTCTGGGCCTAAAGGAATAGTATCAGAAACAACTTCACCAGATTCAGTTTTGATGTTTACTGTATATTTGACGTTACCGTCTCCGTCTTCCTCTTTAGCAATTTTGCTAATTGTACCAGCAGCGGAAGCGCTGTAAACTGAGTTGTTGCTCTTTTCGCCAGTAGGATAAACTTGTCCGCGTCCTCTGTTACCACCCACATGAACCGCATATTTACCGAAGTGGATGTTTTTATCGGTTGCGGGGTTGGGAGAAAGCACTGGGAAGACGATTTCCTGATACTGTTCACCAGGTAGGGGCCCGACGATGACGACGTTTTCTTTTTCTTCGCTGTAGTTTTGGAAGTAAGTGTCGCCGATTTCTTCTTTCAGTTCTTCGGAAATGCGGTCTTCAGGAGCAATCTTGAAGCCTTCAGGTAGCATCAAGACAGCACCGACATTCAAGCCAACTTTAGAACCATCGGCACCCACCTGTTGCAGGCTGGTATCGTAGGGAATTTTCACTACAGCTTTAAACACAGTGTCAGGTAGTACCGATTGGGGAACTTCCACTTCTGTTGGCTTGGCTGCTAGGTGACAGTTGGCGCAAACAATTCGTCCGGTAGGTTCACGAGGAGTTTCGGGATAGGTTTGCTGTGCCCAAAAAGGATAAGCAGCAGCAGACTGGGGAAGAATTAGATCGCTGGTGAAGAAAATAGTCACAGTAGCGATCGCTATAAACAATGTTTTTAGCATTGCTTTAGCATTGCGAGTTAACCTCGCTGTTGAACAGGCATTTCTCATCTCTATAAGGACAACGATTCTCTGATGAATTAGTCAAGGGTCATTGGTCATTGGTCATTGGTCATTAGTCCTGATCAAAGGACGAAGGACGAAGGACTAAAATCATTAAGCCCACCAAGGTTCTTCACCTGTGCGGAAGTCTGTTTCTGTCCAAGGGGTCAAGACGATTTTGTCGTCGTTTACTTGGGCATGGGCCAAAGCCAAAGACAGGGGTGCTGGGCCTCGGACAACCTTACCAGTTGCATCGTATTGGGAACCGTGACAAGGGCATTTAAACTTGTTCTCAGCTACATTCCAGGGAACTACACAACCTAAGTGGGTGCAGATAGCATTAATGCCATAATCGGCAATGGCTTCTTTGCTTTCCACCACAATATAGGTAGGGTCGCCCTTTAGCCCTTGAACTAAGGTGCGATCGCCTACATTATGGCTTTCTAGAAAATTAGCGATGCTAACATCGTTGCCTAGCTCATCTTTTGCCGTTGTGCCGCCTCCAGCGCCACCGCTAGCGGGTGGGATAAAGTACTTGACAACGGGATACAATGCACCCAGAGCCACTCCAGTAACAGTGCCAAAAGTGAGCAGATTCATGAACTGACGACGACCCATATCGGGCACGTCCATTGATTCAGAAAATTGAGCCATAATCTACGCGCTTTTTGTGTATTTTGTTAAGCATTTTGACAAGAGTACCAGTACTTGATCAACCCCTGTCTGAGTTGAAATGCTAACGCCTACAACGATGCCATATTTCTTTATTCCAAGATATTTTTAGCATCCTTTCTGTTAGCATTACATTTCTTTATATCCCTATCATACTTGAGTTACGGAACTTAACATCATAACTAAATGTAAAATCTAATTGAGAAAAACTATGACAGGACAGGAATTACGCCAACTATTGCTTGATAAGTGGGGATATTCTTATGATGTCCAGTTTCGACGGACACAGGGGAAAATATTTCTACAAGTAATGTGGAAGTACCTAGAACAAGCTTCTTTTCCTTTAAGTGAGGCAGAGTACCAAGAACATCTTGATAGTATTGCTAATTATCTTCATGCTTTAGGTGGAGCAGCACAGGTACAAACATTTATTGCCCAAACACGCGATCGCCCCCGACTTGGTAAAGCAGTCAGTATTCCTCTAGACTTGGGTGAACGCTCGTCAGAATGGATTATTTAATGGGGCATGGGGCATGGGGCATCTTTTCGGGAATGAAAAATGAAATCGAATCAATTCAATTTTTAATTTTTAATTCTTAATTTTTATTAATGTTTCCCAATCCAAATTTGATGCTACTTGGGCAAGTTTATCTAAATCATCTAAGTTATCTAGATAAGGTAAACAGCCTAAAACAGGTGTGTTAGTTAGTGATTGAATTAAATCTGATGGTGTCCAATCGGCTATTTCATCATCCGAACGGGGTTGTACGCAGTTTAGTACAATGCCTTTGAGGTTTACCTTGGTTTGTCTCGCTAATGCCACATTAGCTACTGCTTGGGCGATTGCTCCCAATCTTACCGGAACCACCAAAACCGTAGGTAAGCGCCATTCTCCTGCTAAATCGGCTACCGTTAATTCTTCGGTTACTGGTGAACCTAAACCCCCCAAAGCTTCTATAAGAACAAAATCACGACGTTTTTGTAGTTCTGATAAAGCTTGCCAAACCACAGCTAAATCGACTCGGCGATTTTCCCTAGCGGCGGCGACTGGAGGTGCTAGAGGTGCTTGAAAGTACAAAGGCGTAATTTCTTCAGCAGATTGATTGAGAGAAAATAGTCTTTGATACCATTCGCGATCGCCAATTCCCGATTGAATTGGCTTCATGATTCCCCAACTAAGCTGCGGGTAATATTTTTGGTAATAGGCTGCCAATGCTGTTGTCAAAACAGTTTTGCCAGCCTCCGTATCAGTGCCCGTAATCAATAGTGATTTTAACAATTTCACTTAAACAAGATGATTGTAACTGTGTGCAGGTGGACATCATACTACAAAGTTAAGGCGAACTATTTTGATCGGGAACTGCATCTAAGGTATTGTCACTAGGCAAATTGTTGTTTTCTTCACCAAAAGTTGGGAATTGTGTAGGTGTCTCTATAGGTGTTGGCGTTGAGATTTCCGGGAATGTTGGGGTTGGTGTGAATGTGTCTGTAGGTGTTGGTGTCAGGGTCGGCGTAGGTATCTGCGTTGGGGTTGGTTCAATCGGGTTTTCTAATGCAACATTGAGGCTGTAATAGCTTTCAGTAATTTCGGGAACCATAGTTAATTGAATAGTATATCTACCACTAACTGGCAATAAACCGGTGTAGGATGTTACTTCCTGAGCGCTGTTGTCAATTGGTTGTTGATTTGTATCTAAAACTGTTAGCGATACGCCGTTTGATTGGTCAAGAAATGTAGTTAACTTAGCTCCTTCTTCACCAAAAAAGGTGTATTGGATGATTTGATTTGCTTTGAGAGTATCTTCAACTATGGTTGTACTATCTGGTTTAACAATCAGGCGTTTACTAGATATAACTGGTTGATCAATAGTGGGTGTGGGCGTAGGAGAGAATGTAGTTCCACCAGACACAACTGGTGAAGGAAAAGATTGTGGTGGTGCTTCATCTCCTGGTGATTTTGACTGACTGCGGATGGAACTGACCAGCGCCCATGAACCGAATCCCGCCAAAACAACTACAGCACTGCCAATTGCCCCGATCGCCAATGGACTATCTAAAATTGAGCTAGGACGGCTTGGTGGAATAACGGGAGCCGATTTGTTGGGTGCAACTGGTGGTATGGGATCAAGACGACGACCAACAGCCATTGTTTGAAGATTGGACAATTCAGGACTAGGGATACGGGGTTGATCTAGATATTGCAATGCTTGGCTTACATCATTAGCAGTTTGGTAGCGCTCGCCCGGTACCCGATTTAACATCCGATGTAAAACTTGAGCAAATTGCGGATTCACGCTGACCCACCTTTGCCAATTCCAAGTTAGTTGATTTTCATCAAACAGCTCGCTTGGTTCTTTACCAGTCAATAAAACAATTGCTGTAACTGCTAGTGCATATAAGTCACTATTAGGATAAGCTCGCCCCGCTTGCATTTGCTCACTGGGAGAGTAGCCTAACTTTCCTACCGTGGTAACTGACGCGGTACTATCTAGAGATTGCAAACGCGTTGCCAATTCTTTAACTACCCCGAAGTCAATTAACACAGGTTTAGCATCACTATCTCGCAAAATAATGTTTTCTGGCGAGATATCTCGGTGAATAATACCGCGACTGTGAATATGCTCTAACACAGGTAACAAGGAGCGCAGCAGCTGTAATACTTCTGTCTCGCTAAAGGTTTGACCAATAGTCTGGCGCTCACTTAATAGAGTCCGGTAGCTTTTACCTGCAACATAATCTTCCACCAAAAATAAGCGTTGGTCTTGTTCAAAGCGTTCTCGGAACTTAGGTACTTGTGGGTGTTCAATTTGATACAAAATAGTTGCTTCTCGTCCGAAAAGCTCCTGTGCCTTTTCCCAGCCATGAGCTACCGTTGTTACTGGAATCAATTCTTTCAGCGCGCAAAGTTCGTTAAAACGCCTCTGATCTTCTGCCAGATAGGTTCTAGCAAATCCTCCTTGTCCGAGAATTTGAATTATGCGGTAACGGTTTTGCAGGACAGTGCTAACTGTAATAGGTGGTTGCATGATGGATCAGTTTAGTGTGGTAGCAACTGAGAATGAAGTCACCCCAAAGATAAGTTCCAGCGGCGACAAACAGTTACCTGCGGCAATATTCTACCCTACCCCACGGGTACACCCTTGGTTAGAGGTTAAAGGTTAAGTTGAAAAGAGTAGATTTTCCATAATTTCTTCTTTATTCCCTTGTTTACTTCGTCTTTCTCTCTCCTTGGATTGTGAAAACTTAACTAGTTTGGCAGGTTATTTCAGTTTTTTGCGTGATTTACAATTAAAAATATAGTCTACTTAGTTTATAATTTTGCAGCTAGGACTATAGAATATTTCGCAAACATTCTTATGCTTCTAAGATATTTGTTTGATTCTTGGGTATTTCTACATTTATGAGTACCCATTCAATATTTCTCAGGCTATGAAGGGAAATGAGTAGAAAAATATTCTACCTAAGTAAACTCTAAGGATTTGAGTTTTTTAAAGTATCCTTGACCAAAATATCTCAATTATGGAAAGAGTTCTCATACTTAATGTTTGCTTAAGCAAGCATATAAATTATTTACCACAAGGACTACAAATGAGCCAATGATAATTTTATAGATAAATGTTTAAAGTTTGTATGAAAGCTTTAACAAAACTCACAGATGTTTTTTTTAGGTTATTTGAGTTAAATCTGTTAAATATCTAATGATAAGATTGCCATGAATGCACATCGAGGATCTGCTGTGCTGAGTTCTGCAACTTTAAAAATGCAGCCAGTTGCAACAGGACTGACTGAAAATCAACGCCTGCGGCTATTTTCTGGCTCTGCCAATTTACATCTGTCTCAAGAAGTCGCTCGTTATCTGGGCATGGACTTGGGGCCAATGATTCGTAAAAGATTTGCGGATGGAGAACTATATGTTCAAATCCAAGAATCAATTCGGGGTTGTGATGTCTATTTAATCCAGCCATCTTGTCAACCTGTAAACGATCACTTAATGGAATTGCTGATTATGGTTGATGCCTGTCGTCGGGCTTCGGCGCGACAGATAACGGCAGTAATTCCCTACTATGGTTATGCTCGCGCCGATAGAAAAACAGCAGGACGAGAGTCAATCACTGCTAAGTTGGTGGCTAACCTGATTACTAAAGCAGGTGCTAACCGCGTTCTAGCAATGGATTTGCACTCGGCTCAAATTCAAGGCTATTTCGACATACCCTTTGATCATGTTTATGGTTCGCCAGTATTGCTGGATTATCTGGTGAGTAAACAATTGTCTGACATTGTGGTTGTTTCTCCCGATGTCGGCGGTGTAGCGCGAGCTAGGGCATTTGCGAAAAAGCTAGATGATGCCCCACTAGCTATTATTGATAAACGCCGCCAAGCTCACAATGTTGCTGAAGTCTTAAATGTCATCGGTGATGTTGAAGGCAAAACTGCAATTTTAGTGGATGACATGATTGACACCGGTGGCACAATTGCTGAAGGGGCAAGGTTGCTGCGTGAAGAAGGAGCAAGTCAGGTGTATGCCTGTGCAACTCATGCAGTTTTTTCTCCGCCTGCAATTGAGCGTTTGTCTAGTGGCTTATTTGAGGAAGTCATTGTGACAAATACGATTCCCATAGCAGAAACCAGTCGATTTCCCCAATTAGTGGTGCTTTCAGTAGCTAATCTGCTAGGGGAAACTATCTGGCGGATTCATGAAGATACCTCAGTTAGTAGTATGTTCCGCTAGGAATGAAAAGACTGTTATTCCTGCTATAGTCTTGCACAAACAAGTATGAAGTATGAAGTTTTTCAGGCTTCATACTTCATTTTTTATTGATTACTGATTACCTTTCAAAAGGTGAATCAAGACGACATAGGCTCTGAACCAGAATATATACAAAACCTCTGAAATAATAAGTTATTAGCCATTCGGCTATAACTCTACGCCATATTTTGTCGCAATTTGAGTAAATTTCTCACATTGCTCTTGTGATGCTTGAGTAATGATTGCTTCTGCTTGTTCTGGAGTATTACCTTCTTTAGGAATTAAATACTTGACATAAAGTGATACAAAATCGGCTACGATCGCCAAACCGGATAAAGCGTGCTTATCAGCTTCCTTTCCAGCGATCGCTGCAACAAGACCTGCCTGAATTGGATCTGGTTTAACTTTCATAAACTGATCAACAAGTTTCGGGATGTATTCTCCTGGCGGTAAGTTATTTAACTTACTTGTATCTGGAGTAAATTTACATCCTGCCGCTTTTGACTGCTCTAAAACACACCATTCTATAAATTCTTGTAGTGCTGCTTCAGGAAGACGAGGAAGATATTTGTGTAGCGCTATATCAGACACAAGCTTACCGTGTAAATTTTTGTTTGGTTGGAGTGCATTAACGCAAGCCTAACGCACTGTTTCTAGAAGTTTTAGTGTGTTACGCTACGACTTTTGAACAAATATTTAAACTGTTAGACTTCACCAATGAAAATCACCCTTGGTGAGGGCGATCGCACATCAGTACAAAACCATGCTACATTTCAACCCTATCTCTAACTTCGTCCAAGATTTCATCTCAAGTTATACAAAACTAGCTGATCTTGAATTTATAGGGGGTTCCCGCATCAGTAAGCTACAAAAAAACAATTAATCACAGATGAATATATAAATTGTCTTAAGTAAATAAACTGTCTTTTATCCCGGCTTGTGTATAGGGGAGTTTGGCTAAGTTTGAGGCTAAAATTACAATGGAAATTATTGATTTTGAGGACAATGCCAGAATGACCCAAGTGCTTCTAGGAGAAAATGAAGGTATAGATTCAGCTTTGCGTCGGTTTAAACGCCAGGTCTCTAAAGCTGGTATATTAGCTGATGTTAAGTATCATCGTCACTTTGAAACTCCGTTGGAAAAGCGCAAACGTAAGGCAGTGGCAGCTAGACGCAAACGACGTTTTAAATAAACCTATTCGGTTTGGTACTGCGGTTGCTTGAAGATATCAACTGAAACAAGCAATAGCGCGTTGCCTTATATTCTTAAATAAAATTAAGCAATATACCCACACCCATAATAAGTGTGGGTATATTGCTTTAAAAAACCTTTTAGCTTTATTAATCAAGAAGATTCGATAGTGCGGCTATTACAACGATTCATAGCCTTTTCTACTCCTTGTTTAAGGCTGAGTTCAACGCACTCAACTACAAACTGAAGCACAAGCGACATTAGCTGAGTTTCGCCAACGGAAAATCTTCCTAATACATGAGAGATAGACTCAGAATTATCACTATTCGCAGCATCTTTGGGTTTGCCAATGCCGATTCGTAAACGGGGAAAGTTTTGGCTGCTAAGATGAGCGATCGCACTCTTCATCCCATTATGTCCCCCAGCAGAACCAGACAAGCGTAGGCGAGTTTTTCCCAAAGGCAAATCCATATCGTCATAAATCACCAACACTGACTCTGGCGGCAATTTATACCAACTTGTCACCGCTTGGATTGACTGTCCTGAGCGATTCATATAAGTCAACGGCTTTAGTAAACGGATTTTACCTCCACCTGGTGCTGTACCCTCGCCATACTGTCCTTGAAACTTGCGATTTTCCGCTAATGGAATTTGCCAAAACCGGGAAAGAGCATCTATAGCAGCAAAGCCAATGTTGTGGCGTGTTTGGTCATATTTAGGCTCTGGATTCCCCAACCCGACGATTAGTTGGGGAATTACCAAAGCAGGTTGTGTAACAGTTTCTGTCATTTCGCTACAATCAATCGATTAGCAGTACCTTCCTTAGGTAGTTTGGGAAGAACCAGCAGTATCTTGATTTGATTGAGCTGCTTCGATTTGCTTGGGTTCAATTTCGGCAGTAGTTTTCACGGCTTGTTCTATTTGTTCGGCTTCACGCTTAAACTCGCTTTGGAATTCATTAGAAGCTTCTTGAAAACCGCGAATTGCCTTTCCTACACTCCGGCCAATCTCTGGTAACTTCTTCGGCCCAAAGATTAACAGCGCTACTACCATAATTAGAGCCATTTCCGGCAGACCGATACCAAATATATTCACGCGATTTCTCCTGTAAGTATGCGTGTAGTTAGAGTTTTGTCAGTGGTGAGGCAGCGCTGCGGGAGGGTTTCCCTCCGCAGACGACTGCGAACCCGAAGGGTTAGTGGTCAGTGGTCAGTAGTTAGTAGTCAGTCGTAAGGATGTTTTTAAGATCGCCCACTCTTGGGTTGGGGTATTAAACCAGATCAAAAGCAACTGACAACTGACTATTGACAACTGACCCGCGCAGCGTGAATAAAAAGTTTCTCATTTATCCATGCTTACTTTTTTAAGACTAACTTTATTTCAGTATAAAACTCATAAAAAAACCCGGACAAGCCGGGTGTCGGTTCGCTGATTACACAAGCTTAAGTAGTTGTGTATCAGTTAGCCGCCTAAACTCCGCCAATCGACAAGTACATCCTGAATTAACAGTGATCTATTGTAAAGTTGCAGAATAATTAACAAAAACACGAAAAATAGCAGCATAAAAACAGCCATTACAGGGGTTGTACCCCAACCTGGAGCTACCTTACCATACTCAGAATTCAGAGGTCTCAGGATATCTCCCAACCTAGTCCGTTGTGCCATAGTTCACCTAAGATTGGTTGCCAAAGCTTTTTTTAATCTTCTGTAATATTCTATAAGAATAGCACTCATAATTTATCCCTAACTTATGGAACCCGCAATAGTTCTTAGTATTTCCGTGGCCATTGCCTTAGTTGCCATCACTGCATTTGCGATTTATACCTCCTTTGGGCCTCCTAGCAAGCAATTAGCAGACCCTTTTGAAGATCACGAAGATTAAGTTAAAAATCACTGGTCAATGACCAGTGACCAGTGACATTTACTTATGTTAAAGATTAGCCACTGGTTTGACTTTGAAATTGGCGATTTTCCAAGGCTGTATTTTCAAAATTTGTGTATCAAATGAGGATTCAGTGCTGGAAATATGACGCTCTAATAAATCTACTCCATCCCCTAGATTCAACTCTAAATCACTTTGCAAGCATAACTCTGCTGTTTCTCCGTGAGACTCGTAACACCGTAGAATCAACTGTTGTGGGTCATCCTCCGATAGCTTCAGCGCCATTAAAATTAAATTTTCCGCAGATAAATCTAGAAAACTTACCCTGTCAGAAGTGAAGAGTGATGAATCAGAAGTAGTGAGCAGTGGATTTAAGATTACTTGTAATGGAGTATTCAATTCATAACCACGTCTTACCGTCTGGGCTGCTTCCCAACTACCAGTGTGAGGATACAAGGCGTAGGTAAATTCGTGAAAGCCTCGGTCAGTCTCTGGGTCTGGCCAGTTGGGACTACGTAGTAATGTTAAACGTAGCTGATGGGGTTGACTATCGTAACCATATTTGCAATCATTCAGCAAACTTACACCGTAGATACCCGCTTCTGTTTCTTCAGTCAAATCAGCCCAACGCAAGGCGGGAACTTCCCATTTTGCTGTTTCTGCGGGTGTTTGTGGCTTAGTGGAACGACGAATTGCACCACAGGGAATTTCATAGGTAGCAAAGTCTGCTTCCACGTTGAGAGGAAAAGCTGCTTTCACTAATACCTGATTTTCTTGCCAATTAACAATAGAGGCAATTTTGAGCATGGGTGAATTAGTTGGCAAAATATAATCTTGGCAAAATTCTGAATCACCCAATTGACGCACCACGCGCACACGACTTTGCACCAACCCTTGTTCTAGCCATTGAATAGATTTAAGGTTAGTTGCGGGTAATGGATGCTGAGTGTAATTAGGGTCTATATTCCAAGCATCCCAATACTGACCACTATCTTTAAAACCTTGCAGCTGATTACCCGCACCACTTAAAATTTCTCTTTGATAAGTTTTATCAAAAACACTAGATAAATCTCCCGTATCAGGATCAATAACAACCCGCAGAAATTCGTTTTCTAAAACCCAGTCTACGGAGGATGATGGGGATAAGGGGGATAAGAAAGATGACGGGGAAAGCCAAAATATACGGTAGCCTACGGGTGGAATATCAGAAGCTAAAAATACTAATACTGCTGGTTCAGATAATTGAGAGATAATTTGCTGTCCAGAACAATCATAAATCTGCCATTCTTGGTTAGCTTCTTTTGTTGTAGGTAAAGCAACCGAGACTACCTCAGAACGCACCCAATTAAGAGAATTAAAGATGAATATCGGCTGGGCTTCAGGATGTGGAGGTGGAGGTAAAATGGTTTGGGATGCGATCGCTAGCAATGATTCCTGTAATATCTTCGTGCCTACTTGTTCTACTTGTTGCCACTGGGGCAATGCATCTGTATAAACTTGAGTAATTGAAGAACCAGGTAAAATATCATGAAACTGCTGAAATAACACTTGCTTCCAAGCTGCTTCGATTTCTGCTTTGGGATATGTCAAGCCACAGCTTAGGGTTGCCAAAGTAGCAAATAATTCAGCCTCATATAATAGAACTTCACAACGCCGATTCCAGTGTTTTTGATCTGCGTGGGTAGTGTAGCAACCACGATGAAATTCTAGGTATAGTTCATCATCCCAAGTAGGAAAGGAAGTTTGGGAATTTTCTCCTGATTGGATTTGCTGTAAATACTTTTGGGACGTTGTAAATTCTAAATCTGGGAAGAAAGGCGACTTTTGCCAGCGTTGGGCGGTTTCTAACATATCACGAGTGGGGCCGCCGCCGTGATCGCCGACACCGGGAAGCCAAAGAGAATCACTTAAATTAGTTTGGGTTTGCCATTCCAGAGAATAGGATGCCATTTTAACAGGGTCAATACCTTCACCAATGAGTGCAGACATCAAACTAAAGACTTCACTACCATCAGGCGATCGCCACCAAAAAGCCCCATAATCAAACTTAGTAGTATCATTCCACCGCAATTTTTGGGTGACAAAATACTCAATACCTGCATTCACAAAAAACTGCGGTAAAGTTGCACAAAAACCAAAAGTATCTGGTAGCCATGCAACAGGCGAAATCTTACCGAATTTTTCCTGTACATAGCGCTGACCGTACAATAATTGACGGACTATGGATTCACCAGCAATTAAATTCAGTTCTGGTTCCACCCACAAACCGCCAACGACTTCCCAACGTCCAGTAGCTACCGCCTGTTGAATTGCTTGAAACAAATCTGGGCGATGTTCTTCCACCCAAGCATAAAGTGCCGGAGTTGAATGACAGAAAATTAACTCAGGAAAATCTTGTTGCAACTTCAGCACAGACTCAAAAGTATTTTGGGCTGCACTCCAAGTTTCATTTACAGGCCAAAGCCATGCTAAATCTAAATGAGCGTGACCTAATAAATATATTTTCGATTTTAGATTAGGAATTTGGAATTGAAAAAGACTCTGACGAACAGCAGCAAGTGTTCTTTTCCATTCCTCCTCTGTGTCCTCTGCGCCTCGGCGGTTCGTCATCTCCGCCACCGCCTCACCCAACACATCCAACCTTTCTGGTGCAAACTTTTCTAAAAAAAGCTGTATTACCGCTAATTCATCAGCCACAAACCCCGGATCAGGATTATTATCATCTATAGATTCATATACAAGGAGCGATCGCACTAAAGCACCATGATCATGTCCCGGACTCACTAACCGCACAGCTACAATAAATTCTTCTCCTGGCGTTACTCCCTGACTCAGAAGCACTCTAGGCGAACAATCAAATAAATCTCCCTCCAGCACCAATTCCCCATTCACATAAATTTCGGCAGAGTCCGCCCACCAAACTAACGCCAGTCGTAAAGATAAACCCGTTAAAGGATAACCCTGTAACTCCTGGGGAACTACCAATCTTTGCGCCAGCCACAATACTTTTTTCCCACCTGTCCAAGCAATATGTTTTTTCTCATTTAGCTGTACAAGTTGCCAATTAGACCAATCAGATGCGACAACATCAGTAATAGTCTGGTTAGATTCTTGGTATAACCAAGTGAACTGAACATTGACTTGACAACAAGAACGCAATTGCTCAATTGTTTCTGATATTAATTGGGTATGGGATTGAGATACAGTTGGGGTCATATTTTCGTTAAGATAAGGGCACTTACGATAATTAACAGTTTGTCGTTTTTATTGTTTGGCGGGAGTCTCACAACTCAACAAGACTCAAACTAAATAAATCACTACCATGTCTTCTGGTTCTTCTGGTCGTTATCAAAGCAGACTATTTAACTTTGTCCACCAGCAATCTCGGCGGTTGACACAACAGTGGGAAAGTAGCTTCCGGCATTTGCAAGTTGCTACCAAGCGGGGTGTGGGAGTACTACTTTATCCGATATATCTACTGTTTCAGTCAACTGAATCAGCAGGGAAAGCGCTACACACCAAAGAACCACAATCCAGACTTCAGTTACAATCAAATGATACTGATTTTCAGCCGGAAAATCCCCCAAATGCTGATACCCCTATTCAGCGATTATTAGAAGCAGTCGAGAGTTTGCCATCTGCTGAAAGCGTTGCTACTCCAGAACAGAAAATTAAAAATGGCGGATGGGGGAGAAATCTCTTCAAAATTCGAGAAAAGTTACAATCCCCTGCTGATTCTGAATTGTCTCAATCTCTAGTTCCCTTGAGGGCTTGGTGGCAGAAATTTTTTCATCATCCCACAACTAAACCTGATATTCCTCAATCCTTAACGATTACAGATAATTCGGTAGCAAGTCTCAACCAGCATTTCCCAGTAGTGCGGGGAATTGCCACAAACTTGGTAAATCGTCATTTGGTGCTTGTCGCTGCTAACAATGACATTCTAGATATTTTGACACCGCAGCAGCAGGCAAAATTAGAAGACAAAATTATTAGTGAAGTTGCAGATTACTGGCATTATTGGCAATTGACAGCAGCTAACAAAGCAACTGAGTTGTTACCAGAAATTGACCGCTTATTAACAAAATTAACAGGTGAAAATACAGCTAATACACCAGCTTTAGCAGAAGGAACACCAAAATATTTACTCCGTAAAGATAAGGTAATAGCATTATTGGACACTGCTGTTGCTAAGTTGGAAGTAAATGCAATTAGACCTATCCAGCAGCATAGTCAAGAACTTGTCCGAGTTGCTCAAACTCAGCTAAACATATTTATGTATGGTCAAGAGCAATTAGGTGTTAAAAGAGAAATTGCAGTTGCTGATGGATTAGAAACTCAAAAAATCAATTTTCAGGCATTAATTGAAGCGGCACTCAATTATTTTTTTGGTGTTAGTAAAAATAAAACACTGGAGTCAAAAGGTAATCATTGGCAGAAAGGTAATCCATTGCCCCATCACAGTTACAGCGTTTTGCCCAAAAGCAGTCAATTAGAACCAGAAAATCTCATAGTTGCAGATCCTTGGCTAAATTGGAATGATTTGTTTGGTGACTCCCAAATGATGGGTGACAAGTTAGTTAAGCCATATTCAAGGAAAAAACCTGCTTTAACTAACAGCCCGTCACAAGTAATTCCTCCGCCCCAAAAGCCAAACCGTAATCTTAAATCAAATCAAAAAACATCTAAAAAAGTAAACTCTGGCAAACAAACTAAAGTTAGTAGTTCCTCTGCTAAAACTGACAATCGCCAATGGGAAAATTCCCAAATGCAATTTCACCAAAGTAATCAAGTTGAAGCAGCACCAGACTGGATAGAAACCACAGCAACTTTAATGGGCTATGAGAAGCATCTTTTAGAGCAACTTCTAGAATGGCTTGATCGGGCTATGCTTTGGCTAGAAAAAATATTTGTAAACATGCTTCATTTCTTACAAGGTTTGTTGGGAGTTAAGTGAAGAAAAGGGGCTAGGGGCTAGTAGTTCTAGCTAGTTTGTCAATAAATAATTGACGAATAAATTTTCTGTAGAGACGGCGATTTATCGCGTCTCGCCAACCATCAAAATGAATTTGACAGACCGCTAGGGATTAGAGTGGTGTATTCCATCCATAGAAAAACTGCTATAAGTTGATGATCATAAAAGTAATTCTTTACCAAAGTATATGGTTAAGGAAAGAACGAAATAGCTTGATTTCTTTTGGTTCCTGGTAATCAATTGGCAACAGAGTTAATATTGCGTTTTGTAATGTTTCTAAGGCTGCATCTACTTCCTGTCGCTTGGGTCTAGTAGTTGGAGAAAAATATAACGGCTCACCTACACGAATGGCTAACTCCTTACCTAAATAAAGATCATGAGTTCCAACTAATGCTATTGGCACTATCGGCACACCAGCGCGCAAAGCGTACATCACAGTCCCTCGCTTCAGGGGAAGGTGCAACTTACCTTCGGTGGCTCCGAGTCGTCCTTCAGGAAAAAGAACTATCCCATCGCCGTGAGTTAAAATTCCCAAAATAATACGGTCGATTTTTCGTAGTGTCTGTATATCTCCTCCGGTAGGTACAGTCTTTTCTATCTCTGCGGCTAGCTCAACGAGTTCTTGCTGTCCGGCTTTAGCTGCTGCGATGACAGCGACTTCTTCTTTCCATATTCGTTCTAAAGGAACAACACCCCCCGCCAAACGCAGGATGAAACGCTTCCACCACTTGTTATAAAGGGTGCGAGCATCCCCTAAGAAGTAGTAGTGGGGTTGGGTCGGGATTTCAGCTAGCAGGAGGAACGGATCAATGTGGTGGAGATGATTAACTGCTAAGATTGCTGGTTTTGGTGGTATTCTTTCTAGGTGTTCGACACGTACTCGAAAAAGAGCGTGGATTAGCGATCGCAACGCACACCGACGCACTGTAGCATTAATTCTGGGTTCCGGATGCCCTTGATTAATAGCTTCTAGGCGATTGAGAATTTCCTCAATTGTATTACGAACAGCGCGATCGCCTGCTGCCGCCACACCCTCCTTTACCCGCTTGATGGTTGCATCTGTTAAGGTTGGCAAAGTTTCTGATGGTGTAGTGTTTTCCTGCTGATGGCTGGCTTGAACGTTGGCCGTTTTTTCATCAGCTAGATCTTCTTGATCAGATTCGTTAGAAGAATTGTTAATAGTACCCTCGTTGAATTCATGAACCGATCATAATTCTTGATTGCACACTAGATAAATGATCTACAGTTATAAGCTCTATGATTAATCACAGCGATCGCGTAATGTCTTATCAAGAAGGCACATTCAAAGGAGTTGGAGGACTCGACCTGTATTACCAAAGCTGGCATCCAGAAGGTAAGCTGAAGGGAATATTAGCGATCATACATGGTCTGGGGGCGCACAGTGGCCGCTATGGTAATGTAATTCAACATTTGATACCTAAGCAATATGCAGTCTACGCCTTAGACTTACGTGGTCATGGACGTTCACCAGGTCAACGAGGTTACATAAATTCTTGGGCTGATTTTCGCGAAGACTTACGAGCTTTTTTGGAGTTAATTAAAACTCAGCAGCCACAAAGCCCCATTTTTGTTTTAGGTCATAGCTTAGGTGCGGTAATTGTTTTAGACTATGTGCTGCGCTATCCTCAAGAAGCATCTAAATTACACGGTGCGATCGCTTTAGCACCAGCTATAGGCAAAGTTGGAGTTTCAAAATTCCGGTTACTGGTAGGAAAGTTACTCTCGCGGGTTTGGCCGCGTTTCACATTGAATACTGGTATTGACTTCACTGCTGCTTCACGGGACGAGAAGGTTTTAGCTGCCTATGCTCAGGATACGTTACGGCATACCCTAGCAACTGCTCGGTTAGCTACGGAGTTTTTTTCCACAGTTGATTGGGTGAATGCTCACGCAGCTGATTGGCAATTGCCTTTATTAATTCTCCACGGTGGAGCAGACCGAGTGGCGCTACCCGAAGGAGGTGAAATTTTTTGCCAGCGGGTAAGCGGTGTAGATAAGTCAATAGTGAAGTACCCAGAGGCATATCATGAACTTCAGAATGACCTCAACTACCAAGAGGTACTAACTGATTTAGAAGATTGGTTGGAACGACATCTACAACCTGATAATTCCAATTGAGTAGGCAAAGCAGATAAATACTATATATCCTGCTGATTCTACCAACAGCCGTCAATAGCTTTCTAATCCTTATTTTCAAAGCACTATAGCAGTCTGCCTTAATCTTTGAATTTACTTGCATACTCAGGCAATAAGCAATAGGAAATAAGACTCTTTAAGTTGTACTAAGTTTCTTTAAAACTCAAATAAAATCCTCGTACCAATGCTTTGTGACTAAATACTACCTCCTTAAGGCTTAATTTCAAAAAATAACACAAATATTAGCCTAAAACTTATATTTTTTTGTCTAAATCAATATATTTTTCTACTTCGTCTTAAAATCAAACGTATAGCCATAAATCAAAATATCTTTTACGAACTTTGTCAAAACGACAAAAGTCAAATTACTACATTCAAACCTGATATTTCAAGCTGGAGATAAATGATCATGACACAGCAAAATGCTGCCAGGCTTTTTCAAGCCGTAAAAGAAGATCAAGCATTACAGCAAAGACTTAAAGCCACATCTAACCCAGAAGCTTTCATCAAAATTGCTCAAGATCGTGGCTATGAGTTTACTGCTGAAGAACTAGATAGTGAAATCAGTAAATTGTCTGAAGAAGATTTAGCTGCTATTGTCAATCCAGGATGGGGGACTAGAAGACACATTAATCCTAGATAATTTCTGCATAAGCAGACTAAGACAAAAACAAGTAAGCGTTTCGACTTAACAAGTCAAGCGTTTACTTGTTTTCATGTAACTCTAAATAATTTCATTCGCACAAATAATTACATCTGCATTACCAGTTAAAATACAGATTTAATTATTTGTATGATCTGAAAAATAAGTTGCTGAAGATTGAGAGTTTTTTTCAACCAAAACAGGTTCTCCTTTTACTCCTCCACGGGTAAGAGTACAAATCTTATAAAGGCCTTCGCACTCAAAGATTGCGAGAACTAACTCTTTTCCTGTTTGGTAATAGGATGGTAAAGTTTTCCCTACCTCACATTCCATATTTATTCCATTGTGAAGCCACTGTAACTTCCAAATCCGCTTCTCAGTTATTGGTGCTTGGGCATACTTAGCAATAGCATAATATACATGCTCTGCTCTGGTGTGGTCATTGGCTGCTGGAACAAAAAATTTCATAAATTTTGGTTACAAGTAAGGTAGGTTTTATTAGCACAAGCGTAACGTAGTTACCAAGGTAATTTGCTACCATCCCATGAAAAAAATTGCCCACTGTCGCCTTCTTGAAGTTGTTCAATGACAGTTAATAATTGGTCAACCGTGCGTTCCACTGAGAATAACTTTTCCGGAGGTACATTGTTTTGAAATGGACGAGAAAGGCGTGTATTGGTTGTTCCAGGATGCAATGTTATGACCAAAGCTTGAGGACAACTCCTCCCATACTCAATTGCTGCTGTTCGCATAAACATGTTGAGTGCAGCTTTAGAGGCGCGGTAGCCATACCAACCGCCAAGCTGATTATCACCAATACTACCGATTTTGGCAGAAATAGTTGCAAATACGCTGCGTTCTTGATGACGAAATAGAGGTAATAAGTGTTTAGCTAACAAGACAGCACCAATACTATTTACCTGAAAATAGCGCAGCAAATTTTCTGAGTTAAGTTGTCTTAAGCTTTTTTCGGGTTGTAAATTCCCTTCATGTAGTAATCCCACACAGTTAATTACTAAATGTAGCTTGTTAACTTGGGTACGTATCTGTTGGACACATTCACTAATCTGCAATTCGTCAGTAATATCTATCGATAAACAAATTAATCGCTCAGAATGTTTATCTGCAAGAGTCATTAACTCTATAGATGATTCACTTTGACGATAAGTTGCATAAATTTTAGTAACTTTTTCATTTTGCAATAATTTTTTGACAAAACCTAAACCAATGCCTTGATTAGCTCCCACAATCAATGCATTAATATGATGTATCTCATTTAAAAAAGACATATAAGTAAATTAAAATTGGGCATAGGGCATAAGGTAGAAGAAAATAAAGTTGGATTTAATTATGTTTAATCACTTATCAAGTTAGTTTTGGAGGTATTTTATATTCGTAGCGAGAGGCAAAAAAAGCACCGACTTGTCTATCACTATGATGACGGAAACCAAAGCTTTCATATACTGCTCTCAGGCAAAGACGTGAAGCTTGGCAATCTAGCCGTAAATAACATCTACCAAGTGTTTGTGCGTGTTCGATTGCCCAATTAATTAGTGCCGAAGAGACTTTACCTCCAGAGTAACGCCGCCGAATAGCTAGGCGATGTACAAATGCTGACTCCTCCTGAGAAATGTCAGGCCAGAAAAGCAAATCCTCAAGCTGAAACTTGATTGTACCAGCTGGTTCACCAGCCCATTCAGCAATGAAAAACAAGCCTTTAGCAACATCTTCAGAGATACTTGCTGGTGAAACTTCGCTATCATGCCATAAAGGTATACTACGCTGCTGAAGCCATGAAGCTGCTTCTAATAGCACATCGGAGACGATCACGGTATCTTGTATGGTTGCTTGGCGAATTGAAATGGACATAAGGTAGGATGCGGTCTAAAAATTCTTACAGGATTTTATCAGCCTGCCATATCTAGTTTATTTTCCAATACAAAATTTACTGAAAATTCTATCTAAGACTGATTCTGTAACTTCTTCTCCGGTAATTTCGCCTAATGCATGAATTGCACCCCGTAAGTCAATTGTCCAGAAATCAAGAGGTAATTTTTCTGTAATTGTTGTTTGTACTTGTTCTAACGAGATTTTAGCTTGAATTAAGGCTGATGCTTGCCTTTGATTAATCGCTAAGTCTATGTCAGCAGCTTGGATTTTTTCAGTTTGAATTATCTCTAAAATTGCTTTTTCTAAGGTATCAATACCTTGGTTTTGTGCTGCTATTGTGGTGACAACTTGATTAATTTGATGAGGATATTCCCAAGACGCGAGCAATCGCGTTTCTACTAGATCAATTTTATTGATGACTAAAATCAAAGGACGATGTTGTACCTGTGCGTAAATTTCTCGATCGCCTGCCGTCCAACCTGCTGAAGCATCAATGGTCAACAGCACTAAATCAGCGGCATTTGCGGCACGACGCGATCGCTCTACGCCAATTTTTTCTACTTGGTCTACTGTTTCCCGAATACCTGCTGTATCTAGTACTTGCACAGGAATCCCCCCGACAATTAACTGAGATTCCACAACATCGCGGGTTGTACCAGGTAAATCAGTAACGATCGCGCGATCGCTCTGGCTCCAAGCATTCAACAAGCTCGATTTCCCAACATTTGGGCGACCAACAATCGCCACTTTCAAACCTGTACGTAGCAGTTCACCTTTATCTTTTGTGGCTAGTAATTTGGTGATTTCTGCGGCAATGTTCTCAATTTCTGATACGATACCTTTATCGTCCAGCGGGGGTAAATCTTCCTCAAAATCAATTCTGGCTTCGATTTCTGCCAAAATATTTAGACAGTTAGCCCGTAACTGACGGATCGGATGAGCTAATTTTCCCTGTAAACCCACTAAAGCAGTTTGAGCAGCTTGGGGCGATCGCGCTCCCACTAAATCAGCAATACTTTCGGCTTGAGTCAGATCCAACCGTCCATTCAAAAATGCTCGTAGGGTAAATTCTCCTGGTTGGGCTAGTCTAGCTCCATTTTCCAGACACAGTTGCAGTACCTGTTGTACTGCCATAATGCCGCCGTGGCAATGTAATTCCACCACATCTTCACGGGTGTAAGAACGAGGTGCTTTCATGATCAACAACAGTGCTTCATCTACCAATTGTTGTGTTTGGGGATGGCGGATATAACCGTAGAGAATCCGATGAGTTTCCCAAACTTGCTGCCCAGGTGCATGAAAGAGAGTTTCGGCGATCGCGATCGCTTGGGAACCAGACACTCGCACAATACCCACGCTACCCTGTTGCGGGACAACAGCAGTAGCGATCGCGGCAATGGTTCCAGTATTAGCTAAGAGTTGCGACATGAGCGCCCTTTTTGGCAAGACATTGCATATATATAGTTAGCGTAGCAGGAGTGCTATGACTAAAGGTTCCTATATTAAATAGTAAGTATTTAGACTATTTAGATAGCCACTGGCAAGGTAAGATTTATCTGTAAGGTAATACCTGAGAGTAAGGAGTTAGGAGTGAATATCATAACTCATAACTCATAACTTTGAGAGAGAGGAATTTACTGTGGAGCCAAAAATTAATTGTGCTGAAGCTTGCGTCAATGGGTGCGTTTTAGGAGATAAATGCCCCAATATTGAGTTTAGAGAAGCAGCCGCAAAATTCATTGAAGACACTTCCTTAGACGAAATGCTGCAAATGGCTGAAGAACGCCTGCGGAAAAAAATGATGGAACCACCAAAATGGGTTTTGCCTGAAGATCTATAACTAAATAGTATTTGGATCTATACCTAATTCTTGCAGTTTTGCTGCCAAGCGATCGCTGCGCTGCTTTTCTTGTTCAGCTCTTTGTATCTCCTGTTGTGCAGTTTCTTCTGGTGTGGGTACTAGTTGTCCTTCAGCGGTGTAAAAGCGTAAATTTCTTGGATCAACTCCCAAATATAACTCTAATTGTTGGCTCCATAACCAACCTTGGGAATTAGATTCTATTGGTTGATATTTACCAGCTAACAACACAAATCCAGCAAATTCTAAATTATTAGGGTCAAACCAGAAGTATTCTGGTGTACGAAAAGTGTCTTGGTAAATTTGCTTTTTCAAACCCTTGTCAGTGTTTGCTGTAGAGTCTGATAAAAGTTCTACAATGACGTTAGGGTATTTACCATCTTCTTCCCAAACAACCCAGCTTTTACGCGGTTGGCGTTCGGTTCCCAGTACCACAAAAAAATCTGGGCCTCGGAAGTCTTGTGATTTGATTTGGCGCGGACTGTAATAGATTGTAAGATTGCCTGCGGCAAAAAAGTCATGGCGATCGCGCCACCACCAATCAAGGCATTTTAATAACAACAGCATTTGCTGCAAATGTAGGTAACTTTCCAATTGCGGCTCGTCACTATATAAATCCCCTGGAGGAAAGATAACATTTTCTGAGGTTGGTAAATCTTTGGCGATAGACATGGCAACAGGTTGTCTAGGTGCTATAAGTTTAGCGTAGCAGTAAAGCAAAACTGCTGTTGTTGAAGGGATATGTACAGGCTGAACCGCTTCAACGCTTCATTAAATGCAGAGATCGAAAATAGCGTTAGCATAGATTTTCTCAGTTGGAAATAGATGTACATTTTTACAAATTTATGTGAGAAGATGCACTGGTTTGGGATTAATAGATATGGAATTGCTTCTTCAGAGAACAGGCTTCAAAAGCAAGAAAAACCATGCACCAGCAACTTTGTTGTCAAGTTGTCAAAAATATCCCTGGTAAAAAGACTACTTCTTTAATTTCAGTATTAGCGATTGCTATCTTCGGTTCAGCCTGTACTCCCATTCGTGAAAGTTCATCTGTGACTTTACCAAATGCGGCTCAATCACCTGCTAATACCACCAAGCAATCTGGAGAGGAACAAGCGACTGTCACGATGGCAATTAATCCTTGGCAAGTTTCAGTTGATCAAGAACAGAAACTCCAGCCTTTAGCTGACTATCTCAGCAAAGCTTTAAAACGACCCTTTAAATTTAAAATTACCAAGGACTACCAAACAGCGGTTGATTCCCTAGTTGAGGGGAAAGTAGAACTTGCCTACATTGGGCCTGGTAGCTATATTGCAGCTCATCTGCGTGACCCTAAAATTGAGCCACTTGTGTCATCAATTAACCAAGATACTAAACGACCTTGGTACACATCTGTGATTATTGCCAATAAAGCCAGCGGTATTAAGACCATCCCAGATTTAAAAGGCAAACGATTTGCCTTTGTTAGTAAATTGTCAACTTCTGGATATATCGCACCAATGGCTCATTTTCAGAAACTGGGCATTAATCCTGAAAAATATTTTGGTTCGGTAATCATGGCTGGTAGTCATGATAAATCAAAACAAGCCTTAGCAAAAGGGGAAGTAGATGCGATCGCAGATGATCGCAGATCATATACACAACAAGTAAAAGAAGGGAAAATGAGCCCCAAAAAATACACAATTATTTGGGAATCTGTTCCTTTACCTAGTGTCCCCATAGTTGCTTCCAGCAAGCTCTCAGTCGAATTAAAGGATGCTTTGAAAAAAGCCCTAATTGAAGCACCAGAAGGCCTCATCGACCCTAGTGGAGCAGCGGGAGTTGGATACACTTTGGTGCAAGACGGAGACTACAACATTATCAGAGAGTTTCAAAAGCGCGTTTCTAGTAAATGAGGCGAACTAAGATATGCGGATAACGACCAAATTAATTGGGTCGTCTTTGCTCGTCGTGGGATTAGTTACCACTACTTTGATTGGTGGCGACCTTTTCATCAGGCGAGCAGAACAGACATCTCAGGATAATCAAGCCAAAAATGCCCAAGCTTTGACAATTATTCTGCAAATCAATATCGCTTTAAATAACCAGGTAGCTGCGCTCAAAGACATGATTTTGCTGAAGCGCGATGGTTCTAATTGGGTGAAGTACCAAGAAGCTTTATCTGAATTTATCAAAGATTTAGCTGAGCTAGAAAATTTAAAGCCGCAGACAACCTCTGAGTTAGCCAGAATTCGTACCCGCCATAGCCTGCTTGCCAACCTAGCAATAGAGTTAACTAGTCAATCTCAAGCAAACAAACCCTTAGAATTAGCTGAATCTCAGCAAGATTTTCGAGTAATTAACGCTTTTTCTAGGGACATTGAACTTTATTTGCATTCATTAACTCAGAAACTCCAGAAACAAGATGCCTTAGCAAAGCAAGAATTTGATCAGTTTAAGCAGACTACCCAACTTGCTCGACAAATTCTGATCTTGTCAATTTTGTTGTTTTTTGTCGCTCAATTATTGCTGATACTTCTACCAGTGATTCGCTCGATTCAAAAGCTGCAACTAGGAGCCACAAAAATCGGCAATGGAAATTTAGCGTATCGCTTAGATATCCAAACCAAAGATGAAATTGAACAGTTGGCAAACGCATTCAATCAGATGGCAGCAACTCTAGCTGAATCTTATCACTCTCTAGAGTTGAAGAAAGAACTTGCTGATACTGCTAATCATGCCAAAAGTGAATTTTTAGCAAATATGAGCCACGAACTACGAACACCATTGAACGGTATCCTCGGTTATGCTCAAATTCTCCAACAAGATAAAAGCCTGACTTCTAAACAGCAGAATGCTTTAAGAATTATTTATCAATGTGGTTCACATTTGCTAACACTAATCAACGATATTTTGGATTTATCCAAAATTGAAGCCCAGAAAACAGAACTATACAAAAATGATTTTCATTTTCCAGCATTACTTCAGAGTGTGGTAGAAATTTGTCGTATTCGTGCTGAACAAAAAACTATTTCATTTATTTATCAGCCAAGCTCTGAGTTACCTGTTGGTATTTGGGCAGATGAAAAACGCCTACGCCAAGTTTTAATTAACCTCTTGGGTAATGCCGTTAAATTTACAGAAAAAGGAGGTGTGAAGTTTACTGTTAGTTTGGTAGATCAGTCCTCATCAGTAATTAAAAACAACCAAAAAAATATTCACAAAATTCGATTCCAAATTACTGATACAGGAATTGGGATGAATCAAGAACAAATAGCAAAAATATTTTTACCCTTTGAACAAGTAGGAGACAGTAAAAAGCAAGCAGAAGGTACTGGTCTAGGTTTAGCTATTAGCCAAAAAATTGTGAAATTAATGGGGAGTACAATCCAAATCAAAAGTGAGCTAGGTCAAGGTAGTACATTTTGGATTGATTTGGATTTACAAGAGTCAGTGGATTGGATACAGATACAGTCTGCTAAAGTCATAAATAGTGCCAAAATTGTGGGTATAGTTGGTAGTAAAAAGAAAATTCTCATAGTAGATGATAAATGGGAGAATCGTTCTGTTTTAACCAATCTGCTGGAGGAAATTGGGTTTGAAATGGCAGAGGCTGCTGATGGTCAAGAAGGTTGGGAAAAAGCGATACAACTTTTGCCTGACTTAATTATTACTGACCTGACAATGCCTGTTATGGATGGTTTTGAGCTAACCCGTCGCCTCCGACAATACCCAAAGTTTCAGAATTTACCAATCATTGTTTCATCTGCTAGTGTGTTTGAGTCTGACCAGCATAAAAGTATAGGAATTGGTGCAGATGATTTTCTGCCTAAGCCAGTACAAGTAGATGATTTATTACAGAAACTACAAAAATATTTGCAATGTGAATGGATTTATGAATCTCCACAAACCCTAAAAAACACAGGTGAAGTTCAGTTGCAAGAAGCGAAAAAAACTACAAATGAATTAATACCTCCTTCTCCCGAAGAAGTTGAAAAATTGTTTGAATTAGCAATGAGAGGTAACATCCGAGGCATTCGTGAAACCGCCCAACATCTAATACAATCAAATGAAAACTTGATACCATTTGCTGAACAATTACAGCAACTAGCTAAAAGCTTTCAAATCGAAAAAATTAAGGAATTTATTCAACCATATCGGGGAGAAAAAGTATGAACTTACCTGTTTTAGAGACAGGAGTAATTTTAATTGTGGATGATAACCCCAATAATTTGGAAGTGCTATCTGAAACATTAATCGATACAGGTTGGGAAACCTTAATTGCTGTGAATGGCGAGGGTGCGATCGCCCAAGCAGAATATGCTTGTCCTAATATCATACTTTTAGATGTAATGATGCCTGGCATTGACGGATTTACAACCTGTAAACGTTTAAAATCAAATCCGACAACCTGTAATATTCCCATAATTTTTATGACAGCTCTTTCTGAAACTGTCGATAAAATCAAAGGTTTCAATTTGGGAGCCGTAGATTACATCACTAAACCATTTGAGCAAGAAGAAGTATTAGCTCGCGTCAAAACTCATCTGAAAATTCATAATCTAAGTCAGCAACTCCAAACTCAAAATCAACAACTTAAACAAGAAATAGCCGAACGTCTGGCAGTCGAAGCCCAGTTACAAAAACTGACTCAAGAATTAGAAAAACGAGTAAAAGAACGAACTTTTCAACTACAGCAAGCTCAAGTTAGTTTGGTACAACAAGAAAAAATGTCTGCTCTAGGTGAATTAGTTGCAGGGATAGCTCATGAAATTAATAATCCAGTTAACTTTATTCTAGGTAATCTGAACCACGCCTCAGAATATGCTCAAAATTTTATTGATTTATTTTCTTTATATCAGCAATATTATCCTCATCCTAAAGTTGAGATTTCTCAAAAAATAGATGAAATCGATATTAATTTCTTAATTCAAGACTTTCCGCAAATCATCTCATCTATGCATAAAGGCACAAAGCGTCTAGCACAGATGATTCATTCCCTGAGGCACTTCTCTCGTCGAGATGATTCAGCAGCCAAACCTACAGATATTCATGAAGGTATTGAAAGCACACTGTCGATTTTGCAGTATCGCTTGAAAGCCAATCCAGAGCGTCCGGCAATTGAAGTGATTAGAGAGTATGAAAATTTGCCCCTTGTAGAATGTTTTCCAGGGCCAATGAATCAAGTTTTCATGAACCTCCTCGCCAATGCCATTGATGCACTAGAGGAGGGGCTGGGGATTGCAAACAGGGGATTGGAGAAAGGCTTTTGCAAACCAATCACCCCGACCATTTGGATTCGCACTAGTGTACAAGCACAAGGCTCATCTGTGACAATTGAAATTGCTGATAATGGTATTGGCATGACAGAGGAAGTTAAACAACGTTTATCTGAACCGATGTTTACTACTAAACCAGTAGGAAAGGGAACAGGGTTGGGTTTATCTATCACTCGGCAAATTATTGAGGAAAAACATGGTGGAGCTATCTGGTTTGTATCTGAGGCGGGACAAGGCACAGAATTTTGGATTGAAATTCCTTTGACTAGACGTGAATCACAGAAACACAACTAAGGTAAAATATGATTCTTTACTTAAAGATTGTGATTCGATTGGACATCAACTATTATGCAAGCTGGCTACTCTATTAGTAGAGCTGCTGACACGCAGGAGATGAAAAAATGAAGGTTTGGCTTGCCTGCTTTGTAGTGCTGTTTGCTTTGGCAGAACTGTTTGACTGGTTACAAGAATTCGCACTGCCATTGCCTATTTATATTTTAGGTGGGGCTTTTTTAGCCGTTGCTTCTAACTATGACAAAATTATTGGCTCTTATTTAAGTGATCCAACTATTATTGACGCATCACTCGAACAACCCCAGTTAGATTCGCTAACTCAATCGCCTAACTCGATTTCTTTTCAAATAGCTAATCCTGCCGAAAATACTCAACAGAAATTAGAAAGTGGGGAGTAGGGGAAGAAGAGCAGGGGAGCAGAGGAGCAGAGGAGAAATAACTAAATAACTCTTGCTATTGCCTATTGCCTATTGCCTATTGTCTATTGCCCAATACAATTAACAATTAAAATTTAGGCTACCGCTACAATGCTGTGATTAGTGGAATATTAGAAAAACTCCGAGCCGCGTTGGCAAAATATCAAGGTTATGGTGATAGCCCTGCCAATAAAAATTGGTGGCAAATTATTCTATTTACAAGTTTAGGTGTCACTACCTTGATATGGGGAGTTCGAGAACTGAAAGAGTTGCAGTCTTGGGAGTTAAAAGCTTATGATCAAATGCTGCGATCGCGTCCTATAGAGCCACCTGACCCCCGGATTTTACTAGTAACTATTACTGAAGAGGATCTAGCGCGCCAGAAGTGGCCTCTGCCAGATGCCACAATTAATCAACTACTATTAAAATTAGAGTCTTATCAGCCGCGTATTATTGCTCTAAATCTTTATAGACCAGAACAAAAAAATTTGGCAGCAGATTTAAAAAATCAAAAAAATATCATTAGCACCTGTTTGTTAAGCAGTATCGGCAGATCAGAAGTTCCACCGCCGCCTAATTTTAATCAAGACAATATAGGCTATAGCGATTTAATTCCTGATAACCATGAAGACCAAATTGTTCGCCGTGGTTTATTATTTGCCCACTCTACAGATAACAAATGTACAACCTCATTTTCATTTGCAGCTTTAGCAGCAGTTAGTTATTTAGAAAAACAAGGTTTAGAAATAGATTTTCCCGATACAGACAATTTCTATGTAGGTAAAATTAATTTCCCAACTCTCAAAACAAATTCCGGCAGCTACAAGGGTTTAGATGCTGCTGGTTATCAAATACTATTAAATTATCGCCAAAGCGATCGCCTAGCTCAGCAAGTCACTCTCACACAAGTTCTAAGCAATCAACTCAACCCCAATTGGGTGAAAGATCGGCTAGTAATTATTGGCATAACAGCTGCCAGTTTACATCCTGGATTATATACACCTTATAGCGCTTCACCAGAGCAACCAGCTAGAACACCAGCTGTGTTAATCCATGCACAGATAGCTAGTCAACTTCTTAGTACAGTCATAGATGGACGACCCCAACTTTGGTACTGGCCGGACTGGGCTGAATTAGTGTGGGTATGGAGTTGGTCAATAGTGGGTAGTATTTTGGGATGGCGGTTTCGACATCCTTTGTTATTGCTAGTAGTTGGCAGTATAACTCTAGCTAGCTTAGTGGGGATATGTGTTGGTTTGTTTCTCCTAGCCGGGTGGATACCACTCATCCCCCCAGCTATTGCTTTAGTGATTAGTGGTGTTAGTGTTATGGCTTACACCACATATCAAACCCAGCAGCAAACTCAAGTAATTATTCTGCAAGTTGAACAACAAAAAGCAGCGATTGAACAGTTAAATATCCTTTTAAAAGAAACTACAACTACCGCAGACAGTACTACAATTCGTGACCTGCATGTTCATGACAATTCTGCATTGACAGCACCAGAAAAAAGAACTGGTGATTTACTTTTGGGTGGACGTTACCAAATTTCCCAAGTTTTGGCTGCTGGTGGATTTGGTCGCACATATTTAGCAAAAGATACTCAGCGACCAGGTAATCCTAGTTGTGTAGTTAAACAGTTAATGCCAGCACGCCGAGATCCCAGATTTTTACAAGTTGCTAGAAGATTGTTTAATACAGAAGCGGAAATTTTAGAAGCTTTGGGTAAACATGAACAAATTCCTGCACTTCTGGCTTATTTTGAAGATCATCAAGAATTTTATTTAGTGCAAGAATATATTTCTGGACATACTTTGGGTGAAGAATTACCACCTGTACAGGGTCTGAAAAGTGAATCATTTGTGATTGACATGCTCAAAGGTGTATTAGAAATTCTCGTTTTTGTGCATGAACATCGAGTAATTCATCGGGATATCAAACCAACTAATATTATTAGATCTACCCAAAATCATCGACTAGTATTAATTGACTTTGGTGCAGTCAAATTGATGCAACCACCCACAAGTGATCAAACAGAATTAGCAACAGTAGCTATCGGGACACGGGGTTATGCACCACCAGAACAAATGGCTGGTCATCCTCGTCTATCGAGTGATATTTACGCTTTGGGAATGATGGGCATTCAAGCTGTCACTGGCATACCTCCCCAAGAACTGCATCCAGATTCAGAAACAGGTAATATCATCTGGCGAGAAACAACATCAATTAGTGAAGAATTAGCAGTGATTTTGGATAAAATGGTACGTTATCATTTTAGTGATCGCTATCAATCATCCACCGCAGTTTTACAAGATTTAAAACGTATTGTTAAATAAATAAATTTATCACCAATTTACGAAAGATTATCTCGTTTATGCAGCGTCCCACAGAGAACAATCATTAAATACATATAGCAGTCCTAAATGAGTTGCGAACAACAAGATCCCCGACTTCTTGAAGAAGTCGGGGATCTGAGCCTCTCGATGTTTGCAAATCAATAGGATTGCTATATCAGCTTAATATTTCGTTTTTATCCTATTACTACTGAATTATATCTTTAGGTATAACTATAAACTAGCTAAGGATAGATACTTATACCAAAGGAAGGATGGCATAATATTTTAGTTTGCTAACGCACATAACATTTAAAAACGCTATGTTTACGGCTGTGCAAACTTAAACTCCATGAAATTGTGCATTTTTTATGGTCAGCACCCCCCCATCCCAGTTTTCGCCAGATCAATACAAAGTAGATTCTGCCAAAACAAAAGTAGAAGCTTTAATACAAACGCCATCACCAGATACAGAGATAGACCTAGAATTTCTTTACACCAGAGATATTGAATTTCGTCAAGAAACACTTTACTTTCTTGTAGTTGATCGCTTTTATGATGGTGATCCAGATAATAGTGAAGGTTCTAACTCAGAACTGTACGATCCCACTGGACAAGATTGGGGTAAGTACTGGGGTGGAGACTTACAAGGTGTCATCGATAAATTAGACTATCTCAAAAATATGGGAGTAACCGCTGTTTGGTTAACTCCATTGTTTGAGCAGGTTGAAGAGTTGTTTGTTGGTAATGCAGCTATCCACGGTTATTGGACAAAAGATTTTAAACGGATAAATCCTCGCTATATTGCACAAGGAGAAGATCCTTCTTTAAACAACACCCAAGAAGCAAAAAATACAACCTTTGATCGCTTAGTTACGGAACTACACAAACGCAATATGAAGTTGGTGCTAGATATTGTCTGTAACCATAGTACCCCTGATACTAGCGGCAGTAAAGGTGAATTGTATGATGATGGTGTCAAAATTGCCGACTTCAATAATGACGTGAATAATTGGTATCACCATTATGGAGAAGTGCAAAATTGGGAAGACGAATGGCAAGTACAGAACTGTGAACTAGCAGGCCTAGCAACTTTTAATGAAAATAATACTGAATATCGAGAGTATATCAAATCAGCAATTAAACAATGGCTAGACCGGGGTGTTGATGCACTACGGGTGGACACTGTCAAGCACATGCCTATCTGGTTTTGGCAAGAATTTACTGGCGATATGAGCAATCACAAGCCAGATGTGTTTATTTTTGGTGAATGGATTTATAGTCATCCTGGTGACGATCGCTCAATTGAATTTGCCAACTACTCAGGCATGACTATGTTAGACTTTGGACTGTGCGTAGCCATTAGGGCAGCACTGGGTCAAGGTTCAGAAAACGGATTTCAAACAATTCAATATATTTTTGATCAAGATCATCGCTACAGTGGGGCGACAGAATTAGTTACCTTCATCGATAACCACGATATGCCCCGCTTTCAATCGCTAAATCCTGATCCAGCCATGCTGAGGGTAGCGATCGCCTTAATTATGACATGTCGCGGTATTCCTTGCATTTATTACGGTACAGAACAATATCTGCATAACGATACCGATGGCGGCAATGATCCATATAACCGCCCAATGATGGAAAATTGGGATACCGATACTGAAATTTATCGTTATCTTAGGCTACTGTCTGGATTACGGCGATTAAATCCCGCTGTATCAATGGGTAGTCACTGGTCAAAATATCTCACCCCCGACATTTACTGTTACGTGCGCCGCTATCGTGACTCTCTATGTTTTGTAGGCCTCAACCGGGGAGGAGAAGTTACTTTACCAGAAGTAGAAACAGAATTACCCGATGGTGAACATACCTGTGTAGTAACTCGTAATAAATACGAAGTCAAAGACGGCAAGATTTATGATTTAGTACTCGAAGAACGTGGAGTCCTTGTTTTTAGTCACGTTGGCGAAAGAATTAAAGCAGAAACAATTGTACGCGTACAACTCAACGGCGTGCAAACTCAACCAGGCGAAATTATTGTTGTGACTGGAGATTGCCCAGAACTAGGTAACTGGGATATCAGCAAGGCTTATCCTCTAGAATACATCAACACTAATACTTGGTCTGCCGAAATTCCTTTTAACGAGAGTACTGGCAAGCTGATTAGTTATAAGTATGCCATGTGGCGAGAAGGGCGATCGCCCCTGCGTGAAAATCTCGTTAACCGCCGCTGGGTAATTGCTAAAGAAGGTACAGTCAAATGGCGTGATACCTGGGCATCGGGACGAGAATCTTAGAAAGTTGGGCATTGGGGATGGAGAAGAGTCATTAATACCCAATGCCCCTTTTTATGGAATTTCTTTTTCAAGTGCGATCGCTTTTACACATCTCAGGCAATACTAAGAAAATACTGAATTTATCAAGTATTTTGCTATGCGCCAATTATTGCAATACCTACGTACCTCGATAATACTAAGTTTAGTTTGTTTAGTATTAACTTGGTCGCTTCCTGCACAAGCCGCTAACCAAATTAATCCCAAACTAGAGCAACAAGTCTTACAAATTATCCGCGAACACCCAGAGGTATTAATCGAATCTGTTCAAACATATCAACAGCAACAGCAAGATAAATTAAAGCAAGCACGACAGGTATTTTTACAAGATTTCAACATTAATCCTCAAGCAGTAATTGGTGATTCTCCTACTGCTGGTTCGCCTCAAGCAAAAACTGTGCTGGTAGAGTTTTCTGATTTTCAATGTCCCTACTGTGCTGAAGCCCATAAAACACTCAAGCAGTTGCTAGCAAAACATCAAAATGATTTGACATTGGTTTATAAACATTTCCCCTTAACACCTATTCATGCTGAAGCTATGCCAGCAGCCCAAGCAGCTTGGGCTGCCAATCAGCAGGGTAAATTTTGGGAGTATGAAGATGCATTGTTTACAAATCAAAAGCAACTTGGTGAAGTTTTGTATTTAGATATTGCTAAAAAACTCAATTTAGACTTAGAAAAATTTAAAAGCGATCGCCTAATTGCCAATACTGCTATTGAGCAAGATATCCAACTAGCTAAAAAATTGGGAATTGCTGGCACACCTTTTTTTGTAATTAATAGTCCAAATTTCTCTGGTGCAGTGCAACTGTCAGAAATAGAAGGTAAATTATCTGATACCAGTAAACTAGGAAATAATGTTCATTAGACCCTACTTTAAGTAGCGATCGCGTCAAAAGTTGCCTTAAAGTTTACATAAATGAAGAGTTAACTCAGGCGAGCATCATGAACTACTCCGGATTTACCTTGTGGTTTACAGGATTATCTGGCGCAGGTAAGACCACAATCTCAAAAGGTGTGGCATCGGTGTTGAAGGCAAGAGGTTATCGTGTAGAAATTTTAGATGGGGATGTGGTTCGCACTCACCTTTCTCAAGAATTAGGGTTTAGCAAACAAGACCGAGATACAAACATCCGGCGCATTGGATTTGTCGCGAGTTTACTGAGCCGGAATCAGGTGATTGCAATTGTAGCGGCAATTAGTCCTTACAGAGAAATTCGAGACGAAGTTCGACAAATGTCACAAAGTTTTGTAGAGGTTTATGTCAAGGCATCATTAGAGACTTGCTCTCAACGGGATGTCAAAGGGCTATATGCATTAGCAAAAACTGGAAAAATCAAAGACTTTACAGGGATTGATAGCCCTTATGAAGAGCCTTTAAATCCAGAAATTATTTGTCATACTCAATACGAAAGTATTGAATCAAGCATTACCAAGGTTATACAAGCTTTAGAAGAACAACGATATATTTCGAGTCTTGCTCATGATGGGCAAAAACAAGGGGTTTTAAATACTATCACTACTGACTTAGTAAGTGAGTTAGATGCGTGAGTTGAAAATTTCACAAACATTATACATCTGAACAGCAAATATGTTATAGGGTAAACACTGAGACCAGTTAATTAAATAGTTACTTTGGTGGACTCTTCACGTACCCCTAGCGATCAACACTCAGTGTCTGTATCGAGCAAGGCTGTGGTTCCTTCCTTAGAAATCAATGCTTCCCGCCAGTTTACTCCCTGGCTGTTCGAGCAAAATCTCAGTCTGGCGTTTACCACTTATCAAGCAGGTAAATTATTTTTTATCGGTTTGCAACCTAACGGTAAATTATCTATATTCGAGCGCACCTTTGAACGCTGCATGGGTTTGTATGCAAAAGGTAGCAGCTTGTATATGAGTTCTCTTTATCAACTGTGGCGCTTTGAAAACATCCTACAAACAGGACAAGTCCACGACAATTACGATGCTGTGTATCTGCCCCAGGTGAGTTATGTAACGGGAGACTTAGACATCCACGATATCGCCTTAAGTAATTCTCAAGCAAATAACGATGCACTGAATTTAATATTTGTCAATACCTTATTTAGCTGTTTAGCCAGAGTTAGTCAAACCCATAGTTTTATCCCTCTATGGCAACCGCCATTTATTAGTAAATTGGCAGCAGAAGACAGGTGTCATCTCAACGGGTTGGCAATACGAGATGGTCAACCCAGGTATGTTACTGCTGTTAGTCAATCAGATGTGGCAGAAGGATGGCGGGACAGGCGGGCTGATGGTGGTTGCGTCATTGATGTGGAGAGTAACGAGATAGTACTGAAGGGGCTTTCTATGCCTCATTCCCCTCGGTGGTATCGAGATAAGTTGTGGTTACTCAACTCTGGGACAGGAGATTTTGGCTACGTAGACTTGGAACGAGGCAGCTTTGAACCTGTGGCTTTTTGTCCGGGATATATGCGTGGATTAGCCTTTCATGGCGACTTTGCTGTAGTGGGAATTTCTCAGCCAAGGCACAACAAAACTTTTAGTGGTTTGCCACTAGATGAGAAGTTACAACAAAAAAACGCTGAACCTCGCTGTGGGCTACTGGTGATTGACCTGAGAAGTGGGGATATTGTGCATTCAGTGCGAATGGAGGGGGCGGTACTGGAATTATACGACGTGGTGGCACTGCCTGGGGTGCGTCGCCCAATGGCGATCGGCTTCAAGAGTGATGAAATTCGGCGAATGGTGACGGTGGGATGAGAGACGTGAAATTTCACTAGCAAAAACAACTAACAACTGACCACTGACTACTAACAAAGGAGAATCAAAAACAATGGCTAATGCAATTTTAAATCTATCTGACCTCAACGGCAGTAACGGCTTTGTAATTAACGGCATTAATGAATTTGACTTCTCAGGCGGCTCCGTCAGCAGTGCGGGGGATATCAACGGCGACGGCATTGATGATGTGATTATCGGGGCACCTTATACCGACCCCAACGGTCAGTCTAGTGCAGGGTCAAGCTACGTAGTCTTTGGTAGCAGTAGTGGTTTTAACGCTAGCCTTAACCTTTCATTTCTCGATGGCAGCAACGGCTTTGTAATTAACGGCATTAATAGCGGTGACAGCTCAGGCTACTCCGTCAGCAGTGCGGGGGATATCAACGGTGATGGCTTCGATGACTTGATTATCGGGGCATCAAGGGCCTCCTCCTACAGTCTGTATGGTGCAGAGTCAAGCTACGTGGTCTTTGGCCGCAGCAGTGGTTTTAACGCTAGCCTTAACCTTTCATCTCTTGATGGTAGTGAAGGTTTTGTGATTAACCGCATTAATAACGGTGACAGGTTAGGCACCTCCGTCAGCAGTGCGGGAGATATCAACAGTGACGGCTTCGATGACTTGATTATCGGGGCATCAAGTGCCTCCCCCAACGGTCAGTTTCAGGCAGGGTCAAGCTACGTGGTGTTTGGTCGCAACAGTGGCTTTGGTGCGGGTCTCGACCTCTCTGACCTGGATGGCAGCAACGGCTTTGTAATTAACGGTATTAATAGCGGTGACTCCTCAGGCAGATCTGTTAGCAGTGCGGGGGACATCAACGGCGACGGCATCGATGACTTGATTATTGGGGCAACACGTGCCGACCCCAACGGAACATTTATTGCAGGGTCAAGCTACGTAGTTTTTGGTAGCAGTAGTGGTTTTAACGCTAGCCTTAACCTTTCATCTCTTGATGGCAGCAACGGCT
>NZ_JAECZB010000082.1:65603-66151 GCF_016056295.1 Atlanticothrix silvestris CENA357
ATATCAACGGTGACGGCATCGATGATGTGATTATCGGGGCACCTTATGCCGACCCCAACGGACAAGAAAATGCAGGGTCAAGCTACGTGGTTTTTGGTAGCAGTAGTGGTTTTAACGCTAGCCTTAACCTTTCATTTCTCGATGGCAGCAACGGCTTTGTAATTAACGGCATTAATAGCGGTGACTACTCAGGCTACTCCGTCAGCAGTGCGGGGGATATCAACGGTGATGGCTTCGATGACTTGATTATCGGGGCAACACGTGCCGACCCCAACGGTCTGTATGGTGCAGAGTCAAGCTACGTGGTCTTTGGCCGCAGCAGTGGTTTTAACGCTAGCCTTAACCTTTCATCTCTTGATGGTAGTGAAGGTTTTGTGATTAACCGCATTAATAACGGTGACAGGTTAGGCACCTCCGTCAGCAGTGCGGAGGATATCAACGGTGACGGCTTCGATGACTTGATTATCGGGGCATCAAGTGCCTCCCCCAACGGTCAGTCTAGTGCAGGGTCAAGCTACGTAGTTTTTGGTTTTGCATCTCCTACGCCC
>NZ_JAECZB010000083.1 GCF_016056295.1 Atlanticothrix silvestris CENA357
TGAAGGGGTGACAAAGAAGCTACAAAGCAGACTGGATAAGAGACATAGCACGTAGACCCTTGCGAAAATAGGGTAGTTTACTGGGCTTTAAACGCATTAAATCATGAGCTAAATCAGCCCAAAACTCCATTGCACCCACCCATAATTGGCCATACAAACCAACCCAAAATGCGCTATGTCGGCGATGTAGTCGGTTTAATTCCTTCAGACGACCAATATATTTTTGTAATCCCATTTGACGAGAGTTACGACCTGCTAAAACAGCACAAGTATAGGCGATAGCAATTAATAAAATCAGTGCCATCAATCGTTGACCATCAGCAGAAGTAGATTCAAGATTATAGCCACCAGTCTTGCAATCACGGAACATGGCCTCAATGCCACTGCGCAACTTAAATGCTTTAATGGCATCGGCAAGACTATCTAGATTAGTCAGTAAAAACCAGCCAGCAGGTTCAACTTTTCCCCGATATTGACGCTTGTAATATCCAGCTAAATTCAAATGAGCAAAACCTTTTTGTTTAGTGGCTTGAATACCTGTGAGAAACAAGGAGGTACCAGGAATTAATCCCAAAGATTGTAACCGTTGATATGATTGATTTTCTTGTCGAATATAAGTGCCTTGCTTTTGCCGGAGTACAAAGTCAATTCTCTTGCTGTGTAACCAATTCGCCAGTTTGATGCTATGAAATTCCCTATCACCTAGCACCAAGATTCGATATCCTTTAAATAACCGCAACAATGGGCGAATTAACTTTTTCTGCTCGCCTAGATTGCTACATCCTCTTTTTGTTAACAATAGCCAATAAACTGGAATAGCTCTTTTTTGTTCTATTAAACTAATGACGAACACATTTTCACCACGCCACTGTGTTCTATCAATCGCAAATATCAATTGTTTCTCCTGAGATTGTCTGCTGTTTTTAACCCATCTTTTGAGTAATGGAAACCAGATGTATTGAATTGATAACTCTGGCAGTAATAAAAATCTTTGGATGCTTCGTCGCCGACTCTCAAATTTTATCGGTTGGGGAAATACTGTCGCCAGCTTCTCAATTGTCACAGTTTTATGAAATTGTAACAGCATAATCAAGATTTCCAACATCTTGTACTGTGCGGGTGTCAGTACATTTTGAAAGCAGTTTTGGTAGAATTTAGGTAACATTATCATTTGATAGGTCTTGTTGAGAATACCTGACCTATCTTTTTTTACCCCAAAACAGTCACACTCTTGTATTTCCTGAGCTTCAGCCTCTTTGTCACCCCTTCAGTTGGCAGACATTAATATCAATTTAAAAGTGCAAGTATTCTCTATTAACCACGCTTACATCCCCACCCACAAGCGGATGGGGTTTTACGCGCGAGCAATAAATTAGAAAGTTTTTAGTAAAAATTATGACCAGTGAATTAGCAAACCTTAAACAAGAGTTAATTTCTATTTCAGAGACTAATGAAATGGGGTTTAACTACACTCCCATAGCCCAACAGCAAATCGAAACATTAGCCCAAAAGCTTGAGTCGCTCAATCCCACTAATGAACCTACAAATCATCTTGCAATGATTCAAGGGCGTTGGCGGCTTTTGTACAGTACCTTTGGATTAGAAAGAGAAACCACTCTGCAACGTCTCTCTTTTGGCAAACTACCTAATGTGAATATCAGAGTTACTGGTATCTTTCAAGAAGTTTGTATACTTAATCAACAGTACAATAACCTGATTGAATTTACGGTAGGCTCCAGCGTAGGTGGTATTGTTTTAGTTCAAGGACGCTATACAATAGAAGATACTAAGCGCCTCAATATTGATTTTTTGAAAACATCCGTCAACAGCACTAATGGTGAATTGAGTGACTCTGCTTTTCGAGAGTTTCTAGAAGTAGACAAAGAATTACCTTTGGAGGCATCACTCTCATTTAATGGCTGGGTGGATATTACTTTTTTAGATGAAACTTTACGTCTTGTGCGTGGTAATCAAAATAATTTGTATATATTATTGCGGAATGAATGAAATAATCTGAAGTTTTTGACTATGAACTTGCTTACCCATGAACTTAAATTTCACAAACCATTAAATTTTCGCTTTTTTAAACACTTGTTCAGCAGTAAATTCTAATCCCTCAAATAGGGAATCTGTGAGGAGTTGATCTCCCATATAAGTTTGTGGCGCTGCATCTGGGTAAAAGACAGTAATGCTTCTAGCTTTGCTATCTACCACCCAAACCCGCAATACTTTAGCATCTAAATAGTCTTTCGCCTTCGCTGCCATTTTTCCAAAGGTTTGCCCAGGCGAAATAATCTCAATTACCAAATCGGGAGGAACAGGACAGGCTGTATCTTCGCTCCAGTCGGCGGGTAAACGTTCATAAGAGATATACAAAATATCTGGTGTCGGTACCCAGTCTCGCCCGTGACGGGTTAATGCAATTGCCCATTCTGGAAAGGCTTCCCCTCGTTTTTCACACCACTGCTCAATTAAGTAAAGCAGGGCACGAGTCAGCTTAGAGTGAAAAAACTTTGGTGACATCTTAGGAATTGCTTGACCATCCACAAGTTCATAGGTGATATCTCCCTCATCTGGTGGCAGATTGAGGAACTCTTGCAGGGTCAATTGATTGTTGGCTTGGAGTATCATGGGGCAAACCAGCTGGCGGCTAGTTTTAATTGTAATTTGGTTGTGAATTACATTCCTTGCAATACCTGCCGGATAGTCTCTGATGGTACATCGTCTGTAATTTTCACGACACCAATCTGCGTTGGTAAAATAAACCGCACTTTACCCGCTTTGACTTTTTTATCTAATTGCAGTGCTGCAATAATCCCTTCAATATCTATCCCCTCTGGTAGCCGAGTTGGTAAACCCGCTTTTTCAATGAGGGCATTTTGACGTTTTGTATCTTCTTGTTGCCAAAGTCCCAATGCTACAGCAATTTTTCCGGCTGCTACCATGCCAATAGCAACAGCTTCGCCATGATTAACTAACCGATAGCCTGTCAAGCTTTCCACTGCATGACCAATAGTGTGTCCATAGTTGAGAATTGCTCGTAGTCCACCTTCTTTTTCGTCTTTACTAACAACATCGGCTTTGGCTTGACAAGAGCGCGTTAGTATTACGTCTATCACTTCAGGCTTAACATAGCGGAGTTGATTAAGATTTTTACTAGCTTCCAACTGAGCAAACAATTCCGCATCCCAAATTATGCCGTACTTGATGACTTCTGCCATACCGGCTCGAAACTCTCGCATGGGGAGGGTTTTCAGTACTTCTGGGTCAATGATGACTTTTCGCGGTTGATGGAATGCTCCAATCAGGTTTTTGCCGTGGGGATGATTGACACCTGTTTTACCACCAATTGCCGAATCTACCATTGCTAAGAGAGTGGTAGGCACTTGCACAACATTAATCCCTCGCAGCCAAGTTGCTGCTGCAAAGCCTGTCATATCACCAATTACACCTCCACCCAAAGCCACCATTGTCGAGGAACGTTCTAGGCGATTTTCTAAGGCGATATCGTAAATTTTTTGGATAGAATTGAGGGTTTTGTAGCGTTCACCTGCTGGTAGACAATAGCTGACTACTTCAAATCCAGCAGATGTCAGCGATGCGATCGCTCTTTCTCCATAATGCTTAAAAATTGTCGGATTAGAAACCACCAGTACTTTCTTACCTAGGTTTAGACCAGTCATCTGTTGACTCAGTTGCTCTAAACTCCCAGGTGCGATCGCAATTTCATAAGATTGCTGCGGTAGATTGACATTAATTATAGAAGTCATTGCCTAACCCTAAACAAGCGCCCGTGGGCTGTATTCTATCGCAATGTGGGGTATCAGAGATTGGTACTCTGGCCATTCCATATACCCTAACTAAATGATTCAATAGATTTATTGAAGTATGTGGAGAAAGATAAATGTTTGCAATTGTAGCTTATATTGGCTTCTTGGCTTTGTTCATGGGCATATCTGTAGCTCTGTTGTTTGGTCTGCGTTCTGCCAAGATAATTTAGGGCTAAAGAGGTAGGAGGCAGGGGAGTAGGGAAAGCAACAAGAGGAGGGAAAAGGTTAAAGGGTAAAGGGTAAAGGGTAAAGGATGAAGAAACAAACCCTTTCCCCCTTACCCATTCTTCCCAATGCTCTATGCCCTGGTATATTTCATCCCACAACAGCAGGACTTGCTAACTTTTCTGGTCTTTGAGAAGGAGGGCGCATTTCTAAGCCGAGTAAATTCAGCATTTCTCGGTCAGCGTCGTAATCTGGACAAGGAGTAGTAACTGTTAACATTTTGTTGTCGTCACTGGAAAAAATAGAATTTGCTCCTGCCATAAAGCACAAAGCTTGTTCAACGTGAGTAAGTCTTGCCCTCCCTGCACTCAGACGCACGTCGGCAGCTGGCATTAAAATCCGGGCTGTGGCAATCATCCGCACTATATCCCAAATTGGCACATCGGGTTGATTTTCTAAGGGTGTACCCGGTACTTGCGAAAGAATATTAATGGGTACAGATTCGGGATGGGGATGGAGGTTGGCTAAAGTGTGTAACATACCTACACGGTCGTCAACGCTTTCGCCCAAACCCAGAATACCGCCAGAACAGACTGTAACATTAGTTTGGCGGACATTTTCTATAGTGTGCAGGCGATCGCCATAAGTCCTAGTGGTAATAATTGTGCTGTAATATTCTTGTGAAGTATCCAGGTTATGGTTGTAAGCGTACAGTCCTGCTGCTTCCAATCGCTTTGCTTGGTCTGTTGTTAGCATCCCCAAGGTACAGCATACTTCTAAACCCATATCGGTAACTTCTTTCACCATTTCCAACACAGTCTCGAACTGAGAATTATCTCGCACTTCACGCCAAGCAGCACCCATGCAGACGCGACTAACTCCAGTTTCTTTGGCTTTTTGGGCAATGTTAATGACTGTTGCTTTTTCTAAAAGTGCTTGGGGTTTGACCTCTGTTTGATATCGAGAAGATTGGGCACAGTAGCTACAATCTTCGGGACAGCCTCCGGTTTTAATAGAGATGAGCTTACAGACTTGTATTTTTGTTGAGTCATGATATTGGCGATGAATGCTAGCAGCTTGATAAATAAGCTCTAGCAATGGCGTATTGTATATCGCCTGGATCTCTGCTTCTTGCCAATCGTAGCGTATTCCCAACATTACTATCCTTCTTGTAGACTGAATTTATCAAGAGCTGTTTTCTTGTCATATTTCCTGGACTACAGCATTAGGATCAAGCGCTCTAACCACTGTATTGACTCTAAATCCTCGTGCTATAGACAATTAGCAATCAGCTTATCAAGATTTTGGTTACGTATGAAATTGATTGTAAAAATATTCACTATGTAAATAGCTGAAGCCAGAGTATTTACTGTTCATTCTGGCCAAATAACCATATCCATTAAGCCAAACTTTCTAATTGCAATACGATGATACAGCAAGAATGAATGCTACTAAATTTTATGAAGTTTAAACAATGCTCATCAGCTTTCTGTAAACTGCGTTACATTTATCTTAAATTTTGCAAAAAAATAAAGATTAAATCACTTACTTTATGAAATCAGAACTACCATTAATTACTAGCGATCGCCTGTTATTACGAATTGGGATAAAAGAAGATATACCCAAAATAGTTAAATATTTTACTGAAAATAGAAATTATCTCACTCCATTCTATCCCAGTTGGGCAGAAAATTTTTTTACGGAACAATATTGGCAATATCAAATCGAGAATAGTTTTTTAGAATTTATTCATGAACAATCTTTAAAATTATTTATTTTTTTCAAAAAAAACCCCAATAAAATTATTGGGGTGATCAATTTTAATAATTTTGTTCGAGGAGCAGCCCACTTTTGCTATGTAGGATACAGCCTTGCAGAAGCTGAGCAAGGTAAGGGATATATGCAAGAAGCGCTGAAAGTTGCTACTGATTATGTATTTCAAGAATTGAATTTTCACCGCATTATGGCAAATTATATGCCCCACAATCAGCGTAGTGGTAATGTACTTAAAAGTCTCGGCTTTGTTGTCGAAGGATATGCTAGAGATTATTTATTAATTAACGGCAACTGGCAAGATCATATTCTTACTAGTCTGATTAACCCTAACTGGCAAGCAAATGAAAATGGGGCATAGGGCATGGGGCATTGGTAAGAAGAGGCAGAGGGGCAGGGTGTAGGGTGAAAGGAGGAATTTGAAACTACTTCCCACTTATTAAATCTGCTTAACGATCTTTCATCTGCTCCCTACTTTCTGCCCCTTGTCCTCTTTTTAAGTTTGATAGCCGTAGTTATCAGCATCACTGGCTGTGGAACGAGATTCACTAGTACTAGTAACATTGCCACTAACTGCGTAAGGATTAACTAAAGCTACAGCTTGCCTTAGTGCCTCTACACGATTCATAAAGAAATGATGTGAAGGTACAAATTTTGCAATCCCAAACTTTTCTAAGCGCTGTTTAACTTTGCCTGCTGCACCTACAATTAATACATGACGACCTTGATCACAAGCATCTTTAATGGCATTTTCAATTGCCAAAGAAGCAGTCACGCCTAACATTGGTACATCGCTCAAATCCAAAAGTAGTACGTCAGAATCTGCCATTGCTGAATGTTCACGAGCGATCGCTTTGGAAACTCCAAAGATCATCGGCCCACTCAGATAAAATAACAGGACACGTCCATTGGCTTGATCGAGTAATTGTTTCTCTTCAGCGTTCAAGACAATAGCATCATCAGCATCAGTAATCGTCTTCACATCCTGAGACTGTAACTGAGAAAGACGTTCGATAGTTAAGATGTTGGCAATGAAAACCCCTACACCGACAGCAACAATTAAGTCAACAAATACGGTTAAGAACATTACACCGTACATGATGGCTGTTCCCTTCCAGGATACCTTGTGAGCGCGTTTTAGGAAGCTCCAGTCTAAAATATCAATCCCGACTTTCAGAGCAATCCCAGCCAACACTGCCATAGGAATGCTTTGAGTTAAACCCGCAGCCCATAAAACTACTACTAGTAAAATAAGGGCACGAGTTATACCAGATAAAGCTGTTTTCGCACCAGTCTGGATATTTACCACCGTTCCCATCGTGGCACCAGCACCAGGTAGCCCACCACATAAACCAGATACCAAGTTACCAATACCTTGGCCAATTAATTCCTTATCAGACTTGTGTTCGGTGCGAGTCAAACTATCTGCAATGACTGCTGTCAACAAGGTATCAATACAACCCAACATCCCTAACATTGCCCCATCAACAATCATCACAGTGATTTGTGATGCTGTGAAGGTGGGAAGTTGCAGTGTTGGTAGTCCCATCGGGATTACGCCAATTCTTCTAATATCAGCATTTCCGAAGAAGACCAAAGAAACTATAGTTACTAATACTAATGCCACTAGTTGCGGTGGAGCGAAGCGCTTAATTTTAGATGGCATTAAGAAAATAATTGCCAAAGTCATCGCTCCCAAAGCTGTTTCCACAGGATTGATATTTGCTAAGAGTTGGGGCAAATTTTGCACCATTCCCACCACACCACCTTTAGGATTTGGCTGTCCTACAAAAGGCGCAATCTGGAGGATAACTAGGATAATTCCAATCCCGGACATGAAGCCGGAAATAACACTATAAGGCATAAGGGTAATATATTTACCCAACTTAAATATTCCTAAGATAATTTGAAATATCCCGGCAAGCATGACTACAGTAAATGCCATTGCCAAGCCATTCTCAGGATTATTTGCAGTCAGAGAAGCGACAATTGTAGTCATGACTACAGTCATCGGCCCAGTAGGCTCAGAAATCAGAGTTGGTGTACCGCCAAATAAGGCAGCAAAAAAGCCAACACAAACAGCACCGTAAAGACCAGCTACAGGCCCAGCACCAGAAGCCACACCGAACGCCAGTGCTAGGGGTAAAGAAACGATCGCGGCGGTTAAACCACCAAAAAAATCGCCTCGTAGATTTCTAAAATTGATAGTATTTGTCAGGGACATTTTGGGGTATTTGGTTACAAAAACAGCAAATTGGGATTCGTAAAACTTGTTCGTTACTTTGAATAAATTTAATGTTTTATAAGCATGAAAACTTCGCCCAAGAGAACATTTTTTTGCACTGTTAAAAACAAAAGTTATTACATCTTTCCTAGAACAATAAGCTTTAGTAAAAGACAAATCAAAAACTTACCTATAAATGTAAGACTTACCTTTGTTGGAAGTATTATTTATAAGCTTTATTTAATATGTCGTTTCAAATAGCTTACAGCTTTTGGCCCCAAGTTTGGTTTATTTGAAATGATAATTATTAAATCAATGATTAAAATAATATCATAGAGAAAAACTTATACCATTTAAAAAATATATAGTTTTCTTACAATTACATGATTAAATTGTGAAATTAAGCTCATCCCACCCCTAAAAGGAGATGGGATTTCGCGTTGCTGATGACGGTTAACAGTTAACAACGGCGGGCGGTAAAAAACCCGGTCTTGTTGGTTTCCAACAAAGAGCGATTTTGTTAGCACAGCGATAGCGACGCTAGGAGCGTCTCCGACAGGAGAAGGGTTATCGCGGACCTGACAGGTGTAGGTTTTTTACAAGGGTGTGAGTATTCAATCACGTTCGAGAGAAAATAAAAGCAGATTCACAGAGTGAAACAGAGGCTCAAATGCTAAAAAATGAGTACCTCAAACAGTGGACAAATATAGTGTCACAAAAAATGGCACATCTGACGCTACCACAAGTGTTAAGGCTGGCAACATGGAGTTTTGGCATGGTGATGACAAAATCAAGTAGCTTGAGCAAACTCAAAATTTTAAAAGCTAAGTCTCCTAAACCGCTCAAGATGTTAACAGTTAGCTGGGCAGTTGAAGTTGTTGCTCCAGAAAAATGGTTATTTAGAACATCGACATAAAACCCCTATTGGTATCCAGGTACTCTGGCGAGGCTGGTTAAAATTGCACGACCTCTGTGAGGAGTGGCAGCTTGCAAAAGAGACTTAACGGGAAAAGTCAGGCGCCATAGACCTCAGCCGTATCAATTGTAGTGATACCCGCTTCAAATGCTGCTCGAATAGTTTTAATAGAGTCAGCATCCTCAATTCCCTTCCGCATCTTTTTTCCGCTTGCCAAGTCCCCATCAAAATAGGTGTAATTTGTACGTCCGATTTCCCTAGTGTCCGCTTTTGCATGGTGGTTCTTTAATTCATTTTTTCGCACAATTACACACTTTAACGGTATTAACTTGAAATTAAATCAGAGCTACAGTAGATGCCAATGGAATTGACTACGACTTTACATGCACTCAAAGAATGGGCAGTAGCCATAGATGCCTTAGAAAAAGGTAAAACTATTATGTTGCTCCGCAAAGGTGGTATCCGGGAAACAAAGGGACGTTTCCAAGTTGCCCATGAGCAGATTGTGCTTTATCCTACTTATGAACACCAACAAGCTTTCTTACTCAAATCTGAGTATGCCAATCTTGTATCTCCAGTAACTCCTGGTTGGCATCCAGAAATGGTTCCCATCAACAGTTGGGCACAGATTACCGATATTTTGCCTATTAGTGACGAATCAACTATCAATGCTTTACTTCCTTTTCACATTTGGAACGAGCATTTTATTAGCGATCGCCTCAAGTGGAAATCACATCAGCCGCTATATATACTCCTCCTGCGGACTTACAAATTACCCCAAGAGCAGGAAATTTCTTATAGTCATGAATACGGAGGTTGCAAATCATGGATTGATTTAGCCCAACCTATTCAGCTACAAGATGCAAAACCTGTGTTATCTGATTTTCATTACACTCAACTAGTAGAGGAAATTCGCGGCATTGTGGGTGACAAGTTGTATGCTCCCAGCTTGTGATATTAGGAGAACCAGCACGGTTAACTTGCTATCTGTGTAGGTAGAATTTCTGTAGTCGCATACTTTAGTCTGAAAGAATTATTTTTTCAGGCGGATTTTGCCAAGCTGCAAGAGCAGTTCGTGTCAGGTATTTGAACTGTTGTAGCCATCAAAACAAACCGTCTGATCCCCAACCATATCCAAAAATAGTAGTTATCGATACATACACTTACAAAAACCACAGATACCATTAGGAGAATCTTGCTTTAAAGGTAAGGTGAGGGACAAATGTTTTTTGTCTCTTTGTCTTAAATATGCAAAAGGGATTCGTCCAAATGGCGTATTCTTAATTAAGTAATTGTACGATTTAGGTTTGTAGATAAATGGACACATACTAGGGAGATAAAAAATTATCCCACAAGGGCGAGGCAGAACTTGACAAAAATCTGCCATTATGCAAATTAAGCTAAAACGCAAAGGAGTTTGCCATGCATCAACAAATGTGCTGGTTATCTAAGTCTGGCGAGGATGGAGAAAAAATCTTGTATCTGCAAGCCGCGCCTCATGAGCCTTGGCGACCCTATACAGCTTGTCGACATTATGCAGTGCCGGATTATCCCATCCCAGGCGGTTCTAAAGGTTGGGCAACTTATCAAAAATTACTGAAAGCAGGCTGGACATTAGTACCTAGCGCACGGGCAAACGAGTTTGGCAGTCAATATTCAGAGTCTAGCATCCAAAATCAATAATCATTGGTCATTGGACTATGACAACTTTTTTATGAATGATATACATCACTCTAGCCCCTAGCCCCTAAAGCAAATGTTTAAAAACCTCTAGGAAAACCTTCACCACGAGGATCGGCTGCTCCTTCTAAGGTTTCATCTGCTGTAACGACGATTGCGTTAGCATTACCCCAAGGTTCAGCTTCTTGTATCTTGTGTCCGCGGCGGCGTAAGTTTTGCAGAGTTAGAGTATCCAAACCCCAAAATTCTATCCGCAATTCATCAGGAAACCATTGATGATGTATGCGTGGAACAGAAATGGCTGAGCCAACATCCATGTTGTATGTCAGCACATTCAAAATAATTTGCACTACCTGAGTAATGATAGTGCTACCTCCAGGTGTGCCTACTGTCATGCGGAGGCGGCCATTCTCTGTAATAATTGTAGGAGTCATACTCGATAAAGGAGTTTTGCGAGGTGCGATCGCATTAGCTTCATTGCCTACAAGTCCAAATACATTCGGCACTCCTGGTGCAACAGCAAAATCATCCATCTCATCATTCAATAAAATACCAGTTCCCGGTGTCACAACTCCAGAACCAAAACCATAGTTGACTGTAAACGTCAGACTGACTGCGTTACGCTCCTCATCTACTACATTAAGATGGCTGGTTTCAGTAGATTCATGACGACGTGCATTCAGCCCAGCTTGACTAAAATGTTGTAAGGTTTTTAAATCTATTGGCTTAACCTCCGTTGAAGGTTGAGCCTTTTGCATATTTATTTCTTGACGGCGTTTTTTAGCGTAAGCCGGACTGATCAGTTGTTGTACAGGGACTTTCACAAAGTCCGGATCGCCCAAATATTGTGAACGATCAGCATAAGCAATCTTCATTGCTTCCACCATTAGATGTAAGCTATCAGGATGATGCCACCCCAAAGATTTCAAATCAGTGTCACCAATAATATTTAAAATCTGCAATAGGTGAATACCTCCCGATGAAGGTGGCGGCATTGAACAAATCTTAGCTTGGCGAAAATTACCACATACGGGAGTGCGCCAGATTGATTTGTAGGCTTTCAAGTCTGCAAGTGTTATCAAACCGCCATTTTTGGCCATATCAGCTGCGATCGCTTGAGCAATTTTGCCAGTGTAAAAACTTTGGGGATTCTGAGCAATTGCTGCTAAAGTTGTTGCTAAATCACGCTGTACCAGCCTTTCCCCTGGTTGATAAAATTCACCATTGCGAGTAAAAATTGCCCGCGCCGCCGGATTATTAAGAATTTCTGGCTTACGGTTTTCGTACTGGGGAAGCGATCGCCAACTTACCTGAGGATTAATGATAAAACCATACTTAGCCAGAGCGATCGCAGGTTTCACCACCTCTTGCCAAGGCAGTTTACCATAACGACGCTGAACTTCATACATTCCTGCAACCGTTCCCGGTGTCGCCACAGCCAAATAACCATTTAAACTTGCATTGGGACGCACTTTTCCTTGGGCATCTAAATACATATTTCTGGTAGCTTTGAGTGGTGCGCGTTCCCGAAAATCTAGTGCTTTGATTTCTCCAGTTTTCCCAGAATGCATCAATAGAAATCCACCGCCACCAATTCCTGCCGAAAAAGGCTCAACGACAGAAATCGCAAAGGTTGTGGCGACAGCTGCATCTACTGCATTACCACCCTTGCGTAACATTAAAATTCCCGCCTCACTTGCTAAGGAATTGGCTGAAACCACCATTGCCTTTTTGCTGCGTAGAGGTAAAGTCAAGGCGGCTGATGCAACTTGGCTAACAAGAATAATATTTAGCGAAAAAACAGCGATCGCAACTTGTCGAAATTTAGCAATAATACCCATTTAAAATGCCATTGTGTTTGACATTTCTTAGCCTACCGCTAAGCGGGTAAGTTGAAAGGCGATCGCTAGATCCTGTTGAAGTTTATGGATACGTTTGTTACTATTAAATTTGTAAGGACAAATGCCGTACGTTTGATTTTTTTGGTAAACATTTTTCTTATCATGTAGAGGGTATTGTATTATGGCTGATACCGTGGCTAGAAGCCGCCAAGTCAATTTAACGCGCTCTAGACGTAGGAATGAGCGTTTGGAAGCTCGTATCAGTAAAGAACAAAAAGAAGTTTTCCAGCGTGCTGCTGAGATTCAAGGTCGAACATTAACAGATTTTGTGATTAACAGCGTTATGAACGCTGCCAAACAGATTATTCAGGAGCATGAAATGATAATCTTAAGCAGACAAGACCAAGAAGTTTTTGTGGAAGCACTCCTCAATCCACCAGAACCAAGTGCAAAATTAAAAACTGCTGCTCAACGCTATAAACAAAACATGGGTGTATGAGTGGCGTTGATTGAGACTTTTGATGATTATTTAATAGAGCCGTTGGGCAAGCATGACCGGGCGGCTTTTTCTTGTGGTGTTGAAACATTGGATCGTTATTTAAAACAGCAAGCTGGACAAGATGCCCGTAAACGCGTAGCTGCTCCCCTCGTTTTAGTAGAAAAAAGTTCTGGTATCATTGCTGGTTATTACACACTTTCATCAACAAGTATTAAATTTGAAGAATTACCAATAGAGTTAAGTAAGAAACTGCCAAAATATCCTATTGTTCCTGCAACTCTTTTAGGTAGATTAGCAGTTGATAAAAATCACCGAAAAAAAGGGTTGGGAGAGATGCTATTAATGGATGCACTCTATCGCAGCCTAAAAAGTGAAATAGCTGCTATAGCTGTAGTAGTCGATGCCAAAGATGATGCAGCGCGATCTTTTTACGAGCATTATAATTTTATTCGTTTTCCTAATTTTTCTCATAAATTATTTATTATGCTAGAGACAGTTGCCAAAATGTTTGCATAAATAATCTGCAATATTGTTGTGATCGCTACCTGTTGTTTTTTTCATAACAACTTATGGAAAAAGAATTTCTCCCAAATATGAGAGAAATCCTCAATTTTGAGCATTCAAACCAGGATATTAAATTGTTATCTTCTTAAAGAAATAACTTCAAACTCGAAAGAAGCAATCAGACGCTCATCAACGTAAACTTGTATTTTATGTTTACCGCCTGGATCACCAGGGGTGATTGTCCAAAAATTTTCAATTACACCATCTGAAGCCATCTGTGTACGCTTCGTTACAGATTCAACACCATCTGCTGATACTGAGAAGTTTTCCCCATCATCCGTAGCCCAAGTTTCTGGACGTTTTGGCAATCGCAGAACTTCTCGCCATGTCACTTCACCTGTATAGTCTTTCAGTTGAATACGCCAGCCATATTTGCCGCCTTGGCTGAGTAAGATTCTGTTAGTAGGAGTAAAGTTACCTCTCCCATTGGAGTCAACTCTCAGCACTCCAAACTCAGCTTTACTGACAGTAATGAGTTTAGGATTACTTGACTGAGAAATTGACCCAGAAGATGCCATAGTATCGTTTGCTACTGGTAAAGTAGCACTAATTGGCTGAGAAACTATGACTCCAGATATCAACCAAGAAGAAGTTAGTCTAATTGTCGCAGTCACAATTCTCATTAGTCAAATTTTTTGGTCAGTTACTGATACTTATTCAAGCACTTTGACTGATCTTCCGGGTTGATGTTGTTGACTGTAGAACTAAAAACAAAATTGCTTCTACCAATCAGAACGTTGAGGAAATAGTAACTCATCTAGCCAATTTTCCAGTTGTAAACGTAAACGACAACCAAGAACATCTTTTCTGTTGAAGATGGGTAATTGAGTGAGGGCGCGACGATAATCAGCGATCGCACAATTCCAATCACCCCAAAGATGATAAGTTCTGCCGCGTTCAGCCCAAATATGACCTTCTAGTTGACCAAAAATCAACGCTATCTCAAAATTATCAGTTGCCTCTTCGTATTGTCCTAAGTCACGCAAGGTGATACCTCGATTAATCCACGCTCTCACATAGCTAGGATTTAGGTCAATGGCTCGATCATAGTCGGTAAGTGCAGCTGCTAATTCCCCACGGGCTGCATAATAATTAGCTCGGTTGTTATAAGCACTAGCTAAATGAGGATTAAGTTGTAAAGCGGTGTTATAGTCGCGCCATGCTTTTTGCGCTTCACCACTTTGAAAATAAATCAAGCCTCGATTGTTGTAATCAATGGCATTTTGCGGATGGCGGTGAATCAATTGGCTTAATAGTGCGATCGCTTTAGTGTAATCTCCTTGTTGAGCTAACTTCAAAGCGCCAGAGCGTAAGTAGCTGTTTTTTAAAGCAGATTCCCCGCGATCGCTAGTCTCATGCTCTTGAGCTTCTGATGTAGTATTTACAACAAACTGATAACAATTATTTTGCTGGCCGTCAGAAGCTAAAAATGAGTGACTATTCATGTTTCCTACCTGAGCTACTTGCTCTTTGCAATCAAATTAGAATTTGCCGCAGTAATGGTGATTTATCTGTATGTAACTTTTTAATGTGCTTATGATTACTTAAGTTTTAATTTCAAAACTGTATTTAAAGCACTGCAACAATCAGAAAAATTCACCTTATACAAACAATTCATGCTCCAATCTGATAATAGATACGTCATCCCCAAGTTGAATTCCAGAAACAGTTAATCTCCATCTTCAAGACTAATCAAGTAGGGAGAGCGAGAACTTGGTAAAATATGTAAATTCTGATAAATTTTTCTTATGACAACAGCAACTTCTTATCAAAATGCTCCCGATTTAGTAAATGATGACTATATAGTTATAGGTTTGGCAACCTGCTTCATCAAAGAAGATGGAGAAGTTCATCAAGTAGAAGTAATAGAGCCGATTCCTTCTGCGGCTTTGGAAGCACTATTGAAAGGTATTCCCACTTCCTATAAGCTGGCTTGTGCAACCACTCTGGGAGCTTTGCTAGACGGCGATACACCGTTTTTACCAGACGGATTCCCAGAATCGGCTCAGTTGGGAGAGGAATTTGTATCACGAGTATTTGCAGCGGCCCGTACCTACAAGCGTCGTGAAACAGCAAAATCCCTAATTCCCTTAGAAACAACTTATACTGACTTAAATTATTCGATTGAGCGCAAACGGGTGCTAAATGCCGCTAGAGTTGTCACTAAAGAAGACAACATTAAACAGCATTCCCACACTCACAAAGTTCTTTAATCTCAAGTAATTATGCTGAAACTTTACGGTGGCGCTCGTAGTCGTGCGTCAATAATCCAGTGGTATTTAGATGAATTGGGAATTACCTACGAATTTGTGATGCTGGATATGCAAGCAGGCGAACATATTCAGCCTGAGTATTTGAAAATTAACCCCATAGGCAAAGTTCCAGCAATTGTGGATGGGGACTTCCAGCTTTGGGAATCAGGAGCAATTTTGTTATATCTTGCTGATAAGTACAGCAAAACACAGCTTTCGCCAGAGGAGCGTGCTGTATTGTCTCAGTGGGTTTTATTTGCTAATGCTACCCTCGGCCCAGGAATTTTTATAGAAGCGAATAGAGAACGGGAAATGTCTCGCTTGTTAACTCCTTTGAATGACGTTTTCGGGCAGCAACCTTTTTTACTGGGTAATGAATTTAGTGTCGCTGATGTGGCAGTGGGGTCTATCCTGAGTTACATTCCCATGATGCTGAAGCTAGATCTCAGTTCTTATCCTGCCGTACTGGACTATATTAAGCGCATGTCTGAACGTCCAGCATTTCAAAAAAGCATTGGTAAAAGAGCTTAATTAAAGGGTGGGCATTGCCACCCTAAAACTGTTTTAGGACTCCCGAAAAATCAATCTTCCAATCTGAAAGCTGGATATTTTTGGAACTGGAAGTCCCTTAACGATAATTTGTAAATTGCAAAGCCACAGGATAGTCTTCTTGCTTTAGACGCTGGATGACAGTTTGTAAGTCATCTTTATCTTTAGCAGATACCCGTACAGCATCGCCTTGAATTGAGACTTGTACCTTTTTGAACTCATCACGAATCAATTTGGAAATTTGTTTAGCAATTTCCTGGCTGATACCTTTTTTGAGTGTAATTTCTTGACGCACACGGTTGCCGCTAGCTGAATCAACTTTGCCAAAATCAAAGATTTTCTGAGAAAGGTTGCGTTTAGCAGCTTTTTCTCGCAAGATGTTGTGTACAGAATCTAAGGTAAACTCACTGTCGGTATTAATAGTAATAGTTTGTTCACTTAACTCGACAGTAGTTTGAGTATCTTTGAGGTCGTAACGACCTTTAATATCTCGTACAACTTGATCGATGGTATTAACTAATTCTTGTCGATCAAAGTCACTCACGATGTCAAAGGAATAAGTAGAAGCCATAAACAATGTTGGATTTTAGATGTTGGATTTCGGATTAGGTATTGGGAAGAAGGGTAAGGGAGAAAGGGAAAGGGTTAAGGGGTTTGTTTCTTCATCCTTTACCCTTTAACCTTTTCCCTCTTGTTGCTCCTCTGTTCTCCATACTCCCCCTAGTCCCTAATCTCACATTAACTATTAGCTTGGATGATGCTCAAAACAATGAGAGTAGCACTGCCAAGAGAGCTAACGGCAAACATCAACGATCGCAAAAGCGGTATGTTCACAATATAAAAAATCGAGTATAGCAACCGAGCCACAACAAAAGCGATCGCTGCGACTGCTGCTGTAGGAGAATTGACTCCAGTTACATAAGCCATTAATGCGGCGCTGGCAAATACTATGAATGTTTCAAACGAATTTTGGTGTGCCCAGGTAGCTCGTTGAGCATACGGAGGTAATTTGTCAAACTTGGCACGAGGAGTCGCAAATGCCTCATACCCAATTTGTACACGAGCATAAGCTACCAATAAAAACGGCAGATAAATTAGCGCGGCAGCTGCCGCAATAGAGTACACAAAAATAGTAGACACAGGCAGTTGCGATAACGTCATCAAACCAATCAATAGTAGTAGTTTTTAGTTGGTCATCATCAATCAGTAATAGGTAATTCGGCAAACCCGACTACCCATTACTAATTTGCATTTTCCTATATCTATCATTACCTGGGCGAGGACTACACTTAGCTTTAGTCAAAATAGAAAAGCGTCAGCACTTTTCTTTGTTCTTCTGCATCCTGGCAAGTTTGTAGCAGAGTACGACTGTCATGAAACGCAAAGCAAATTAGTTGCTGGCAACGGGAGACAATCTCCTTATTACACAGATAACTAGCTTCAGCGAGGGACAGATTATCATTACCGGGATTTTCCACCAAATGCATTACCTGCTCTAATTGCTGGCGTGATTCGTTGGGTTGGCGTTCTAAACTTTGAGGTAGAATCACCGTCAACAAGTTAGGATCAGCCCGCATTGCTCCCTTGATGGCAGCAGAATTGGTACCTGTTGCTCCAGAGGTGATGACGCGATTACCTGATAAAACCAGGGCATAAGTCATCATTTCAATTAGATTTTGATGCGTAATGGGCACATGACGCGAACCTAGCAAGGCGATTCGTTTAGAACCTGTTTGCTGGATTGTCGCCAGTTCCTGCGCTAATGTATCGAGTTTGATAAGGTCTATTGACTGGCTCAAAGATGGACGTAATCAGATTAAACAACCCAGCTATTTTACCAAACAGAGTGTAAGTGCGAAGCCAACCTGAGTTAGATCTTGCTACATTTTTTTGATTATGTGGTCAGTAGTTTGGATAACTTCAATGAAAAGTTAAGTAGAGAGCAGAGGAGATAAAGGGTCTTATACCTCCATATATGCTCTCAGACAAAGCTAAGGTAAGGCGTTTGCTGGAGTTAAGCCTAGTTTAGATAACAAGCGGTCAATGTCAAAATGCTCTGTCATTAACTGACGAATGCATTGAACTTTAATTGGCTCATGAACGCGTACTTGACCAAAAGTGCGGTCAACAATCTCTACGGTTGTGAGAGTATCCAAGTCAACAGATAAAATGGGGATTTCTAATTCTTCAGCGCGACTGAGGATGAATGGGGGAGGTGGTAGCTGTCCGGTGAGGATGAGGCACTGGGTAGAAGTTTCTAAAGCAGCTTGCTGAATCTCCACGCGATCGCCTCCTGTCACCACTGCCATATTCCGGCGTTTACGGAAATACTTCACAGCAGAATTGACATTCATTGCCCCAATTGCCAAACTTTCCACCATCAAATCTAAGCGATCGCTACGACAGAGAACTTCGGCATTTAATTGTTTTACCAGTTCGCCAACGCTGACACTGCGTAGCAAGTCGCTTTTGGGCAGCATTGCCAGTACGGCAATACCTTGCTGTTCCAAATACGGCCGTAAAAGACTGTCAACTGTTTCTATTTGTTCGGCAGGAATATCATTGATTACAACTCCCGCCAAGCGATCGCCCACGCGCTGCTTTGCAGATAATAGTGCTTCAACTGAAAGCAGCGAGTTGTAACGAGCTACTAACAACACAGCAGCGTCTAACACTTCAGCTATTTGCAGCAAAGACAAATCAAACAGATTCCCTTCCGCTAAATCACCAGATCCCTCTAGCAAAACTAAATCCCCTCGCGGAATTTGTAAATATTGCTCTATTAGGGACTGACGATAATCGGTTTTATCTTCACCGCGTAAGCGTTTTTGCACACTAATTTCATTCAAAGCAAGCAAAGTGGGAGCAACACGGTTTGCCGATAGATTGAGACTAAGAGTAACGAACTGGACATCTTCTTCAACCACGGTACCGCCAGATGCACTAAAACAAGTGCCTAGTGGTTTGCCGTAGCCAATATCCAGTCCTTTTTGCTGTAGTTGGTGATACAAACCCAAAACAGTTGCAGATTTACCACTGTAAGTCTCGGTTGATCCAATCAGCAAATGTTTAGCAGATTTTGGCACACATGCACTCCTAATTTCAAAAGGAAGTAAAACCCAGCTAGGTGTTTCCTAATTCTAGTTTGTTCCGGCAGAAGCCTTGTGCTTTCACAAAGTGGGTTTTTTCAAGGATGTACTTTTTTGAGGTAATATATTTATCTTAAAACCTAAGTATTTATATTGTTGTACTAATATCTGCTTGGTATCTAAAATTTTACTTTCAATATTTTTATATTGAGGATTTATGATATGGCTCTAAAAGCCTGGGTAAAAGGGGTATAAGGCTATAGACAAAGAATTTCGCCCTTAATTCCTGTACCCCTAAATCCTTACACCTTTATACCCTACATTCCTAGTGAACTAGTTTATTCGTCTATACGCAGCAATTTACGATAAAAAGCTTGCGAAAAATCGGTAGCACGATGGCGCTTATAGTTATCCATAAGTTCAATTAAAAAGCTAATAAATTCAAAACTTGCCATCATCATTTCATAACTGAGGTCAGCATTGCCGTCAAATTGCATCCGGCAACGCGTCAAGTCTGAAGGTAAGGTTGCAACATTCCAAGAAGCGACAAAGGGAATATTATCACTTGCTTCTATTTTGCGGTGTCCCTCTAAAACGCCTTTTTGATAAAGACTAATGGCATAGGGCAAAAAATTGCGCTTAGCACCCTGAATATAAGGTAGGTAAACGCTTGCTTGTTGTGGAGTGGCAGGTTGCAGTTGCTCAATAGACATCGTTGAATATTCCTCAAGTTACTTAAAAACTGGGGATATTAGTTGACATCAATAGTATTCCCAAAAAATATACGTTCCACACAGCAGAGGAGCAGGGGAGCAAGGGAGCAGGGGAAGTAAGAAGAATAACAACTGACCACTGACCACTAACAACTGACAACAGTCAACTGACCCGCGCAGCGTAAATAAAGTAATCAGCATCAGCCAAAGATTAAGAGTAAAAACAGGAAAAATATAAATAAACGTCAAGAGTTTATAAGTTATGCTTTTAACTGCTGTTTTATTATAATTTTGGCTTTTGTAGCCAATTCCAGCCCAGGAATAATCATGTTGATAGAAGTTACTGCTAAGAAATATTAAAATTTCGGTTACAATGAGGCTGCATTGGCTTTTATCGAAGCTAGGGCAATAACATCACAAATTCCGGCTATCAGTCTGTGAATGCTGTTATTGTGCTTTATTTAACTACTAGCTGCCGTTACCTTGCTATAATTTTGTCCAACCTAAAGGAGGACTTGACGAACTTTATCGTAAGTTTACAAGGATCTAGTGGTTGCAAGTTTATCAAGGTTTAACAGTTTAGTGTTACCTGATTCTCAGCTTCTTTAGGGTGTATAAAAATACTGGTTTTACAATCAAGTACCTATGCCAGCGAATTCCTGGCCCGAAAACGATTATTACGACGAGCTTGACCCACTTAACTCCCTGTTATCCGACCTATCGGTAGATGAGGAGTCAGTGGTAGAAACTGATATGTCTCTACCACCCAGGTTTCAAGGACGTAGACGCAAAGCTGCTCTAGTTTTAACGATAGTTTGGAGTGGCACGATCGCCCTGCATTTAGTTTCCTGGGGTTCTATATTCGTACTAGGATTGACCACGCTCCTAGGGCTTCATGCCTTAGTGATCGTGTTTGCTAGACCCCGCCATTATGCCAAAGAAATGCAAGGAGATTTGCCCTCTGTATCTATTTTGGTAGCAGCAAAAAATGAAGATGCAGTTATTGGCAAATTAGTCAAAAATCTTTGTAGCCTGGAATATCCCAATGGGCAGTACGAAGTCTGGATCATTGACGATCACAGTACCGATAAAACACCACAGTTATTAGCAGAACTAGCGCAAGAATATGAACAACTGAAGGTTCTTAGGCGTTCTGCACAAGCTACGGGTGGCAAGTCGGGAGCGTTAAATCAGGTTTTGCCACTGACCAAAGGGGAAGTTGTGGCAGTATTTGATGCTGATGCTCAGGTAGCACCAGATTTACTGTTACAGGTAATACCCTTATTTCAGCACGAAAAAGTGGGGGCAGTACAAGTACGAAAGGCGATCGCCAACGCCAAGGAAAATTTTTGGACTAAAGGTCAGATGGCAGAAATGGCTCTGGATACTTGGTTTCAGCAACAACGTACTGCCATTGGTGGAATTGGCGAACTGCGGGGTAACGGTCAATTTGTCCGCCGGACTGCCTTAGAAAGTTGTGGTGGGTGGAATGAAGAAACCATCACCGATGATTTGGATATGACTTTCCGCCTCCATCTAAATAACTGGGATATTGAGTGTACATCCTACCCAGCGGTGCAAGAAGAAGGCGTGACAAATGCGATCGCTCTTTGGCATCAGCGCAACCGTTGGGCAGAAGGTGGCTATCAGCGTTATTTAGATTATTGGCATCTCATTCTCAAAAACCGCATGGGTACGCGGAAAACTTGGGATTTGCTGATGTTTATGGTGACTATGTATATCTTGCCGACAGCAGCCATCCCAGATTTATTAATGGCGATCGCTCGGCATCGTTTACCAATTCTCAGCCCAGTCACTAGTTTATCTGTAACTATGTCTGTGGTGGGTATGTTTGCCGGTCTGAAGCGGATACGTCTAGATCAGAAATTCAGTATTTTTACAAGCTTTCTGCTATTGCTTCAGACAATGCGTGGCACATTATATATGTTGCACTGGTTAGTAGTCATGAGCAGTACTACTGCCCGTGTCTCTATCAGACCAAAGCGCCTAAAGTGGGTAAAAACAGTGCATTCAGGAAATGGAGAGTAGCTTTTACGGGTAATGGAAAATGCAAAATTCAAAACAATAACTTTAAATTTTGCATTTTTAATTCCACATTTCGTGGTTACAACTGTCACAAATAAAATGCACTAAAAGTCACGCAGTTAGTGCTTCAGCGATCTCCGCCTGAATTACTCTAAAATTTACGAATTCTCTCCAGTCATATCAGTACCTCAAACAATCAGTGCGAGATACAACATTAATCTTGGAAAACCATAATATTACCAGAATAGCAAGCTACCCAAACTTGTTTAGTTTCAGGATCGTAGGTAATTCCAATAGGATTAGCACCAACATTCACTTTTTGAATTATCTTCATGTCATTGGTGCGAATTTTACTAACTGTGTTGTCGCTATAGTTGACAACATAAAGCCGTTGACCATTATCTGATAAAACCATGCTACGCGGAGCATTGCCTGTGGAAATTTTCTTGATTAATTTACCATTTGGCAAGCTAATTTTCGCAATTTTCCCTTCACCATTTAAAGAAGCATAGAGATATTTATCAGCTGGGTCTATATTTAAATGGCGTGGTGAACGACCAATATTTTTCAGCCATTTTACCGAAAAATTTCTCAAATCTACTTCGGCAATTTCATAAGAACCCATGACAGCAATGTATGCTTTTTCTGAAGCTGCATCTACAACAATTCCTCTAGGATATGCCCCTAGTTTAATGCGTTTGATTTCCTGATTTTTTTCAGTATCTACAATACTCAAGTCCCAAGAACACCAGTTACTAACTAGTACCAGACGCTGATCAGGTGAAGTGGCTACAAATTTAGGGACAGATCCAACTTGGATTACGTTGTCAATATCGAGAGTATCAGTATTAATTCGATACAAAAAACTTTTGTCAGTCTTTTGAGATGGATTGCATTGATCGCTACCAGGTTTATTAAAGCCTTTACCATACATTTTGTAGTTAGAAACCCAGGCATATTTGCCATTATGGGAAAAACTAGCTTCAACTGGCGCACCTTTATAAGTACCTTTAAACTTTGAATAACCGTATTTTGATAAATTTACTTCATCAGGAATGACTTTGACTAATTCATGTTCTCGGTTATATACAGTTATCGTATGGTTATACATCATGTTTTGGGCAAAGAATAAACCATTACCCGAATACACCACAGACTTAGGCGAAATCCTACCAGAAATAGTTTTTGTGAGGGTCATCTTTTGGGTTTGATGACTGGAAACGGTTTTTTGGGAATGCTTTTGTTGATCTTGCTTTTCTAGTTGTTGAGGTTTATTTGCGATCGCCGCAGATGGAAAAATCGATTGAGAGACTGCGGGTGTCGGTATTTTCTGGGTTTGATGACTGGAAACGGTTTTTTGGGAATGCTTTTGTTGCTCCTGATTTTCTAGTTGTTGAGGTTTACTTGCGATCGCCGCAGACGGAGAAGTCGATTGAGAGACTGGGGGTGTCAATATTGTTGAACTAGATTCTAGGGCTGATAGTGTCTTGGGGCCAACAATCCCATCAATGACTAACTTATTAGCTTTCTGAAATCTGATCACCGCCGCTTGTGTCGCTGCATCAAACTGTCCTGTGATGGGTTCCTTAAAATATCCGACTGCATATAGTTTTTGCTGGAGGGAGGTTACTTGAGAACTACTATTACCCCTTTGTAAAAGTAGAGTGGCGGTAGTCGCAGTCAATTTTTTTTGGTCATCAGTAATTAAGGGAGAAGAAGATTTTGGTGTTCCCAAATCAGATGTTAACGCTGATAGCGTCTGGGAACCAACAATTCCATCAGCGATTAATCCATTGGCTTTTTGAAATTTAATTACGGCCGCTTCAGTTACAGGCCCAAAATATCCTGTGATGGATTCTCCAAAGTACCCAGCTGCTTTTAGCTTTTGCTGAAGAGATATGACTTGAGAGCTTTTGTTACCTTTCCTCAAAGCTAGCGCTGGGTTAGAACAATTAAAAAAACCCAAACCAACATTAAAAGAGAACAACAGCATCAAGGCTTTACTCTGGTCTTTTGTCCAGTTTAGTTCTGGAAAACATAAATCAAAATCGGCTACAGTTCCCTGTTCCGAATTAGCGGATGCTTCATAAGTTTCAGCTAAATGCAGGTAGGCAAGTGTGTCCATAGTTAGGGAATAGCCAATATTCAGTGTAATAAATGGTAAAAATTTAAAGTGTCTTTCTGCGTGTGTACTGTTAAAGTTTGCAGATGTAGAAGGCTTTTATCCTTCAATTTGTCTAATCTTGTATGACTAAGAATTTAGCATCTGATACTGAGAAAAGGAGAAAGACATGATAAAGTTTACACATCAAATTTACACAGATATTGCAAAATATGGCAATCTCCTTCAACAAGGGACAGGGAGCAGTGTTTCGACTACGCTCAACAACCGAGCAGAGGAGCAAGAAGAAAAAACACCACTGACCACTGACCACTGACCACTGACCACTGACAACTGACCACTGACAACTGACCCCCTGAATGCATCCCTTTCAAGCCTCTAACGCATTTTGCAGACTTTCTGCTGTATCAGTCATCTGTCCTTGGATTGCCAGAACTGAGCAATGAGCGTGATGCAACACGTAATTACTGATACTACCCAAAAAAAACTCACTGATTCCCCCACGACCCCGACGGCCAACAACAATTAAATCGGCTGGCCAACTACTAGCTACCTCACAAATGATACGACCTGCATCACCTAAATTTTGGGAAAAGCCAGTTTTTACACCTGCATGAATTGCTATATCACTGAGCGATCGCAGCCAATCTAATCTCTGTTTCCTCAGTTCTTCCCACTCTTGGACATATTTATAGTTCTCGATAGGTGGAGTTTGTAAAGTGGGATAAATAGCATCTGGTTGCGTAAACACAGGGCTGATATAAGGATCTTCTAGAGGAGATAAAACATGCAGCAACATGACTTCAGAATTAGTTGCTTTTGCTAACAATATGCCTTGCTCAAAAACATGTTGATCCATTTCGGATCTGTCTATTGCAATCAACATTTTGTGAAACATAGTTAAAATTCCTTCAATTATGGGTAAAGTTGCGTTTTTAACTGTGTTTAATTATATTTTCATTTCAGGCGATCGCATCTCAATTGTTACTAACAGAAGCAAACAAGATTGAACTATCTAAAACAAGTTGAATGTTCCAAATCATTCCCAAGCAAGTATTAAGCTCCTCAGCAATAAAGGACATTAGCATCAGGCTAGCTTAACTGCGATTAATTGTTATCTATCTCGATCACCTTGATACACAAGAGGTTTCCAATTTGGAACTTGTTACTGGTATTTTCCTCATTGACAATATCAAAGCTGAAGAAAAATTTACCTCTTTAACCATTTTAAATTAATTGCTACAACTATCCAAAGAAATATCTTTTGGTTGAAAATTGAGCAGTTCATCTTAGTTGATTGATTACTGAAGTTGTATTCAAGAGGTTCAAAACTAGTGCTACTTCACAGATGAAAATGAACCTTAAGCAATGAAATCTCTCATTTGACTTCAGTCGCCAGCAGGAGGAAAACTGGCATCATACTTTATACGCTAATAATAATTAGATATTTTCAATAACTTGGGAACAGCTTATGCCGCTTCATAAATTAGAAGAATTTGACCCGAACTACCGAGAAACCTTTGGTGGCGAGGATGTTAAGGCTTTAGATCTCTATACAGAAGGTGAAGTCAAAGTTGGCTCTGTGGCTGATGCTTTGGTAGATCAAGACGGCCGCTTTCGATATCTAGTTATCAATACAAGCTGGGATTCTCTGGGTAAAAAAATACTACTACCAATAGGTCTTTCTCGGATAGACTATACAGCAAAGCGTGTCTATGTTGATGGACTCAGTAAACAGCAAGTAGAACTTTTGCCAGAGTACCAAGAGAACATGGTTGTTGAAGATGACTATGAAGAACAAGTACGCAGTGTATTTCGTTCTCCAACTAATAATTTAATTTATGATCGCGAGACATATAACTACCAAGAAGAACCAAATTTATATGGTTTAAATGACCAATACCATCAAACTTTTAGGCTGTATGAAGAGCGCTTAATTGCTAATAAGCAACGAATTAAGAGAGGAGAAGTAGCTGTTGGTAAGCACATTGAAACGGAAACTGTACATGTTGCAGTTCCTGTCCAAAAAGAACGGGTTGTAATTGAGCGAGTTTCACCAACAGGAGCCGAAACAGTTGTAGATCCAAGCAATCTTCAATTTCAAGAAGGGGAAGTAGCACGCATAGAAGTATATGAAGAAACACCTGAGATTCGCAAAGAAGCGTTTGTACGGGAAGAAATTAGAGTTAAAAAAGTGATAGATAGAGATACAGTAGAAGCACAAGATACAGTTCGTCGAGAAGAGTTAGATATTGATACTGCGGGCGAACTGCATGTAAACGAAACTGGTGCAAATAAACAAGATGCTGTTTAAGTAGCTAGTCAAATCAATTGTTGCATAGATACATTATAAAAAAGTAGATAGGCAGGAGTTGATATCAACTCCTGCCTATAGTTTTAATTAGAGGTTAACTAATTTTAAATATCGATTTCCGCAGGTAACTAGATAAAATATCTCTTACTTTTGATAATACTTGCTTAAGCCGAGAGAAAGATGAAAAGCAAGGGAATAAATATTTAGAATATTCTCAAATAGATGTTATTAAATGAGGAAAAATATAATGGCGCTTCACAGATTAGAAGATTTTGATCCAGATTACCGTGATAGTTTTCAAGGTAATGACATTAAAGGGTTTGGAGTCTATACCGAAGGATCTGATGAAAAGATTGGCACTGTAAATGATGCTTTAGTTGACGAAGAAGGTCATTTTCGTTATCTAGTTGTTGACTTAGGTTTCTGGATTTTTGGTAAAAAAGTACTGTTACCCGTTGGTCGTTCTCGCATTGATTATAATAGCGATCGCATCTACGCTATCGGCATGACAAGAGAGCAGGCAGAAAATTTACCTGAGTTTGATGAACGCCGCACATTAGATTACGACTACGAAGAACAAGTGCGTGGAGTGTATCGCAATCCTAGTTACCAAACCGACGCTGTAGCGACAGCTACGCCAACCTACGACCGCAACACCTACAATTACCAACATGAGCCTTCTTTGTACGGGCTAAATGATCAAGATCATCAAACCCTGAGATTGTATGAAGAACGTCTAATTGCCGGTAAAAAACGCCGTAAAACTGGAGAAGTAGCAGTTGGCAAACATATTGAAACTGAAACTGCAAGAATTGCAGTACCAGTAGAAAGAGAACATGTAGTTATTGAACGCATAACTCCTGAAGATGCTGGTAGGGTTGTTTCTGCTAGTGAAGCTAACTTCCGTGAAGGCGAAGTTGCTCGTGTGGAACTTCATGAAGAAACTCCCGACATTGGCAAAGAAGCGGTTTTGCGTGAAGAAGTTCGAGTTAAAAAAGTTGTTGAGCAAGAAACAGTTGAGACTCAAGGCACTGTACGTCGTGAAGAATTAGATGTCAATGCTCCTGGTCTTCCTGTTGAAGAACGCTAATCAACCTAGTAATTAGTCATGAACTAATCACTCATTAAATACAAGACAGGTAGAGCTACTTTATGAGCTTTGCCTGTACTTGTATCCACTAATTAAGATAAATCCAGGACTTACGCAAAAATCACCAAAAATCTTAATTTATCGAACCGCCAAGACGCCAAGAACGCCAAGAATTTGTAGAGTGTGCGTAAGTCCTAAAATCATATAACTAACTTGCTAAAGCCTTCTAACACATCTTGTTTATGAATAGCCAACCGATTGTGAACAACTTTAGACAAGTAAACCAAAAATCTAGCATTCATACTTTGCTAGAAACCTTGAAAAAAAAGGTGAAAGATTTTGTTGTGATTGATAAGCAAGGTCAATCGGTAGGCAAAGTCAAAGATTTAGTTTTGGATGCTAATCATCGACTAAATTTAGTGATATTTCAAGAAACAAATTCACAAATTATCCCAAAAGTTCAAAACTCAGCAGATAGATGTAACTTAGCTTTATTACGAAGCCAAAAAATTAGGAAAATCGACAACCCTCGCAAATCTGTTTTCATAGACTTAGAACAATCACAAATAGAATATATGCCTGAATATTTAGGAACGGAAACCCCAGGCGATGAGCAAAATTTATCAGAAAATATCACAAATCCATTAGCTGATAGGAAAACTACAAATAATTTGATTGAACTGGGAAATTTAGAAGAGATTGCGGAAGAAGAAATTATTCGTCTGCTAGAAGAACGGTTAGTATTTGACAGTAAAAAGCGTAAAGTTGGCGAAGTTATTGTTCGCAAAGAAATCGAAACTCGGATGATCCAAGTTCCTGTTCAACGTGAAAAGCTAATTGTTGAACAAGTCACTCCAGAATACAAACAACTTGCAGAAATTGATCTAGGGCAAGGGGAAATATCTGGTATAGAATTAACTGAAAGTCAAGGTCAGAAAACTATCAATTTTGATAGTGGTTTAACAGTAAGTGGTGAATTTAACTCACCTAAAATTGCTAGTCTGCTTCTGAATGCGATCGCTCTAGAGAAAAATCACGGTTGTCAGCAAGTTAAAGTAGCAGTTCTTGTTGAGGATGAGTCACTCCAGAAAAAATACCAGGAGTGGTTTGACCGGTGTTCTCAAGGTAAATCTATGGTTGAGTAAGATACTTTGCTCACACTTTAGTACTTTGTCAAGTCAAAAATGTGCTTGTAAGGATCGGGTAAAGGTTAAAGCACTTTTAACCTTTACCCTTACCACACCAGCAAGGTGCGTTATGGACTTAAGTTCATAACGCACCTTGCTTTTTTGTATTGGCATTAATTCTTCTTCTCAATTTAGTACTTATGTACTATAATAGATAGTAGCCTCCACAAAGCCGATTGCAGTACAAAACGGCTCTGTGACAGTCTTCTGGAAGATGGATTCAAGGGTTAGTCCGATGATTAAACATTACATTCTCAACCTCAACCCAACTGCCAAGCATGAATGGGATCGGTGCATCTTACGTGACCCCCTGACTGCAAAACGCCCAGATATTGCCAAATTAATCGCCGAAGCGGTTGGTGCTGACACAGGCAGTTATTTGGTAAGTGTAAATATCGAAGTTCAGGTTTTGGAACAAGCCGCAGTACCTCAAGCTGAACAACTCTCGCTTTCATTTCCAGACGTGGCTGTTTCGTCGTCGCAACTCCGGGAAGTAGCGTAAGAAAACGTGAGACGGCATAATTTTGACCTCTCCTTAAACCCATCTCCTAGAAAGGAGGTTAGAGGATAAAGAGGTTTATTTGTCTAAATTTTTTCATAGGAATATTATTTGATGATGCAACTGAGTCATTATCCATCTGCAATAACACAAGCTGCCCAACGGATGAATGAAATAGACTCTCAGTTAATGGCAGTTCAGCAGCAGATTAACCGATTTGAAGGTAATGCAGATCGCGCCGCTGCTTTTGATATAGATTTGAAAAATGATGCTCAACGCAAGGCACGTCGCTTTGAAGTGCTGCTTGTGAATCATGAATATCAAAAGGCAATAGATATGCAGATCCAATTAACTGTTGAGAAGGCAAATGCATTTGCTCATTTGGAATATCTGCGTAACCAATTTAGTGTAGCAAAATTAGAAGCAAGATTAGCGATCGCCCAACAATTGACAGATTTTGAATCTAAAGAATTAGTTGGTTTGTAGTCTCGACCTATTGATTAAATTTGCTTGCTAATAGTTTAGCAATGGCATCATTAATAGCTGTCACATCAAAACGTTGACTAGCAAGTATTCTGGCATGAGTTGCTATACTTGCAGTCATCTCTGGTTCTTGAAAACAGGTATAAATTACTTGTGCAAGTTCCTGGGGTTCTCCTGGTGTCACCAGAAAACCATTAATTTTATGTTCTACTAATTCCATCGCGCCTCCAGCTTTGGCTGCAACTACAGGTTTGCCACATAGCATCGCCTCCACAATTACTCTACCAAAGGGTTCTGGGGAGGTCGATGTATGTGCTACCAAGTTACAAGCTGCCATTAACTGAGGAATATCGGCACGAAATCCTAAAAATTTGACGCGCTTTTCTAGACCTAGTGTTGCAATTTGCTGGTGTAATTGTTTGACATAATCTTGCTCGCCAAAGAGTGCATCACCGACTAAGATTGCTGTCACCTCTGGGGGACATTGTGCAAGGGCAGAAATTAAAATATGTTGCCCTTTCCAAGGTGCAAGTCGGCTGAAGTGTCCAACTACAAATTTTTCTGATATACCTAAATGCTGGCGTAATTGTCTAATTTCAGATTCAGAAGTTTGATAAGTTTGTGGTTCAAAACCGTTATAGACAATAGCAGTCAGTTCTGACCGTCCTCCGGCTTGCACAAACGCTTCTTGACTCGCTTGGGAATTGGCGATGACTAATGATGCAAAACGATTAGCTAAATTAACTGCTACACGCAGGTTAGTTGGGCTGAAATGTTCTGTGGAAAGAATATCGTGTAAATGATAAACCAAAGGACGACGAGTCACAAAGCTAGCCAATGCCCCAATAACTAAGGCTTTTTGGGTGTTGGCATAAATTACATCGTAGTCAATAGCTTTTTGCACCACTTTAGCTAGCAGTGGCGCGAGTTGTCCCAAACTTCCTAATGCTTGGACTAAATTGCTTTGTTTGCGAACTGAGATTGATTGAGTAGCGAGAACTTCTACTGGGATATGATGCTGCTCTAGTAAAGTTTTAAAGGGGCCATCTGCAAATAATCCTACCAAAGCGCGATCGCGATATGGTTTAGCAATATCTATTAAACATAGTTCTGCACCGCCTGGTTTACCACTTTGGTCTAAAAATAAAATTTTCATAAACTATGATTTAAAATTTAAAAAATCACAAGTCTTCGCTTCATCCATTCAATAAAACATGGCGAACTTTCTGGGCTATTTTGTCCCAATCAAAATTATTAACAGCGTACTGACGGCAGGTTTGACGTGAAGGTATTGCTAGTTGTCCCAATAGTACCTGTTCTAATTTTTCGGCAATAGCTGAGACTTCAGTCGTAGCAGTAATCAAATCTGGTGAAAATGGTTGTAAAATTTCTGGCATACCTCCAACTGGCGTACATACAACTGGAGTGCCAGAGGCTAGAGATTCTACAATTGCTAATCCAAACCCTTCAAAAGATTGGCTGGGCATAATAGTTAATTCGGCTGCTTGGTAAGCTATCGGTAACTGTTCATCAGGTAGAAAACCTAAAAATTTTACATGCTCGTCTAATCTTAATTCTTTAACTTGTTTTTCTAGTGCAGCTTGTAGATGACCCCGACCTGCAATTGCCAACCAAACATCAGGAATTTTTGGTTTAATTTCTGCTATGGCTTGTAATAATTTGTCAACTCCTACTCGATGTACTAAACGGCGCGATGTAAATAATATGCGGCGATTTTTAGGCCAGCCTAACTGCTGACAAGCCTCTTGAGGCGATAAGTTGGGTTGGAACCAATTAATATTGACTCCGCCAGGGATAATATGAATTTTGCTCCACGGAATTTGATATTCTTGATGTAAAATTTTACCAAATGCTTTGCTGAGAACAATAAAGCGATCGCAGCGATTATAGGTGTTTTGTTCTATCAGCCGACGCTTCAAAAAAATACTGAGTTTATGATTAATTTTTTCTTGTTTACTTTCCCAAGCCCAAGGGCCATGAAAATTGAAAGTAATAGGTACTCCCTGGGGTAGAAGATCTAAAATAGGAAAACTGTATAGTGCAAAATGCAAATTAATGGCATCTGGTTTGCCGACTCTGGTTTTTTGGAAGTTGTGGCGAATAGACCAAAATCGTTGCCAAATAGCACTATCTGGTGATGCCAAGTTAGTTAATTTTATGGGCAAAGTCAATCCAGTTTCTGGTAGACCAACTCCACATAATTCGATCTGGTCTTGATTTGCCGCTAAACTATGAGTTAGTTCATAAATATACCGTTCTAGTCCTCCAGGCGTTTTAGGAAACCACCCTACTCCAAGTGTGAGGATAGATGCAGATTTTGAATTAAGATTATCTTTTTTGCCTTCCACCTACTTGTCTCCTATGATGTATTGAGCGTGCGTATTGTTATTTTTGCACCAAGCTCAACCGTCTTTTAAATTCAGCAATAAATTGATGCTGTTAGTACTTATATTCTGTTATTTTCTACTGCATCCGTAATGTTTAGAACATACTGTGTAGAAATTTTATTCAAAAGCATCTCAAGCATCTATCTATATAAAAGTTTTGCCTAAATGTAGGCTTTTGAGCTTCATGCTTTTGTGGTTAAAAAAAGAGTTTGTAACTACAAATACAATGAAGACTTAAGATAAATACATTATTTTAGTTTACAAGTTTAAAGGCTGGTTGTTGCGGCAAAAAATTATTTTTGGACATAATATTAGGCTGATGTATTTAATTTTACTATGTTCCCTGTTAAAGCGGTAAATATTAATACTTCAAAAAAGATCTACTAATATTTGAATTAAGTTTAAAAATCTGTGTGTTTTTGATAAATCTTTTGTAAACATGATTTTTTCAATATAAAGTGTTTGTTAATGATGAATGTGTGCTGCTAAAACTTGACAATTAAGTTTCAATCAATTTTGAACTTCAGGTAGATAAACTTAAAGTGGGCACAAATATGCTTTAAGAATCTTTGTTAGCTTCAGTAACCATCATTCTGTAAAAAATTCTACTGACGACTGGAGCTTTTCATGATTACTTTTATTCAAAACTGGTTAATTAATACCAGTATTGATCAGGGTGTAAAAGTAATTAAAATTTTAGGAATTGTATGCGACATCAATTAATAGAGCAGCTTCATAAACTTTCTCAAGATATCACCCACCAAGTCAAAAAACTATTCCAAAGTAGATATTTTCGGAACTTCAAGAACGCAAAATTTTTACTTTTTACTTTAGCGATCGCAGGGGTAATAATCTCAGTTGAAATGACAGCAGATTGGACTGTCAATGGAGTACCTGCAAAAACTTACCAAACATCTTGGATAGGTAATACTTTTGGTGGTGGCAAAAAGTGGGTACAAAATAATATTGAAACAATGTACGTTGCTTCAAATGGCACAGTATATACCAATAGTTTCTGGGATGAAAGTGGGGCAGAAGCTGGAATATATAAAGATGGCGATGTCATTGGTGCTTTGAATGATACTCATGGCTGGAGTCGTGGGGGCGGTAAAGCGATAACAGCCAATAGTAAATATATTTACATGGCGATGGTTCAGGGGGCTGTTGGCAAAATCAATCAAGATTATCCTCCAGATGGCACTACTTGGTATTGTGTCAGACGCTATGACTTGTCTGGAAAACCCACACCCTTCGACAAAGGACGTGGCTGGGATAAAAGTATGTTAATCGTTAGTAATAAAAGTGAAGTTACTGGATTAGCAACAACGGGTAACGAGTTATATGTAAGTGATACTGCCACCAACCGCATTCGCGTTTATAATACCGACACGATGAAGGAAGTACGCGACTTTAGCGTTACCAATCCAGGCGCGATCGCTATTGATAAACAAGGTAATCTATGGATTATTCAAAGCAAAAATGGGAATAATCCTGCCAAAATTGTCCATTATTCCCAGACAGGCAAGCAACTACCCCAACAAATTACCGATGTAGTTGAACCAACAGCGATCGCCATTGATCGTCAAGGTAAACTGTTAGTGGCAGAAAATGGCCCTCGTCAGCAAGTGCTAATTTACAACGTCAAAGGCCAACCAATGCAGGCTGGGACTTTTGGCAGCAAAGGCGGTATTTATGCAGGGATTCCTGGTGAAGTTCAAGATTTAAAACTGTACGGTCTTACTGGCGTGGGTGCAGATGCCGCAGGTAATATTTATGTAAATAGTAACGGTTTCAACAAATCAGGCACAGATTTACGCAAGTTTTCACCTTCAGGTAAACAACTATGGCAATTGCTAGGGTTGCTGTTTGTCGATAACGCTGATGTTGACCCCAAAACTGATGGAGTAGATGTATTCACCAAGCAAGAACGCTACCTGATGGACTACAGTAAGCCTGCTGGTAAGCAATGGACTTACAAAGACTACACATTAAACGCCTTCAAATATCCTCAAGATCCCCGCTTACATACATCACCAGATGCTACCTTTGTCCGGCGCATCAAAGGCCAGCCTTTTTTGTTTCTCACAGATATGTACAGCAGCTTTCTGGAAATTTATCGTTTTAATCCCTCGAAAGACGGCAAAATTGCCATTCCTGCGGGTATGTTTGTTGGCACTCATGGCGGAGGGAAAAAATCAATCGTGGGAAATTGGCCACCCCATCAGCCAGAAAAAGGAGAATGGATTTGGCGCGATAAAAACGGTAACGGTGCATTCGACAAAGGTGAATATGATAACAGCGAAGATTACCCTTACATAGGGGGATGGTGGGTAGATAGTCAAGGAGATATTTGGAAAACCTTGCGGACTCAAGATGGCATTCGGCGTTATCCTCTACAGGGAATAGATTCCAATGGCAACCCCATCTATACTTATAGTTCCATGCAAAAGGAAAAAACTCCGAGCATCTTTACAGATTTGCGACGGATTGAGTATTTTCCCCAAACAGATACTATGTACTTGTCAGGCTTCACTAAAGATCATCCAGCGGTTGGGGATGATACCAAAGTTGTGGGATCTGAGATTGCCCGTTTTGATAATTGGAGTAAAGGTAATCGCACCCCCCGTTGGCGGATTGTAGTTCCTTACGACATTACTGGTAAACGTGAAGTAGCGACCGCAGCCATGAGTGTAGCGGGTGATTATGTATTTGCTGTAACCTTTAAAACGGCAGAAGTATATGTCTACGATGCAAAAACAGGAACTTCTGCAAAAAAGTTGAAACCCGGCCCTGAAGTTGCAGGTGAAAGTGGCTGGATTGATATACCCCACGGTATCCGTGCTTTTCGCCGTTCAAATGGTGAGTATCTAGTATTTGTTGAAGAAGATGCGAAAGGAAAGGTGATTGTATATCGCCTGCCAAAATGAGTTTAAAAGACTGAAACAACCGATTTACCTTTGTACATTGCGTAATAGCCTTTTCAAAGGGATCGAAAAATCTCTTGTTCTTCCTCACCCCTCTCAGCGCCTCTGTGGTTTAAAAGTAAATCTAACCGCAGAGGCGCTGAGTACACAGAGATAAATCTAAGAGGGTGTTTGAAAAGTGTATGGCTATGATTTTAAACACTAGTTGATCCTCCCTAGTCCCCCTTTTTTGAGATTAAGCACGTTAAAACTATGGAGTCGAGAGATTGACCATTCAGATAAACATGAACGAGGCTATAAATTAAGCGTTTTTGGTTATCTTCCTAGTGTAACTCTTTATGCAGTAGAAGCTTTGGAAGTCCAACCTCCCACAGGACAAGAACCGATTCATTGGCGATTACTGCGTCAGCCTCACTGCGAAGCGCGATCGCATTAACATAAAATAAAAGTATGCCTTGATAATTCGTGGCTTTACAAATATCCTAATTTTGAGTATTTTTAATCGCGTGGAAGATAAATTGCCAGTAGAACAAGTAATTGAAATTCTTAAACAAGACTTACCAACACTTTTTGAAAAAGATATTTCTTATAACATTTATACACAAGATATCTACTTTCAAGACCCTGTGAATAAATTCAAATGGAAATTTAACTATCGCATTATATTTTGGACGTTACGATTTCACGCTCGACTATTTTTTACACAAATTTATTTTGATGTACATGAAGTATACCAGTCAGCAGAAGATACTATTTTAGCAAAGTGGACTGTTCGCGGAGTTTTACGTGTTCCCTGGAAAGCGCGTATTTTGTTTAATGGCTATTCAACATATAAACTCAGTCCAGATACTTTGATATATGAACATATTGATACTTGGGATCGCAAACCAAGCGAAATTTTAGCGCAGTTTTGGCAAAAAGGAGTAGACAATTAATAGACATCTTGTAAATAAAATGTAGAGACAGCGATTTATCGCGTTTCTTGCTTTAACTGATTAATTAAGTGGTAAATTTATGCAATTAGAAGTACAAAAACGTTATTACACACCAAAAGAATATTTAGAACTTGAAGAAAAAGCAGAATTTAGAAGCGAATACCGCGATGGAGAAATTATTCCGATGACGGGTGGTACTACTAATCATAATAAAATTTCCCTGAATTTAGCTGCATCATTAAAGATTGCTTTGAGGGGCAAAAAATATGATCTTTATATGGCTGATGTCCGCTTGTGGATACCCAGATATCGGCAGTACAGCTATCCAGATGTGATGGTAATTCAGGGACAACCTGTATACACAGGAACAAATACGACTACTGTCATGAATCCTTTACTAATTGCAGAAGTCTTATCTAAATCCACAAAAAACTACGATCAAGGAGATAAGTTTTTATATTATCGTTCCATCCCTGAATTTAAAGAATATATTTTAATCAACCAATATCATCATCATGTGATGCAATATGTAAAAACTGCGGAAGGCCAATGGTTATTTAGTGAACTTGAAGGCGAATCTGCAACTTTAGAACTGCAAACGATTGATTTTCAAATTCAATTAAGCGACCTTTACGAGCAAGTGAATTTCGCAGAAAGCGATGAAGAAAATTAATACATTTTTTTTAGTGAATTAAAACTCAGACGATATAAAAAGTGTAATATTTACAATGTCCCAGAAGTAAGACTTGGTTCTATAAAGCCTAAAAATTCCCATTTTGCAGTAGAGTAAAGGTTCGTGTAACTATATAAATTTAGGCTTTTTAGACTTATGTATAATTAAACATGTAAATTTTTGTATCAATGTTCAACTATTACTATTACGATAACAAATCGATGAGAAGTCTATAAAATTAAGCTTTTTGACTTTTGACTTTTGACTTTTGATTTGCGCGCAGCGGTACTAACCGCCGCTAATTTTAGCTTTGTAACCTAGCTTGGTCAAAATTTCAAGAATTTTCTGTTTATGTTCGCCTTGAATTTCAATTTCATTATCTTTGACTGTGCCACCTGTGCCACACTGGGTTTTCAATTGTTTGACTAAATCTGCCAAAGTTTCGGGTTTGGCTTGAAAACCACTAATCACAGTCACAGTTTTACCCTTGCGTCCTTTACGGGAAGCTTGGACTTTGAGATTTTGTTGTTGGGGGGGTAATTCTGAAATTGGTCTTTCTGTAGCTGGAGAGTTATCACCGCCAAATTCGCGGTAGGCAAAATTTTTGTTGGAAGACATATAAATCTTGACTTAGAACAAAGAGTTTTACTTTTATTTACTAAGGGTGTAGGGGTAAGATTTTCTCCTCACATCTATATCTCTAGTAAGGATCGTATCTTATCTGCTTCAGACTTTCCTATAATAGTGAAGTTCGTTCTGTAATAAAATCAGTCCGTGACTACAACTCCCCTCTCTCCAAGTTCTCCCTCAAATTCTCAGGTTCCAGATGTACAAGGACGCTTTGGACGCTTTGGCGGTAAGTACGTCCCGGAAACACTGATGCCTGCTCTTGCTGAACTAGAAACAGCTTATCAGCAATACCGCAATGATCCTAGTTTTCAAGCAGAACTACAACAACTGCTGCGAGATTATGTCGGACGCGCTACACCATTGTATTTTGCTGAACGCCTTACCAGTCATTATGCCCGCCCAGATGGCACAGGGGCGCAGATTTATTTAAAGCGTGAGGACTTAAATCACACAGGCGCTCACAAAATTAATAATGCCCTTGGTCAGGTGTTATTGGCAAAGCGCATGAGCAAAAAGCGAATTATTGCCGAAACAGGTGCTGGACAACATGGAGTGGCGACAGCAACTGTTTGCGCTCGTTTTGGACTGGAATGCGTAATTTACATGGGTGTTCATGACATGGAACGCCAAGCCTTGAACGTGTTTAGAATGCGGCTGATGGGAGCAGAAGTGCGTCCGGTAGAGGCTGGAACAGGGACTTTAAAAGATGCAACTTCTGAAGCAATTCGAGATTGGGTGACAAACGTCGAAACGACTCACTACATTTTGGGTTCGGTCGCAGGGCCTCATCCTTACCCAATGATGGTACGTGATTTTCATGCAGTAATTGGACAAGAAACCCGCGCCCAAGCAATAGAAAAGTGGGGCGGATTGCCTGATATTCTCATGGCTTGTGTGGGTGGTGGTTCCAATGCAATGGGATTATTCTACGAGTTTGTCAATGACCAGTCTGTAAGATTAATTGGGGTTGAAGCAGCCGGAGAAGGTGTCAATACCACAAAACATGCAGCAACCTTGACAAAAGGACAAGTCGGTGTATTACATGGGGCAATGAGCTATCTGCTGCAAGATGAGGATGGACAAATAATTGAGGCACACTCGATTAGTGCAGGTTTAGATTATCCCGGTGTAGGGCCAGAACACAGCTATTTGAAGGATATTGGTCGTGCCGAATACTACAGTGTGACTGATGAACAAGCTTTAGCGGCATTCCAGCAATTAGCCCGATTAGAGGGAATTATACCAGCATTAGAAACCGCCCATGCGATCGCCTACCTAGAAACCCTATGTCTTCAGCTCAGCGGTAGTCCCAAAATTGTGATTAACTGCTCTGGGCGCGGTGATAAGGATGTACAAACAGTAGCTAAGTTTTTAATTCCTGCTTAGTTGATGAACAAGGGTAAGGAGGAAAAGAAAAGATGGGGTTTCCTCTGGGGATAAAGGGAAGGGTAAAAGCGAGACCAATGTTAGAGTGACCTAATTCATCCCTTTACCCTTTACCCTTTACCCTTTCCCCCGCTTTTTCATTTCTTCTGTGTGGTAAACACGCGCCAAATAATGAAAACTGTAAACCCTACATAGGCTACTACAGTTAACCATTCTTGCCATTGGCTAAATGTTTCGGTCATTAGCAAAATTGCCCCAAAATTGTTTTATAATTTTCCGGAATCGCCGAAGCTCTAGTGGTATTACTTAACAACACAGCGATTTATACAGAACTTCTATAACTAACAGTTTGGGGAATATATCCCCTGTCTCAAAAGCTCGGTCATAACGGCCGGGCTTTTGACTGTGTTTCTTTGGTGGTAACAAACAATCTATTCAATTTTTTAAGTAGATTAACAATAGACCATCTTAAGGGCAGTTATGACTTCTGTAAAAGCGTCAGAGGAAAATTTAGTATTAGTAGCTGGTGCTACTGGTGGAGTAGGGCAGATTGTAGTAGCAAAGCTGCTAGAGAAAGAGTTTAAGGTGCGCGTTCTCACACGCAATCCTACAAAAGCCGCAAACATGTTTAATAACAAAGTGGAAGTTGTAGTTGGTGACATACGCGAACTGTCTACACTTTCCTCAGCAACTCAGGATGTAACACACATCATCTGTTGCACTGGGACTACTGCCTTTCCTTCAGCTAGATGGGAATTTGACCCTCAGCCTAACTTGATTGAATGGGGAATGATTTTTTCGGATTCCGCATATAGAGATAAAAAGGCAAAAAATACACCCACAAAAGTGGATGCACAAGGCGTTAGTAACTTAGTAGCAGCAGCACCCCACAATCTCCAGCGGTTCGTTTTCGTGTCTTCTTGTGGGATTCTCCGCAAAAATCAGCTACCATTTAATATTCTCAATGCTTTTGGCGTACTTGATGCCAAACAAAAAGGTGAAGAAGCGATTATTAATTCGGGATTGCCCTACACTATTATCCGCCCAGGACGCTTAATTGATGGCCCATATACTTCCTACGACCTCAACACCCTTTTGAGAGCAAAAACAGGAGGTAAGCTTGGTGTGGTGTTGGGTACTGGCGACACGATTGCAGGTGATGCTAGCCGGATTGACGTTGCAGCAGCTTGTGTGGAATGCATTCTTTACCCATCCACTGAAGGGCAAATTTTTGAATTAGTTAATAAAGGAGCAAGACCACCTGCAATTGAATGGGAGAAACTTTTTTCCCAAATAGTTTCCTAAAATCCAATACATTCAGATAAGAATAATCAACCGTCGATAAACGCCAATAAATCAAGGTGTTTAGTCAATTGATTTGTGTCCTAAAACCGGGTTTCATACTCAAAAAATAATTGGTTTTCATCCCCCAAATTAGTTAAACCTCGGAGCAAAATTTGATCGTTGAGTCGATAGAGCAGATTGTAACGGAAAGACCCATCACTAGACAAAGGCCGCGATAAAGAGGCAGAGAAATTTCTACTGATATCAAACACACCCTCTGCTGATAAATCAAGAATCGACGATGTAGATGATTGACCAGTAACAGGAGTAGGAAATATGCGAAATTCACTGAAACCAATAGCCTGTCCCACCGCAGTAATGGTTCCTTGTAAACCACCTAAAATAGTAGAGCTAGCAAAATTAGTCAGCCCTTGGGTAGCGTCTGTTTGACCAAAGCCACCAAGAATAGAACCACCCAAAAGAGCGACAATTTCTGATTCACTACGACGAGGTTCACTTGTTAGTTCCAGATTCTCACTCAATTCGCTAGCTGGGCCGTTGACGTTTGCTTGAACACGAACGGTACGTAAAGTACCGAAATTGGTAGCTGGAACATCACTGATTTCCGCAGAAAAAGGTGATTCCAATATTCGATTACCTATTGCTGATGCTTCAGGTACAATTGCCACCAATCGGATATCTAAGTTAGGGTCAAGTCCTTGACTAGGAATAAATTGTGCAGTTTGCTCATAGCCCCGTGCCAAGGTAAACTCAGTTGAAAATAAAGCCAATCGTCCTCCTGTTAAACGAATGACTCCTTCAGGGCGAGGCTGAGCTAAAGTACCGTTAATAGTTAAGTCGCCCTTTGCTTGAAAACTGACTATGGGCTGGCTAAATAAGTCTCCTCCCGGTACAGAGTCTAGTAGAGACGTAGTGGTAACATTAACATCGTCACCCAGGATAATCTGGAAGTCTGCAAAACTGATAGGTAAGTTGGATGAAGTGGTGGCGTTGGTACTAGCTGCTGCTTTATTTCCTGCAACATTATTACCTGCTGTTGTCGCAGCTAGATTTGAACCAGATGATGTGGTAGCACTAGTGTTAGCTACTGCTTCAGTACCTGTACTGTTATTACCCTCTGTTGTCGCGGCTGGATTTGAGCCAGCAGTCGCTGATTCTCCAATGATGACGCGACCATCACTCAGCCGAATCTCTCCACCAATTTCCGGTTTTAATGCTGTTCCCCGAACTACGACATCGCCACTAACATCACCTTCATACAATTGTGGCAGTTGCACATCTAACTGGTCTGTGATTGATACTGTGAAAGGATTCGATACACCCGATTGAGAAGAAAAAACGGGAAGGATTCCTGATGCAGTCACTTGCCCTTGATTATAATTAGCTTGAATACCTGGAACATTGAGTGTATTGCCATTAAATTGCAATGTCCCTGTGACATCCGTTAAAGGTTCAGACAAAGCTTGAGCGCGCAAAGTGGCATTATTGATTGTGGCATTGCCGTTGATAATTGGCTGATTTAAAGTACCTTGGACGTTGACATCCACTTGCCCTTGACCATCTACCCAAGCAACTTGATTGTTAGTCAACAAGTTTAATAATGCCAAGCCTTCGTTATTAACACTGGCGTTGATACTAATTTGATTGCTGTCTGGTTGTGCTGTGACGAAAGGCAACGGAGCAGGTATACTACCTGTAATTGCTACTGGTTGGTTTCCCGTCACCAACAAAGTACTATCAAAATTCAACCGCGCATTATCATAGTCAAAGTTTACCTGGGCTGTTTGCAAAGGTTGTTGGTTTAAAGTTGCATCTGCCAGTGCTATATCTCCATTGACACTGGGGTCTTGTAAACTACCTCCTAAAGTGGCGTTAGCATTCACTTGACCAGTGATATCTATGGGGTATTGTTCTATAAAAGGCTCTAATAGTGACAAGGGTAAACTTGCTACTTTTAAATTTCCAGACAATTGCTCAGTTCCTAGCTGTCCTGAAAAAGCCACTAATCCTTGATTAATGCCAACGCGTAGTGGTGATAATGTGACGACACCATCTGTAAAAGTGCCATTAGCAACAACTTCATTAATAGAATAGTTACCCCATTGCCAGTTATCACCTTGCAAATTAAAACCGACATTTAACCCAGACCTTAATGAGCCTCTGGCTTGAATTGCTCCACTTAAAGCACCCATTAATTCTGTCAGGGGGGGTAAAGCCGCTGTTGTTTGTGTCTCTTCTGTCTGCTGTTGCCTAGCTATTAATGTTTCTATCTGGGAAAAATACTTTAACTGTGATATTAAGTCTGCGTTAGGCAAATTAATCGGTACAGTGTCAAGGACATCTGCTCCAGCTAAATCCGGAGAATCCAACCCCCCGCCAAGGTCTTGAAAGTCGAAAATATTAAACGCTTGTAAGAGTTTTTGGATTCTCAGTTGGGCAAAATCAGCTTGCACTTGAAACTGCGGGTCGTTTCCTGTTTGCACATTGCCACTTAAGGCGATGGTGCTATCTCCTATTTGCAGTTGACCATTCGCTAAGCTGGCAGCACCATCGGCATAATTGATGTTACCTCGAAATGCGTCTGCTGTAACTCTACCAACACGAGGTTGAGCGATCGCAACGTCTCCAGCTAGGGCATAATTATTTAAATTAACAGCTAAATTGCCAGATAGTTTTCCCCCAAGTGGTTGCAATTGATTGTTAGGTAAGAAGCCACTAGCAAGAGCAATGGGAAAGTTTTGAGCGTTGACAATTAAGTTATCTCCCTCGGTTCTACCCGTAGCGACTGCTTCATCAGTGCGGAATAAAAATGAAGTGGGGCGATAATCTGCATTCAGGTTAAGAGCAATTTCATCTTGTGTACCTGATAGTTGGAGTCTTCCCCCTTGTCCTCCTTGAAAGTTGACGTTTCCAGCTAAAACTGGGTCAAATTCCAAATCACTGACTTGAAAATTCCGCAGTCGGATATTGCCACTGGCGTTAGGAACCGCTGGAGTGCCTGTGATTTGTCCATTAAAATCGAGTAACCCCGCTAAAGCAATATCTCCAGGAACATCAAAGCCAGTATTTTTAAGGTTGAAATTCTGGGCTACCACATCTAAATTAAAACCAGCAATTTCCGGTGTGCCAGTTTCCGGGAATTGAACTGTGATCGCACCAGTCGCATTCACTCCTGGGGTAGATGCATTTTGCACTATAATCTGTTTACCATTCCATTGCACTTGTGCTGTGAGTGGTTGTGCTAGCGGTGCTATCCCTTGGGGGACTCGAATTTTTGCATTGGCTCGAATATCTGGCAGAGCAAAAGATGCTGTTGTACCTGCTAACTGGACATTACTATTGAGTCTTCCTTGTAGCTGTGGTGAAAAACGGTTGAGTTGAATTTTGTTAAGGTCGGCCAGCACTCGCCAACGACCATCATCAAGATTAATCTGGCTGACGTTAACCTCACCTCCAGCGACACTTAAGTTAGCTTGTCCGGTAGCTTGAATGGTTGAGGGTTGAAAAGCAGTAGTGCTTCCTGACAAATTCAACGCCGCATTATTTAAAATCCCTTGAAACTGGTCTGGTATCTGAGCAAAACGGCTCAATTGCAAATTTTGGGCTTTAACAAAAGCTTGCCAGCGTTGTTGTGCTACCTGACCTCTAGCTGTAATTGTCCCACCTGCCACATTTAAAAAAGCATTGGGTACAATGGTTCTCCTTCCTTGTTGAGTAATTACAGCTTGTCCCCGAATCGGATAAGCCGCCCCTGGTGCTTGTACCTGCGCTACTGCCCGCAAATTGTTGAGAGAGCCAGAAATTTTCGCATTGGCTGAGACAGTACCAATGGTAATGTTAGGTGAAGAGTTATATGCTCTTGCGATCGCATCTCCTGGTAAATTTTGAGCTTGGATATTCAACGCTACCCTACCTTGGGGTGCTAGCTGGAGTTGACCATTGGCTATAATTTGTCCTCCGACTTCTGGAGTTGCCTGCACCCTAGCAACATTCACGTTTAACGGTGTACCTAAAGCACCAGAAACCGTAGCTTTTGCGGATACCCCCCCAATATTAACCGGAGTAGAAACGCCATAACCTTGAGCGATCGCATTTCCTGGTAAATTTTGTGCTTGAATACCTAAAGCTACCCGTCCTTGGGGTGCGAGTTGAATTTGACCGCTGGCTGTAACTTGTCCCCCTGTTGGCGGTGTTACTTGCACAGTAGAAATATTAAGTGCCAATGGTTGTTGATTCAGTGAGCCAGAAATTTGTGCCTTTGCTGAGACATTTCCAACTGCGATCGGTAGATTCACACCGTAACTTCGTGCTAGTATATCCCCGGAAACACCATCAACTTGAGCATTAAATAATACTTTACTTTGGTCTCCCAATGTAGCTTGACCGCCGCCTGTAATTTGACCACCTGCGGCTGGGACTAGTTTCAAATTAGATACGACAACTTGAGATGCAGTTTCACTTACATCCAAGCGAAAGTCAGTATTAATAGTTTGGAATAGCAAGCGGTCAACTTGAATCGGTTTTGTATTGCTTGCTGTACCACTGACAATTGGCTGCTGAATCGGCCCTTGCACTTGAATATCTGCTTTGACTTCCCCAGTCGCTGGGACTGATGAATTTACTTTCAATGTGTCTAAGATATTTTTCGCGCTAACAGGTTTGATTTGAGCAGAAACGTTAAAACCTGTTTGGTTACTGATTGTTCCCTTGGCTACAATAGGAACTTCGCCAAAATTTGTATTTAGATTTTCTAAAGCAACTGTCTGACCTTGAAATATAAATTTGCCATTAAAATTAGAAATTTGCTGAGGAACATTTTGAATTTTGGCAGTAACTTGATTCGCGGTAGCTGTTCCTGTAACTTCTGTTTCTGATAAATTTGGTGGAATTTGAGCTGTTAAGTCAGCATCTAAACGCCCTGCTTGCAAGGCAATTGGCAACTCAATTAATCGACTAATATTAGATGCTGGGAAATTTTGGGCTGAAAGTTGAAGATTAGTTTGTTGGGTTTTAGGTTGTGTTTGACCAACAATTTTAACTGCACCTCCCCTGGCGGGTTGAGCATTGATATCGTAACTAATTTTTTGATTATTAGATGAAAATCGGGCAATACCACTGACTTGATCTAATACTACTGAACCTTTTGGTTTGGTTGGTGCGGCGAATGGCATCAACTCTACATCGCCATTTTGAATCCGCAGTGTTTGCAATTGGGTTTCAATAGCACCTTTTCCTTCTCCAGCCTTAACTTCAGCCGTTACCCAACTACCATCTTTATCCTGTTGGATATAGACATCGGGCTGAACTAATGTGACATTTAAAATTAATTTTCTGGTGAAGATGACTTGCAAAGGCGAGAACTGCACATCTAATGCTTCTGCTGTTACTCGGTCTGCATCTGTAGGCGTTGCTGGTATTGCTAGAGAACCAAATCTGAGACTAGAGAGGGAAAAACTTTCAACTTGTCCAACCTTGACTGGACGACCCAGCAAGTCTTGGAGATTTTTCTCTACTAACGGTGCTAAATCTTGATATATGTAATTTCTAGCCCACCATGCACCAATTGCAATTCCAGTGAGTAAAATGACACCTAAAGCCAGACTGGTACGTCCTAAGAGAAGAAGCAACAGACGACGATTGGATGATTCCTGATCGTTTCCGGAATTTGGAGAGTTCGTCATTGTCGATACCAGTGCTGCAATCGAGTAACAGATTATTGTCTACCCGAAAACACCATAGTTGTTTACACTAAGTTCTAAAAACTTTTTTAAGATAGATTATGAATTCATCCTTTCAAAGGATGACCATTTTGTCTACTAGTGCTTATAAACTTTTGAGTGTATGAAAAGATGCATGAGTTCATTGGTGCGGACTATACAAATCGGGTAAATGTGCTTTTTGGCTAAACCACCAATAATCAACATTTTCTACGTAAAAATCTCTAAAATTATTTGCCTTTCCCTACGGAGCGCTACACAAATAGGCAAGGGAAAAAAAGGACTTTCCTAACAACTTTGTTTCCCTTCTGCCTCCAACGTTTTATACCAATTCTCTAAAAGCCAGCTACAGATAAAGCCACCAAAATAGCTCTCATTTGTCACTCTAGGCAGAGGAAAAGTAGAAATCAGGGTGAGTCAGGAAAATGAAAATTGAACTGGTGAGATTATAAATAATAGATTGAAGTTTAGAAAAACCCAAGGACAATTGGGGAATAGGAAAAACTGTTAACCAGGGGTATATCAGGTTAAATAGGATAAAAGGTTGGGCAATTAAACGGAGATTGTTCAGAACATTCTTCCAACCTTTGCCATCATCCCACCAAGGATGTTCAGCCAATTTTGATGGTGACTTTGGCACAGAAAACTGCATTTGTTCAGAGTGGAGACTAACCATCAAGTAAGCACTCATAACAATCTCCCACCATCGTTCAATATCACAGTAGTGAGTTAGACGATAATCTGCCTGCCCAACCTAATTCATTTTTACTTTGCTTCAAGCCATATTCAACCCAAGTTCTTAACCCATAAAAATTACCAACATCTCGCTTGTTAATGTCTGGATACTTACTGATCACATACCAAGTAGTGTTATCAGGTAAATTCTCACTGTCTGTGGTAATCTGCCAATATCTTTTCTCTTGTCGTTTGCCGTGAATTATTTCTCTAATCAACCGCTTTTC
>NZ_JAECZB010000012.1 GCF_016056295.1 Atlanticothrix silvestris CENA357
CCCTAGTCCCCAGCCCCTAGTCCCTCTTCCCCAAGCCAAAACTCAAAATATCCGGCGACTGGTTCGAGACATACTCAGTCAATATGTGACAATTCCCCAACAACAAGTAGAAGGATACAGGTCTTTTCAAGAGTTAGGGCTAGATTCTCTAGGCGCTGTAGAAGCAATCAAACAATTAAGCCTAACCTTCAAACATCAGTTATCTCCCACACTTTTCTTTGAGTATCAAACACCAGATGAACTAGCAGACCATCTAGAAAAACAGTATGGCGCATCTATGATTTCAACTCCAGAAACGCCAATAAACAACCATGAAGAAGGGGTCATTACGCCTTCTGCCTCTCTGACTAAAAAGGAAACTCCAGCTAATTTGATGCTGCAACAATCAAACTTTAAAGCAATGGATGTGAAACAAGAAGATATTGCCATTATCGGCATGGCTTGCAAAATTCCAGGGGCTGATAATTTAGAGCAATATTGGCAGTTTCTCAACGAGAAACGCTCTTTTATTAAAGAAGTTCCGAGCGATCGCTGGTTAATTGAGGATTATTATGAGAAGAATGGAACAGCCCCGCATACGACTTACTGCAAGCACGGTGGCTTTATCGAAAATCCCTTTGACTTTGACCCGATGTTCTTTGGCATTTCGCCACGAGAAGCAACGGCGATGGATCCCCAACAAAGGGTATTTTTAGAAGTATCTTGGCAAGCATTGCAACAAGCAGGTTACGGCGGCAAATACCGTACCAAAGACATTGCTGTAATTGTTGGTGGCGACCAAAATAACTATGTAGAACACTTCTTTAATTATCAGTACGGTACTGTCCTCAAGAGACGTTTGCACAAGAGTTCTTGGTTTAAGCAACTCACTCCTGCTGAACAGAAAAATTTACTCGATACCGTCTCAGATGTTCTCAAACCTAGCGAATTGATGCCCGAAGCAACCGCAGGTAACGAATTAAATCAAATCGCGGCGCGGGTGAGTCATTGCTTAGACCTCATGGGGCCAAGTTTGGAAGTAGGTACTGCATGTTCCTCTTCTTTAGTAGCAATTCACCTAGCTTGTGAGAGTATCCGGGCGGGAGATACTTGCATGGCGATCGCAGGCGGTGTTAACCTCAACCTCAGTCCTACTCCTTTTACTTTCCTCAGCCGCGTCCAAGCTTTTTCACCCACAGGTGAATGCTTCCCATTCGATAGCCGCGCTAATGGCATGGTTGTTGGCGAAGGTACAGGTGCAGTTGTTCTCAAATCTTTGCGGAAAGCCCTAGAAGATGGCGATTACATTCACGCTGTGATTAAAGGTTCCGCCATCAACAACGACGGACATTCCCAAGGAATCACCGCCCCGAAACCTGAAGGTCAAGCTGAAGCTATTCGTAAGGCTTACAATAAGTTTGGCATCGACCCCGAAACCATCTCCTACATTGAAACTCACGGCACAGGCACAATGTTAGGCGACCCTGTAGAAGTCGAGGGAATCACCAAAGCTTTTCGGGATTTCACCAGCCGTAAAGGTTTTTGCGGCATCGGTTCTGTCAAATCCTCCATCGGTCATTTGATGGCTGGTTCCGGCGTTGTTAGCTTGATTAAAGTTGTACTTGCCATGCAGCACGGCAAAATTCCGCCAACTGTCGGCTTTGAACAACCTAGTCCTCATATCGATTTTGCCAATACACCTTTATATGTAGTAGGTGGAGAAGGTAAACCTTGGACAAGCGATGGTGAATTGTTACGCGCCGGAGTTAACGGATTTGGATTTGGCGGCACAAATTGTCACCTAATTGTGGAACAATCTCCCATTTCACAATCTGTTAAATCCGAAGAATCAACTTCTCCACATTTATTGTGCTTAACTGGACGCAATCAAAAAGTCCTCAAAGAAATTGTCAAACAACTACACGAGCATGTTAGCAAACATCCAGAACACAAACTATCTGAAATTTGCTTAACGCTAAGTAATTCCCAACGAGAACTGTCTTTTAAAGCGGCATTGGTTGTAAATAATCGCCAACATTTATTAGATTCTCTCAACGCTATTTCTTCAGAGCAAAATCAGCCAAATATACAACTTGGTCGCTGTAATCCTCAGAAAGCTACACCAAATTATCTAGTTTTAGATAACAGTTGTACTTTTACACCAAAAGAGGCGAAAATATTAAGCGATCGCTATCCAGAATTTAGAAAAGCCTACGCTGATTGTGAGTTTCTCTGGCGACGCACACTATCAAACTCGGAGTTAAACAATAACACCAACCTCTCACAAAAAGCACATAGTTTTGCAGTTCAATATGCTTGGTGCAACTTGTTGATGTCTCTCAAAATTCAACCAAGCGCCATATTAGCAGAAGGAATAGGAATCTTAGTCGGGGCTTGTTTAACTGCAATGTCCTCTCTCAAAGAGGCATTCATTTTATTAGCAGAATTAGAAGGAAAACACACCAACAATTTTGTCGAAGAGCCAAGACTAGAAACCCCGCTAATAACAGTTTGGAATTGCTCATTAGTAACACCACTAGGTACTTACAAACCTTCTGGTAAATTTACAGCCACACAATTACAGTCACTCTTACATGTTTCTGGTTCATTAAAAACCGAACATTGCCAAGAAGCATGTAGTGAAACAGGAGCTTATTTTTATCTAGGAAACTCTGCATTGATTAGACAGCAACTAAATATTGCAGATGACCCCCAAACTTGGATTCATGCCGATACAAATCAGCCAGTCATTAATAGCTTGCTGACAATAATCGCTCGGTTATACACCGCAGGAGTTCAACTTAATAGCCTAGGTTTATTTCCTCAAGGACTGCGGAGAGTACCATTACCGACTTATCCATTCGAGCGTAAAACCTATAAAGCACCCATTGATTATAGCGAACCGACATTTACAGAATCTGTAGAAATTGATGGCTTGCTATTAATAGAACACCTAGTAACACTATCACCAGAACAGCGACAGACTAGCTATAATGCTTTACTTCAAGAATTTGGATTCGCTGCTAAAACTGTTGAGAATATCAATAATTAGAGTAGGAATTTAAACGCAAAGGGGCGCAAAGTTTAGCGCAGAGGAGCGCAAAGTTTGTTTTAATGCCGCCATAACGCAAAATCCCTTTATAACTCTTACTTCTTGGCGTACTTGGCGTACTTGGCGGTTCGTTTCTCTTCATTTTTCATTTACTAGTATGTATTGGAGCATTATGAGCCAGAACAACTTGCAACTACAAATCTTCACTTTTATTGCCAAAATCACGGGACACGATGTCGAAGATTTAGAACCAGATATGTATCTGGAAAGCGACATGGGGCTAGACTCTATCAAAATGGTAGAGCTACTCAACACCTTTATTCAAATGGTTCCGCAGGAAAAACAAGCTGAATTTTTGCAAGTTGTTCCAATGGAACAATTACTGCAACTCCAAACTTTAGCAGAAGTTTTGCAACTCGCTCAAACTTGGATTGCTCCTCAAGAATCAGTTACATCTACACCAACCGTTGCTGCGCCTCAAACCACTACTGTTGTATCATCCCAGCCAGAAACAAAAGCAGAAGAAGTACCAATTCTCGATGCTCAATATATATTTTTAGCTTCACACTGGGCTGTATCAACTTGCAGTTTATGCTCCACATTGCGGTTGAATGGGGCTTTTAATCCCCAAGTTTTTCGCCAAAGCTGGCAAGAGTTGCTGACTCGCCACCCCATGCTCAGAGCATACTTTTCCATCCCTGCGGGAGCAACTAGTTTTAAAGATTATCGTTTGATGGTTCTGGATAATCCGACTCCAGAAGAAATCGCTATTACAGATTTAAGACATTGCGATCGCCCTACTCAAGAATACCGCATCAACGAAGAAGTTCATCGTTGTATCAATTCCAGATGGGATATCTCACAGTGGCCATTGCATAAGTTCTTTATCTTCCAATTAGAAGATGCTGTTTACGAAGTCTTTTTCACCAATCATCACCTCATTTCTGATGGTTTGAGTAACCAAATTGTGTTACGCGACTTCATGGAAATTTATGGTGCAAGACTAAACGGCACTGAGCCGATTTTACCAGCTGCGATCGCAGTTGCAGATTATCAAGCGATCGCTAACACCCTCAATACCTGGGAAAATCAACAAGCAGAACAATCTCTGCACAAATATTTAAGTAAGCAGGGCAAAGATAAATCTGTTTGGAATCCCCAAGGCAGTACCGTCAAATATAACTCTACCAATATTCGGACTTTATCCTACCGTTTAAGTCGCAAAGTCACAGATGACTTAATCAGCCGTACCCGCGACTGGCGCTTACCACTAAATTCTTTGGTAGTTGGTGCTTATTTAAGAGCTGCTGCTAAGTTCTGTAAATTGCCTGACTCTGCAATTGTTAACGTCCCAACAAGTGGACGCATCTATCCTGGAATAGATATTCCTAATGAAATCGGCTGTTTTGCTCAAAATCTCGCATTGAGTTTCAAATCACCGACAGCTGATGAGAATTGGTCTAATTTTCTCTACGGGGTTCATTCGGAAATTCACACAACCCTAGCAGCAAATCATGACAACGCTCAAACCCGTCAAATGGGGATTTGGCTGCGTGACAAGGTAGCCCTCGAAAATGGCAAAATTCCCCCAACTGCTGCTAGTTTGATGCAGATGGGAATGAAAGCTAATTTATTCCTCTCCAACATGGGTCAAACCCATATCAAACCTGAGTATGGTTCCTTGAAGATTCTCAACTACCGTTCGGCTACTGTCACCAATGCTGGAACTGTAGACACATTAGTAGAGATATTCGACAACTGTTTGCACTTAAACACTAGCTACGATAGCAGTTTCTTTAATGAATCTCTCGTTGATAGTTTCTGCAAACAATTGATTGCAAATATTGAAGAATTAGCGTCTTTGCAAATTCAGCCCCAGCAAACGACTCAGCCACTATCATCGTTACCAACAGATACTCACATCAAGTCTATCCTCCAACAAATAGCCACAGAAATTTGCCATAATTCCATCACTGACACAGCTTTAGACCAAGATTTAGTAGTGGATTTGGGATTAGATTCCCTAGAACTTATCCGCATCATTACCAAATTAGAAAAGCAGTTAGGTAAGGTGAATCGTCAGGCTTTACTATCTTGCAGAAGTTTGCGAGAAATGCTTCATACACTCAGCGAAGGACAAGCACCTGCGATTGTTGCAGCCACTTCCCAGCCAATAGAAATTCCTTACTTAGAGATTATCGAACAAGTTAAACGCACTCCTGATGCAGTGGCTATTATTGATGGCAACATCAAGCTTACTTATCAACAATTGCATCGTCTGTCTAATCAAGTTGCTAATTACTTGCAAACTCTGGGAGTTAAACCAGGTGTTTTAGTAGGTATGATGCTCAACCCTGGTTACTTAATGTGGGTGGGCATATTAGGCATTCTCAAGGCTGGAGGAGCTTATGTTCCATTAGATCCTACTTATCCCAATGAACGCATTCAATACATATTAGAACATGCTGAAGTTCAAACTTTATTAACTGAGCATCAATTGAATGCAAAATTAACAGAATGTTTAACAGCACAGTTACCGTTGTCTACTTTAGTCTTCTTGGATGAAGGAGAGGCTTTAAGGGGGACAACTTTAACTCAAGTTAATCAGAGTGCTTGGTCTAATAGTTCTGAACAAGTTCCTGTTAGTGTTAACACCCCTGATGATTTGATGACCGTTTTATACACCTCCGGTTCTACAGGTCGTCCCAAGGGAGTAATGCTGAATCACCGGGGTTACATGAACCGCCTCAACTGGATGCAAAAAGCCTTTCAGTTGTCTGTTGGGGAGCGAGTCGCTCAAAAAACATCCTGCTGCTTTGATATCTCAGTTTGGGAAATATTCTGGCCGCTGATGGTAGGCGCTACAGCTTGTCCTGTGCAGCGGGAAGTTGTAAGAAATCCCTGGAACTTAGTGCAGTGGATGCATGACACCCAAATTAATATCATGCATTTTGTTCCTTCTCTATTCGGAGAGTTTGTCACTGCTTTAGAATCAGAAGCGTGGACATTTCCTCACTTGCGTTGGTTGGTGTTTAGCGGTGAAGCCTTACCGGTATCTTTTATTCAACGTTGGTTAGATAAATATGGCACTAAAGTTGGTTTAGCCAATCTTTACGGCCCCACGGAAGCATCTATAGATGTTACCGCCCATATTGTTTCTGATAGTGTGCGAGAAGCAACCAGTATTCCGATTGGGAAAGCAATTGACAATGTGAATCTCGTCCTCCTAGATGAACAAATGCAACCCGTGAAGCAGGGTGAGTTAGGAGAACTCTGGATTGGTGGCGTACAATTGGCACTTGGTTATCTGAAAAATCCGGAAAAAACAGAACAATCTTTCCGCCCCAACCCCTTTGCAGACATCAATAGCAAGTCTCTCTACCGGACTGGGGATTTAGCCAAGCAATTACCCGATGGTAGTTTTGAATATCACGGACGAATTGACCATCAGGTTAAAATACGCGGTTTCCGTGTGGAATTGGGAGAAATCGAGAACGTTCTTAACAGCCATCCAGATATTCGAGAAGCCGCTGTTGTAGCTATAGACTATGAATCAGGACAGAAAAAGCTGGTTGCTGGTGTAGTTGGTCAACAAGTAGATAACAAACAACTCAAAGAATATGTGGGACGTTGGCTACCTGATTACATGATTCCTCATCGGATAGAACTGCTAGACAGTCTACCTAAAAATCATAATGGTAAACTGGATCGTAAAGCGATCGCAGCTATCCTTAATGGCGAAACCCCTTGTACAGACGCGATTAATAGCGTCTCAATTAATGACAAAGACGCGATTAATCGCGTCTCTACAGAGGAATACGTACCTCTAGGCCCTGCACAACGCTGGGTAATGAAATACTTTGAACCTCCTTATCAATGGACTGGTTACACCCGTTTTCTTTACCGCCATCCTTTAGAACTTAGCGTTTTCCACCAAGCTTTTAACCTCCTCGTAGAACGCTATTCTGCTTTGCGGACAGTATTTGTTCAAAAAGATGGTCAATGGCAACAAAAAGTCATTCAACCAACTGAACCATTAAAGGCGGTACTATACGATGGCACTCATCTAACAGTTGAAAAACGAAATGAAGCAGTTCGTAACTTAATCCAACAAGCTGGTGAACAACTGCAAATTGACCAGTGGCCGTTAATTAAGATAATTATCGTCAAAGTCAATGATTCTTGTTACGATATTGCCTTCATTGGTCATCATTTAATTGGTGATTTACTCAGCAATGGTTTAGTTTTCCAAGAATTTTGGTTTACCTACACTCAAAATTTAGGCAACCCAAATAATATTAATCTGACAACAACCAATAAACCTTCCTACAATGATTATGTGCGTCTATTAATAGAAAAAGAAGCACAGGGAGATTTAGATAAGCACATTTATTACTGGTTGTACCAATTCCCTTCACAAAAATATGCTTTCCAGGTTCCTTTTGATCATGAAAAAGGAGAAAATATTGAATCTTCTGCGGCTCAAAAAAGATTTCTCCTACCCAAACTCCAAAGTGAAATTTTACTAACCAAAGGTAAGCAATATTATGTTTGCAATCTTTATAGCCTTTTACTTGCTCCTCTATATCGCTTACTGGCTGAATGGAGTGGACGAGGTGGAGTAGTATTAAGTCATCGAAGTCATGGTAGAGACTTAGGCGATAATTACAGATTCTTTGACAGTGTGGGTAATTTTGCAGTTAATTTTCCTATGGGTATTACGGTTGAAGAAAAAACCAGATGGGAACCAATAATTAAGCAAATCAAGCAACAATTTGAATGGTTGCCAATGAACGGTGTTACCTTCGATTGGTTATCTGACAAACTCCCAGATTATATGTATCCAGATACGCGTTTAACACCTGTGAGAGCTAATTATTTGGGCAATCGAACTATTCCTGATTCTCAGGTATTTGAGTTCATTCAAGAAGATTGGGATCGTCGTTTATCTCCTCCCCAACAAAAACGTACAACTCTGTTAGAGTTTTTCTTCACTCTTGCTAATGGATGTTTAGAGGTGGAGATTGAATACTCTAGTAATTTCCATCTACCAACGACTATTAATCAGTTGGGTGAAAGATATTTAGAATTAGTGAATGACATGGTAGGAGCAATACCAGTGACCTCTGTAACTAACGGGAGTAAAAGCCATCAATCTAAACTTAACTCTCATCGTCAAAATGGTCGCAGTACAAGTTTGCAGGAGCTAACAGTTTAACTAGTAGTTTGTTTGTAGTAAGGACTTTAGTGGTTAGGTAAATCAGAACTAAAGTCCTTACTACGAACTTTAATTCGTAATATCCTAATTAATTACGAATTACAAATTTTTAACCTAGCAATAACTTAATGCTAACCTCAAAGTTGCTAGAATAAAAAATTTGTAAAAATTAGCAGAAAAACAAAACTTGAATTAAGTGAAAGTACTGGTAAAGTACTGAAGAGAATAAGTAATGAAGGTGCAACTTTTAACTATGCGTAATTCCTTTTCAACTGTCCTTGTTACCACTACTGTTGCAGTTTCGGCTGCTTTACCAGTTCAAGCTGCGACTTTCGACTTCAGTAAATTACAATTAATTTCCACAAAACCCATTGCAGCTAGTTCTGAATTATCTTTTTTTGGAAGTTTAGATAATAACGAAGGTCAAACAGCATTCTTTAATCCTGACCCCAATGCTTTAGACAGAGGTCATACAGAAATTAGCCTCAACTCAGGAAACTTCGCACCTTATTACGCAACTGGCCGCAATGCTAGTCCTGAAAATAGTGGTGCTACTAGAGCCGCGAGTTTAGAAGGTGGGAAAAGTTTTCCTAATTTCTTCAATTATTTGAACAATAACTCAATTGCTCTCAACAACATTGGCTTTAGTTACGGTCAAAAAAGCGATCGCGATTTCAAGGAAGCCTGGAATTTAGGGGATGATCTTCTTGGTCAAGATTGGCTGGCTAGTCCTACTTCTACAATCGAAGAAAGAATTTATACAGCTAATCCTGATGCTGTAGAGAGCTATTTTTCTTTAGGTGATACCAAGATAGTCAATTTAGGATATACACCTTTTTACGTACTTTTTGAGTACGGTGAAACACTAGCACTTGAAGATAACATTGACCTCTTCTATACAGATCCAGTCAAAGCCACAAAAGTGGCTGGGCTAGATCCATTAGCAGAAGGTTTAGCAGATGCATTTTTACAAGACATTGAAAACAACGGAGGTAATGTTCAACTAGTTCTAGAAGACATTGCAGCTGAAGATGGTGCTTTTGCATTTGGCAATGGCTTTAATATATTAAACTTTCCATTACCTTTATCGGTTCGTGCAGTCTCCGTTTCTGAACCCTCTGCAATCTTAGGGTTTTTGATGCTTGCATTTTCAGGTATATTCTCTTTCTCTAAACAACAAAAAAAAGCCAAAAATACCTTGAAATAATACCAATTCTCTAAAATTCGGTAACAAACTCAAACCTCGAACTACGAATTACGAATTACGAATTGGAGAAACAGAGATGGCTATTTTGAGAAAAATGGGTATGTATTTTCATACCTTGCTCACAGCTACAATGATTACAACTGGAGCAGTCATAACACCACCATCTACAGCAGCAACTTTAAAAGTGACTATTGAAAATGTGGCTCCAGATAAAGGAATTAATTTAGGTCACTTCTGGCTAGGCTTTCATGATGGTAGTTTTGATGCTTTCAACGCAGGTGAGCCTGCTTCAGGTGCGATCGCTCTTTTAGCTGAAGAACAGGTGGTTGGCCTTGGCGCTAGGATTCTAGCGGATTTTAATATTCCTACCCCACAACTCACTGACATAGTTATTTTCACTTTTGCAGCGGGTACTGACTATGGTTTTATATCTCCAGAGCTGCAATCTGCGTTAGAAGGAGGTAGCGATCGCTCCGCCATATCTGCAATCCTAGATTCGATTTTTAACTCTGACTTGGACGTGAACGATTTACCTCCCTCACCAGGAACCATTGCTGCTGAGTTTGCTGATAGTCCCATAGGAAAAAATGGTGGTGTTCAAGATATCTTGTTTTATCCGACATTAGCACCAATTCCTGTAGTACAGCCTCCTGGTACAACTGCCTCCACAGTTTTTGAAGTCACAGATCCTCAAAAAAATCGTTTCTTCAGCTACGCTACAATGCTTTATCCTAGCGATGATGCCTTCATTGGTAATGATGATCCAAAAGCAATTCAAGTTTTTGATGAGCAAGGACAATTTTTAGGAGGTGACTTCGTTGTTTTTGGTAATCAATCTTGGGATGCAGGTACTCAAGTCAATAACGAGCAAATCTTTCCTACACGAGTAAAAGTACCTGAAAACGGTACTATTCAACCCCATCTCGGCTTAAAAGCATCTGGTGAAGGGGGGGTTGTAGATTCCCAATTAGATGGATTAAGCTTTGCCAATGCTAATTTTTTAAATCCAGGTTATCAGGTAGCACGCATCACTATCACACAAGTGGATGAACCAACCACAACTCAAGGTTTACTAGTTCTTGGTAGTTTATTGTCAATAGTTACAGTCGTGAGCAGATTAAAGCAAAAAAAAGACAATTTATCGTCACGTTTTGACTAAGAAAGTTGGCGTTGCTAAATCAAGGGATGAAATTTATGTATTGAAATCTAAAACTCCTTATTCTCTCTGCGCCTCTGCGTGAGATAATTCATCCCGCATTTATGCAAAGCCAGAAAGTTGTTTAAAGGAAGCCTACATTAGAAGTAGGTTTCCTCTCTCTTCGATCAGCCAAAAATTGTACAATAATAGTTTGTAGTGAGGGTTTCACCCCTCTTCAATAACAAAGCTTATGGCTAAAATCACTTACTACAAATTCACAACAATTGACTTGGCGGATTCTAGAAAAAACTCACTTCAATATTCATCACCATAAGTCCAAGATGTCAATTCAGTTCCAACTCAAAAATTTCTTTTTCATGTGAATAACGTTCATAAAATAAGGCTAGTCAAGAGTTCTGTCTAGTACTTGTTACCAGTTTCCATGCATAAATATCACAACCAAACATGAAACCAATCTCTACTACCTAGTTTCAAGCTAGATCAGAGTTAATTCAACTACATCATTCCCATAGGTTCAAAATTATGTCTACATCAACTCCAATTATGCCTGTATCAACTCAAATAACAACTCCTGAAATTATGTCTCTTTCCACTCCAACGATGCTTATCCCAACTCAAACAGCAACTCCTGAAATTCAGAAAGGCTTCAATCTTTTAGGATTAAAAGTTTCGGACATAGAATTAAATGAGCTTCAACATGGCAATACCGTTTCCCTAGAAAGTAGACGTTTAAGTGAAATTGGTTCAGTTTTGATACTTGCAGAAGCCCTTTCATCATTACATTCAGTTAAAAATATTACCTTCAAAGATTTGCCAAAAGTTGTTACAGAATCTTTAAGTTGTTCTGGAATTCCAGTTCATCGCTGGAATGATGATATACTTGGTAAGTGTTACCTTCTTTTAACTTTATTAGATGGTAAACCCGCATTTAAGATTTCATCTCAGAACGTAGCGTAAATCCCAAACACTTCAGGTACATTTTCTGGGTAAATAAACAATAAAAACTTCACCCATAAAGAGATGTTTTGTCAGTGGTCAGTGGTTGGTAGTCAGTAGTGAAAACGTTTTAAAACCACCCACAAGGGGAATAGATTATTAAACCAGATCAATAACAACTGACAACTGACAATTGACAACTGACACTACACATTTGAACACCAAAGGATTTTTCCATGACGACATCGAAATCTTATGAAGATTTGTCGGTTTTGCATGAAAGCTTGGTTTTATCGAAACAAATTGTCAATCCTGTAACAGGCGATCGCATGATAATTCTTTGCTCTAGCGCTGATAGTAATGGGGAGTATTTAAAAATTCAGTTTGACCTACCGCCAGGAGCGAAAGGTAGTCCCTTACACTACCACGGTTCTATGGGTGAGACATTTGAAGTTATCAGCGGCTCACTCAATATGGAACTGGGTGAAAAAAGAAACAAAAAAATATTGCGATCGGGAAACAAAATACACGTTTATCCTGGAATGCACCACAGTTTCTGGAATGAATCAGACGACTGGGTAACGTTCATTAATGAAATGCATCCTGCTGGTAATTTCGAGCAATTCATCAAAGCTTGGTACGGTCTAGGTGTGGATGGCAAAGTAAATCAGGATGGAGTACCTACCAATTTATTGCAACTAGCCTTGATTGTGCAAAAATCTGACACCACAGTTGTTGGACAGGCACCATTTCTACAAAACTTGATACTCAATGGACTAGCTAAAATTGGTCAAATTTTAAAAGTAGACCAAACCCTAGTTAAGTACTGGTAGTAACTCCCAAACGAATAACAGTAATTCGTAATTAGAATAATTTTTAATTACGAATTACGAATTACGAATTACAAATTAGAGGCAGCCATGACAAATCGTGTACAACTTTTGAGAACAACAGGAACTGTGCTGACTTTTCTATCTATCTCCATCAACATACCCTATATTTTGCTGATTCAAAACTTTGAATACGATGATATTTTGCGTGAACCTACTAACTATGTTCTAACTAAATTTTATGAAGGCGGTTCTGGACTTATATATACTTGGTTTATTTTTGCCTTATTAGCATTGCTGTTCATTCCAGCCAGTACTTTTATGCAAAAAGTATTAGCGCGAGAAGATACTACATATTTATCTGCTGCAACCTTTATGGGTGTGCTTTCGGGTATATTACAGTCTATTGGACTTATGCGCTGGGTGTTTGTAGTTCCAGTCTTAGCCGATCAGTATGTTCAACAAACAACCGATAGAGCAACTCGTGCTGCGATCGCTGTTGTCTTTCAAGCAGTTAATCAATATGGTGGCGTTGTCATCGGTGAACATTTAGGACAAACCTTACTTGCTTTTTGGACATTAGGAGTTGGTTTAGCAATGCTTGGTTCACCCTTTTTTAAACCTTGGATTGCTTGGTTGGGTTTTTTCACAGTCCCTCTTTTACTTCTCGGACAAAGTGAATTACTAGCAACAGTTATTCCATCTATACCTGTATGGGAAGTAACTCCTATTGGTTTCATGCTTTGGGAACTTTGGCTGCTAATTACAGGAATCAGTCTACTTTTGACAGCAAACAAGTATGAGAGTAGTGAAAAAAATAATAAACAAATCTCCAGAGTTTGATAACCAATAGATATTCCTAGAGTGTAATTAAAAATTAACTTAATCGAGTAATACAGTTGTTAATGCTCATTCATTAATAACACCACTAATTAAATTAAAAATTCATGATTAACACAAACAGATGGATTGTCCGCTATCAATCCCATCCTAGAGTTCGTTTACGCTTATTTTGTTTTCCTTATGCCGGAGGTAATGCTTCTATATATCGTCAATGGTCAGAGCTATTACCATCAGATATTGAAGTTTGTCCCATACAACTTCCTGGACGGGAAAACAGATCGACGGAACCTCCCTTCACGCATGTTACGCCACTCGTAGAGAGCTTGTTAAAAATATTAGTTCCTTACCTAGACCTACCTTATGCCTTTTTTGGTCATAGTATGGGAGCCTTAATCAGTTTTGAATTAGCTCGTCAAATCCGTAATCAATGTTACCCTGAACCTCAACATTTATTTGTTTCTGGTCGTCGTTCTCCTCATCTTTTTACCTCAGATTATCCTATTCATCAACTACCTGATACCGCTTTCTGGGAAGAACTTCGTTTATATGATGGTGTACCAGATATGCTACTACAAAATCCTCAAATAGCAAAATTTTTTCTACCGCTTTTACGAGCAGATTTTGCTATCAATGAAACATATAAATACACTCCAGGTATGCGATTTAATTATCCTATAACTGCCTTTGGAGGTTTACAGGATAAAAAAGTTGGTTCTGAAGAAATTATGGCTTGGCGAGAGATGACTAACAGCGATTTTTACGTACACTTATTTTCTGGCAATCATTTCTTTATCCGCCAAGAATATCATCAAATTTTATCAATCATAGCGCGATATTTTAGTAATGAAATTGCAGCCTAATTTATCCTATTGAATGGTCAACAAAAGGTAAAAACCCACCGAAAATTTTGCAGTGCCATCAATTTTCTGGACGGATATAATTAGTCAACTCCAGCTTTAGTCCGTATAAATTAGAACAATAGCGTGGTTTAACATCATGAAAATTAGCAAGTTACTTAATACTAATATCGAATCTTCGATGGTTTTAATGACTCCAATACAAATTAAGCAGCAGTTACCTTTAAACGAAATTGCTACAGAAACTGTATTGCATGGTAGACAAGCTATCCAAAATATTCTAGATGGTAAAGATTCCCGGAAATTTTTGATAGTTGGGCCTTGCTCTATCCACGATTTCAAAGCTACCTTAGCTTATGCACAAAAATTGAAAATTCTTGCCGATAAAGTCAAAGATGAACTCTTGGTTGTGATGAGAGTTTATTTTGAAAAACCTAGAACTACTATAGGATGGAAAGGGCTAATCAATGACCCAGATTTAGATGGTTCTTTCAATATTCAAAAAGGTTTATTTACAGCACGTAAATTACTACTTAAAATTGCTGAGTTAGGATTACCTACTGCTACAGAAGCTTTAGATCCTGTAACACCTCAATATTTCTCTGATTTAATTTCTTGGGCTGCAATTGGTGCGCGCACGATTGAATCTCAAACCCATCGGGAAATGGCAAGCGGCTTATCAATGCCAGTAGGTTTTAAAAATGGCACTGACGGTAACATTCAAGTTGCTCTTGATGCCATTCAATCAGCCAACAAATTCCATCATTTTTTAGGGATTGACCAAATGGGTCAAGTTTGTACCTTCAAAGCAAAAGGAAATCTCTACGGTCATATAATTTTACGTGGAGGAGATGGCAAACCAAATTTTGATGCCCCTACTGTAGCTTGGGTAGATAAAAAGCTAGAAGCACTTAAATTACCCCAGAGAATTGTCATTGATTGTAGTCATGGTAATTCTTATAAGGATCATAAGTTACAAGCTACAGTCTTTAATAATATTCTCCAGCAAATTACAGATGGAAATAAGTCTATTGTTGGCATGATGTTGGAATCAAATCTCTATGAAGGCAATCAAAAAATTCCTACAGATCTAAAAAAATTACAGTACGGTGTGTCTGTTACAGACAAATGTATTGGTTGGGAAGAAACAGAAGAAATTATTTTATCTGCTCATCAAAAATTAAGAGTCGGTAAAAAGATAAAACTACAAACTGCAAGAATGTTTGTATCTGGAACTCGTGCCCAAAACTTGTTGGCAACTGTAAAATAGCTGTTACCAATAGTATAGTTTGAAAATCGCTAGATAGATTTGGATAGGGCAGTCTCTCTAAGGTCTACGTCGAGTGCTACTGCCTACTTGTTCTTTAGTGCGTAAATTTAGAAAGTCTAATTCGTTACTAGTAATCTCTGTATGTCTGTTTCTAATTATTAGCATAACTCATAGATAGCTAGTTTGAGAAACAGGCTGAAGCTATTACCGTAGTATAAAATTTGCAAACTTAGTTAAGATGCAGAAAACAAAGAAAGCTTACCTTTTATTTGACTGCTCCTACTTTTTGCATAAATGGCAAAGATAAAGGCGATAAGTATTCAACAAGAGTAAAAATTAGTTTTTCTTAGAACTCAAATTATAGCAAGGCTAAAGGTATGCATTAATAAATCTCTTCCATCGGTGGTTTATTTGATCTAATTAATGCACTGTTTAAGTATGTCATATCAGTTTTTTTGCGCCATGACTAATATCCATAACGTACTTTATACGGTTAAATTTCATCTGCACAAAAACTACTATAAACACCATACAAATTACTATTAATAACAACCAACAAATATCCTAATAATTCAAACATAAGTCCCTTTGAATTATAGATCAACTAGCTTAAATTATAAGTGTCAACTTACTTGCAGAGTCCTGAAAAGTTTTTATATCAACAAAAAGAGAGGCCGATTATGACTAGACAAGAAATATTTAATAAAGTCCAAGTTGTTGTTTCCGAAGAATTGGCAAATGAACAACAAAAAATTACACCTGAAGCTCATCTCACTTTAGATTTAGGAGCAGATTACTTAGACTTAATAGCAGTATTCCAAGCACTAGAAGATGCTTTCAATACAAAAATCCCTGCTCAGGAGGCAAAGCAACTTGTAACAGTGCAACAAGTTGTTAATTACATAGGTCAGAAAGTTATTTTTTGAGTTTTACTATGATTAACAAAAATTTAAGGCGAGTTGTAGTTACAGGGATGGGAGCTATTACTCCTTTAGGGAATACAGTGAAGGAGTATTGGGAGGGGTTGATTGCCGGACGCAGTGGTATTAGTGCAATTACCCACTTTGATGCTTCTTTGCATACTTGTAAAATTGCGGCTGAAGTTAGGGATTTTAATCCTTACGACTATCTAGAACGCAAAGAGGCCAAGCATATATCTCGTTTTGCTCAATTTGCTGTTGCTGCCAGTTTACAAGCGATCGCTAATGCTGAATTTAAAATCGACGACTCAAATGCTACTGAAGTTGGCATCATTATAGGCAATGGCATCGGCGGTCTGCAAGTTATCGAAGAACAGCAAAAAATTTTCCTGACTCAAGGGCCTAAACGCTGTAGTCCTTTTACAATTCCTATGACAATCTCTAATATCGCAGCAGGACTCACAGCAATTCATACAGGGGCTAAAGGGCCGAACTTTTGTACTGTTACAGCTTGTGCTGCTGGTTCTAATGCGATTGGAGAAGCTTTTCGCCTAATTCAAACAGGTCAGGCTCAGGCAATGATTTGTGGTGGTACAGAAGCAGCAATTACACCTTTGTGTATAGCTGCCTTCAATTCTGCTAAAACCCTATCAAACAGAAATGAAGAACCCACCCGTGCCTCTCGTCCCTTTGATAAAGAACGAAATGGCTTTGTGATGGGAGAAGGAGCAGGCATTTTACTCATAGAGGATTTAGAACACGCTATCCGCCGGGGAGCTACTCATATATATGCAGAGATTGTAGGCTACGGTTTAACTTGTGATGCTTATCATATAACTACTCCAAGCCCTAACGGCGAGGGAGCAACCAGAGCTATGGAACTAGCCTTAAAAGATGCTGGTTTATTCCCCAACGAGGTAAGCTATATTAACGCTCACGGCACCAGCACTATAGCCAACGATGCCACAGAAACTTTAGCTATTAAGCAAGCTCTAGGAAATCGTGCCCTCGAAATTCCCATTAGTTCCACAAAATCGATGACTGGTCATCTTTTGGGGGCTTCTGGAGGCATTGAAGCTATTGCAACAGTGTTAACAGTAGGTCTTGATCTCATTCCACCAACAATTAATCTAGACCAACCAGATCCAAAATGTGACTTAGATTATGTTCCCCACACAAGCCGAAATCAAAGAGTAGATGTTGCTCTTTCTAACTCTTTCGGTTTTGGAGGTCATAATGTTTCTTTAGCTTTCAAAAAATTTGAAGATTAATAAGGGGCAAGGGTCATGGGGCATGAAAAAGAGGAATTGGAGCAGGGTGTAGGGGGGAGTGAAGAATGTCTTGAATTTGTTCATAATCTTTCTTTTTCCTTGTCTCCTTGCTCCCCTGGTTCCTCTGCCTATCCTTGCAACTCAAGCAGAATCAAAGATTTCGATTACAAGCCCTAATTAGCAAATAAAGCAGATGAAATCCTTAGTAAGACAAGGTGTTGTCCTGACGGGGACTGGTTCTGCGGTTTCTGAGACGTATTTAGATAATCATCAACTCAATCAAATGGTGGTTACCTCTGATGATTGGATAAAAACTCGTACAGGAATCAGCCGCCGCCATCTTCTTCCGGCTCAGGATTCGCTCACAACTATGGCAACTGAAGCTGCTCAAAAAGCCATAGATATGGCAGGCATAGAACCACAAAAACTAGATTTAATTATTTTAGCTACATCTACCCCTGATGATTTGTTTGGTAGTGCCGGTTTAATTCAAGCTCGACTAGGAGCTACCCAAGCTGTAGCTTTTGATTTAACAGCAGCCTGTTCTGGTTTTGTGTTTGGTTTGGTAACTGCTGCCCAATTTATGCGTACTGGTACTTATCAAAATGTTCTCTTAATCGGTGCTGAAGTACTTTCTCGGTGGGTAGATTGGTCTGACCGACGTACCTGTATTCTTTTTGGTGATGGAGCAGGCGCAGTAGTTCTCCAAGCAAGTGACCATGATTGTCTGTTGGGTTTTCAACTTCATACTAATGGTACGCAAAATCAATATCTGAAATTGGAGTTCCAAGGCCAAGAGAAACTACTGGTTGATAATATCCGCGTTGGACAAGGTACGTATCAACCCATTTCTATGAACGGGCAAGAAGTTTACCGCTTTGCCATTCAAAAAGTCCCTGAAGTTATTGAAAAGGCACTATATAGGGCAGGTTTAGAAATTGAGCAGGTAGACTGGCTGTTGATGCATCAGGCCAATCGGCGGATTTTAGATGCTGTGGCTGAGCGCTTAGGTATCCCTGAGCAAAAAATCATTAGCAATTTAGCAAATTATGGAAATACCTCTGCTGCTTCAATTCCTTTGGCTTTGGATGAAGCTGTTCGCCGTGGGCAAATTAAAGCAAATGATGTCGTGGCTTTAGCTGGATTTGGAGCCGGACTTTCTTGGGGGGCTGCCATTGTTGAGTGGGGTTCTCTTAATTCGTAAAGCAGTACGGTCTTGGGGTCTCCCCTAGTGGAGTAACTGCTGTTAGCGTAGCGCTAGCGAGCTTGCGAGCGCCACCCGAAGGGTAATTCTTAATTCAAACATCAACTCTTACCTTTGCGCCTTTGCGCGGCAGTCGCTTCAAGTCGGCAGAGCCGCCCAATGCGCTACCTTGCCTTTGCGTGAAACAAAAATCATCCCATGAATACATTATCTCTACAACAGAACATTACGCGTTCTTGGCAACTACCCTTCATTGACACTTCAGATTCAACCGTAATTGTAGGCGATCGCAGTCTCACAATCGATGAAGTTGTGAGTGTGGCACGTTATGGCACACGAGTCACCTTAACTGATAATGCAGATGTCATCAAAGGTGTTCAGGCATCCTGTGATTACATTAACAATGCAGTTGAAACAGGACAGCCAATATATGGTGTAACTTCTGGCTTTGGTGGCATGGCCCATGTTGTCGTTTCTCGCGAACAAGCAGCCGAACTTCAAACCAACTTAATTTGGTTTCTAAAGTCTGGAGCCGGGGGAAGATTACCCTTAGCAGATGTCCGCGCTGCCATGCTTTTACGTGCCAACTCCCATCTATATGGTGCATCAGGCATTCGTCTGGAATTGATTCGGCGGCTCGAAACTTTCCTCAATACTGGCGTTACACCTCATGTATATGAGTTTGGCTCTATTGGTGCTAGTGGTGATTTAGTGCCGTTATCTTATATTACTGGTGCGCTAATCGGTCTAGATTCCAGTTTTAGCGTTGACTTCAACGGTAAAGAAATGAGTGCCCCAACAGCTCTGCGCCAGCTAAGTTTGCCACAGTTGCAACTGCAACCGAAGGAAGGCTTGGCGATGATGAATGGCACTTCAGTCATGACAGGTATTGCAGCTAACTGTGTGTATGATGCTAGAGTTTTACTCGCACTCGCAATGGGTGTACACGCCTTAGCTATCCAAGGTTTATACGGCACAAATCAATCTTTCCACCCATTTATCCATCAGCGCAAACCACATCATGGTCAACTATGGACAGCGAACCAGATGTTTACCCTGCTTCAGGGTTCACACTTAGTTCGTGATGAATTAGATGGTAAACACGAATACCGTGGTCAAGAGTTAATCCAGGATCGTTACTCTCTGAGGTGTTTACCACAGTACATAGGGCCAATCGTTGACGGAGTATTGCAAATTACCAAACAAATCGAGATAGAAATGAACTCAGTCACCGACAACCCACTGATTGATGTCGAGAACCAAGCTAGCTATCATGGCGGTAATTTTCTTGGACAGTACGTGGGTATGGGAATGGATCACCTGCGTTACTACATCGGGCTATTGGCTAAGCATATCGATGTACAAATTGCACTTCTTGTTTCACCAGAGTTTAGTAATGGGCTACCACCGTCTTTAGTTGGCAACCCAGAACGTAGCGTGAACATGGGACTCAAAGGTCTGCAAATTAGTGGTAACTCGATTATGCCTCTGTTGACCTTCTATGGAAATTCTTTAGCCGATCGCTTTCCTACCCATGCTGAACAATTTAATCAAAACATCAACAGCCAAGGATACACTTCAGCAACTCTAGCCCGCCGTTCTGTAGATATATTTCAGAATTATATGGCGATCGCCCTGATGTTTGGAGTCCAAGCCGTTGATCTCCGCACATATAAAATGGCTGGTCATTACGACGCGCGTCAATGTCTATCACCTGCCACTGTTGAGTTATACACAGCAGTTCGTCAAGTAGTTGGAAAGCCGCCAAGTTCTTTACGTCCATACATTTGGAACGATAATGAGCAGTCCCTAGATAAACATATTGCCCGAATTTCTGCTGATATAGCTACTGGTGGTCTAATTGTGCAAGCTGTTCAAGATCTCTTGTCAAGCTTGCATTAGGCCATTTCAAAAAGTACAAACCTCCTGCTCTTTGGCGTTGTCAATTATTAGTGAGTGAATCAACACATTTGTTGCATAAAGTCCTTACATCAAGCTGATAACTACAACAACAAGAGCTACAAATTCAAATTTCGCAACAACTTTTATGAATATTGCACAAAATGTAGAGCTTGGTTGCTATCTTTTTCCTAACAAACCAGCGCTAATTTTTGAAGGATTATATTTCACGTATAAACACCTCAACGAAATGGCAAATCGCTTTGCCAATGCTTTGCTTGGGTTAGGAGTTAGGCGTGGAGATCGGATAGCTTTATTTTTACCAAACATTCCCGAATTTGTCATTTCCTATCTTGGTATTCTCAAAATCGGTGCGATCGCAGTTTCAATCAATGTCATGCTCAAAAGTGATGAAGTCAGCTATATTCTCAACGATTGTGCTGCCAAAATTATCATTACAACAGAGTTACAAAGTGAGTATGTACAAGAGGCAGATTTACCTCAGCTAAAACACATTCTGATTGCAGAAGGCACAGCTAAAAAAGGTATTAGTCTCACCAAATTAATGGCAAAGGCTTCTCCTGAAGCACGCGCAATTGAAATGGATCGCCATGCTCCTGCAAGTATCCTCTATACATCAGGCACAACAGGCTTTCCCAAAGGAGCAACCTTATCTCATAGCAATGTACTTTTTAATAGTTACTGTGCTAACTCTTGTTATCGCATTCAAAAGAGCGATCGCCTACTACTTTACTTACCTTTATTTCATTGTTTTGGTCAAAATGCTATTCTGAATGCTGGTTTGTCTGCCTGTGCGACTATTATCTTACAACGCCGATTTGAACCAGAGCAAGTCTTAAAAACTATCACTGATCATCAAGTAACAATGTTATTTGGAGTGCCGACTGTATTCATCAAACTGCTGAATATGGATACCTCTGAATGTAATCTTAAAAACATTCGTTATTACTTCTCAGCAGCCGCACCTATGCCTTTTGAAGTGGCCAATAATTGGTATAAAAAGTATAAATTTGTTATTCACGAAGGATATGGTCTAACTGAAACATCGCCATTTGCTACTTATAATCACAACCAAAAATATAAATTAGGTAGCGTGGGAACTTCTGTTGCAAATGTAGAAATAAAAATTGTCGATGATCATGGTGATCAAGTACCAACAGGAGAATCAGGTGAGATATTAATCAAGGGTTCAAATGTGATGCTTGGTTATTGGAATCGTCCCTTTGAAACCGCAGAAGTGATTAAAAATGGTTGGTTTCACACTGGCGATATTGGCCGGACAGATGAAGAGGGTTTTTTCTACATAATTGATCGCTTAAAAGACATGATCAATGTTTCTGGATTTAAAGTATACCCAACCGAAGTTGAAAATGTGATTTATCAACATCCAGCAGTTGCTGAAGTAGCTGTTTATGGAGTTTGCGATCGCTTCAAAAGTGAGACTGTCAAAGCAAATATTGTTCTCAAAACTGGCTATGCGATCGCAGCACAACAAATCATTGATTTTTGTTCTCAAAGGATGGCAACCTACAAAATTCCTCGTGTCATTAAATTTGTAGATGCAATTCCTAAAAACTCAACCGGGAAAGCGCTAAAGCGAGTTTTACGTCAAGAATCATCATCTCAGCTTGCTGCTGTGACTCATTAATACAATTTTGTAAAATTAAAGTAGGCGATCGTGAAAATTAAAACTATTACCAAAACCTTAAATCCATTAGAGCAGTTACCAAGAAATACTACTATCCCATCCAATCCCATATCAATTGAACAAACAAATGATTGGACGGTTGCAACAGCTTTAGTCAAGACATTAGAAGATTTGGGAGTCCGCTATGCTTTTGGTCTGTTTGGAGGCGGAATCACACCCCTTGTAGCCAGCCTAGAGCAAAGCTCAATCCAAGTGCTGCAATTTCGCCATGAAGCCGGAGCCGCATTTGCAGCTATTGAGTCTTATTTTGCTAGCGGACACCCCGTTGTCGTATTCAGCACAACTGGCCCAGGTATTACCAACGCTCTAACTGGACTGTTTGCTGCTCGTTGGGAAGGAGCAAAAATTATTTTCTTGTCACCTTGCACCTCTGCAACCCAACGCGGACGCTGGGCTTTTCAAGAAACCAGCCCATACACCATGTCTAATACAGGCATTTTTACATCAGGAACATTATTTAACTATGCCACCACTGTTGAATGCAGTTCGGAACTTCCAGAAATTGCTCGCAGACTTGCACTAGGTTTAGGAAAACCAGGCGGCTTTGTAGGCCATATCAGTATTCCCAGATCAATTCAGACAAGTTCACTCACGACACCATTACCTCGCGTGAATTTCTCACAAACTCCCGTAACTGCTGGAGAAGATGCTATCAGCAAATCTTTACAACTGCTATGTGAAGGGCCATTTGCGATTTGGGTCGGATTCGGTGCAAGGGGTGCAACTGCGGAAATCCGCCAACTTGCTGAGAGAACTAACGCTCCAGTGATGACATCCTCCCGTGGTAAGGGGATATTTCCTGAAGATCATCCTCAGTTTATCGGTGTAACAGGCTTCGGCGGACATAGCTCTGTTCTGGAATATATGCAAAAACAGCGTCCTTTGCGTATCTTAGTTTTGGGAACTAGGCTAGGTGAATTTACCTCATTTTGGAGTCCGGCGATGGTTCCCTCACGCGGTTTTGTACATGTGGATATCGACCCAGAAGTACCGGGAACTGCTTATCCATTGGCAGAGACATTCTCCATTCAATCTGACGTAGGAACTTTTGTTAAGGCTTTATTAAAGTATTTTCCAGAGTCTTCTCGTCCATCACCAACGTTACCCCTACCCCGTCCTGAATACGAGGCAATTAAGCCCTGCATAAATGGTCTAATACGTCCTGAAATGCTAATGGATGCTATTCAAAGGACAATTGTCGAAAACAGCGATGCCGTAATCATTACTGAGGCTGGTAACTCTTTTGCTTGGGGAACCCACACACTGCGATTTGCAACACCAGGGCGCTATCGGGTAAGTACCGGGTTTGGCTCAATGGGACACGCTGGTACGGGTGTCTTAGGTGCAGCACTAGCGCGAAATCGTAAAGCTGTAGCCATTCTTGGTGATGGTGCCATGCTCATGAATAGCGAAATCAGTACCGCTGTCAAACACAAAATTCCTGCTGTCTGGATTGTCCTCAACGATGCACGTTACAACATGTGCGACCAGGGCATGAACATGGAGGGATTTTACGGTGTAGATGCAGAAATTGAGACCGCAGATTTCGTAATGATTGCCCGTGGTATGGGAGCCGATGGCATTCGTGTACATAACGAATCTGATATTGCAGCAGCTCTAGAAACAGCCCTAACTTCACTTGTCCCATTTGTTGTCGATGTCATCATCGATCCAACTCGACCAGCACCGATTGGCAGCCGGATTAACAGCCTTATTAGTCAATAAGGCGTTGCATATTTGCGAGATGAATGTAAGATTTTGGCGTTGCTGAATTAAGATATGAAATTCAAAAATCAAGTATTCTCCACTCTTACTCTCTGCGGCTCTGCGCTACGCCAGTCGCTTCAAGGGGGAGGCAGCCGTGTGGGCGGGTTTCCCGACTTGAACGAACTGCCGTGGGAACCCCCGCACAGCGCTGGCTCCTCTGCGTGAGACAAAAATCATCTCATCAATCAGCAACACCGTCAATAATAATTCCTTCCTTTGCTCCCTCATTTCCCCACTTTTTAACGAGATTCATCATGATCTATCCACCAGTAGGTATTCGTTCAATTGCAGTCAACTTTCCCAGGGTCATTCGCACAAACGATTATTGGCGAGAAAATTACCCTGATGTAGTTGCAACAGCCGAGCAAAAAAGTTTATCAAAAGTATTTTCACCTGCTGATGCCACTCCCAGTAATGAATTTGAACTCGAAATGGCACCATATCTCAAAGACCCTTTCCGTGGTACTGTCGAGCGCCGGATACTGAGTCCGGACGAGTCATCACTCACACTAGAATATGGCGCAGCCAAAGATGCGATCGCAGCAACACAAATGTCTCCTGAAGACATCGATTTGATGATTGTTGCTTCACTTTGGCCAGAAAATATTCTACCTGGCAATGCCGCCTTTCTCGCTAATCAACTAGGTTTGCGTGGTGCTGCTTGGAATCTTGATTCTACCTGTTCTAATGCTATGGTTGCATTGCAAAATGCCACGGCGCTAGTGCGAACTGGAGAATACCGCAATGTATTGGTGGTAGTATCTTGCACCTATTCTCGCTTTACTGACGAAAACGATACTCTTTCGTGGTTTTTTGGTGACGGTGCTGGAGCTTTTGTGGTAGCACCGCTAAGATCAAATCAAGGAATCCTTAGTACTAAAATTGTCAATACATCTGCAACTTGTGGCACCTTCTATAATGAATTAACTACGAATGCTGAAGGCAAGCCGAGGATGTTAATCCGAGCAGCCAAAAACACCAATAGGGTATTGAGCGAAACTGCTGTAGATTACCTCCGTGAGTGTTGCTTGGGCGCGATGGTTGCTGCTGGTGTAACCCTTAATGAAATTAAATTTTTTGCTTTTAATACACCCACTGCTTGGTATTCGCGTCTCTGCATCGAAGCATTAGGAATCGATCCAGAACGAACAATCAACCTTTATCCGCACTATGCAAACATCGGGCCAATGCTGCCCATTGCTAATCTTTACCACGGCGCACAATTAGGCAAGATTCACGAAAACGATTTGGTTCTTGTATACACTATTGGCTCAGTATCCAACGCTGCTGCAACTGTAATGCGCTGGGGCAATGTTGCTCTAGGCTCAGCACCTGTCACCTCAACTAATCTAACTGTTGATACCGAGTTGCGCTCAAAGATAGTAACTCAGGGTTCAGATAGATAAGCAATGCCCCATTTCTAGATACTATTTCTGAATGCAACTTAGTATGAGTCAATACATTTCGGTTAAGGTTTTTTGATAGATCACAAAGACGCGATAAATCGCCGTCTTTACAAGAATCAGCCCTTCGTAGAGACGGCGATTTATCGAGGTTCGTAGTAAGCACTTTAGTACTTAAATATTGAGGACTAAAGTCCTGACTACGAACTTATTATCCCGTCTTAACTTATAAGACAGACCACTAGCTCTCTCCGTACTTAACCGCCCCTAAAGCTTTTAAAGTGGTAATAGTTGCTAGAGTTACGCCTGTAACACCCTTGATATTCATACCTTCGTAGTGTCTAGGACTTTTGAGGGTTTCTAAGCACTCACCACTATTAACATCCCAAAGTTTAATCGTTGCATCTTCACTAGCACTAACCAAGGTTTGATTATCAGGACTAAAAGCGACTGACCAGACCCACTTAGTATGACCTTGCAAAGTTTTGACACAATTACCAGTGCTGACATCCCACAACTTCACACTTTGATCCCCACTGCCGCTAGCTAAGATTCGATTATCCGGACTGAAGGCGACTGAATACACACCATGTTGATGTCCCTGCAAAGTTTTGATACAACTACCGGTGCTGACATCCCACAACCTCACCGTTTGATCCCCACTACCGCTAGCTAAGATGCGACCATCCGGGCTGAAAGCAACTGACCAAATCCAGTCAGTATGGTTTTTGAGATGATGAAGGCAGTTACCAGTCTTAACATCCCAAAGCTTTACTGTTTGGTCATGGGAGCCACTAGCTAGGAACTGACCATCTGGGCTGAAAGCAACTGACCAAACCCGATGAGTGTGTCCATGCAAGATCTTGAAACATTGACCAGTAGTAATATCCCATAATCTGACCATTTGATCTTGAGAACCACTAACTAGCGTCTGATTGTCTGGACTGAAGGCTACAGACCAGACCCGATTAGTATGTCCATGCAAAATCTTAAAACATTCACCACTAGTGATATTCCATAGCTTGATTATTTGATCCTCACTAGCGCTTGCAAGAGTGCGACCATCAGGACTAATAGAAACTGATGTCACCCGACTACTGTGCCCACGCCAAGTTTTTAAGCGTTTACCAGTGTTGGCATCCCACAAACTCAATGTTTGGTCGTTACTACCACTAGCAAAGATGCAACCACTGGGACTAAAAGCAACTGACCAAATTCCACTGGTACGACCTTGTAAGACCCTTAGACATCGGCCAGTGTTGACATTCCACAGCCTTACTGTTTGGTCATCGCTAGCACTTGCCAACACTTGTTTATCTGGACTAAAGGCTACTCCCCACACTCGTGTGTCATGTCCGTGTAGAATTTTGAGACATTGACCAGTGTTGACATCCCACAATCTTATTGTTTGGTCATCACTGGCAGTTGCAAGGTTACAACCATCTGTACTAAAAGCAACTGAATTTACTAAATCAATATGACCTTGGAAAGTATGAAGGCATTGACCAGTGTGGATATTCCACAACTTCACTGTTTGGTCATGAGAACTGCTTGCCAACATATTACCATCTGGACTAAAGGCCAGAGACTGTACTCTGCGGGTATGTCCCTTCAACGCCTTAAGGCATTGATTTGTGTTTACATCCCATAGCTTTACCGTTTGGTCGTTATTTCCAATAGCAAGTGTATGATTATCTGGACTAAAGGCAACTGCCCACACCTGACTACCCAATCCTTTTAAGGTATGAAGGCATTGAGCTGTGCCGACATCCCACAACTTTACTGTTGTATCTTCACTGCCACTTGCCAGAGTATCACCATCTGAACTGAAGGTGAGTGACCAAATTCTGCCGCCATGACCTTGCAAAGTTGCTAGGCACTGACCTGTATTAATATCCCACAGTTTGACTGTTTTATCATCACCACCGCTAGCAATAACTTGACCATTAGGACTAAAGATAACCGGCCAGACCCAACCTGTATGTCCTTTGCATGTGAATAGTTGTTTTCCATCTGCAACCTGATATAGGCGTACTTCTCCATTAGTATCTCCTGTAGTTAAGAGTTTCCCATCAGGGCTGAATGCTACTGAATGAATACCGCCAAGGGTTTCAGCAAAAACACTCTTAGCTAAATTAGCATTCGTAAAATTTACATTGTGCAAATTCACATTTCGCAGATCTGCTTGCCAAACAGTTAAATTAGAAAAATCATAACCATTTAGATCTGTTTCTAAATGGCAGAGTAAATTCAAAATATTTCCAGATGTATAACTTTGTTCTAATGGAGATGTTTTACGTATGGTTGTTAATATTTGATTTAGCTGATTTACCAGAGTTATTTGACTTCTGAAAACAGCAAGCAGTTGCTCTATAATTGGTTGCAGGATAAGATGAATTTGATTTTCTTTTACATAGTCTTTTGCAGTTGCCTTCATCAAAGCATGGCATCTGAAAATTTCAATTTCCTGAGTGGCAATTTCTTCACAAACTTGCTGTACTAATCGATTAATTACATACTCCATAACTACAGGTTGTAGAGTAAAGAGTGCTTTGCTTTGCTCAATTAGCGATCGCCTCACTAAAGACTCCACAATTTCTAATAATTTTTGTAGTGGGAGTGCTGATATAATGTCTTTTTGTATTTCTGCAAGCGAAACCGCCTCATGATTAATCGCCAACCAATAAATTATTTCTTTTTCTAAATCTGATAAACGTTCAAATTGCTGCTCTAAAATATCCCAAATGTCACCGAAAACAATTGCATCTTGTTTTAAAAATTCAGAAACATTACCACTAAATAAATCTTGAATGGTTGTAGCAACTACTTTTAAAGCTAAGGCGTTACCTCCATATAGCTCAACTAACGCTCTTACTTCATGATCAGCAGCAGATATTCCTTTAATTTTTAAAATTTCTTGTCCGTCATTTGCTAAAAGACCTTTCAGCATGAATGAGCGAACGCATAACCCACCTCCTTCCATTGAAGCTATTTCTTTCGGTTTTTCCCTACTTGTCAGTATTAAACAACTTTGTTGTTCTGTTTGCCCTAATCGTTTTAGAAGTTCACTATATCCTTCGTATCCTTCTCGATAACGCCCAGCCCGACTACCGCTACGTAAAATTGACTCCATATTGTCTAAAATCAGCAAACAGCGATACTGTCGCAGATAATAAAGCAGTCGCGTTACTCTCTCAGCTGTGCCTTCTGGAAGGACTGCTTCTGTTTCTCGTTGATCAGAAAGAAATTGAATGAAACTAGCTACAAGCGTGTTTATTGGTGGTGCATCTTGTAGCGATCGCCAAATAACATACTCAAAATTCTCTTTAATTTGTTCTACAAGCTTCACACAAAGAGAAGTTTTGCCCATCCCCCCCATACCTAAAATCGCCACTATTTGGCAGCGATCTTTTAAAATCCAATGCTCTAATTTCGCGATTTCTTCTGTGCGCCCATAAAAAACCGATGCACCGATCGCTTCTCCCCAATCTAGGTGTCGAGTTTTGTCTGAATTTGTATAGTCAGCTTTATCTAACTCTAAATTGAAAGCTTGGAAAAAAAACTCAAGTGTCTTTTTGTCAACTCCTTCTTCACGGGATAATACTTTAGAAACTGTAACAGAATTTACTCCTACACGTTCACTTAAATCTTCAAGGGTATATCTATTACCGTAATTTTCTTGATCTTCAAAGGCAATTTTACCAGATTGAAGCTTTTGTAATCCTTCAGGTGTAAGAATCAGACCGCGCTTACGTTTTTGCTTTGGAAGCTGCGTCATAGCTACTAACCTTATGAATGTAAAATAAATAACTTGTAATTATTAATACGATATTCACTCTAACCTTAGCTATCTTTAAATTTGTAGCTGCAAGTGAATTTAAGGCTCTTTTGCTATGCTTACTTGCATTATGGATGATCAATCAATACCTTTTGGTTAAGAAAGAAAAGCAAAAGGGTAAAGGTTTTAATTTACCCATCAGGGCGAACGCACGGGATTTCCGAAACCCCTACTGGACAAGGATCTTGATGAAAAAATAGGCTAAATTAGAAAACGCCGAAACCCTTGCCATTGAAGGATTCTTATACTTTAGATGCGTTTGCCCTGATTTACCCATGACTTTTAACCCTTAATCTTTTCATAAACTATAGCGATCCGATTTGATTTATAAAATTATTTGCGTAGTAAGGCAATAGGCAATAGTCAAGAAGCCTCTTTGAGTCATATTGAATTTTTTCACAAATCAAATATGAGTCCTACAGAAGAGAATGTGTTATTACCGTTTTGAAAAGTATTGGTTGATAAATCAAGAATAAACATAAAAACCAAAAGTCTCCGCATGGAGTATAACAACAAGCATAAGGGCTTAAGTCCTTATGTTATATTTTGCAAAAATTATTTAAAAAACTTCAAATTTCGATAATTTTTCAGACAAAAATACCTCTTTCCCCCAACCAAATTCACCTAAAAATCTCGCGGGAGTGTGGAAGCCGCGTCTATTCATAGGACGGAGTAAAAACGACTCGACTATTTTTAAATAGCTATCACAGGTGATATAGTTCGTCTTATGGAACAAGTACTGACACTAGTTTGCAAGCTCAACCCCACTCCTGAACAAGTTGCCCAAATAGAGGCGACACTGAAGACGTTTGCGGATGCTTGCAATTATGCCAATCAGCAAGTTAAACCGCAAACAACAAGCAAGACAACCATCCAAAACATGGTCTATCAAGACTCGCGTTCGTTGTTTGGGTTGTCTGCTAATTTGGTAGTTAGAGCTTGTGCCAGAGTAGGGGCTAACCGTAAAACCGCTAAACAGAAGAACAAGGCAGTTAAAGACTTTAAACCCACTAGCGCCGACTACGACGCTAATTCGCAATTCGCAATTCGCAATTGCGAAAGTAATTGAATAATTGATTCATTCAGGATACAAGCCTCTCGATTTATTGAGAAAAAGCAAGAATACGTAGTATCAGTATTCAAGCCCCCGCCTTTAGACATGGGGCAATAATTGCGAATTGCGAATTCACAATTGCGAATTGGTGTGACGCCATATTTTTTGTTGAGGCTAGAGGAGGGAAAGAGGTGAGTGTGGGAGGAGCAACTTTCAGCAGACTTAAGAAGGCATTATCTGAGAATTTATTTAAACTATTGAGGCCACCATACTAATCGGTGTCGGTCATGTCTAAGAGTGTCGTAGGTATAACCATACTTTCTAAGATTGAGAGTGTCTTTGGGCGTAACAATGTCATTGGTTGCAAAACTTGGTAACAGAGATAATATATCTCCTGGGCCAATTGTTGCTGGAGTTGACTGACCTCCATCCCAAGGCCACATACGGTCATTGAGATTGTGTCCGTAAGGTTGATTTGTTTTTGGATAAAAAGCCTTTCTAGAGTAATTGTTCTCTTGCCATTGGGCCCAAAGGCGATCCACATTGGCATGATGCAGCCAGAAAACAGGATCATTGGGAGAGCCAGGAACGTTGCTCATAGTACCTAATCTTTGAAGCAGAAGAGGCGGAAACTGAGTTAAATCAGCAAGAACTCCACCGACCAAGCCATGAAGGTAATTATGAGTAAATACTCCAGGAATTTCATTACCATTTTGATCTACAGTAATGTCTCCTTCCATAGCAGGGCGAAACTGAAGATAATCATTGATGTTAAGTAAATTATTTATCTCTGTTTGAGGTAGGGGGTAATTATTGGCAGGAGGTATTTGTAGAAAACGTATAAGTGACTTTCCTAGAGTTTTGTTTGTTAATTGATTAATGTGTAAGTTTTCGTTCAAAACCCAACCATCAATTTGAGAAAAATTACCGACTTGAACAGAACCTCCAAAAAAGCTACCTGCGCCTGGAACATTGATTGTTCTTCCTGTACCATTTGCTCCTAAAAAGTCGGGTTGAAAAATAACATCAATAGCTTTAGGATCTGTCCAATCCCAATATGGAATAGTTATGTGAGGATTAACTGACTGCAAAGCTTTTTCAAATCGTCTTACATATTCACGGTGCCAAGGCAGAAATGCTGCATTTCCATGAGCAGCATCAGTTCCCGCAGCAGGCCCAGAGGGAAGCGACATCATATTTTGTTGATTTGTATTCATGCCTCCTGTATGCATTGATGAGAATCCCATAGCTCCCACATGTATTGCAACAATTTGGTCATAGAGGCTAATATTACTGCCTGGGGGTATTGTATTTTTTAATGTCTTAATAGCATTAACAAAGTCTGCTTTTTCTTGTGGAGTCAGGTCAATAACGTTCTTTCTTACTAGAGTGGTTTCCATTGCTGGAGTTTTCACCATAGTTATGGCAAAAATAATGCCAATACTTAACATGATGAATGTTTTACGGAGAAAGTTTAAAGTCTTTTTTTTAAGCTTGAAATGTTGTGTCCACGATTGAGCTTTTCTACTATTTGTGTCGATTTTTGTTTTCATTCAAATAAGTCCCTGATTAAAGTAGTTTTGCGATCGCTTCTGTATCTAGTACACAAAAGCTGCTGAAAAGCATTTTACGGGGTAAAAGGTACATGATTCACAACGGACAAGTCAAGGAAATAAAAAAAGTAGACATCAGTGTTCAAGTTAATTTTGCTGGTAAAATCTTGAGATAGATAAATAATTAGTTTTCATTTATACAAATATTTTTTCTTGACAGACTTTAGTAGCACAACTACTCTAATTACTGGCTTAAAAGAACTTTTGAGTCTGAACTTCAAATGTTCATAGACGAGTTTATACTTAAGCCTGGTTTTTAATTTACACATTACATTTTATATCTAAGAAGTAAAATTTATATCAAATTTTACTTAAGTAATCATTAACAAAATTCACTGAATCTTCAATGACAAACCACTGACATAGAAAGATTCTAAAGAGAGAATTAAATATAGGTGCTTCAAAATGCTAAACAATAATTTTTTGAAGTAAAAAACTTTACTATCCACAAAGCCAGGGGATCTCTGACTAATTTGTTATGCGGATTTTAATTTACTCTTACAACTACTATCCAGAACCAATTGGTATTGCCCCGCTGATGACGGAACTAGCAGAGGGACTGGCCAAGCGTGGGCATGAAGTGCGTGTAGTGACAGCTATGCCTAACTATCCTGAGCGCCAAATTTACGAGGGCTATCGGGGCAAACTATATCTCAACGAATATAAAAATGGTGTTCAAATTCAACGCAGTTATGTTTGGATTCGTCCACAACCTAATCTTTTAGATCGAGTATTACTAGATGCTAGTTTTGTTTTTACTAGTTTTGTGCCTGCCCTCTTTGGTTGGCGACCAGATGTAATTCTCTCAACGTCGCCATCACTGCCTGTTTGTGTACCTGCTGCTCTTTTAGGATGGTTGCGTGCCTGCCCTGTGGTCTTAAATCTTCAAGATATATTACCAGAAGCAGCTGTTCATGTTGGACTATTAAAAAATAAACTGCTTATCAAACTCTTTGCAGGATTGGAAAAATTTGCTTACCGCAGCGCCTCTAAAATTAGTGTTATTGCCGATGGTTTTGTAGAAAACTTGCTGTCTAAAGGTGTAGCACCTGACAAAATTGAGCAAATTCCTAATTGGGTAGATGTCAACTTCATTCGCCCTTTACCCAAAGAAAATAATCCTTTCCGTACAGCACATAACCTAAATGGCAAATTTGTAGTGCAATATTCTGGAAATATTGCCCTTACCCAAGGCTTAGAAACCGTCGTTCAAGCTGCTTCTTTATTGCGTCATATTCCAGAAATAGCCTTTGTGATTGTTGGAGAAGCGAAAGGTTTACAGCGATTGCAACAATATTGTTTAGATTGCGGAGCCGATAACGTTTTATTACTACCGTTTCAACCCCGCGAACATTTACCACAAATGTTAGCAGCCGCAGATGTCGGTTTGGTAGTGCAAAAGAAAAACGTTATATCTTTCAATATGCCATCAAAAATTCAAGTGCTACTTGCCAGTGGTCGGGCGTTAATTGCATCTGTACCCGATAATGGTACGGCAGCAAGAGCAGTTAGACAAAGTGGCGGTGGAGTTATTGTTTCTCCAGAAGACCACCAAGCTTTAGCAATGGCAATTTTGGAACTGTACAAACACCCAGAAAAAGTCAAAACTTTAAGTTATAACAGTCGTAAATATGCTACTGAACAATATGCTTTTGAACATGCTTTAAATCATTATGAAAATTTGTTTTACTCAGTGACGGTCGACACTCAAACAGCTGAATCTAAAGTGGTGTCAAAAATTATTTAAAGCCCAATTTTTGTTTAAGTACTGAGTGGCTGATTGTTACTGCGATCGCCACACCAAAATCCTTAAAATAATGTGCTTTGCCGTGATCGCCTCCAACTATCTTAATACTTGTCAAACAAGAATGACCGACCCTGAAGATACAAAGGAATGTGCTTCTTCGCGACATCTTTCACGGTGCCTGAAAGCCCCTCATGCTCTTCTGGATTATTCACATGAAAAGAAAGCACGTCTATCAATGCCATGATAAAGAAACCTTCTGTAATTTGCACGTAATTTTCAGGAAGTTCTCGACTTACTTGATATCCTTCAAAAAAGGAAGATCTGACAGCAGGATGTAAATATTGAAGCGAACTCGCAACATCATAAAGATAGTACCCAAAGCCACAGCGAGCAAAATCAATCGGTCGAAGTTCTTCATTGTGGAATAGATAGTTACCGTCATGGAGATCGGCGTGAATTACTCCCCAATTATTTTGTGTTTGACCAAGGGTTCCTATCATATCTTGAACTCGGCAAACTCCTGCTTCGAGGACACTGTAATCTTCTGCTGAAATCAGTTTTTGTGATACTGCTGGATGAAGTGCCAGTAGTGCTGCTTGGAATCGATTCTTGTCATAGATTGGACGAACAAAGTTTTGTGGTAGTTGCCATTGATTACTATGCTGATGCAGTTGAGCTAGCAAGGAACCAAGTTGGTAAGCCTGTTGTGGAGTTCGTTCTGTGTTGAGGACATTACCATCAATCCAGCGCAGCAGAGAGCAATAAAAGACTTCTTTGCTCTCATCTACCACAACTTGAGTGACCCATCTATTCTGTAGATTTTTGATTGGCTCCTGCACAACTACTACTGTGTCACGATGCAAGGCAGCAAGCCAAAGAAGTTCGGACTCAATCACTTCTGGTCTGTGCCACACATCATCTTGATGCCTAGAGATTGCTTGGTGAATACGGAGAAGAAATTTTTCCTCTTGTGTTTCTATGCAGAAGGTTAAGCTTCCACTATGACCTAAAAATGAACGTTGCTCTTGAGTTACACCATATTGGTTAAGGGCGGCTTTCGTGATGTAATCATAGACACTAAATTGAAGCATCCTCATACACCGTCTTGAGATATCTCGTCTAATCTTACAGCCATTAAGTTAGAACCAAGTTATCTCGGTGAATTACGGTTTCTGCACCTACATAGCCTAAAATTGTAGGAATTTCTCTAGACTGACATCCGCGAATCTTTTCTAAATCATCGCTATTGTAGTTCACAAGACCTCTAGCAATTTCATTTCCACTGGTATCGCATAACTGTACAGCCTCTTGAGTGTCAAATTTTCCTTCTACTGCTTTAATTCCAGCTGCCAACAATGATTTTCCCGCCTGGGAGATTGCCGCGATCGCTCCTGAATCTAAGTATAATTTACCAGCAGGTACTAGACCGTAAGCTATCCAACGTTTACGGGCAGAAGTTGGTTCGGGTTGTGGTTTAAAATGAGTACCAAGTAATTCTCCCTGTAAAATTTTTTCTATATTGTGAGGAAATCGTCCTTCTGTGATTACAGTCCGCACTCCCGCAGCAACGGCAATTCTGGCAGCAGAAATTTTTGTCACCATCCCACCAGTACCCCATTGAGAGCCTTGAGTGCCTGTTTGTACCTGTAATTGTGCCAACTCTTTCATACTACTCACTAAAGCGATCGGCTGGGCATCAGGTACAGAACGGGGATCAGCCGAGTAAAGCCTATCGACATCGGTAAGTAAAAATAGCCAATCTGCTTCTACTAAACTGGCAACTAAAGCAGAGAGGGTATCATTGTCACCAAATTTTAGTTCATCCACTGCTACTGTGTCATTTTCATTGACAACGGGGATCACTCCCAGTCCTAGCAATTCTCGAAAGGTGTTGTAAGCGTTGAGATAGCGACTGCGTTGTACTAAATCACTACGAGTGAGTAAAACCTGAGCAATTGGCTGTTGTAAAGTAGTAAATAAATCGTCGTACACACGCATTAATCGTCCTTGCCCAACTGCTGCTACTGCTTGTTTGAGGGCGATCGCTTTGGGACGTTCAGTTAAGCCCAACCGCGCACAACCCACGCCTACAGCGCCAGAAGATACTAAAATTACCCGATGACCTTGCCGCCTCAAAGAAGAAAGTATTTCCGCTAAAGTAGCAATAGTGGAAAGTGCTAGTTGTCCAGTTTCTGGTTGAGTTAAGCTAGAAGTGCCGATTTTGACGACAATCGTTTTAGTCATTGGTCAATGGTCAATAGCCAAAAATAAAAAAATTTTAATGATTAACTCTAAAGTCTTAGCTAAATTGTAAAGCGCCAGTCCCTCTATATTTGAAGGCTGACGCTTTACGGGTTTATAGTTATTTATTATGGGCTAGGGTCTTTTTTGGCTGACCCCATGTTATTAATACTTATATTCCCAGATTTTTCAGTTTTCTAAATATTTCTTAACTATTTCTTTAGATTTAATTTCCTGACGTTTTTTCAATATTTGAGAGCTAGCTAGTATTTTTTGGGATTAATAGAGGCTCCCAAGATTTCAGAAAACCAAACTTCAAAGTTTCGTATTGGGTGAGTTCTAAGAGCAGCATCGGCATGGACAATAGGCTCAACCAAAATAGTAAACATGCCTAAACGATTACCTGCTAAGACATCAGTAAATAAGCGATCGCCTACCATCCCTACTTGTTGCACTGGTAAATTCATGGTGTTTAATGCAGCTCTAATTTTGCGTCGAGAAGGCTTGGCTGCACCTAAGTAATATGGCAGATTTAGAGAGCGAGCGATTCCACCAATTCTTGCTTCACTAAGGTTATTGCTCACTAAATAAAGCACAGTATGAGTACGGATTTGTTCCACCCACTGTTGTAGTTCTGGTGAAGCTATTCCCACTCTCATAGGTACTAAAGTTTCATCTACATCTAATACTAGCCCCTTTAGCTTGTATTGTTGGATAATTTCTGGTGTCAGGTTTAATACTGAACCTGACAAAATCAAATCAGGCTGTAATAGCTTGTTCCAAGTCATAGTCAAGAATTAAAGTTCAAAGTAGAATTGCTAATCAGAAGAACACATTAGCAAAGAAATCAATAACCCAAAAGTACAGCCTACTCAAAGGTAAGGACTAAAGTCCTTACAACAAACACGCAAAACTGCATTGATAAATCACTAGTCCCTAGTCCCTAACTCCCATTTTCCACAAATAACTAGAAATCAAATTTGTCGTAATATGAGCGATGATCGGTACTAATAAATTGCCACTAATGAGGGCACTATACCCCAGTATCAACCCAATAATACTTGCCCAAATTACGTAAGGCCATTGTTGAGAACCGCTGAAATGCAACACGCCAAAGCAAAGGCTAGAGACAATTACAGCTACATGATCTAAGCCTAAAGCTGGGAGCATCACACCTCTAAATAATAATTCTTCACTTAACCCTGGTAGCAACCCCAGCCAAATTAAGTCGGGCATTGCTAATGGACTCAGTACTAACTCTAGGTAATAGTCTGCACTTTTTCGGTAGGGAGGGCAAAGGCGATAAGCTAAACCACTCAAAGCAGTGATGACTAAACCCAACCCCAGTCCTAAGAGCAAATCTTTTTCGTCCCAGTGCAACTTGAATAGGTAAACGTTACCAAAGCTTAACCACAACTTGGCGACTATCCATAAAAGGATGGAAGTCACTCCCATAGCTACCAAAACTTGGATACGTGACAGGTAGGGAATTTCTGGTTCGTGTTTTTGTTGTTTAACCACGGGTATTTAGAGAGAAGGATATAAGGAAGACTATTGACTTTTTTTGAGTTAAAAATTCTTTTTAATTTTTAATTCTTCATTTTTAATTAAGCGAAGGGACTGACTACTGGTTGCAAAGGGGATATTTGGGGACGAAGCGCAGATGGATTGATCCCTGCTTTATGTGCTACCAATATACCCGCTGCTTCTAAATATGAGTTTACTTGGATGGATTTGATCCTTAGGGGTTGGGGAGGAACTTGTATTAAAGTTTTATTTTCCTCTACTGTAATGATTTGGCATTGACTTTGGCTTAAACTGAGTAAGGCGCTACTACCACAAGCATTTGCAGGTGCGATCGCAGCATCTATTTGATCTGCCCAAATATCTTGGTGTTTTTTTTCTACAACAAATTTTGGGGCACGACTCAAGCCTACAAGGACGCTCGGCAAAAAAGTATAGCCCACTTCTTCGGCGGCAGAACGGGGGGATAAATTGGGATCTGGGGGTACATCTGCCAACGCCGGAGAATGAGCGCAAGGAATTTGAAAAGTCCGCACTATTAAATGGCTAATGACTGCTTCTGCACCCGCGAGGGGGTCTACACCTTTGCCCTGGCGGTAGTTTTGCACTGCATCTTCATCCATATCATCGGGGAAACGGGCAACAACTGCGATCGCTTCTGCTCCTGCTTTTTTGATTAATACTTCAGCTGCCCTTAATAAGCTATCAGGGTTGCCAATAGTTCCCCAACTTGCTCCTGATGGCGCGGTTCGTAATTCCACATTTAATGGCGCATCAGTAATTACATAATCTGTAAGGGTTAAACCAAGGGTTGCTCTGGCTGCATCTGCTGCTTGGAGATGTCGCAGTCGCAATTCTGGCTCAATGCCTTGGTCTAAGAGCAAACCTATTTTGTTAGTGTGTACTGGACGTAAACCCCAACACCCAGCAGCAAATTTGTCAAGACCATAACCTTCAACATAGAAAGCATTGGGGAGGTTCCAGTACAAACTCGCACCGTTGAGGACGTTGGGGTGAGTAATCAGGCGATCGCAAACTTGTGCTAAAACTTTGGCAACAGGTAAAGCATCTCCTGCATAACCCCCAATCGCAGCCCCAATACCAGTAGGTATAATCAAAATAGCAGTGTAGGGACGTTGATTCACAAGTTGGGCTCCAATTCTCAATAACGTCCACAGGCTAAAATTTTAGCGCGACAAAAACAAAGCCTGCCCGTGCAGGCTAATTACATGCAACTTCATATAAAAACGGTATAACTTCTAAATCTCTACTTTAGTTACAACCGCTTCTACTGTAGCTTTTTGCTGTTCTTTATCTACAGAGGCAATTGCCCAACGTAAGGGTTCGCCTTGTTTTTTTAATTCTGTTTCAATGGCTTTTTGCAGTTCTGTAGGAGTTTCTTGGAAGTCAATCTCTGCGGTAATAAAATGAGTAGTCATCGTGGTCAATCCTGTTGATTTGTAGTTCCTAGAATAGCCGATTTCAGCATCTAGAGCGAATTTTCAGTTTTTATCCTTTTATTGATCTTTACCAAATTGCAATTGATAAACTATTTCTTCTTTTTCTGTTTCAATTTTTAAATCAGAACGAGGATAGGCGATACAAAGTAATACGTAACCTTGTTTTTGCAAATCTAAACTAACACCCATGCCGTCAGTTTGATCTACAGTCCCCTCAATGATTTGACCAGCGCAAGTCGTACAAACGCCTGCATGACAAGAACTGGGTAAATCTATACCTGCTGCATCGGCTACCGATAAAATAGTTTCATTTTCAGGAACTTGCAAAGTATGAACTTTGCCTTGGTGGTTAATTTCTACAGTGAAAGTTTGGGTCATAAACAGAAGCAGTTAAATGCAACGGACAAATGAAATATTTTATCTGATAAGTAGATGCACCGCACAATCGAATTTTGCAATGCCAAGGAAATGATTGTGTTGCCAAAAAATTTTATGTTCTCAATAAATATTATTTGTTGACAAAGTTGTCTCAACTATGCTGTTAACAGCACTCTTTTTAAGAGTATACTAACAATCTAATAAGGAATAATCTCAGTTTATTGTAGCTAAATATTTTTTTGCAACCCAACTCTTTATTTGCCCGATAAGTAACTGGTTCACCCGATTGGGTGAATGCGATCGCTATATCTGGAACTACTCTGAAAGAAGGCGTGGTTTTTATTCGGTTAGCAATTATGCTCACAGAACGAAAGCTGTCAAAATAGCTATGGTTGCCTTTAATCTCACACTACTTGCTTGTGTATCAAAGGGTCAAAGAGTGGATGAAACCGTAAAATCACTGGATAAACCAGATTTTCCATCAGAGACTATTACTGTCTTGGAAAGGGTTGCTGCCAATTTACCGGGGGTAATTTTCCAATTTCTGCAACAGCAAGATGGTTTTTGGAACGTTTTATATATTAGTTCTGGCTGTCAAGCACTTTATGAATTAGAACCAGAAGTTGTACAGGCAGATTTTAGGGTGATTTGTGAACTGATTCATCCCCAGGATATGACAGCCTTTGCACAGTCAATTGCGGTTGCAACAGCTACTTTGACACCTTGGAATTGGGAAGGTCGCATCATCACACCTAGTGGTAAACTCAAGTGGATTCATGGTTCTGCCCAACTCCAACGGCAAGTTAACAGTAATATTCTTTGGGATGGCTTGGTCATAGATATTACAGACCGGAAACGAGTAGAGGAGCAACTACGAGAAAGCGAAGCTCGATACCAAGCAATTTTATGCGCTATTCCCGATTTGATGTTTCGCATTAGCCGTGATGGCGAATATCTAGACTTGAAAGGTGAAGGAGCAAACGTCATTCTTGCCAAAGAAGAGATAATTGGTAAAAATATGTGGGATCTCTTACCAACTGACGTTGCTGCTATTGGCCAAGAGGCGATCGCCAAAACTTTAGATTCCGAAACTTTGCAAACTTGTGAATATCATTTGCCAACGCCTTCAGGAATTCGAGATTATGAAGCTAGGTTGGTAGTCAGTGGCCCAAATGAAGTTTTAGCCATTGTCCGAGACATTACCCAGCGCAAACAAGCAGAAGTCACCCTGCGAAATCTCGCTCAAAAATTTTCTAAAGCCTTCAATTGCAGCCCTGACCCTATTACTATCAGCACACTTCAAGCAGGACGCTTCATAGAAGTTAACGATAGTTTTGTCAGACTCTCAGGTTATGAGCGAGACGAGGTGATTGACCGTACAGCCTTTGAGTTAAATATTTGGGTAAATGAAAGCGATCGCGCCAGACTATTACAAGAGTTGCAGACAAATAAAGTTGTTCGCAACTTGGAATGCGAATTTCGCCAAAAGTCGGGTGAGATTATTACAGCAGTGCTTTCAGCCGAAATCATTGACTTGGATGATATTCCCTGCATTTTGGTAGTTCATCACGACATTACCGAACGCAAGCAGGTGGAAGCACAATTACGTCTCTCTGCACAACGCGATCGCTTGTTGACAAAAACCTTAGTCCAAATTCGCTCTTCTTTGAATTTAGAGCAAATTCTCCAAACTACTGTGACGGAAGTCCGGCAATTTTTACAAGCAGACCGGGTTTTCATTGGTCTGAATCACACCCATGCAGCAGCCAAAGCGATCGCAGAATCAGTAAATCCTGAATATCCTTCAGTCTTGGGTTGGAAAACTGATGATAAAACTTATTTGCAAGAATTGAGAAATTTGCTTACAACTAATCGAGTGCGTGTAGTTGAAGATATCAGCCAAATCACAGTATCTGCCAAATTGCAAGCACATTACCAACAATTCCATACAAAAGCTACCTTGGCTGTACCTATTATGCTGGGTGGCGAATTATTGGGCGCTTTGGTTGCTCATCAATGTTCTGGCCCTCGACATTGGCAATCCATAGAAATTGATTTAGTACAGCAGATGTCTGAGCAACTAGCGATCGCCATTCAGCAAGTACGACTTTACCAAGAATTAGCTCAACTCAACACTAATCTAGAACACCAAGTAGAAGAACGTACTGCTCAGTTGCAGCAAAAAATGCAAGAATTGGCAGAAATGCAACGGGTGAAAGACGTGGTTTTACACACAGTTGCCCACGATTTACGAACTTCAGTTATGGGTAACTTGATGGTATTACAGAATTTGCTGAAAAATCAGGAATTGGCTCCAGAATCCGCCCCATGTCTGATTCCAGTACCTAAATCTATTCTTGAGCGAATGATTCAAGGTAATGACCGCCAGTTGGCAATGATTGACTCATTGCTAGAAATTCATTGTTGTAAAAATCAAGGAGTTATCCTCAATCGAGAAATGTTGAGGTTTAGCACACTGCTAGATGCAATTATTCAAGACTTACAGCCCATATTAAACCACAACCAAGCGACTCTGAAAAACTTGGTTCCTCAAGATTTACCGCTAGTAATGGCAGATAAAACTCGGTTACAGCGGGTTTTAAAAAATTTGTTTACACACAGCTTGCAACATAATCCACCAGGATTAAACTTTACCCTCAAAGCCACAGTTGCAGACAAAATGATTCGCGTTCAGATTCAAAATAATGGTGTGGGGATGAGCAAATTAGAAGGCGATCGCCTCTTCGATTTATACGTTCCCGATCCCCAAGCCTCTTGTTCCATAGACATTGGCTTAAAAATGTATCTTTGTCGGCAAATTATTCAAGCACATGGTGGTGAAATGGGTGTCATTAGTAATACCAGACGCGGTTTAACCTTCTGGTTCACGTTACCCTTAGCAACATCGTGAACAACAAGATCCTCGACTTCTTTGAGAAGTCGGGGATCTGAGCCTCGTAACAGTTTGACAGATAATAATAAAACAAAGGTTTTATGGCAGTCTGAAAAATGGGCAAAGTTGGAAGGTGGTGGCAAAAATTCCTTTCTGCGCCAACTCTAGATGAAATTAGTGTTTTTTATCAGGCTTCGTCTCAAAAGACACAGTGGCTAGCCAAGAGACATCGCTTTTTATGGCAAAGGTTGCATCTATGGTTATGGCTGGCGCTGATTTGTTTGCTGACCTTTACTTTGCGAAATATTTACGACTTTTTCTTCCCTTTAAAAGAGTTGCAGAAGCTGTCACCACTTCTTAAAACTCAAGGACTGGTAATTAATCTGGCGATGCTGCTGAGTTTAGTGATTTGTTTTATCTTGCATAAAACTCAGTTTGGTCATCGTCGTCCAGGGTTATTATTTTTAGGGTCATCATGGTCAATTACTTTAGCGTCACAATTGTTCGCCACGCTCAAAGGTTTTGCACTACCAGATACCCTCGGTTGGTCGCTGCTATTTTTAAGTCAAGCTACATTCATCCCAGTCCGCTGGACTCTGCATGTACTATCTCAGGTGGGTATTTTAGCTTACTATTTTGGTGTCAATACGGCACTAGGCTTAAAAACACCAATTCCTGCACACCCGGAAATATATAATGTCACATTCATTTTATACATTTTATGGTTCTGTATTATATGTGATCTTGGTGTTTACTTATACGATCGCCTGCAACGCTCTGAGTTTTACGCCCGTCAAGAAATGGAGTCTACCTACCAAAAACTAGAAGTTGCAGAAGCTAAATATCGTAGTATTTTTGAAAACGCCATTGAAGGTATTTTTCAAAGTAGTCCCGATGGACGCTATATTACAGCAAATCCGGCATTAGCACGTATTTACGGATATTCATTTCCTGAAGAAGTCACAGCAAATTTTACTGATATTGAACATCAATTGTATGTTGATCCAAAGCGTCGTGCAGAGTTTGTGCGCTTAATTGAACAAGATGGGATCGTTTCTCAGTTTGAGTCCCAAATTTACCGCCGAGATGGCAGTATTGTCTGGATTTCGGAAAAAGCTTATGCAGTCCGAGACGAACAGGGAAAATTACTTTACTATGAGGGGTTAATTGAAGATATCACCCAGCGCAAACAAGCAGAAGAAGCCTTAAGAGTATTTTTTCATGCTGTTTCTCATGACTTACGCAACCCTGTACTAGGCACTTCAATGGTACTCAAGAATTTGCTGAATAATGGGGAACAAGAATTTTCCGCAATTCCAGTGTCACGATCAATTTTAGAACGGATGGTACAAAGTAGCGATCGCCAACTAAATTTGATTAATTCCTTGATGGAAGCTCATCTGAGCGAGGTGCAAGGGATTGTTTTACAACGCCAACCTGTAAAATTGCATACTATAGTAGAGTCTGCGATCGCAGATTTAGAGCCAATATTGAAAGAAAATCAAACTACGCTGATCAATCTAGTCACGGCAGATTTACCACTAGTTAACGCCGATCCCACCCAACTATGGCGAGTATTTTCTAATTTAATTGTTAATGCTATTAAACATAATCCGCCTGAGTTAATGTTGACGCTCAATGCTATCGATGAAGGCAAAACAATTTATTGTACTGTCAGCGATAACGGCGTGGGAATAAGTCAAGAACAAAGCGAACAGCTGTTTAACCTTTACTTCCGAATTGGTAATAACCGCAATTCTGTAAGTTTAGGATTAGGGTTGTATTTGTGTAAGCAAATTATCAACGCCCACGGCGGCGAAATTGGCATGAATAGTGGGTTGGACGTAGGAGCAACATTTTGGTTTACATTGCCAATTAGTAGTAGGTTGGGTTGACGTAGGAAAACCCAACATTTGCGTTTTTTTGTTGGGTTGCGCCGTGCTTAAACGCCACTTGCTACAACGCGGGAAACCCGCGCAACGCAGTGGCTCCCCAACCTACTTTTTTGAAGTACTTACTACAAACCCAGCGCGATCGCTCACAATTCTAGAGTAAACTAAAATTTATGTTTCCTAGTTTCTTACCTACCACAGTTGGGCAACTGACAGAACCTGCTTCGATAGCTCTGGCTCAGAAGATTCAAAGTCAAGCGATCGCTACCCCTTTAACTACTCAACCAATTACCACCACTTATGTTCATCAAGGAAGTGGTGGCATACCCATATTATTAATTCACGGCTTTGACAGTTCTATATTAGAATTTCGTCGCCTTTTACCACTCCTAGCAGCAGATAATGAAACTTGGGCAGTCGATTTGCTGGGTTTTGGGTTTACAGATAGACTAGCAGGGCTAAAATTTAGCCCAGTTGCCATTAAAACTCATCTGTATTATTTCTGGAAAACTCTGATTAACCAACCTGTAATTTTGCTTGGTGTATCGATGGGTGGTGCAGCAGCGATTGATTTTGCACTCACTTACCCAGAAGTCGTACAAAAATTGGTGTTAATAGACAGCGCTGGTTTGAAGGGAGGTTCACCTTTAAGTCGGTTGATGTTTCCCCCTTTGGGTTATTTAGCCACAGAGTTTTTGCGTAACCCTAAAGTCCGCGATCGCATTTCTCGTCTTGCTTACAAAAACCTCAATCTTGTTTCAGTTGATGCCTTAGATTGTGGCTCACTACATCTACAAATGCAAAGTTGGAGTCAAGCTTTGATTGCTTTCACTAAAAGCGGTGGCTATAGTGCTTTTAGATTCAAGAAACTGTCAGAAATTGTCCAACCAACGCTGATATTATGGGGTGATAACGATAAGATATTGGGCACAGAAGATGCCAAAAGATTTAAAAGAGCAATTCCCAATAGTCAACTCATTTGGATTCAAGATTGTGGTCATATCCCTCATTTGGAACAACCCGAAATCACTGCTCAACATATTCTAAATTTTCGGGATAACTAAAAATTAAGTTGGAAGAATTACCTTCGTTATGCCTTGAGAGAAACAATATCGAATGACCATGTTGTAGCGATAATTCATGCTTAATCCATATAAATTCTTCCTACTATTCAGTCATCTTGACTAAAATTATCATCCAAAATTGCCTCAAGATCTCGCGCACCATGAATCACCCGTACAATTTCCACACCAGTATTTGTAGAACGGTAAAAAACAAGATAATTTTTAAATCCCTTGATCGATTGCTGCCTAAATTCTGCTAAATGAGGGCTAGAAAATTGGCAAAGTTTCCCTACTCCTGGCATTTTACCCAGTTGTTTAAATGTTTCTTCAGCTGCTATCAGAAAACGGTCAGAAGCATCCAGGTTATCTTCTGCTATATAAGTCGCTAGTTCTATTAAGTCACGAATGACTTGTGGTCGTTTATATACTTGACACATTAACCTTGATCTTGCTCTTTACGCTTCATGGCTCGTTCCCGTACAACTTGACGAATATCTTGCCAGTCTTGAGTAGTCATCTCGGTTGCTGTTCCAGAATTCAAACCTTCTAACAGCAGTGTTTCTACCTGTTCCTTGGCTTTACGCTTTTGATCTTGACGCACCAATTCACGAAAATACTCACTAGCACTGCTGTAGCCACCACTTGTGACTTGTTGCTCTATATATGCACCCATTGAGTCAGGCAGAGAAATATTTATACTGGTCATTTGTTTTGGTGTTTTGGTTTCTCTACAATAATTATGGCAATTTTTGCTATTTTCTGTGATGGCTGGATAAAAAAGAGGTTGTAATCATGGATGTAATTAATGTTAATGATGCACAACAACACCTTGATGCTGTCATTGATGAAAGCGCACAATTTCACACACCAATAATAATTACTGGTAATCAAAATCAAGCGGTACTTATTGCTCTTGAAGATTGGAAAGCTATCCAAGAAACATTGTATATACTGCAAGTTCCTGGAATGCGAGAGGATATCCTAGAAGGAATGCGTACTCCTGTTGAGGAATGTGTGACTAAAGAGGAGCTTGATTGGTAGTGTGGGAATTACACTTTACCAAGCGAATACACGGGTAGGGGCACAACATGTTGTGCCCCTACGATTATCTGTATCTCACCAAGTTACAATCTGCTGTATTGATGAAAATTTCCCAAAATCGGGAACATTGCACAGTCAAGTTGTATAAAATCTCAGTAACGGCAACTCTCTAAAATCCGTCACCAGATTCAAACCCCCAAACCCAAATTTAATCTAACTTTCTCAATTACGAATTACGAATTACGAATTACGAATTACGAATTAGTAATTATGCCACCAGACTACGCCGGACAAAATCTCCGAGGTCGCTCTTTTAAAGGCCAAGACCTGACAGGAGCCAATTTTAGCAAGGCGGATATTCGAGGGGTAAACTTTACCAATGCGATTCTTAAAGATACTGATTTTACAGGTGCTAAAGCAGGACTACAGCGGAGTTGGACAATTGGGTTGCTTATAGTCTCATTGCTGCTGTCGGGACTATCAGGATTTTTTTCAATCTTTGTTAGTCTATTGGTAGCATATATTTTTGACACCAAAGGCACTCAAAACACCATTATCGGGATAGTTTGTCTAATTCTTCTGCTAATTTTTTGTATTATTACCATTCGTAAGGGTTTAACAGCAGGTTTAGGAGTCTTCGTCGTAAGCTTCGCCGTAAACTTCGCCTTAGCCTTAGCCGTAGGCGTAGCCGGAGCCGTAGCCTTAGTCGGAGCCGAAGCCGTAGCCGGAGCCATATCCTTTGCCTTAGCCGTAGGCGTAGCCGGAGCCGGAGCCGTAGCCGGAGCCATATCCTTTGCCTTAGCCGTAGGCGTGGCCGGAGCCGGAGCCGTAGCCTTAGTCGGAGCCGGAGCCGTAGCCGGAGCCGTAGCCGTAGCCGGAGCCGTAGCCAGAGCCACAGCCACAGCCGTAACCTTAGCCTTAGCCGTAGCCGTAGCCATTACATTATTTACTGCTTACATTGGTTGGCGTAGTCTGGCTGGTAATGAAAAAGATGCTTGGGTTCGCTCATTTGCTGTTGCCTTTGCTGCAACAGGTGGAACTAGCTTTCGTGGTGCTAATTTAACCGATGCTGATTTTACTGGTGCAATTCTTAGAAATACAGATTTCAGAAATGCCAACCTCACACGTACTCGTTTTTATGAAGCCAAAAAACTTGACCTTGCCAGAGTTGGAGATGCAATATTAGCTAAACGAGATATTCTCAATTTACTAGTAAGTTGCAATGGTAGAGAAAAATCATATCTTGGCGCTAACCTGAAAGGCGCAAACCTCATCGGTGCAGATTTGTCTTTGTCAAATCTTAAAGATGCCAATATTACTGAAGCTACATTCCAAGGAGCTTGTTTAGAGTGGGCAAATTTAACTTTAGCTCAAGCTGTGGGTGCTGATTTTACTAGTGCTAAAATGACTGGTGCTTGTGTGGAAGCATGGAATATTGAAAATTCAACTCTATTAGATAATGTAGATTGTCGCTTTGTTTATCTTCTAGAACGCCCCAAACCTAGAACTGATGACCGCGAACGTCGTCCTAGTAGCGGCGATTTTCAACCAGGAGAATTTACCAAACTGTTTGAAGAAGTGTTAAATACTGTTGATTTAATTTTCCGTAATGGCATTGATTGGAAAGCTTTTGTTAATGCTTTTCAAAATGTGCAACACCAAAATGAAGATACAGAATTAGCCTTACAAAGTATTGAAAATAAAGGTGATGGAGTAGTCGTTGTTAAACTTGGTGTACCTGATGGTGCTGATAAAGAAAAGATTCACAGTGATTTTACCCAAAATTATCAATTGGCACTGCAAGCTGTAGAAGAAAAATATAAGGCACAATTACAAGCTAAAGATAATGAGATAATCATTTATCGCCAACAAAGTGCAGATATGAAAGAGATTGTGAACTTATTGGCAAATAAGCCTATTAATGTTCAAGTTGACAATAAATTAGAAAATAAAAATATGACTAACAGTAATGATGCGAGCCGTAATATTAATATCGGCAATATTGGTGGCGATTTTAATGCTAGTGGGCAAGCTTTGAACTTGGGTGATATTAGTGGCACGGTGACAAATACTATTAATGAGTTACCAAGTTTACCCGAACCAGAAAAACCAGGAATTAAGGAATTGTTAATGCAATTACAAGCAGCGATTGAGGCTGAGAAAGATTTATCTCCCAAGGATAAAGGGAAGGCTTTAACACAAGTAAAATCCTTGGCAGAAGCATCAAAAAATCCTCAAAACTAAGAAAAGCAAAATTTAGCTGATACGGCAATTACGATGTTAAAAGGCATACTTACCAGTTTGCCGAGTGCGACTAAGTTGGTTGAAGAATGTGGTAAGTTGTTGCCGTTAATTTCTCAGTTTTTGGGTTTGGACTAAACTGAATATACAGCTAAATTGCATAACACAAAAATGTAAAATTACTGTAGTTCAATATAGTTACTAACCTTCGGTAAGCCACACCGTCCCTGGCGGTTTCCCGACTTATAGGGAGTGGCGTGAGACCTAAAGACCGCAGTAGTTACCCTTAAAAATTTAATCGTACAACCAAGTATTGTCGGCAAAATCATCATTCGTATCTATCGGCTGTTGTGGCATTTTTTGAGTTGCCAAATGTGATTTTCTATAGGCAATTGGGTTGTATTTTTCTTTGACTTGGATTGCGGATGATTTTTCTTGTTCTTTGACTAAAGCTTTATGTTCTATTTCTTGTTCTTGTTTTGCAACTTTATTTTCTTCTATAAGTTTAGAATTAGCTTCTGCAAGTTGCAAGGCTGTTTTTTTGGTTTCATTAAGCTCTTTTGTGAGCCGTTCTGCTGAAGCTTGCTGTTCAGATAAAGCTGCTTGCAAATCAGCAAGTTTTTTCTGGAAAGTTTTTTCCTTTTTTTGTGACTGTTCGAGAGTTTCTTTTAGCTCTTTAATTATGACTTCTAAATCAGCCTTAGTAGGATTAGTACGTCTGGCAGAAGTTGGTTCTGGTGTCTCAGTTGATGATGTGTCTGCTGCTAAAGTATTTTCTTCCACAACTTTTTCAGCTTGAACTTCGATAGTAGATTCGTCTTCAGTGGGTGTCAATTTTTGTGCTTCTTCTTGGATTAAATCCGAAAGACTTTGTTTCTTAACCATTATTTTCTCCAATCACGCTGTAATTCATTAGCCACGCTGCGGTAGTCTGACGCAGCTTCCCAAGCATTCTTTCCTCGCCATTCAGAAATTGCTACACCCTCCAACGCTGCTCGTTCGTGAGCTTTATAGGCACGGATGAAAGCTTTGCAAGCAGGGATTCCTAACTGCTGGAGAGTGTTTTGTGCTTCTAGTGCTTCGCCTACACTCCGCATATCGACTTTAGTGAGTAGTACCCGATGGGGAACTCCTACAGGGATGACGGCTTTCTTTACTGTTTCCACGAGGACAGCTAAATCCATTGGTGCTGGAGGTGTAGGTAAAACTAGATAATCTGCGATCGCTACTACTGTCGCTAATGCTTCAGAGTGCAGCGCCGGAGGTGTATCCACCACTACTAAATCGTAACCTTTTATTTTTCGTAAATGACCTAAAAGCTGCGGATCAGTCTCTTGGGATAGATCAAACCCCATACCATTCTCATTCCGCCCAACCCACCAACTGGCGGAACCTTGAATATCTGCATCAACAAGAAGAACCTTGTGCTTTGTCCCAAACTGTGCAGCCAAATTGACTGAGGTAGTCGTTTTGCCGACTCCTCCTTTACCGTTAAGGATAGCGATGATTTTTGGCACTACTTACTTCCGATGCTGCCATACATGAATATACCCCTTTGTGCGACCCCCAAGTACAAAAAAATCCGCAAAAATTAAATTCATCAGCCATTAACTCCAACAAAAATCTATGACAGTAACTACAAATCTCCCTGAAGGGCCAAATATGCCCCGTTTTCTGCGGTTGATCAAGTTCATTACTCAGCCAGTAAAATACTTGGAAGATTTTGCTCAAGTCTATGGTGACAATTTTGCCATTTTGGGACGTGATGATAAACATCTTGTGTACTTTAGTCATCCAAAAGCACTGGAAGAGATTTTTGCTGCTGATGTTACTCACTTTGAGACAGGCAGAGGCAATGGAATTTTAAGGTTTTTGCTTGGCGATAGCTCTTTGATTTTACTAGATGGCGATCGCCATCAGCGTCAACGACAATTATTAACGCCTCCTTTTCATGGCGAAAGAATGCGGGCTTATGGTGAAGCGATTCGCGAAATCACTCAGCAGGTAAGCAATGAGTGGACTATTGGTAAGCCCTTTAATATCCGAGATTCGATGCAAGAAATTACCTTGCGCGCCATCTTACGGGTAGTGTTTGGTGTAGATGAAGGGCCAATGTTTCAAGAACTGCGCCAATTGCTAACTTCTCTTCTCGATTTTATGGGTACGCCTTTGATATCTACCGCCTTCTTTTTTAATTTCATGCAAAAAGATTTTGGTGCATGGAGTCCTTGGGGTCGAATAGTAATGTTGGTACAAAAAGTTGATCAACTGATTTACGCTTTGATTCAAGAACGTCGCGCTGAACCAGAGCAACATCGCCAAGATATTCTCAGTTTATTGATTTCTGCTCGTTATGAAGACGGACAACCGATGTCGGATCAGGAATTGCGCGATGAATTAATGACAATGTTGGTTGCAGGGCATGAAACTACCTCTTCTGCATTGACTTGGGCTTTTTACTGGATTGATCAGTTACCAGAAGTACGGCAGAAGTTGTTACGAGAAATAAATAGCCTTGGTATCAACCCAGAACCAATGAATATTGCAAAACTGCCTTATTTAACAGCAGTTTGCCAAGAAACGTTGCGGATATACCCAATTTTGATTAGTGGTTTTTTGAGAATTGTCAAATCGCCCATTAAAATTATGGGCTACCAATTGTCAAAGGGAACAGCAATAGTCCCCAGTATTTATTTAGCGCACCATCGCGAAGCAGTTTACTCACAACCCAAACAGTTTAAACCAGAACGCTTTTTAGAAAGGCAATTTTCTCCTTATGAATACTTACCTTTTGGTGGTGGAAATCGTCGCTGTATTGGTTTGGCATTTGCCCAGTATGAAATGAAAATTGCTTTGGCAACAATTCTGTCCCAGTTTCAATTATCTCTGGTTAATAAACGCCCGGTGCGTCCTGTGCGCCGTGGTTTAACTTTAGCCGCACCAGCCGGAATGCGGATGGTGGCGACACCGCAAGTAAAACTGGCGAATACACCTGTTGTAGTGTGACCAAAACGGGGAAGGGTTAAAGGGTAAGGGAAAATTCCATACCTTTACCCTTTAACCTTTCCCCAACGTCTTGCAAAAGTAACTTTTGCAAGATGTTTATTCTCTTTTGAGCATATTTGCATGTAGGCGAAGCCCACAGTAATTTAAGTAGGGGCACGGCAATGCCGTGCCCCTACGAGAAATCTATATGTATCAAGACTTTTGTGAATTGGTATTACCTGCAAGTTACGAGTTCCAAGCTCGCTGTTTCGTGTTTCAAGCTCAATGTTCCGAGTTCCAAGCTCGCTGTTTCGTGTTTCAAGCTCGACATTCCGAGTTTTGAGGTGGAAAGATGGTGTTGCAAAAATTATTTTTTTGTTATGCCTGTCAATATTTCATGACTTAATTAAGATTTTAATCAACCCTCTCTTTAAGATAAGAAGATTTTCATGAATCAATGCCAACAATATTAAGTAAATCTTAAGATTATTCGTCTTTTTCTTTAAGTAATTTACCTTTAATAATTTTATTTTCTATATTTTGTAACCTGGCATTATTTGCAACATTACTGTCACAGCATTTTGTCTCTTTATCTTCATCAAGACTGCCATAAAAATATTGACAATCCACGTATTGTTTCAATAATATTGTGCATGGATATAGATAATTTGTAAAAATCAAAAAACAGTTCACTCAGAGAATAATAACAAACAACAAATTAAAGAATTGGGGTAAAACTAATGAACGCTAAAATTATTGCTGCATTGGCAATTATGGCAGCTTTTGCAAGCTTAGGAAGCCCGGTTCGCGCTCAGTCACCAGAAACACCCGTCTTAAATACGGAAAACTATCAACTAACTGGTGATTCTCTAGAAGGGGTTGGGACTAGAACAGCCCAGGACGATTTTACAAAATTCTTTAATGGCCAAAACTCAGGAAGTAGATCCATTAATAAGGGAGAGAATAATACCCTTCTAGATGGATTTCGTTTAAACGAAGCAATATCCTTGCCAGAGAATCCAATTATCTTGCAGCCTATTCAATCTATGAACGGCAACGATGGGGTGCAAGTACAGTTAGATCTGGGAAATGAGTAAACAAATTAACAGCAAAGTACTCGAACTTTGATATTAAAAAAGTGCCCACAACCGTACTTATTGGGTAAGGTGGTGGGCTTTGGACTGACTCCTGATACCAATTCTGTATGAAGATGCGCCCAATTATCTCAGACTTAGTATAAGAAATCAAAAACGAACCGCCCTTCGGGTTCAGCAGTTCGCAATCGACGCAAAGCGCCAAGACTGCGACTGCTTCACCAAGTACGCCAAGTACGCCAAGATTAAGAGTTTAAGAGAGTTTGGCGCAGCTTCACAAAGAAACGGTATTAGTGCCATTATACAGAGAAGATCATTCAAAAAAATGTCATCATAGTAATGAGATTTATAACCTTCTGGAGATAAGACAACGGTTTACGCACGCCCTTTAGCACGGTTAATTGAGCAGTTGCAACGCCTACCAGGAGTTGGCCCCAAATCAGCCCAACGACTAGCTTTGCATATTTTAAAGCGACCAGAGTCAGAAGTAGAGGCTTTGGCGCAAGCCCTGATTGAAGCAAAAAAACAGATAGGTTTATGTTCTGTTTGCTTTCACTTATCTGCGGAGGCGGTTTGTGAAATCTGCCGCAATCCCAACCGTGAAAATCAGACTATCTGCGTGGTAGTAGATTCTCGCGATGTCATTGCGCTAGAAAAAACCCGCGAGTTCAAAGGCAAATATCACGTCTTGGGTGGAGTAATTTCCCCTATGGATGGCATTGGGCCAGAACAGTTGAATATTCAAGCTTTGGTGCGACGAGTCAGTCAGCAACAACCCCAAGAAGTAATTTTAGCAATTAGTCCGAGTGTGGAAGGCGAGACAACAACTTTGTATGTCGGTCAGCTATTGAAACCATTTACCAAGGTGACACGGATTGCCTTTGGTTTACCTGTGGGTGGGGATTTAGAATACGCGGATGAGGTGACGCTAGCAAGAGCCTTAGAAGGACGACGAGAGTTAGATTAATTTGTATCTCGCCTTATTTAGGATTTTCTTTATGGTACAGCTTTACGCATCACGACTCTAACAAGCATTGCTAAATCAAAATAGTTAACTGTCATCAGTCAACCGTTAACATGATTATGTTCAACTACAATCCATTAGATTGTCTACCTTCATCAGCAGAATTGCCAGATTCAGACGATACCCCTGTGGATAACGAACTGCAAATATTAATTCCCAATTTGTTATTAGCAATCTTAGCCTCAATTTGGCAAAACCGGGATGATTGGTTTTTCGGCATTAATATGGGAATTTATTATACACCTAGTAAACCTGCAATAGTTCCTGATGGTTTCTTGAGTTTGGGCGTAGAACGTTTTGTTGGAGAAAATGGACGTTCTAGTTATGTTTTGTGGGAAGAAGAAGGCATTTCACCAATTTTAACTTTAGAAGTTGTTTCTCAAACTTACAACGGCGAATACGAACAAAAAAAAGTAGATTATGCCCAATTAGGCATTTTGTATTATGTGATTTATGCTCCAGCGCGTCTACGTCGTAAGCGTCAGCGTTTAGAAGTTTATCGCTTAGTTGAAGGTAAATACGTTTTACAACCAGGGGATAAAATCTGGATACCAGAAGTTGGGTTAGGTATTGGACGAGAACAAGGTACTTATCAAGGACGAATACGAGAATGGCTGTTTTGGTATGACGAAAATGGTAACAGATACCAAACCCCAGAAGAAGTAAACGTAGCACAGCAACAACAACTCGAACAAACTCAGCAACAACTTCAGGAGCTTTTGGCCAGATTACAGCAACAAGGAATTGATCCCAACACACTGTGACATCTTCCCAAGATTACTCTTTGTCAAGGTTTGTAGCCAGTGACAATACTCCAGTATCCAAAGGTTGGCTTAACTTCAACATCTATGAAACCTACATCCATCAACATTGTTGATAATTCATCAGCTGAATATTGCTGGCCTTCTGTCCATAAAAGCATGGCAATATCATAGGCAGCAACAGCAGAATTAATTTTTTGGTCATGATAAAGCATCTCATGAATAATGATGCGACCTCCTGTTTCCAAGCTATCAAAGCTTTTTTGAGTGAGAAAATGACCTTTTTCTAGTGGCCAATCATGGTAAATATCAGAATAAAAGTGAATATCGGCTGTGGGAAAAGGCTGATTCCACATATCAGTAACTTGGGTTTTGATGCGGTTTTGTAAGCCGTAGCGTTCTACAAACTCTTGCGCTACTTCACATATAGGAGCAAGATCAATAATTAAAGCTTGTAAGTTTGCCCATTTTAATGTGGCGTGAATAGCGTGAACACCTGAACCTCCGCCAATATCTAACAAGAGTTTGTGTGCAGATAAATCAATAACTTCTGGCCAAACTTGGGCTGCTCCTAGATTTCGGCTATGTATTGCATTGGTGAAAGTACGCGCTAAATCGGCTTGTTTTTCATGGGTCTGAAAAAGTTTTTCACCAGAGTAAATTTGTGAGGAATTGGAAAGTACAGCTTGCTTGATGTTCTCAAAAGAATACATAGAGGCAGTAGCAACTGTCACGTCTAAGAAATCGCCTAAATAAGTTGAACTGCTTTCGAGAAGATAATCTTCTGCAAAAGAGGTAAGTGAATAAAAGTCATCTTTGACTTGTAAAAGCCCCAAAGATGCATTCATTGACAAGAGAGCTTTCGCTGGACGCTCATGAATCTTTAGCACTTCACAAACTTCTGTAAGAGTCCGTGGTTTTTCGGCTAAAAATGGAAAAAGTTTGAGGTCATAAGCAACAAGAAATGTGCCAAATCCTATATTTCCAGAAATAAGATCCCAAAGTAGTCGCTCATCTGTCTTTAGTTTGGGAAGGGCTACAGAAGTATGTTGGTTCATTTCAATTTTCCTTATCGGGTTACAATTTTTTGACTGCGATTCATCTACTGGGAAAGCGAAAGCGTTTCCTTAGCGATATTGCACTTAAAGCAAACGTCAATACTCCCAACACAACAGAAGGTTCAGGAACAGATGCTCTTAAAAGTGCTGCAAATGCTAATTCTCCGATTAGCTGATGCGTGGTGGTTGTTGGATGAATTTCGTCCCAAAACAAAAATTCGTCTGGGATACATACAACTGGTTGTGGGGAAATGTCGATAGGTACTATTGGTGAATCTCCAATGCAAGAGTCGGTAACATTTGTAAAACCAAATTTCTTGGGATTGGCGATCGCCTGATTAAATAAGTAATTAACATCTACAGGGATAATGTTAATATCAGGGCTAAGTTGCTGGCTCAAAGAGTTGAGAGACGCAGCCAAACTAGAATTATGGGCGCTGGTTAAAGTACTAAATTCGTTGGAACTAGGAGTATCGCCCCCAGTAACCGGAAACTTTCCCAAATCCGGCAAGTTAACCACCATAATATCTTCAGCACCAATAGCAGTCAGCGAGGTTATTGCTGCTGATAAATTTGCAACCGAGTTGGTGGGATTGGGAATGTTACCCAAAAAATAATCAAGATAATCATTAGTACCAGCCCACACTACATAAAGAGCATTTGGGTTAGCAGAGTTATTAGCTGTCGTAAAACTACTTATCTGTTGCTGTAATCCTGGCAAAATCGAAAGTCCGATGTTATCGACTCCAGTCGTAGTACCACCAAAAGCAAAGTTGGTATTGGGATTGAAAGTTAAATTCAACTCTGAGGCTAGATATTCTACCCAAACTGGGCCATTAGAAAAACGTCCATTGAAGTATGGTTTGGGAGGAATAGCCCCAGATGTGAAATGGAAGACGTTACCTGTATCAGAGAAGCTATCACCAAAAACATAAATCTCGTCATAATTCTGTGCCGATACTTTTAGCGGCAACACCAAAGATAACAGGAAAAATCCTACCGACAGAATTTGTTTTTGCATACTCAAAGGTATATAAATCTTCTCTCTGTGTCACGCCAGTTGCTACAATGCGGCAGCACTTCCTTCTCCTGTCGGAGACGCTACGCGAACAAGTCGGCAAAGCCGACGACACTTGCTACAACGGGGGGAACCCCCGCAACGCAGTGTCTCCCCAACGGAGTGCCTTGGGAACCCGCGCAACGCACTGGCTCCCCAGCGTCTCTGTGGTTAAATCAATTACTTTTAAACCGCAGAGACGCTGAGGACGCTGAGAAAAATCTTGATAGATTTAGCAAAGAGCGAAACTCTGGTCTGAAGAACTCGTCAATAACGAGTCAAGTTCATGCAGATGCGGAACAGCACCGAGCGCTACATCGCCCCAGCGCATCACACTGGCAGAGGCGACACCTGCTGCACCCAAGCCATAGATTAGAACTAAGTCATTTTCGTGAATTTTATTCAACTGGGCAGCGTAGTACAGATTAGCCACAGTAATTACTGGCCCGATGTTTGCATAATGAGAATAAAGGTTGATTGTGCGCTCTATGTCAATACCCAATACTTGCGCGCAGAATTGTGCCCCCCAAGCAGTAGATGTATTGAAAATAAAAAAGTCAACTTGGTCAATAGTGACACCAGCAGCAGCAATTGCACCTTCACAACACGTCCGTAGCTGATCCACAGCTGTTTCGCGGATTGCCCTATTGGCGCTTTTGTCCATCCGCATCCGCACCTGTGGATTGCCTTGCTCATCCTCAGTGAATTTAGCAAAGAAAATGTCACATAAAGCAGCAGTATGAATGGTCTTAGTACCGAGGATACCTTGGTTAGGTGCGAGGGAACCAACTACAAATGCTCCAACACCATCACTCATAAACCATGAAAGGGTATCGTCTTCAGCAAAAAAGCGAGAGTATGAACATGAGATTACTACTAACACGTTACGATACTCTTGCGATCGTACTAAAGCACAGGCAGTTTGTAGGGCTACTGGGGTAACTCCGCAGGCAGCATCAATATTCCAAGCAGCACCTTGTAAGTTTAATTGACGAGACAAAAAGGCAGCATCACCAAATCCAATGCGTTCCGGCCAAATTGAAGCCACGAGCATTAAGTCAACTTCTTGGGGAGTCAGGTTCGCCGCATTAAGAGCTTCACGAGCCGCACGTTCTTGTAACATCAGCGAGGATTCATCTGGAGCAAGTACCCATCGATTAACAGTGCCACGAAAAGGGTCTTGCAGATAAGGCAACATATTGAAGTCAAATTCATTGTTGGGGTTAGAGTTAGTGACTGAAAATAACCTTGCCAAACTTTTTTGTTCAGACTGAGCAATTAATTCCGGGTATTTTTCTCTGTAATAATCGTTTGAACGTTTGATACTTGGCAAACTCAGTGCTAGCGATCGCATACCTACTGGATGATGCATAATCAAAATCTCCTTTAATTCTTAGCGCCTTGTGAAATCAAACTGAAAATCCGAGTTCCAATCGGTGCAATTCGAGTTGGGTCGATAAGGATATCAACAACGAAGGGACTAGTCGACAGCATGGCCATTTCTAAAGCTGCTTGGATGTCAGACTCTTTTTCTACCCGAACACCGTCGGCTCCCATGCTGCGGGCAAGCATAACGAAATCTGCTTGGGGAATATATACGTCCATATCTTTGTAACCCTGCATCTTTGAACCTTGGTCACACATGTTGTAGCGTCCATCGTTGAGTACAATCCAAACGGCAGGAGCGCGGTAGCTGACAGCGGTGCTGACTTCGTTGTTCATCAACATTGCGCCATCCCCGACAATTGCCACAGCTTTGCCATGATGTGTTAACGCTGCACCCACAACACTAGTCACAAAATGACCCATAGCCCCGAACCCAGTGCTGACTCGAAAACGATTTGGTTTAGTAAATCGCAGGAGGTTAATTGCCCAAGCAAATGAGTTTCCTCCTTCAGCCATCACAATTGCATTGCTGCCTTCAACGATGACTCGTTGCATGAGATTCATCAATACTTCTGGCCGCACTGGACTATATTGACTAGGATTGATTGCACTACGTTCAGGTCTAGGCAAAGACTGGATTTGTGATTGATTTTGCTGCTTTGGTAAGTGCTTAAGCAGAGCCTTGACAAATAGTTTTGCGTCAGACTGAATTGCTATTGTCTCGGCAGATGGATATGCGGTTCCTGGCACTTCTGGGTCAATATCCACATGTACGAAGCCTCGTGATGGAACCATTGCCGGACTCCAAAAAGAGGTAAATTCACCAAGGCGTGTTCCCAGTACCAGCGTCCGCAAAGGGCAGCACTCTGTCATATATTTCAAAACCGATTCATGCCCAGCAAAGCCCGTAATCCCCACAAATTGAGGATGATCTTCGGGAAAAATACCTTTAGCGCGCGGTGAACACATCACAGCTGCCCCTGTTTTCTCTGCCAACTGACGAATTTCCGCAGCTGCAAACCGCGCCCCAAAACCCACCCAAATAGCAAACGATCCTTCTGTAAGTAATCGCGCACATTCTGAAATTGCTTCTTCGCTGACTGTTGCAGGAGTACAAGACAGATTTACTGATGCTAAAGATGTCTCGACTGAACTTGCTTGGATGTTGGTAGGTATGCTCAAGTGTGCTACAAAGCCATTCGGTTTAGCTAAACCTTTCGCCAGCCGTCGATAGACTTCTGGAAGTTCTTCGCTACATTCGAGAGTCGTTGCATAATGAAATAGTGACTCAGAGGTAAAAATCCCAGCACTAGGCATGGTGTAATTACTAGTCTCTTGGAGTGCCCACCGTCCCCGCTTTGGTGCTGAGGTAGAAGCCGAGATAAAAATTACTTTGGCATCTTCCCAACGGGCAGTAAATAATCCCGTTAAGGCGTTTGTGATTCCTGGGCCTGTTGTTGCAAATACTACGACGGGACGACCACTGGCAAAGTACGCTTCCGTGGCTGCAAAAGCGGCTCCGGCTTCATGGCGAAAGTGGCGTAACTTGATGGAACTATGTTGTAGTGTATGCCATATCGGAGCGATCGCACCTCCGGAAACTCCAAATGCATATTGCACTCCCAAATCTTCTAGCATTTTCACAATTGCAGAGGCAACTGAGATAGACTCTAACTCTTGACTATTGTCAGAAGATGTATCCAACAACGTATTTGGTTGGATATCTGCAATAGATGATTTATTCAAAGGGGACGAAGATGGAAATGAAATAAAATTCGTTTTTGGCTCTAAATATTGAGGTATATAAGGATTGATAGGGGAATGAGTTGAACTCATATTGATGGTGGAGTGCCATATATTAGGTTGTAACGCCATAGCGATTGTTCCTTAATTTATGTAAGGTGGTTCAAATTATTTATTGTTTAGGTAGCACAAAGTGCCCAAGTCCTTTTCCAGAGAAAATTAAAAAGTGCCTAAGCCCTTTTTCAGAGAAAATAAATCCCAACTTTTAGTCAGACTCTTGTACTTTAAGATTGCAACTCCAGAATTCCATTCACATTGGAGTCTTTCGTTTTTATCTATCAATGACAAATTTTTTTCACCACCAAGCTATACTGTCAAAACTGCAAATTACAAATAGAGCAACTGGTAGAGGTGGCAACTTAGTTTTAGACTCAACTTAGTGTTACTTCGTTAAATGTTGTTATGGTCATCCATGATTTTGGTTAGATTATACAAAAACAATTAGTAAAAATCTTCTCCGTTCATCATAGTCTAATACTCATGTTTTGCATCTATCTAAAGGAACTCTTTATAAACGAAGATTTGCTTCAAGGTTAAGAATTGGTTGCTTTATGATTAAGGGATAATAACAGCTTACGTTTTTTGTAAACGACATTGTTGTTTGGTATTCATCTAGCTAAAATCAGCAACATAAATATATGAAAGATAATGAAATATAACGCATCAACTAGATATCTCGTCGCCAGATAAATTTGTTTTAAAATCAGTTCTAGTTGATGCAATTCAGTCTCGCTACTTAATCAAATCTTGTCGATTCAAGATCACTAACTTAAGGATCAACTTAAGGTTATGCTGTAAAAACTTGAGATATTTGTGTTCTAGATTACAAAAAATTGTTATCACTTAAAACCAAGCAATAACAAAATAATTTACAACTTATCTAAAGATTTTCTATTGTTATTAGATATTATCCCTTATAAAGTCTAGTGCTAGACGGCAGAAATAACTAATACTAATTCACAATTCGCAATTCGCAATGACGCTCCTTCGTCGCTCTAAGCGTAGCTATGCCGCAGGCTTTACGCTGCGAAGATCGCAATTCGCAATTAAAGAACTTAGATACAGCAAAGCTTTCAGGCTTTACATCTGTATCAGATTTTGCGTGAAATGGTATGACCAGATGAAAATGGTTCAAAAGTCTAAATTCTTAAGCTTTATCAACTTCTATGGATGAATAATTTGTAGTTAGGGCTACAGTTCTGAGCTTGAGCGCTAAGACGCTAACTACAAACCTAGTCAAGTTGCTTTGTTAGAGAATGTTTGAAAAGTCGAAAAGTACACCAAGAACCCCGCTTTCATTCCTTTCCTCGAAACGAAGAGAGGCTTTTAAACCCCCATTCATTTGTAGAGAAGGGGGCTTGGGGGTTAGGTTTTTAAGATTTTGTAGCCATAATACTTTTTAAACATCCTCTTAGAATAGAGACTAGAAAATTATTCTTTTACTTAAATAATAAATAGGAACGTACAGATGTACAAAATTATTCGAGTATTACTTGCTGAAAAAAATTCACTCGTGGGAGTTGGGATTCGTGCTACTCTCAATTTGGAAGAAGATTTAATCTTAGTAGGTGAAACCAATGATGTCTCTAAGCTTGCAAAATTAAATCTAAAATTTCAGCCAGATTTGTTAATAATTGATCTGGATTTAACTAATTTTATATTAGCTAAATTAATTGCTGATCTACATGAATTGTGTTCATATTCGAGAGTGCTAACGCTGGCTAGCTCTGATAAATTTGACTTATCTATTTTAAAGATAAATGGTATAAAAGGCTGTGTTTTTAAGTCTGAAGAGCCACAAACGTTAGTTAGTGCTATTCGTGCAGTAGCTCAAGGCAATACATGGTACAGTCAAACAATTATCGAGAAGCTTATTCAACAACAAATAGGTAAGCAAGATGAAAATGTAGAAGCTACATTGACGGAGCGAGAACAACAAGTTATTGGATTGATAGCACAGGGTTGGGATAATGCTCGTATCTCTGTTGAGCTAAGTCTAGCTCAACAGACAGTGCGTAATTATATGAGCCGTATATACACCAAATTAGCAGTAAATTCGCGATCTGAAGCGGTTATTTGGGCAATAAAACATAGCTTAGGGAAACAACACGAAAAAGTGCAAATATAGAGCTTCTTGATTGTGTGTAAAAAAGTTTGCTGTTATGTGCAATCTTAAGCTAATTTATTTGCGAAAAAGCAATATGAATGCCAAGAAAAATTAGAACGCCGCCTGTAAACCATTGTTGTAAACGAGAGAATTTTGGACGATTTTTTAGCCAATCTCCTGCAAAACCAGCCATGAAAGCTACAATAATGTTCCACAGAGTACCTATGATATTAAAAATGATACCTAATATTAGAATTTGCCACCCTAATCCACCTTCTGATATGTTTACGAACTGAGGCAAAAAAGCCAGAAAAAACAGTGCTATTTTGGGGTTTAGTATGTTTGTAATGATGGCTTGACTAAAAATGCGTTTGAAGCTTGCTTGTTTTAACTTTCCTAATGAGCTAGTGCTTTTTTTGCTCAAAAGCATACTAATCCCTAAAAATATTAAGTACGCAGCGCCTACATACTTCACAATGCTGTAAGCAAGGGGTGAAGACATTAGTAATGCTGAAAAACCGAGTGCAGCAGCACAAGTATGTACTAATAACCCAATGCTAAAACCAAAAGCTGAAACAATTCCTGCTTTGCGTCCTTGTCCAATACTGCGTGCAATAACATACAACATATCGGGGCCAGGAATAGCACACAAAGTTAATGTAGCAACCAAAAAAACAGCAAAATTTCCTGTAATTAGCATAGCTTTTTAGTGAATCACAACTACATCGTATTATGAGACGCGATTTATCGCGTCTCTACATGAGGCTTTTTGGCTTAACTGAACTAAACAAATTTAAGCTCATCTAAAATTTGTTCTAAGTAATCAAATGCAGGTATTTCAAACAGTTTATTTTGAAATTCATCATGTCTAATATTGGCATGAATTAAAGATTGTAAATCAAATGAGTACACTTTAGCTTGATCGTTTAGAGCATAGTGAATTTCATCAAAGCTTGATAATTGACTTGCACCATAAACTCTGCGTTCACCATTTTCTTGACAAATACCGGACTCTATTGTGTACCAATAAATATTAGCAATTTGCTGTTTTTGTATCTCATTTTTTGTCAACCAGAGCTTAGCTATATCCTCGACAAAATTGCTATATAAGGGAGATGTTAAAAGTGGCAAATGTCCAAAAATATCATGCCAAACATCTGGAAGTGGTGAAAAACCGTCATTCTTGGTATCTCTGATATCTACCGCGACAGGAAATTGTTTATTTGCTAAATACATGTAATATTCTTGGCTTTTGATCATGCCTCTAACAGGGACGAGCTTCCAGCCGACAAATTCTTGAAGCCGCACTGAAAGTATTTCTAGTTTTGGAAGAGGCTGAATTAATTCTTTTAACATTTCAACCCCTTCTATAAATTCTTTACATGCTCTACCTTTGAGAATGCTTAACTGTCGATTATATAATTTATTCCAAGCAAAATGCTGCTCTTCTGTATAAACAGAATAGTCTCGTGAAAGAGTGATAGTTTTCATGATACCTACAAAATTTGGAGAGTTGTTTACTTTTAAAATTGCCCAGAAAACTTCTTTTGTTTGATAGTAGCGATCGCCTGCGAAGAAGTGCTAATGCAGTGCGTTGTTCAATTACTCTCAAATTTACAGAATATTACTTGCTCTGTATAGACACGCGAATACTATTTCGATAGGTATTTTTGTACTCAAGTTATTTACTAAATAAAATTTTGATTTTATATATTGTGTAATTGATTACATCTAATTATTGATGAAAATGAATTTAGATAAAGGCGATCTAAATTGATAGTGCTTAAGTTGTTAGTTATCTTTACGAACTTATATGGTCAAATTTTAAAAAATACAAAAAAATAGAAATTGTTACCTTTTTTTGGCAGCATTCGTGCTGTAAACTTGAAAACAAAGATAGTTTTTTATGCAACCAACTATAACCATTCCCCGAAATTGGGCATATCCAAAATTCCTCCTTGGACAGCAAACTAAGCAAGGATTAATAGTGGGTATTGAGTACTTAACTAAAGAGCATCGTGGCTCATGGCGTTATGCTGTCCTAAATTCCCAGAATGTTGAAGAATTAAACTATTTGGCGGAAGAAGATATTCAGTTATTTCTATCAAAATAATTGTCAGTCCCCAGGCTCCAGACAGCACCTTAAAATCTGATAGAGGATAAAAAGATGAGTCAAAGGTTATTACTAAAACCAACCAATAAAGGATTATTAGCATTAATAATTGCTGCTACTGCTATGACAGGTGGAATTGTTGTTTATGGTATTTCTCAATTTGGGCAAGTTGAGCAAACAGCCTCATCTGAACCAATACCAACTACACCTGTTAGGCCAAAAGTCACAGCATTAGGACGACTAGAACCAGAAGCAGAGGTAATTAGTCTATCTGCACCTCTAGCTTTAGATGGCGATCGCGTTGCCCAAATCTTAGTTAAAGAAGGAGAACGCGTCCAAGCCGGACAGGTTGTAGCGATTTTAGACTCACGCGATCGCTTGCAAACAGCTGTAGTACAAGCCCAACAACAAATTAAAGTTGCTCAAGCGAAACTCGCTCAAGTTGAAGCAGGGGCAAAAACAGGAGAAATTCAGGCACAGCAAGCAAACATTGAACGCATACAAGCACAGTCACGAGGAGACAAAACAGCCCAAAAAGAAGCTATATCACGCATAGAGGCACAGTGGGAAGGAGACAAAATAGCGCAAGAGGCAACAATTAAGAAACTAGAAGCAGAACTTAAAAATGCTGAAGCCGAATATCAACGTTATCAGCAACTATATTCTCAAGGAGCAGTTTCTAATTCTTTGTATGACAGCAAAGGTTTAACCGTAGAAACTGCCAAACAGCAATTAGATGAAGCCAAAGCAGTTCTTAACCGCATTAACACCACTGCTAGCAAACAACTAGCCGAAGCCAAAGCAGAATTTGCCCGTACTCAAGCTACCGGTAACAAACAAGTAACTCAAGCTCAAGCCACGCTGACTAGTATTACCGAAGTTCGACCTGTAGATGTAGAAGCAGCAAAAACAGAAGTTGAAAATGCGATCGCCACACTAAAACGTACCCAAACTGAGTTAATCGGCGCTGATATCAAAGCACCAATGGCGGGCCAGATAATTAAAATTCATACACGAGTCGGTGAAAAAATTAGTGATGCTGGCATTGTAGACCTAGCACAAACTGACCAAATGATGGCAGTAGCAGAAGTTTATCAAACCGACATCGGTAAAGTGAAACTGGGACATCCAGCAGTGATTACCAGTCAGGCATTTCCTGGAGAACTGCGAGGAACCGTTGATCACATTGGCTTGCTAGTCAAGCGACAAAACGTTTTCAGCAATCAACCAGGAGAGAACCTGGATAGCCGAGTCGTAGAAGTGAAAATTCGCCTCACTCCTGAAGGTAGCAAGCGAGTTGCAGGTTTTACTAACTTACAAGTACAGACAGCAATTGAATTGTAAATAGGAATGGGAGTAGAGGAAGAATATAACGGTGTTGCATATTTACGGGATCATTTATCTCACGCAGAGACGCAGAGACGCAGAGATTATTAAAGATTTTGACGTTGCTGAATTAGGATATGAAATTCAAAAATCAACTCTTCTCAACTCTTACTCTCTGCGACTCTGCGCGACGGACACTTTCCTCAACGGGGGGAACCCCCGCACAGAAGTGTCCTCCTCTGCGTGATACAAATTCATATTTACACTCAGCCACGCCAAGAGTTTTAGACTTTATCATCTCTTGATTCAGTAACACCGAAATAACTAACTCCCATTCTTAATGCCCTATTCCCCAAATAATATGAAACTATTTCGCAGAACGCCGCTAGCATGGCGGCAGCTAATGAAAGAAAAAACGCGTCTTGTTGTGGCAATTGCAGGTATTACTTTTGCCGATATGCTGATGTTTATTCAGTTGGGATTTGAAAGTGCGCTGTTTGATGCAGCCGCGAAGCCCCATCGCAATTTACAAGCAGATTTAGTTTTGATTAATCCCCAGTTTCAAACTTTATCTTCGGTAAAAAGCTTTTCTAGAGAGCGACTGTATCAGGTGTTGGGTTATGAGGGTATTCAATCAGTAAACTCAGTTTATATTGGTACCGGACAATGGCGAAATCCTGAAACACGTCTTGAACGCGCCATCTTAGTTTGGGGTGTTGATCCGGCACAACCTGTTTTTAAATCGCCAGAAATTAAACAAAACCAAGATCAGCTTAAACAGTTGTATCAAGTTATGTTTGACCAAGTGGGTCGCCCAGAATATGGGGCAGTCGGTGATATTTTTAAGAAAACAGGCAATTTTGGGACGGAACTAAATAGTATAGCCATCGACGTTAAGGCTTTATTTACTGATGGGGCTTCTTTTACTGCCGATGGCAATGTTATCGCTAGTGATTCCACTTTTTTACAGTTATTTCCAGAGCATCAACGCGATCGCATCGAAGTTGGGTTAATTACGCTCAAACCAGATGCCGTTCTCGAAACAGTGCGATCGCAATTAGCCGATGGGCTACCTCAAGATGTCAGAGTCTTGACTCCAGAAGAATTTGCCCAAATTGAAAAAAAATACTGGGAAAGTAGTACTGCTATTGGTTTTATTTTCGGTTTAGGTACAACAGTTGGGTTTATTGTCGGCATCGTTATTGTTTACCAGATTCTTTATTCCGATGTTTCTGAACACCTGCCAGAATACGCCACCCTCAAAGCAATGGGCTATAGCGATCGCTATCTTTTAGGAATCTTGCTCCAAGAAGCATTATTTTTAGCAATCTTGGGTTTTCTGCCTGGATTTATGCTTTCGGTGGGGTTGTATCAAGTTGCTTATACTGCCACAATGCTGCCTGTTTTCATGAAGTTGGAACGAGCAATCACTGTTTGTATTTTGACTGTGATTATGTGTACTTTTTCTGGGGCGATCGCAATGCGAAAATTACGTTCTGCTGATCCTGCTGATGTTTTTTAGTTAGTTGTTAGTGGTCAGTTGTTAGTGGTCAGTTGTCAGTTGTCAGTTGTCAGTGGTATTTTTTTGTTCCTCGTCTCTATTGTTATTATGTTGCAAAAATCTTTACCATTAACTTTAAATTCCCAAGTTTCTGCTGTAGAGCCAGTGATTGCTGTTCGCAATCTCAATCACTATTTTGGTGGAGGTGCGCTGCGTAAACAAGTTTTATTCGATATTAATTTATCAATTAACACCGGCGATATTGTAATTATGACTGGCCCCTCTGGCTCAGGAAAAACCACTCTGTTAACTTTGATGGGTGGATTGCGTTCTGCTCAAGAAGGAAGTTTAAAAATTTTAGGACAGGAAATTTGTGGAGCTAACAAAAAGCTATTAACTAAGCTGCGCTGTCAGATTGGCTATATTTTTCAAGCACATAATTTGATGACTTTTTTATCTGCTAAAGAAAATGTGCGAATGTCTTTAGAGTTACACGAAGAGTTATTGAATCAGGATATTAATGCTCAGGCGATCGCCATGTTAGAAGCTGTAGGCCTAGGACAGCGTGTAAATTACTACCCAGAAAATTTATCAGGGGGACAAAAGCAAAGAGTAGCGATCGCTCGTGCCTTAGTCAGTCATCCTAAAATTATCTTGGCAGATGAACCCACAGCGGCACTCGACAAAAAATCTGGGCGCGATGTCGTGGAATTAATGCGGAAATTAGCTAAAGAACAAGGATGTACAATTTTGCTGGTTACTCACGACAACCGTATTTTAGATATTGCAGATCGCATAGTCTATATGGAAGATGGTCAGATCAAAACCGATGGTGTAGATGCTGCCGCTACAGTTAGTCAATAACGGAGAAAAATCAAACTCAAATTTTATTGACAACAACAGAATTTAGAAAAAATCTTGTATGACAGTGGCTAAAAACGAAATCACAGAATTTGAAGTAGTCAAGGGAACTATACCAAAATCACTAAAAATTCAATTCAAAGTTTTCTGCGTCCAAAAAAATTTAGAAATGAGTGAGGTGCTAGAAGCTTTAATTAAACAATGGATACAAACAGATGCACCTGTTTCTCAACTGTCTTATAACTTAGTTCCAGAAGAATTAGAAGAACTAAAAGGATACGTTCCCAAAAGTCTCAAATATCAGTTTAAATCTCTCTGCAAACAAAAACGAGTTACGATGCGCTCTGTTTTATATGCACTCATCATCAAGTTACTAGAGATGGATAATTACAGAGAATAAAAGTTTTTTAAATTCATCTGAAAATCTAAGTACTTTCTGCTATTAAAGATGACTTTGCAGAATTATTACTAGCTCGTGTTCCTAAAAAGACCATTTTCACACCATCGCCAGGCACAAGGTTTAAACCACTAAGAATAGGGCGTACAGGTTTATTATTAGCTAATTTTAGCTGATAGTGTGACAAAACTGTTGCTAATGCCAGCTTCATTGTAAATTCAGCAAATGCTGAACCTGGGCAGCGGCGATCGCCACCACCATAGGGTAGATACTCATAATAAGAAAATTGCTTTTCTAGAAAACGTTCTGGCTTAAACTGTTGAGGTTCTGGGTATAAATCTTGGCGTTGATGAACAAGATAAATAGAAGGAATTAATATTGTACCTATTGGCAACTCGTATCCTAACAACTCAACTGGTGATTTCACAATTCTTGGTTCAGCCTGAATTTCAACTGGACTGATACGCAGAATTTCTTTGTAAACTGCATTGAGATAGGGTAGTCGAACAATACTTACAGGATCGGGTGAAAAACCAAGAGTATCAAGTTCTTGGATCAGCTTTTCCCTAATATGAGGTAGGCTATGAACCCAATACAATGACCAAGCCATTGCTGACGCTATACCATCTTTACCACCAACTATTAGTGTTAGTAGCTCATCGCGTAATTCTTCATCAGTCATTGGCTCACCATTTTCATCGCGAGATGACATGAGTAAAGTGAGAATATCAGTACTTTCAGGGTTATAGTTTTGGCGGCATTCTTGAATTTCAGTGTACAAAAGTTCGTCAATTTGCCGCACCAAATGACAAACATAACCCCACGGACTCCACCGACCTAAATCCTTTCTTAAAAAAGGTAAAAAGAATAAGCTGGAAGCAAAGGGATACTTAGCATATTCCAACATTGAGCCAATGAGTTGATTGAGTTTTTGTAAGCGCTCTCCTTTATTAACACCAAATACAGCCTTGAGGATCACTTGTTCTGAGATATCTTGCATAGCAGAACGTGCCAAAAAGATTTTCCCAGGAGTTAATTTACTAAATACCTGATCAGTGATGTCACAGATCAAATTTCCATAGGCCTTCAAACGCCCTCCATGAAATGAAGGCATGATTAACTGGCGATGGCGGCGATGGTTCTCGCCAGTGAGCGTGGCTAACGAGTATTTTCCTAAAATTGGTTGAAAAAGTTGATTACCAGTATTGTCAAACTGCTTAGACTCACCGATTAATATCTGCTGAATGGCTTGGGGATTGCTAACATACACTGTCAAGTTTGAGTTTGAGCCAAGCCTAGCACTAAAGATGTCACCATAAGACTCAGTTGAAGACTCCATATATCCTAGTGTGTCATTTGACCACTGTATTAACTGCAACAAGGGAGAAGTCTTAGGTCCATCAGGTAGTTTCATGATTTTACTCAACATGTAGTTAGTTCTGGTCTGTGAGTAATTGGCACCAGTTGATTAATGTACTAAAAAATATTCTGGCTAAAATTGCCAACCGTACTCAATCAAAGACTCTATATTTAATTGATTAAGGCGCTATTATAATTAGTTTATTTTTCAAGTTTTTAACACGGTTTTAATTTCTATTCCAATTTAGTATTAAAAAATACAAACAAGCAGCCAGACCGAAGTCAATTAACAAATTTCAATAATTTTCACGAAAATTAAGGAATGATTGTGACTTGTTAAAACTTAGGTTAAACATTTATAGTAATCTTCAATTTAAGTTCCTCAACTATCTTTATTTCAGTTTATAACTGGCGCGCTTCAGCAATAGCATTAAGCACTTATGACCGAAGAGGCAGAGGGGCAGGGGGCTCTTAGCAGGGATTGCTCACCCTGCTAAGAGCCGTGAAGCAAAGCGGAACATGGGTATCAAGCTCCGCACTTGGCGGGCGCTCTGGGTTGGTCGGAGTACAAGATCCGTTACTACCTTCCCCCTGCCCCCTGCTCCCTGCCTGACAAACTTATCCGCTGCCAAGAAATGATTTTTCATTAACTTTATCCTTAAATTTTAGATACTTGCTGGTTAAAATCATCAAGAATTGGCATTCTTATCAATAACAAGGTTCACGAATAAATTTAGTTGCGATAACAAATAAGCTTTTGCAGGTTTTGTCATCTCTGTTTCTAGATTTTATAAACAGAGATGCTAGATGTGTTTGTAAATTTGCAGCATTCAACAATAAAAGTTACAAACTTTAAGTTTACTCAAGAGCGATGGCTCCGCCAACGCCAAAGGCGATCGCACTGGTAGTTTTGATTCCTGCAACTCTGATTTTCCATAGTAGAAAAATTCACTTTATTTGTTCGCTAACAGAAAAGCTAGCTCACAAATCCTTAGTTATTACAGGTTGAACTCCAAAATTCTGCTCTGGAAGAAGGAAAAAATTATGGCTTTGATTCCTCAGAACTGTAGTAAGTCATTAGCAGGAGAAACAGTGAAAAATATCTTAGTGATTGAAGATGAGACGAAAATCCGCAACCTTTTTCTTAATTGCCTTAAATCTGAAGGTTTCTGCACTATTGGTGCTGAAAATGGCATTATTGGTATTCAACGCGCACGGGAATGTTCACCTGATTTAGTACTTTGCGATATTTCAATGCCAGAACTTGATGGTTATGGCGTTCTCAACACATTACGCCAAGACCCTGTGACAGCAGTTATTCCGTTTATTTTTCTCACTGTCACACTTACTAAGTCTGAACTCCGCAAAGGTATGAACTTAGGAGCAGATGATTATCTAACTAAACCTTGTAGTGTGGAAGAATTATTGGGAGCGATCGCGGCTCGATTAGAAAAACAAACTGCTCTCAAGCAGTGGTATCTTAATCAGCACCAATCGCTCAAAAAGTCACAATCTACAGACACCGCAACTTTTTATCCTACTAGCTCCCGACTGAGTAAAGTCTTTCAATATATTGAAGAAAATTATCATCAGCAAATCAACCTTTCTGATGTAGCTCAAGCAGTAGGTTATTCTCATGCTTACTTAACAAATTTAGTAAAACGCCAAACTCAGCGATCGGTACACGATTGGATTGTCGAACGCCGGATGACAGAAGCACGCTACTTACTCATCAATACTGACGAAACCGTTAATAGAATCGCTACAAAAGTTGGGTATGTGGATGCAGGTTATTTCATCCGCTTGTTTCGCCAGATTCATAAACTTCCTCCCAAAGAATGGAGAAACACATCTCGTATACAACTAGTCGAGGAATGTTTCTCCGCCTCATCTTCTTTAAATTAACGTGAGTTCGACAAGTCTTATTTGACCTCTCCCCCAACCCCTCTCCGACACGGAGAGGGGAGCAAAAAGCTGAATTGTTGCTCCCCCGTTCCGTTTCACAGAGGGAGGGAGTGAGTGAGAGGTTTATCGAATTCAAGTTAAATTAATTACTTTCGTCTATGTGTCTTTGTGGTTCAAGATTTTTTACCACGAAGACACATAGAGAAAATGAGTTTTTATTCATGACAGCTACTAATCTAAACATCAATTTTTAATTGGACAAAGACAATGGAAAATTTGACTTCCGCTAAACCCAACTCTGCCTTTTCTAATGGATTACCAGCTTTATACGTCATTGCTTTTTTATCGGGTATATCTATAGGGCTGTTTAATCCTTTTATCTCAACACTGATGGCTCAAAATCAAGTTGAGGAGTTATGGATAGGTGCTAACTCTACAGTGTATTTTCTCATGATATTTATTGGAACTCCTTTGGTGGCAAAAATATTACGCCAAATAGGACTCCGTAAAACCATGACATTAGGTCTAATGCTGATGGGTTGTAGCGCCCCTTTGTTCCCTATGACAACACAACTGTCTTTGTGGTTTGTAATCCGCGCAGTTATGGGTTTTGGTTGTTGTTTGTACTTAGTTTGTGGGCAAACAGCATTAAATTACTTTTGTCATGAAAGTAATCGGACACTCGCCAGTGGTTTGTACTCTCTAGCTTTTTCCTTTGGATTTGGTATGGGGCCAGTTATGGGTTCTTCTCTCTACAATATTTCTCCACAATTGACTTTCTCTTTAGGTAGTCTTTTAATTCTCAGTGGCTTAATTGTGGTTTGGTTAAACTTACCTGAAAAGTCTGTTGTTTTTAATTCTTCTATACCCATAGAGCTTTTTAGAAAATTGAAACTTCCTCTTTATAGTGCTTATGCCTATGGTTTTGTTGATGCTACTTTGGTTTCTTTATATCCAGTGTATTTACTACAACAAAATTATGGTGTGGAACAAATAGGCTCTACATTTGTTTTATTTGTACTGGGAGGTTTACTTGCTACTCTTCCAGTTACTCATTTAGCAGATCGTTTTGATAAATTAAAGGTTCTTTTGATGACAGTATGTATCATAATAATTTCTCTGTCATCTCTTTCATTAATTACAAATTCTGTTACTACACAGGTACTGGCATTTATTGCTGGAGCTAGCATCAGTCCTATTTTTCCCTTAGCGATCGCAATGATTGGAAACAAAGTTTCTCAGAATGAATTATCTTCTGGAAGCGCCCTATTCACAACCGTCTATGGTTTTGGATGTACCGCTGGCCCTATACTTTCCTCCATAGTTATGCAAATTTTTGGGGTGCGTCAGATTTTTATTTTGTCAATAATTAGCTTTGCTTTAGTTTTAGTTTATACAGTGAACGAATTGAACAAATCTGAGAGAGCTTACTAACGATATTTATAAACTTTGATGCCATTAATTGTAGGAAATTTTCAGTATGAAAGATCTGCAAACTGTCACTAACAATTTCACGAATACTGGCTTATTCCAGTTTCTAGCAAGTAGTCAAAATCCACTAGTTGAGTGGATACAAAATTTTAGTAATAGCACAGAAACCGTTTTGTGTCAGAGTAATTCTGAAACACAATATTCCCAAAAACAGTTTCAAACAGAGAAAATCATTGAAGGCTGGTTAGTTTTCTATCTCTCTAAACTGCTGCTAGTTAATCACAGTGAAATCAACATTCATCTGCCCTTTGAATACTACGGAATAACTTCACTAGAAGCGTTACGTTTAACATACGCCATAGAAGTTTGGCTGGGACGTAAGTTTTCTCTAGAGTTGGTGTATGAGTATCCCACAGTCAAGGTATTAGCGCAGCATTTAGCCCAAGAAATTGAATGTGTCTGCGTGTCTTAATTACGAATTACGAATTACGAATTACGAATTACTATGATCACCGTTGATTGCCTATGGCGTTCTCCACCTACAAACTGGTCACTGTTAAGTGAAGATGTTCATGTCTGGTGTACTTTTCTCAACCAATCTACATCTCGCGTTCAGACGTTAGCACAATTACTTTCACAAGACGAACGCACAAGATCTGAGCGTTTTTATTTGGAAAGAGACAGAAAACGTTTCATTGTTGGACGTGGTTTATTGAGGACAATCTTAGGCTCTTATTTAGGGACTAGTGCCAGTCAATTGCAGTTTTGTTATGGGCAGCATGGCAAACCAACTTTGGAAGAAACATCTGGTGGGAGTATCTTGAGTTTTAATTTATCTCACTCCCATGAACTTGTTTTATATGCCATAACGCGTAAACGTGAAATTGGTGTTGATATTGAATATATCCGTCCTATTTCTGATTTTGAACAAATTGCCGATCGCTGCTTTTCAGAACGAGAAAAAAATGTCTTTCAAAAATTGTCTACTGATCAAAAGTTAGGAGCTTTTTTTAATTGTTGGACACGTAAAGAAGCTTATTTAAAAGCCACTGGTTATGGACTCCTTTTCCCAATGGATCAGTTAGATGTTTCATTATCTCCTAGCGAACCAGTTCAACTTTACAGTATTAAAGGCGATCGCTCCACTGTCACCCGTTGGTCACTCCAAGAGTTTACACCTGCTTACGGCTATGTGGGCGCTTTGGCTGTCGAAGGGCATGACTGGCAACTCAAATGCTGGCAATGGGAGTAAGAAGTCAGTGGTCAGTTGTTAGTGGTCAGTGGTCAGTGGTATTTTTCCCCCCTGCTTTCTCATCTTCCCACTTCCTAAGATACATCCCTGATTAGCGAAAGATTTTCCATTGATTATTCATCTCACATTCCGTAAATTTAACTTTGTTACTGATAGCTGTAACTTAAATACTCACGAATCAATATAAGTAGTTGAAGCAAACTTACTCTTCAAAAATAGAATTTTCGTGTTATTCTTTGCGTCTTTGTGCCTTTGCGTGAGAAAAAATATTTATGCATTTGTGCAAGAACAATAAATAATCAAATCAAAAAATAGGGATGAAAATAGATTTTTATCTAATCCCTAACCCCCCTAGCCCCTAATCCCTAACTCATAGGAAAAGGTAATATGACTGTTTCCTTTCAATATTTAAAATTTTCTTCCTTAGTAGAACTACTGCGCTACAGAGCCTTACACCAACCTGATAGATTAGCTTTTTCCTTTTTACAAGATGGAGAAATAGAAACAGCTAGTTTAACTTACAAAGAACTAGATCAACAAGTAAGAGCGATCGCAGCTTATCTCCAATCTATCAAAGCTACTGGCGAACGAGCGCTATTACTCTACCCATCTGGCTTAGAATTTATTACTGCTTTTTTCGGCTGTTTATATGCAGGAGTGGTGGCTGTTCCAGCTTACCCACCCAAACAAAATCAAAAGCTCACCAGATTACAATCAATCATCACAGATGCTCAAGCAAAGGTAGCTCTTACTACCACATCTTTGTTCGAGAACATCAAAAAACGCTTTGATCAAGATACAGAACTGACAGATTTACATTTAATTGCTACCGATGGTATTGCTCACGACTTAGCCTCAGACTGGCAACAACCAGAAGTTAACAGCAATACTTTAGCCTTTCTGCAATACACTTCGGGTTCTACTGGTTCGCCCAAGGGAGTCATGGTCACTCATGGCAATCTGCTGCATAACTTGGAATATATCAAGCAGGCATTTGAACTTACTGCTGATACTGTGTCTGTGTCTTGGCTGCCTGGGTTTCATGACATGGGTCTAATTGACGGACATCTCCAACCCATATATACAGGGTTTAAATGCATCCTGATGCCGCCTGCATCGTTTGTACAGCGTCCGATTCGCTGGCTGCAAGCAATTTCGCGTTATCAAGCAAATCATTCCGGCGGCCCTAACTTTGGTTATGACCTTTGTGCTAGCAGCAAACTGACTCCAGAACAAATAGAATCTCTCGATTTGAGTCATTGGCACAGCGCTTATAGCGGTTCTGAGCCTGTTCGTAAAGAAACAATGGAACGGTTTGCGGCGAAATTTAAACCCGCTGGTTTCCAGACTAACTTATTTTATCCCTGCTATGGTTTGGCGGAGTCCACTTTGATGGTTTCAGGTGGCAATGTCAAAGACGAACCGATTTATTGTCAAGTTGAGGCTGAAGCACTCGAACAAAATCGGATTGTTCCAGCTAACGCAGATACCAAAAATATTAGGCATTTGGTAGGATGTGGACATTCTTGGCTGGATACAAACATTGTCATTGCTAATCCAGAAACAATGACGCAATGTGCAGCTAATGAAGTCGGAGAAATTTGGGTTTCTAGTTCCAGCATGGCTCAAGGCTATTGGCAAAGGCCGGAAGCGACAACGCAAACATTTCAAGCATATCTGCAAGATGGAAGTGGCCCATTTCTCCGCACGGGTGATTTCGGATTTTTGCAAGATGGTGAAGTGTTCGTCACTGGACGCGTCAAGGACATGATTATTATCCGGGGTCGCAATCACTATCCCCAAGATATTGAATCGACGGCGGTCAAAAGTCACTCAGCTTTACGGATTGGTTTTGCAGCAGCATTTGCAATTGAAGTAGATGGCGAAGAACAACTCGTTGTGACTTGTGAGGTTGAACGGACTGCGATTCGTAAGCTGAACATCGATGAAGTTGTAAGGGCTATTCGGCAAGCAGTGTCTGAGGAACATGAATTACAAGTTTATGCTGTATCGCTGCTTAAGCCTGCAAGTATTCCGAAAACTTCTAGTGGTAAGATTCAGCGTCATGCTTGCCGGGCTAAGTTTCTGGAGGGTACGCTGGATGTTGTGGATATGTGGCAAAGTCAAGAAACTGGTGTTGTTGAATCAGGATATGAAAAGCTCACGCCAAGTCAAGGCAGCGCGTTGGGCGGGTTTCCCGACTTGAAGCGACTGCCGCGCAAAGGCGCAAAGGTAGAAGGAAAGCAAGCAGAAGTTATTCAAGTTTGGTTGGTTGATAAGGTTTCACAGCAGTTAAAGATTGCATCTCAAACTATAGATGTTCAAGAACCTTTTGCTCGCTACGGTTTGGATTCGTTGGCGGCGATGATGCTTTCTACAGAATTAGAAGATTGGTTGGGATTGAGCCTTTCTCCGACTTTGGTTTATGATTATCCTTCTATTGCTGCTTTGGCTGAACATTTGGCTGTGTTGGTGGAAAATTCCCAGCCAGAATTAGAGTCTGATGGGGTGATAGATGAAACTGGCGGGAGTGATGAAACAGATGCGATCGCAATTATAGGCATAGGCTGTCGTTTTCCTGGGGCAAAAGACCCGGAGGCTTTTTGGCAACTGCTACAAAGTGGTACTGATGCCATTGTAGAAGTACCAGGCGATCGCTGGGATATTCAACAAGTTTACGATGCCCAACCAGCGACACCAGGAAAGATGAACACCCGTTGGGGCGGATTCCTGGAAGATGTGGATCAATTTGATGCTGGTTTCTTTGGTATCAGTCCCCGCGAAGCCGAAAGTATTGACCCACAACAACGGCTGGTGTTAGAGGTGAGTTGGGAAGCGCTAGAAAATGCTGGGATTGCTCCACAGCGGTTAAAAGGTAGTCAGACTGGGGTATTTATCGGCATTAGCACTAACGATTATGCGCGGTTACAGTTTAATCATCCCACTGGCACTGATGCTTACTTTGGTACTAGTTCGGCGTTTAGCATTACTGCTAATCGCTTGTCTTATTTGTTAGATTTACGCGGGCCGAGTTGGGCAGTAGATACAGCTTGTTCTTCTTCATTAGTGGCGGTGCATCAAGCTTGCCAAAGTCTGCGTCAAAAAGAGTCGGAATTAGCTTTAGCTGGTGGAGTCAATCTGATCCTAACTCCTGAATTAACGATCGCTTTTTCTCAAGCGCAAATGATGGCAGACGATGGCCATTGTAAAACATTTGATGCTAGTGCTAACGGTTACGTTCGTGGTGAAGGCTGCGGTGTTGTTGTTCTGAAGCGTCTCGGTGATGCCCAACGAGATGGAGACAATATTTTAGGAATTATTAGAGGTTCGGCGGTTAACCAAGATGGTCGTAGTAATGGATTGACAGCACCAAATGGCCCTTCTCAACAAGCGGTTGTGCGTCAGGCTTTAGAAAAGGCACAAGTACAACCTGCACAAATTAGCTATGTCGAAGCGCATGGTACTGGTACGCCGTTGGGAGATCCCATTGAGGTCAATTCTCTCAAAGAAGTGTTGAAACAGGGGAGAACGCCATCATGTTCTTGCTGGATTGGTTCGGTAAAAACTAATATCGGTCACTTGGAGGCGGCATCGGGAATTGCCAGCTTGATTAAAGTGGTGCTGGCGTTACAGCATCAAGAGATTCCGCCTCATTTACATTTGCAGCGGCTGAATCCTCATATCAAGTTAGAGGGCACTGGTTTGGCGATTCCTACTGAAGGTCAGGTATGGACGGGAGAATCGCGATTTGCTGGGGTGAGTGCGTTTGGGTTTGGTGGGACTAATGCTCATGTGATTTTGGAAGAAAGTCAAGAAACGAACCGCCAAGAGCGCCAAGTACGCCAAGAAATAAGAGCTTCAGAAGTTGAGCGTCCTAAGCATTTGCTGAGTCTCTCGGCGAAGAGTGAAAAGGCGTTGCGGGAGTTAGCGCAGAAGTATGGGCAGTTTTTAGCGGCGAATCCGGAAGTTGCTGTTACTGATGTTTGTTTTACTAGTAACACGGGGCGATCGCATTTTGATTATCGTTTAGCTGTGGTTGCTGAATCTACTGCCCAGTTAAGCGAACAACTCGGTACTTTTGCTAATTCGGTGGTAGTCAGTCAGCCAGAAACAAATAAGCCTCGTAAAATCGCATTTCTGTTTACTGGACAAGGTTCTCAGTATCCTGGGATGGGACGGCAACTCTACGAAACTCAACCAGTTTTTCGCCGCACTCTGGAACGTTGCGATCAAATTCTTCGGGCTTATCTAGAACAACCTCTGCTATCAGTTATTTACCCTGGGTCAAATGCAAACTCAGTGTTAAATGAAACTGCATATACGCAACCTGCTTTATTTGCCTTGGAATATGCCCTGTTTGAACTGTGGAAGTCTTGGGGAATTGTTCCAGATGTAGTTATCGGTCACAGTGTTGGAGAGTATGCCGCCGCTTGTGCTGCTGGGGTGTTCAGTTTAGAAGATGGACTGAAGTTGATTGCTCAAAGGGGACGGCTGATGCAAGCGTTACCTCCTAATGGGATGATGGCGGCAGTTTTGACTGATGAGCAACGAGTGGCTGAGGCGATATCACGTTACTCGGAAGTATCCATTGCTACTGTGAATAGTCCAAAGCAAACTGTGATTTCGGGAACCAAAGCAGCTGTGCAGGAAGTGCTGAAATACTTTGAGTCTCAGAAAATTTCAGCTAAAGCTTTAAAAGTCTCGCACGCTTTTCACTCTCCTTTGATGAACCCGATGTTGGAGTCTTTTGAAAAGATTGCCGCTTCGGTGAAGTTTAACGCGCCTAGTATTCCTTTAGTTTCTAATTTGACAGGCGAAATCCTTACTAATCAAGATGTTCTCGATACAAATTATTGGTGTCGTCATATTCGAGAAGCGGTGAGATTTTCAGCGGGGATGGAGACGCTGCATCGCCAAGGTTATGACTTGTTTTTGGAAATTGGCCCCAATTCCACACTGTCAAATTTAGGAAAGCAGTGTTTACCGCAGGGAGTAGGAACTTGGTTAACTTCTCTCACCAAAGAAGATAACTGGCAATCATTACTCAGTAGTTTAGGGACACTATACACCCTTGGCGTGGATGTGGACTGGTCTGGATTTGACCGAGATTTTACACGCAATAAGTTAGCACTTCCTACTTATCCGTTTCAGCGTCAACGTTTTTGGATTAAAACCGATGGAGGAAAAAATACAAAATTGAATACTACAACAGACGAATTCGGCAAACAAAGACAGAATCAGGCATCTCAGTCTACACAGAATTATGAAGAAACGAACCGCCAAGTGCGCCAAGTACGCCAAGAAATAAGAGTTTTAGAGAGTTCTAAATACTTTTATGAGTGGCAATGGCAATCTCAGCAGCTAGTTAAAACAGGAGAGATTTCGCCGGGGGCTGTCCTCATTTTTAAGGACGCTCAAATGGTTGCTAAGAACCTAGAGAAGCTGTTTGATGCAGAAAAATATCCTGTTTATTTTGTCACTGCTGGTCAAAAGTTCCAACAAAAAAAAGAACGCCACTTTACTATCAATCCTGCTTCACCGGAAGACTATGACCAACTAATTCAAGCTTTAAAACAGCAAGGTCTGACGATTACAGCTATTATCCACCTCTGGAATTACAATCAGGCTGCTATCTCCCGGTTGCCTGTGGATTCTCACGATTCTGTACTGCAAGAAGGCATGTACAGCGTGTTGTATTTGGGGCAAGCACTAATCAAACATTACTCAAATTCTCCCATCAATCTCCTACTGTTAACTCAAGGTGCTTATGTAACATCTGCAAATGAAACACTCCAGGGTTTACACCAAGCGATGGGCGCAACTTTAACCCAGACAATTACTCAAGAACACAACAATATTCAAGCAAAAGTAGTAGATATTACACCGGGGAGTGCATCTCCAGAAGCTCTGGCTCAAATTTTATTCCAAGAACTACCAGCCAAACCAGACAAAGAAGGAATTGTAGTTATCCGCCAAGGAAAACGGTTGATCAGGATTTTAGAAAGAATGGAAATTCCTGCTAATAAGGAATTTCAGTCAGTCTTAACACCGGGAGATACTTGGTTAATTACTGGTGGTGTGAGTGATGTCGGGGCAGAAATCGCTAAGGGAATGGTGAATCGCGCACCGATTAATTTAGTCCTAACTGGTCGTCATCCCCTACCACCAAAAGCAGAATGGCACTTGCATGACGGTGACAACAGCACCAGTAAACGCATCCGCATTGTTCAAGACTTAGAGCAACTGGGAGCTACGGTACTGTATCACGCTGTCGATGTGACAGATGCCGAAGGGATGCAGCTGTTAATGGAAACTATCCATGAGCAGTTTGGACAATTACATGGAGTCATCCACGCTGCTGGAGTACAAGATCAAACTCGATTTAAGCTGTTGCAAAAAACACCCGAAACAGTTGCCGAGGTACTTGCACCCAAGGTTGAGGGAACCATTATTTTAGATAATGTCACCCAAAACGAACCTTTGAAATGCTTTGCTGTCATCTCCTCGGCGGCTGCATCTAAAGCTGAATGGGGAGCTAACTTAGGAGATTATGCAGCAGCTAATATTTTCTTAGATAATTATGCAATATACCGTACCCAACGGGGCGCACCAGGACATTCACTCGCCGTTAATTTCTCCCTTTGGCGCGACAAGGGAATGGCAAAAATTGGCGGACAAGCGCTGGTAATTTTGGCGAAAGTTAAAGGATTGAAACTTCTGGAAGCAGACCAAGCTGTGAATGCTTTTATTGAAGCTTTGTCTTTAGATGAGCCTGTAGTTCACATTGTGGATTTGCTGGAAAAAGAAACAAAATCCCCCAAAATTACTGAATTACCCCAACCCCTAGCCCCTAGTCC
>NZ_JAECZB010000084.1:0-36661 GCF_016056295.1 Atlanticothrix silvestris CENA357
GATCTGAATTAAAGAATAAGTATATAAAATATCGATTTCGATAACGTAACTGTTGGCTAAAATGATACAAGTAGAGGAAAATCTAGATACATAGCTGACAAATTTTCAGATTAAATTTTGTTAAGCACCGAGCATTAACTAAAGCAATATCAAGACTAATGGATAACTTTGGCTTGAGTAAGCCAACAAACAGTGGGTAATTCAAATGGCTAAAAATTAAGTGACACTGACACTTTGTTGGCTCATTTTAATTTCAGTATAAACAATTACAAATTATTTAAACTAAATTTATCGAAGTTAACATGGAACATATCTCACAACTGGCAACAAATATTAGAGATCAAACTGCATCCCCGGATATTTTAGTCATATCCAGTCTTTTCTTACCAAAAGAGGCTGTAATTGGAGAATATCTATATAATCGTTGTCTTCAAGATCCAGAGCGAGTAATTGTTCTGGCTGCTGGTTGTGCAGGTGATAAAGTATTTGACCAAGCTCAACAGTTTCCTGTCTATCGTTGGCCCAACCCTAGATACTGGCTAGGTCGTTTGATAGGAAATTTTTGTACGCCTTTTGTCAATCTGGTGTGGTCATTTGTACTAGCTATCAAACTTTATTTTCGTTATCACTATCGTTATATAGAATGGGGTCACGGCTACGAGTTTCCAGCGTTGTTGCTGTTGAGCTATATCCTACCCATACGCTTTTTTATTTACCTGCATGGTAACGATGTTCTGAGTGCTTCGCAAAATCCCTTGTGGCGATCGCTATTTCAATTAACGCTGACACGAGCCGAAGGAATTGTTTGTAACAGTTCTGGTACACAAGATTATCTCAGACATACTTTCCGCCTCCGAACTCCTACCCATATTATTCATCCTGTAGTCAGACCGGAAAAATTTGGCGTGGTAACGAGTCAAAGCGGTTTAGATGATTTGCGCTTGAGCCTGCGTCAAGCCTACAACATTCCGCAAACAGCTGTAGTTATTCTTTCGGTAGGACGCTTGGTAAAACATAAAAACTTTGATCGCGTCATTGAGAATTTACCATTACTGCTAACTATTGGGGTGGATGTTCACTATATAATTTGTGGTCAAGGTTCATCGGAATCTGAACTCAAGTCTCTGGCTCATCGTTTGCGGGTAGACAAGCGAGTCCATTTTGCTGGATATGTAAGCGATCGCGAATTAGCAGGTTACTATGCAGCCTGTGATATATTTGCCATGCTGACTATATTAAACACCAAGGCCAGGAATGTAGAAGGCTTTGGTATGGTCTACTTAGAAGCAAGTTACTTTGGTAAGCCTGTGATTGCCTCTGGTCTAGGCTCAATTATAGATATAGTTCGCCACGAAGAGAACGGCATCTTAGTGAATCCCAACTCTGGCTATGAAGTTTTTCAAGCTTTCAAAAAACTATGCAAAGATCAGCAATTGCGTGAACAACTAGGTCGCAAAGGCAAAGAACTAGCCAAGCGCAAAACCTTACATCGTTCAGTGTACAAACCTGAATTTTTCCCTAACAGTTTGTCAATTCTGCCGGGAAGTCAACAATGAAAATATGGGTGCATCCAATTTCGGCAAATAGCCCTGCGCTAAGGCGCACGCTGCGCGAACAGACTTCAATAAATACCCAATTTTTTCCTTCTCTTTCTTCTCTCTGCGTCCTCTGCGCCTTGGCGGTTCGTTAAAAAATTGACTTGGATAACAGAGTTTTAGCTTTAACTGAACCGTATTGCCATCGATTACTACCACTCGTAATCCATTCAAAAATGCTCCTAATGTTTCATCCGTTGCCATTGGTTTTACTAGCTGATGAAATAATTGGCTCATCACCCTAGCTCCTAATCTTTGTCGAGCTTGTGTAATTGCTGATTTACAGGGTACTCGCCAATATTTCCCAACTTTTACCCATGCCACAGAAAGACCATCAACTAAGTTTTTGAGTACATCTCGCATCGAATCTCGTGACCACAGACTCATTGCTATCACCAGTCCAACTACCAAATGTGCTGGTAAAGAACGATTTCTTTCTTCATTGGCTTTGGTGGTTGCGAGTGCTTGAACTATAGCAGTTGCAGGTATTGCTATCTCTATTGCTTTCAGCAACTCCTGGCTTTGTATTATTGGCGACAACAGCGAGAAATCTTTGAGATGCACTACAGTTTACTTTCAGTGTTGATTACAACCCTTAATTTACACAACTTTGAGCCTTAACTGAACCGTATTGGTTTATAGCCTGCGAAGGCAGGCTTCGTATTTGTAGCCCCAGGCTTATAGCCTGTGGGCATTTTAAAAACTGGGATGCACCCTAGGCGGACTTTGTTTGTGTAGTCGCGATTTCCAATCGCCTGGTGTTTATCAATGGCTTCTGTTAATTTCTATTTCGTTCAACTTCGATAATCTCTGTATATTCAAAATCATTAGGGCTTTGCCTAACCAAAGGATATCTTTCTTTCCTTAATTCAATATAATCCTGCTCGCAATCTGGTTTTGAAGAATAATAGGTAAGCACATATTCTTTACCAATTCTATCTGTCATTTCCGCTTCGACTTCACCGCGCCACTGAGTCTTAGTGACTAACACAATTAACTGATTCGCTAATTTCGGAATTGTTTGAGCAATGTGTCGCCGTGAAATTTCATCCAGACTACCAAAGGGCGAATCCATCACAATAGGGAAGGTGCTACTATCGGGAATCATCATCATTTTTCGCTTTTCACTCCATTCCCGTACTCTATCAATAATGCTGGCAATAAATGACAAGCTCAAAATTTGATTTTCTCCGGTGGACGCTGCAACTGGCGCTTCGATACCTGCGGTGTTTTCTACTAACGTCAACTCATATTTGTCACTAATTTTTGGAATATAAGGTGCAAAGGAAATTTCAGCGAATATCTCCTGCACTCGTTTTTCTAGTTGCAGACGAAACTGTTTTTCTTGACGATTTTTGACTTCTGTTAACCTTTCAATTGCATCTTGGGTGGCGTTGATGCGTCGTTGTGCTAACATTTGCTTTTCTTCATTCAATTTCTGTTTAGCAACTTGTTTACCCAAAGCAGCAATTTGTGTTTTTAAGTGAGCAATTTGCTGCTGATTTGCACCCTGTTCTCTATTTAAAGCATCAATTTGAGTTTCAATCTCATCTAGGCGTTTTTGTAAACTGCTAATTTCTTCATTGGGATCTTTGCGTAATCGTTCTTGAATGCTATCTAGTTCAGTTTCAATTTGAGATATTGTTTGCCTCAATTGTTCAATTCTAGCTTGTTCTCGATCAACTTCTTGCCAAAATGCTTTTGCTTGCTTATCAATATCATCTACTTGAGCGCTCATCCGAATTGCGGTTTCTTCTACTGTCGATGAACCTGCTCTATTTAGCCAAACTTGTACATTAGCATGGGAATGACTGCCTACATTTAAATCTGTACCACAAATACAGCGTTGAGTTTTCAACAATTCATTGACAAATTCCCGCGAAATCCCTGAAGTTAATTCACCTCGTTGTTTTAATTCATCAACAATTAAGCGGAACTGATTTGTAGTTTCTGCTAACAGTACTGTATAACCTCGTGCAGAAATAACTTTTTTCAGCGCTTCTCTGGTTTTCTTTAGTTCTTCCCTGCTGGCTTCTTTTTGTGATTCTAAATTATGTCGTCTTTCTTGTAATTCTTGTGCCGCACTGAGTTCTCGCAAGCGGTTACTTGTCTCTTTTTTAAAAGTTTGTTGATATTCTAGTTCTTGTTTAATTTCTGTTTGCCGTTTAGTAATACTTTCAATTTCTCTTTCTAACTTTTCTTGTTGACGCAACAACTGTTTAGTTTCTGCGTTTCCTATAGCTGTCAACTCGTTTTCTAAACTTTTTTTGGCTCCTCTTAAGTGGGTAATTGAACGTTCGATTACTTCTACGCCTAAAAAAATCTTTGTAGCTTCGGCAATTTCTGCTTTTTTATCAGAACGGACAATTTCTTCAATTCGCTCACCGTCAAAGAAAAAATATTGATGTAAACTAGCGGGTAAAATTTGATTAATGATATCTTCTGAGGGCTGAGTTGGTAAATTCCATTTACCGTCGTCACCGCTTACCCACATGGTTAACTGCGTTTTTCCTGCTTCCAGTTCATTGGCATTTTTGTAAACTCGACAAGAACGTTTAACTCGGTAGCGATTTACTTCATGTTCCCAACCAATTTCTACCCAACATTCTACAGCTTGTCCTCTTTGGGTTTCTGCGATCGCTCGTTTATTTACTAACTGTTCTGTCGATGCGAAAGCGGCGCTAAATTTTTCGTATAATACCCAAGTGAATGCATTCAACAGACTGGTTTTACCAGCACCATTATTACCATGAATAATGGTTGTATTATGGGTATCTCCCCCTGCTAGGAGCATCTCTGGCGTTGTACCATAAAAAGAGCGAAAATTGCACAACTTAATTGAAGTTAGCTTCATCGTACAGCTTCCTTCACAATATCTAAAATATCATCATTAATATGACCTTTGCTTTTTCTGTCTAACCTGCTTTTTTCTAGTTTCCATACTCGCTCAATGATTTGTTGTACTTCCGGCGGAGCGCTGTTAATTGGCTCCTGTACATCATCTATATTTAGTTCTTCTGGCATTTCAATTTTTAAATAGTTTTTTTCTATTTTAACTGTCTGTAATGCTGCATTTACATCAGTAAAGCCACTATTAGCCTGAACTTTACTTGCGTTACGCGGGTTAGTTGTCAGTGGTCAGTTGTTATTCTTCTTGCTTCCCCTGCTCCTCTGCTCCCCTGCTTTCCTTGTGGATGGTCTTAAAAACATCTTCAAAGAAAAGCTCTCTGGGGAGAACCTGCGTGCGGGGGTTCCCCCCCGTTGAGCAAAGTTCGGGGGAGACCCCTTGGCACTAGCCTCTCCCAAAGGAAGAAGACCGCACTGGCTCGACTTTTCGCTTTACTACTAACCACTAACAAAACTCTACCCACAAGGAGATAGTATTTTTATTGAAATTTTTAAGAAATTAATAGCAGTCTTTGTGTTATATTAAAATTAATATAATGGGAATATACATGTTATTTTAAATTTGAATAATATCCGATTATTAAAAACTTTATAAAAACTATCTTTTCATAAAAGCTGACCTTAATCTCAAATATCAAAAAAGTTTACAAAAAGCTTTAATTTTAACATGTATAACCACAGATGCATCTGCTGTTACTTCTTAAATATCTAATAATCCATAACGCTTTTGTAAAGCTAGTAACTTCATTCTTGCTTCACCAGCATTATCAGCTAAATCAGCGAACTCGACAAAACGACGCAATTCTTTTTTTAATAAATTGCGCTCGACTTCTATAGTTTCTCTATCTAAGTCTGGCGGCAAAACAATCATATCAAAGATGGTGGCACGTTCTTTATTAAGATGAGGACGCAAAACTCGTCCTCGCCGCTGAATGAATTGGCGAGGATTGCCAGAACTAGATAATATCACAGCAGTTTGAATGGCTGGGATATCAACTCCCTCATCTAAACAGCGAATTGCCACCAAACCTTGTAATCCACCGCTTTCAAATTGAAGACGTAAGTTTTCACGTTCGTCTAAAGAAGTATGGGCGGTGTAGGTGCTGACTCTATATCCCAATTCCACCCCCAAAATTTTGGCAACGGCTTTAAGTTGACGCAAGGATGAACGTTGTCCTGCTTCTTGTGAACCATCGCTGCAATAAAAAAGCGTATGAGTGGTTTCGCGGCGAGTTGCCATTAAATCTCGTAAAGCGTTTAATTTATTTTCTGCTGCACCAATTAATCTGGCTCTTTGCATCAATAATGGCTTTAAATCTTCATGATCTTCAAAGTTTCTTGCTTCTCCATATTCCCGTTCTCGATATAATAGCGATCGCCCGATCTTTTTCGTTAGTTTTAAATAAGCAATGCTCTCAGCTTCGGTTAATTCCACCAAAATTGGATAATACAGATAATGCACCAAAGCACCTTGAGAGATAGCATCCCTCAAAGTAAACTCTGGTTGCAAAACTGAACCAAAATAATCAAATAGTGATTGAGTGCCATCATCATCAAAATATCTTTCTGGGGTAGCAGATAAAGCTAACCGCAACCCTACCCGACGCGGTAAACTTTCTTCTAATTTGGGTGCGCCTAAATTATGCGCTTCATCGCCAATAATTAAAGTCTTCGGGGGAAAATATTTGAGTTGGGATTGAAAACCATCTCCAATTAATGTGGAATTGGTGGTAATCACAGTGACAAATTGCTGAGAACCAGAACGCAGATTATAAAGTTGCGTAGAAAGTTGACTTTGCCAAGTGCGTAAATTTTCAAAGGCTAAGATAGGCTGCAAATTAAATTTTTCACATTCTCGTGCCCATTGGGTGACAAGATGACGGTAGGGACACACCACCAACAAGACTTGTAAGTTAATCTGTTGGTAAAGTTCACAAGCGATCGCTAATGCTGTAATAGTTTTACCACTACCAGTAGCCATTTTCAGCGTGCCTCTGCCATTATTGCTAAACCAATTGGTAATAGCTTGTCGCTGATATTGCCGTAATTGCAGAGATGCAGGAAGTCTTGGACATCCTGGTAATGGTTGTTGAGTATGGTAACTACCCTTACTTTCTTTGGCAAATGGTAATTTAAGCCGGAAAGAGGGCAGTAGTTGCTGCACTGGATTTCGTGTCAGGTACATATTTTATATGGGGCATGGGGCATGGGGCATGAGGCATGAGGCATGGGGCATTGGCTATTTCCCTCTATTCCCTGTTAACTGTTAACTGTTAACTGTTTTTCAGTTGTAATCACGCCAAACGCCTATAAGAGAACCTTGTACCTGGACTTGCACAGCTGATACTTCAATTGGATTGTACTTACGATTAGCAGGTTTTAGAGTAACGCGATCGCCGTTTCGATAAAAACGCTTTAATGTAGTGCCATATCCATCAACTCTAGCAGCAACAATGGTGCCATTTTTTAGATGATCTGGTTCTGGTACTGGTAACAGAAATACTACATCTCCATCAGCAATTAAATCTTCAATCATGCTATCGCCAGTTACCCGCAAAGCATAAGTTTTAGCAGGTAATGTGAGATTAGAAAAATCTAAATGATCTACAGCATCAGTAAACGGTTCTATTAAACCACCAGCGGCGATTGTGCCCAAAATCGGGATACCTTGCTTAGTAGGATGCAAAATCCGAATAGTTCGCGCCTTACCTTCAGTCCATTCAATATATCCTTTGGTGCGTAAATGTTCTAAACGACTTTGAATTGGTGCTGGTGATTTTAAGTTCATCGCCTGCATCATTTGGCGAATAGAAGGCGAATGTTGGTGCATTTTAATGTATTCTGCCAGCCATTCATAAAGTTCTTGTTGAGCTTGTGTTAGACTTTCCATAAATTTGTTGGGAGGTAAATATAAATGTCTATAGAACATTAGTACTACAAAAAAACTCCCATAACAAGATAAAAGTAAAAATATTAAAGGTAAAAGAAAGAGTATCAGCTTCTCTTTTACCTTATTGAAGTTTTAATCTGTGCCTAAAATGCTGACAAGTAAAGCTTTTTGGGCGTGTAAACGATTTTCTGCTTGTTCCCAAACTCGTGAGCGAGAACCTTCGATAACTGCCTCAGTAATTTCTTCACCGCGATGAGCTGGTAAACAGTGTAAAACAATTGCTTCAGGATCAGCAAGAGTTAATAACTGCTCAGAAATTTGGTAAGGTTGAAAAATCGGTAAGCGATCATCTGCTTCTGTTTCTTGCCCCATACTTGCCCAAACATCGGTGTAAAGTACGTTAGATCCTTTGGCTGCTAATTCTGGGTCATGAGTTAGGAGAACTTCAGTTTTATTGCCTGCGATCGCTCGTGCTTGTTCTACAATCCCAGAATCAGGCTCATATCCATTAGGCGTAGCAATTCTAACATTCATCCCTACCAAAGCACAGCCCAGCATGAGGGAATTAGCTACATTATTACCATCACCCACGTAAGTTAAAGTTAAGCCAGCAAGATTACCAAAGCATTCTTGAACTGTCAATAAATCAGCTAAGATTTGACAGGGATGTTCCAAATCAGTTAGCGCATTAATTACAGGAATCTTGGCATAATGAGCAAAACTTTCCAATTCCTGCTGTGCAAAAGTGCGAATTGCCAAAATGTCTAAATATCGTTCCAGCACCCGCGCTGTATCCTGCACAGGTTCTCCGCGACTAACTTGAGTGACATTAGGATTAAGATCAATTACCTGTCCACCCAGTTGATACATCGCTACAGTAAAACTTACTCGTGTGCGAGTGGAAGCTTTAGAGAACAACAAACCCAATACCTTATTACACCGCAACTTTAGCTGTTTTGATTTGAGTTGAGTTGCCAATTGTAGGACTTCTTGAAGTTCTGTTGGACTGAGGTCAGCCAAACCTAATAAATCTCGTCCGATCAATGCTGCCATGCTTGTGATCTGTAAAAAACAATTATATATTTCTTTTCCTTTCAAAGAAATATATGCTACAATCATAAATTGTTGGTTAAGGACGTATAGCTCAGTTGGTTAGAGCGCTACGTTGACATCGTAGAGGTCACTGGTTCGAATCCAGTTACGTCCATTTTTTTTGTTGTACAGTGACTAATTATTTGTCGTCGATGACAGATTAATGTCGTCAGAGGAGACAAATTGTTGTCATCAAGCGAATTAAATGGCTGTTAGCTTCATGTTTCTGTGCTTTATGGCGTTGGTGAGATAAAAATTGTTTTTGTCGGTGCTGGCGGTTTAGGAGATTGTAATTTTTACCCAGCAATTGATGGATACTTTGGTAAACCAGAACTTTGTCTGCGATCGCATCCACTACAGCAACGGTGGCGAGTTTTTCTAATCCCAAGCTTACTCCTACCAAAATATGAGATTGACCTTGATAAATGGGAAACTTGGGTAAACTTTCCAGCCATCGGTCACATAAAAATAGCTTTTCCACTGTTCAACAATTTCCCATAATGGCTCAAAGGTTTCAGCACTATGGTCTCCTAAAACCCAGGCTAAAATGCCTTAACGGGGAACAGGGACTGTCTGTGACGGGGGATTTAAGCCCTCTCAAGGGTAGGTATTTTGTATTTGGTCATTTTTTGGCTAATTCAGCCGATACTTAAATCCTGAAACGACCAAACCACGTTAAACAATTGAAAATTTCCTCAACTATTTTTGAGATTCTGAAAACCCTACCCTTGAAAGGCTCCCCTGCTCCCCTGCCCCTCTGCCCCTTATGAACGGTCTCTCCCCTCTCCCCAAACATTGAAATGACCATTACATTACTTATAGTTGCTCTACTAGCCTTTTACGTCGCTTGGAATCTCGGAGCTAACGACGTTGCCAATGCGATGGGAACCTCTGTAGGTTCCAAAGCGATCACTCTGAGACAGGCAATTATTATTGCCGGAATATTAGAGTTTACGGGTGCTGTACTGTTTGGACGTGAGGTAACAGAAACGTTAGCGACGGAAGTTATTAACCCTACTTTATTTGCGGCTACGCCCCAAATATTAGTTACTGGAATGTTTACAGTGCTACTGTCGTGTGGCATTTGGCTGCAAATTGCTACCTCACGAGGTTTGCCAGTATCTTCTTCTCATGCGGTTGTCGGTGCGATCGCAGGATTTAGTTGGGTAGCTTTGGGAGTTGGTGCGATTGATTGGTCGTCAATTAAATCGATTACCATTGGCTGGATTTTAACGCCGATTATCAGTGGGGCTATTGCCGCTTTGTTCTATAGTCAAATCAAGCGTTGGATTTTGGATCAACCTAATCAATTAGTACAGTTACGAGAGTGGATTCCCTGGTTGAGTGCGGTTCTATTGGGGGTGTTTGGCGTGATCGTTCTGCCTTTGCTGACTCAACCACTAACCAATTTTTTTCAGGAGCAAACTGAGTTAAACATACCTGCTCACGATATTCCTTTGTTAACAGGTGCAGCCGCAGCGGTTGGGCTGACCTTGATCAGTTGGCGACAGTTGGATGATGTGGAAAGTGGAGAAATTTCAAATTCCCCACTCCCCAATTCAGTTGAGCGCTTATTTGCTCGGTTTCAAGTGCTGAGTGCTTGCTTTGTAGCTTTCGCTCATGGTTCTAATGATGTAGGAAATGCGATCGCTCCTTTAGCTGCGATCGTCTATATTAATCGTACTGGTAGCGTACCTACGAATGGTTTCAACATCCCCTTATGGATTTTAATCCTTGGTGGCGCTGGCATTGTTACTGGTTTAGCAATTTGGGGTAAAAAAGTCATTGCGACTATTGGTGAAAACATCATTTTTTTGCAACCTAGTAGTGGATTTTGCGCTGAACTGGCAACTGCCGCCACTATCCTTATTGCTTCCCGCTTAGGTTTACCTGTTTCTACCTCTCATGCTCTCGTCGGTGGTGTAGTTGGCATTGGACTAGTGCAAAATATCAATTCGATTAAATTCCAAACTCTACAAGGTATTGCAGCTGCATGGCTAATTACAGTTCCCGTAAGTGCAGTTCTGGGCGCTACCATCTTTAGCATCGCCCAGATGTTCTAACTTTGATATCAATTCTGTATGCATCCTAATTAATATGTTTTTGATGTTCCCTCTTTACTGCATCCGTTATCCGTAAAAAACGAACTTCGACAACACTGCAACCAAAGTGTATTTTTGCAGGATGGCTGTTAATTCACTAAAATGTTGTATAAAGGCTATTAATATTTGGAATTTCTGCGGCTGGCTAGCTTGTTCCTGATTAGAGATGTAAACTCTCACACAAGTTACATTCTCCACAAATTTACATATAGCTTTAACAACTTTGACTATTGTGTAGTAGCAATGCATGTATTTGTATGTCTTTGACAATTACTATTGCTACCAAAATAATAAGTATTTATATTGGGTTAAGATGTTTTCTCCTCGGAAAATCTAACTTGAGACGATGTTTGAAATCAGACTGATGGAATATTGCTCTGTAATGCTGAAGGGAACACAGTATAGTAAGCTGTAAAGCAAAAAATATATACTTTGCCAACCTTGTATTAGCCATGACAGAATTACGTTGATATGCGTAAGTCCTGTTAAGACTTTTAGTTTATTTGACAAAATACAGGAAATTATGACCAGCGCCAAGAAAGTTTACGGGAAGCAGCTTTATCGTCAATGTATTAGAGGTTAGAAACTAATGGGACGATTTGAGAAGCGACCAGACACCCCGCGAGTCAGAGGCGACCTATCCAGATCCGCAGAAACGGCTTTATGGGCTGTTGTGGAAGATTTGGAACATCTCCAGCAGAATGTACTGCGATCGTTGCAAGAAGACATTAAGAAACTTCAGACGGAAAAAAGTCGTTTATCTGAGGATATTCAACAGCTAATAGATGAAAAAGAACACTTGTTACAGGTACGGCAAATTACCGAACAGCAAGTGTTAATCCGTCAGTTAGCAGAAGCCTTGGCGAAACACATATCTTCGCAATTGCAATCATCACTGACGGCTTTAGCTAGTCAAGCCAAAGAAAGAGACTCCAACGAACGATCTGTACTAAAGTCTGCCGAAACTCCTTTTAACTACGTAGAAGAGAACAATAAGAATGTAGAAAAACTACTTGGCACTTTAGATGATAATCTCACGATCGCCTTTAACTCATTGCAACAAGAAGTAAAAAACTATCAAAGTAGTTTTTCTCAACAGTTGTCCCGGATGCACGGACAACAGCAGGAAGGAGAAGCGATTTTAGAGGAGTTAATTAGTCAGCTGCGTAAGCAACTAACTAAAACAATCACAGAACCTCCCGAAGTTGCTCCTCTTGAAGAGACACGCCAGTTCGCACAACGGGGGGAACCCCCCGAAGTTCGCTTGGAGGGAAACCCTCCTGACGACTTCTCTTTGCAAGCGACTGGCTCTCCAAGACTGAACTTATCTGCTGAACCAGTAGTACAAACAACACCGCCTACTGTATTGCAACCTCAAGTAACACAAGTATCACCATCTACTGTGTTACAACCTACCGAACAACAACCAGACAGTCCGCAAAAAACGTCTACTGAGTCTAAGTTAAAAGAGGAAAGGAGGAGCTTTAACGAGTCAACTTCTGTGATCCCCAAGGATTTAGCAGAAATTGGTAGCGAGTCTCCATCTGCTACACCACCACAGTTGTCAGAAATAACGCTTTCCTCTACCAAGGGAAATGACGCTGAGCCAACTTCTGTGATCCCCAAGAATTTAGCCGAAAAAAATAGCGAATCTTCACCTGCTACACCACCGCAGTTGTCAAAAAGAACTCTTTCTTCATTAAAAGAAAGTGCTACCAAAATTACTCCGGATTTGTCCCAGAGTAGCATCGAATCGTCACTCACCAGAGAAAAGGTTAATGAGCCAATTTCTTTGACTTCTAAAGATTTATCTGAGAAAGGTAATAAATCTCTAACATCCAAGAAAAACAATACAGAGCCGATTTCTGTCCTCAACAGAGATTTATCTCAAAGCAATACTAACTCTGCACCAGCACCCAAACAGAAAGCAACACCCTCATCACCAAAGTCGCGTAGCTCCTCAGCATTATCACCAATCCAAATAGGTTTCTTGTTAGTTGTGTTGTCAACGGTGGTGTCATCGCTTTACAACGTCGCTATCAAAGATATGTTCCATAGGGGGTATGAAATTGCTGGAGTTGTAGAGGAGCGCTTAATATCGGCGACTTTGGGTAATATTATGTTGATTTTAACGCTCAGGTTGCTAGTAGTTGTACCCCTGATGGTGCTTCTAGCGCCCATGATGTATCCACAAGTATGGCAAGACTTGCAAAACCTGGTGCGATCAACTCGTGGTAATCCTGGTTCTGGTAATGGCAGAAACCAGAGAATTTTCCAGTTATCGATCGCCAGTGGATGCTTTTTGTTTTTGTCTCAGGTGCTAATTTACTTTGCTCTTGGTCAAGTCGCGGCTGGAATGGCGATCGCGCTTTTCTTTGTCTATCCACTTGTTAGTGCAGTTCTCTCGTGGTTATTGTTCCGCGATCGCCCTGGTATGTTCCGCGCTGCGGCAATTGGCTCTATTTTTTGTGGTGAATTACTGATTTTAGCGGGTGCTGTAAACACTGGTATAGCTGATATTTCTTTGGGAAGTATCACCGCTATCTTTGCAGGGGTGGCTTTTGCTTGCTACGTAATTTTGACACGAATATGTGCTGCTAAATTACATCCTGTGTCTTTTACTTTAATTAACTTCGCCACCATGCTTGCGTTAAGTTTCATCTTTTTGATGCTACCTTTACCAAGTGATTGGAGCCTAGTAGTTGACCCATCTAAATTGTTAGAAATTGTTTTAAGTGCCTTTATTCTGGGAGTACTGACTCTCTTGAGCTATGTATTCAATCACATTGGCATTGGCAAATTAGGTGCATCACGGGCAGCGATTATCGGTACAGGTGTCCCCATTTTAACCGTAATCTTTGCAGGCTTGATGATTCAAGAAACCTTAGAATTTATGCAAATTTTGGGAGTGTTGTTCGTAACTTTTGGAGCAGCAGCTTTTAGCTTTGAAAAAATGCGAAATCAGGTTAAGTTACCTAGTTCAGAAAGTTGAATGATCCATAGAAACAAGTGCAAAAGTATAGCCTTATTTCTTAAGGTTATACTTTTAACTTTTAGATTTTTATTCCATCTCGTCAAATAGGAAATAGGTATAAGGTGTACTGAATTTTTTCAAATATCAAATAGATTTCCATAAAGTGTTATTTACAATACAGAATTAAAATTAGTCTTATCTATTCATTCCATAATCTCTATTTTTAAAATAGCTTTCTTAATTCATCCTACCGATGGTGAAGGATAATTTGCTTTTTACTTCCTGGTATCTTGGGAAATATCAGTAAACCTTAATATTTGATTGTGTCTAAATTATTTAAATGCTACGCAAAAAAGCTTAAAAATCCATGACTTTATGCAAAATTGATAAAAACAACGCCAAAATGGAATATCATACTATAAAACCTCTAAACAGATAAAAGGTGTTCTGAAATTGGAATTATCTGCCTTATTTACAACCTCTGATTGTCCCTCTAATCCACTACCTTATCTGCTCATAAATCGCCGCCAGATGTAAGCAGCATAAGGATTTAAAGCCACTAATGAGCTTAATAGTGTGACTTTGATCAGCAGGTAACTTCTTCCTATATATAGTTTTCAAACATCTTTGGGAAGTGTGTACAACCAATATTCTCCAGAGCTTGGCTTGGTACAGAAGATATTCATCATCCTCAAAGAGAAATGCTTCCCATAAAACCTAACTCCTGGTTTTCACAGGCAAATATCCTCGATACAAGTACGTAGCCAGAACATTTTTTTAATTGTTGCTCGTAAAGGGTGAGGAAAACCCGGATATCACAAGAAGTCTATGTAATTTACTAATAAGAAGCAAAAAGTTTGCTGGTCATTTGCAAAGCTACCCTTCGGGGAAGTAGAAAATCATTTTGTGATTTCTTAGTCAAATGCAAAGCAAATTTAGAGCTATACTGCTTCTGGCTACGCGCCATAAAATACGGAGGTGAACGGTTCTAATTAACAGCCATTTCATAGTTAAAACATAATCAGCTGTCTGGAGTGCAAAAATTGCCTCCATTCGGGTGTATACTACGTATTTTCGTGTGACTAATAATTGTGTAAACTTGCTATTCAACTATCTGTAATATGAGTAACGACATAGATCTGATCAAACAACTTGGCCCCAGTGCGATGGATCAGATTATGCTTTATCTGGCTTTCAGTGCCATGCGGACAAGTGGGCACAGGCATGGGGCATTCTTGGATGCAGCCGCAACGGCAGCTAAGTGTGCAATTTACATGACCTATCTAGAGCAGGGGCAAAACCTCCGGATGACGGGGCATTTGCACCACCTAGAACCAAAACGAGTCAAAATTATCGTTGAGGAAGTCAGACAAGCCCTGACAGAAGGCAAATTATTAAAAATGCTGGGTTCTCAAGAACCCCGATATCTAATTCAATTGCCTTATGTTTGGATGGAAAAATATCCTTGGCAACCAGGGCGGTCGCGTGTTCCAGGCACAAGTTTGACTGGCGAAGAAAAAAAACAAATTGAGCAAAAATTACCCAGCAATTTGCCTGATGCTCAGTTAGTCAGTTCCTTTGAATTTTTAGAGTTAATTGAATTTTTGCACAAGCGATCGCAAGAGGTTTTGCCACCTGAGCATCAAATGCCCTTAAGTGAAGCCTTAGCAGAGCATATCAAGCGCCGTCTTCTATATTCAGGTACAGTAACGCGAATTGATTCTCCTTGGGGAATGCCTTTCTACGCTCTAACTCGTCCTTTTTATGCCCCAGCAGACGATCAAGAACGTACCTACATTATGGTAGAAGATACTGCCCGGTATTTCCGAATGATGAAAGATTGGGCAGAACGGCGAGCAAATACTATGCGAGGCGTGGAAGAGTTAGATATTCCACTAGAAAAATGGGATCAGGCTATGGAAGAATTGGATGAAATCATTCGTGCTTGGGCAGATAGATATCACCAAAGTGGCGGTATTCCCATGATTTTACAGATGGTTTTTGGTAGAAAAGAAGACTAACAATTTAACAGTTAGTAAATTGCTCGTGATTTTGTTCTTTGAAATCCTTATCCCAGGTAAACCACGATTTAGAATCCAGCAGATGGTGAGTTTAACACCAATCTTCAACAGTAGCGACGGGCAGTCTTTTGCTGCACAAACAGGAGGTTCAGCCTATAGCAGCATTTGTCCGTTGCCAGACACTGGTTACAACTTGCACTTTATGCAAGTTAGTTTATATCACAAAAGGCAGGAGGTAAAAATATTACTGTTCCTGAAATTTACACTCTTAAAATGTCCTATATATATTTTTACCGTATAGCAGTTGCCACTTAGCTTAGGACATAAACTAATCATAAAACCTTTACACTAAGAGGCCTTCAAGCCTGTTACATGTCCCCTGCTATATTATTGCATAGGGAGAAATAAGCTACGTGTAACTTCGCCAAAGCTCTTTGGTCATAGTTTTTCTACGCGATCGCTGACCGTGTAAAATCTCCCACAGCAACAGAAAAAGAGTTGCTAGATTAGCTTTTAGCGCTTCATTTATAGTGATTATTATTTAACTTGGTATTAAACTAAACTAGTCTCAAAGAACGGAGAGGGAGGGATTCGAACCCTCGTTGAAGTTTCCCCCAAACAGACTTTCCAGGTCTGCGCCTTAAACCACTCGGCCACCTCTCCAGGTGTCACAATTTACGATTGTACTATGAAATCACAGAAAGTGCAAAGATAAAAGTAGACATTTTAGATTAAATCTGAAAGTCGAAGTCTCAAACCCCAAATCAAGATGTCCCGAATATATACAATTAAAGTTCGCGATCGCGCCACTGGCGAAGAATACACCCTGCAAGTACCAGAAGACCGCTACATTCTGCATACTGCCGAAAGACAAGGGGTGGAATTGCCTTTTTCTTGCCGTAATGGAGCTTGCACTACTTGTGCTGTGAGAGTATTGTCAGGAGATATTTACCAACCAGAGGCGATCGGATTGTCGCCGGAGTTGCGTAGGCAAGGTTATGCCTTGTTGTGTGTGAGTTACGCCCGTTCGGACTTGGAGGTAGAAACACAAGATGAAGATGAAGTTTACGAACTCCAATTTGGGCGTTATTTTGCTAGGGGGAGAGTTAAGGCGGGTTTACCGTTAGATGAAGATTAAGATTTTGTTCATGCAGAAGAGGAAATAACTACTTTGGGGGTGCGTCTTTGCGTTTTGATACGAAAAATTGCCATTTTAGCTTGCTTGCTACTACTCATAAGTTGTCAAGCCAAAAGTCAGCTTGAAAACAATCAAGCTCAAGTGAAAGTAGCGCGGGTAGTTAGTGGCCAAAGTCTGGAAGTTCTAGGTATGGCAGAACAACCAAATCTCATATCTCAAGTGCGGTTAATTGGTGTTGATACACCAGATTTGCGACAGCGTCCTTGGGGAGATGGAGCAAAGGAACTCTTAGAAAAGTTGGTTGGCGATCTCGAAAAACCTGTAACGTTGGAGTTTGACATCGAAGCCAAAGACAAAATTGGCCGGACTTTGGCTTATGTGTGGAAAGATCAGCAGTTATTGAATGAACAGGTACTCAAACAAGGGTATGGGTTATTCGTTGGGCGATCGCCTAATCACAAATACGACCAACGTTTAGAACGTGCCCAACAATGGGCTAGACTCATGGGAAAAGGAATTTGGAACTCAGAACAACCCATGCGTCTCACTCCAGCAGAATTTCGCCGACTGAATCGTTAAGCAGTGCTGAGTTAGTTGTTAGTTATAGGTTGTTTTCATTAAGTATTGACTTATGTCCACTAACCACTAACCACTGACTATTGACAACTGACCACTGACCACTGACAACTAACTCATGACTCAACTACAAACTTTTTTAGATATTGCTACGGAAGCAGCATTAGCTGCCGGTGCAGTGTTGCAAGGTTATCTGGGTAAATTAGAAGATGCGATTACTGAAAAAGGCCGCCCTGGTGATTTAGTTACAGCTGCGGATAAAGCCTCAGAAGTGGTGATTTTGGAAATTTTAAATCGCCACTTTCCCCAGCACTCAATCCTTGCTGAAGAATCGGGAAAACTAGGAAACCAAGATAATGAATATCTCTGGGCAATTGATCCTCTAGATGGGACAACCAACTACGCCCACCAGTACCCGGCTTTTGCTGTTTCCATTGGATTGTTAATTAATGGCGTTCCACAAGTTGGCGTAATTTATGATCCTTTTCATAATGAATTATTCCGGGCTGGGGCTGGCTTAGGAGCAACGCGAAATCGCCACCCCATCAAAGTTTCAGAAACCACTGAATTGAGTAAAAGTCTTCTGGTAAGTGGATTTGCTTACGATCGCCGTGAAACATCTGACAATAACTATGCAGAATTTTGCCACCTTACCCATCTTACCCAAGGAGTCAGACGTAGCGGTTCAGCATCGTTGGATTTGGCCTATGTTGCTTGCGGGCGCGTCGATGGGTATTGGGAACGAGGGCTTTCTCCTTGGGATATTGCCGCTGGGATAATTTTGTTACAAGAAGCTGGGGGTAAAGTTACTGCTTATGACACCACTCCTTTAAAAATAGCAACAGGTAGAATTCTCGCTACTAATGGTTATCTGCACGACAGCCTCAGTCATGAACTGCAACAAGTACCCCCACTGTCAGCGTGGAAATAAGGGAATTTCTAGAATACAAAGTTATTGAGATTATTCATCGCCTGGGGTGTTACATTATCGAACTCAATGAAGTTTCTGAAGACGGCATTACCAATTGCACCATCGCGGTCAATTTGCAGGATAGTACTATTAGCTGTGCTACCTTGTACTAATTGTACATAGCCATCGGCTATAGCATCACTGCCGTTATAGCCACCAGACACGAGGCTATCAAGCAATTGTGTCATCACAATTTTGTCCTAACGTAATTACTTGCTCATTGCTAAAAATATTTGATGTCGATGTCTGCATCTCCTAGCGGTGACATACATACCAGCTTTATTAACCTAATTGCCCGATTCCTAGGAAATTTCTCAAGTGCGATCGCTTTACTCACTCAACAGCCATAAACTAGCTAGCAATTAATATATTGGTACTCAAGTATTTAAGTTAAATTAATGACATTCAGAGAATTTACTAGTCTTGATAAATGTAATAAAAATTATTCTTACTTTATAAACAAGGCAGTTATTGCTTGTATCTTCTCAATATGTACTAAATAATACAATTTCTCTAAATCTGACGATACCTCAATCTCCGTATTCTGATCTACGGAACTCAACATACGCAAATTGTTCTTCCTGAGTACCAAAGATTTGCTACTGCCGGATTATTAATTGGGCAAACTAAACTAGAACAAATTTAACGGCTCTTTTGGTGCAAAACTGCTATATGTCTTTAAGAATAGATCGTGGATTGTTTAAATATGATTTCATAGACCATCACGCAATTTTGTGTGTTCCTGTTGATGCAGACGTGAAAGAGATACGTAAACGTTATTTGCAAATTGCTCGTCGTTTACATCCTGATAGCAGTGCTATGACCACCGCTACGGAAAAACAGCTTGCTAGCGAATTGTTATCAAAGTTGGTTAACCCAGCTTACGAAACACTTACTGGAGAACGCACTCGCACAGAATATATTATAATTTTGTCTCAAATGGGCAAGCGCCTGGTACAGGAATCTGCTTCGGTGGAACTAAATAGTGACTTGTCGAGACAGTTGGCTGCGGCTCCAAATATTGATCTTCTTTATAAAACTGCGATCGCTAAAATTGCTGCAACCCAATATGATTCCTTGCAACAATCAATCCAAGTCATTGCTCAAATCAGCGAGTTAAATTTAGTGTACCTAATGCGGAGTGCTGGCAAAGTTTCCACAACGCCGCCATCTGCTAAACCCACAGTTAATTCAGGTACGCCAAAGTCAAACACAGCACCTCCACCACCAGCGCCAGTCAAAGAAGATTCTGCGGCTGAACAATATATCCGTCGCGCTCAAAGCTTGATTGACAAAAACCAATTTGCCCAAGCCAAGGTAGAGTTACAGGATGCTCTGAAGCTAGAACCTAAGAATAGCCAATGTCACAGCTTGATCGCATTGGTATATTTGAAGCAAAATCAACTGAAGATGGCAAAAATTCACTTTGATAATGCTCTCAAATTAGATCCCAACGACCAAGCAGCGTTGACATGGAAACCTAAAATAGAAAAGGCGTTGGGGCAACAATCTAGTAGCTCTAAGGTGACTTCACCTCCTCAAACTGGAACTAAACAACCAGATAAGCCAGGAGGTGGGAGTTTGTTTGGTGGTTTGTTTGGTGGGAAGAAAAAATAATGGTGTATCAACCAGCAGCGGGAGCCAGAGATTTATTACCTTTAGATGTCGCTCAAAAACGCTGGATTGAAGACAGGTTACAGCAGGTGTTTCACCGTTGGGGATATCACAGGATTATCACCTCGACGTTGGAGCGCATGGATACCCTGATGGCGGGAGAAGCAATTCAGCGCCAGATGGTGATTCAACTGCAAAATGGCCAAGATGAAGAATTAGGATTGCGTCCAGAGTTAACAGCCTCTATTGCTCGTGCCGTTGTCACGCGCATGGCAGGGGTAACTTATCCGCAACGGTTGTACTACAATGCCAACGTATTCCGCCGCACTTGGGAAAACAGGCACAATCGCCAGCAAGAGTTTTACCAAGCTGGGGTTGAGTTGTTGGGTGTAGGCGGATTGTTGGCAAATGCAGAAGTGCTGTTGTTAGCCGCAAATTGTTTGGCTGCACTCGGTTTGCAAGATTGGCATTTAATTTTAGGTGAAGCGGGAATCACCCGATCGCTTTTGGATGCCTTTCCTGCTGATTTACAGTCTAAGGTACGGAGTGCGATCGCTAATCTTGACCGCATTACTATAGATACCTTGCCTTTGAGTGATCAACTGCGCGAACGTGCCAGAATTATGCTGGATCTACGCGGAACGAGTGCAGACGTATTACAAAAAGTTAGCACTTTAAACTTAGATGCAGAGCAACAAGAAGCACTAAATAACCTTAAATCACTGGTAGAGTTACTAGAATCTGGGGGAAAAATACCCATAATTTTGGATCTCAGCTTGATCCAAACCATAGACTACTACACTGGCATTGTTTTTGAAGTAGTTAGTAATGCTGGGTCGCAAGCACGGGTTTTGGGACGGGGTGGTCGCTACGACCAACTTTTGGGGCTATATCATCCCCAAGGAGAAAATATTCCCGGCATTGGTTTTGTACTTAATATTGAAGACTTATACCAAGTTCTTTTACCAACTCAGCAATTGCCACAGGCAACCCCAGTCAGTAACTGGCTAGTTGTACCAGAGGCAGCAAGTGCTGAGGCTGCTGCTTTTACTTACGCCCAAAAACTGCGTGAGTCTACTCATTTAGTGCGGGTGGAAATAGATTTAGGTGGCAGAGATGCACAAGCCATTCGGCAATACGCACGCGATCGCGGTATTGCTCAAATTGCTTGGATCAAAGCCGATGGTTCACCAACGATTGAAGCATTGCGTTAAGCATGGAGCATGAGTAAGAAGGGCAAAGGGAAATGGGTAAGGGGGAAAAGGGTTTATTTCTTCATCCTTTACCCTTTAACCCCTTCGGGGTGACGCTCCTGCGTCGCTAACGCTGCGCTAACGCCAGCGCGGTCTTGGGGGTTTCCCCCAAGACCGCGCTGGCTCACCTTTTCCCCTCTTGTTGCTCCCCTGCTTCCCTGCTCCCTGCCTCCCCGTACTCCTGCTAGGCTAGAAACAGCTGATTCAGAAGAGAGGGAATCGATAAATGCCGCACACGATTGTTACTGATGTTTGCGAAGGTGTTGCTGACTGCGTAGATGCTTGTCCGGTAGCTTGTATCCATGAAGGCCCAGGCAAAAATGTCAAGGGAACCGATTGGTACTGGATTGACTTTGCCACCTGTATTGATTGTGGTATATGTATCCAAGTGTGCCCTGTAGCAGATGCGATCGTCCCAGAAGAACGACCGGATCTGCAAAAAACTCCCTAGGTTAACGTGGGTTCGACGGCTCTAAAAACCCCGCTTCCAAACCTCTCCCCACGGTGGGAGAGGCTTTGGAACCTTGATTTTTTCGTTTAAAACTAGTAGGTTTTCTGCCCTTCTCCGCGTCGGAGAGGGGTTGGAGAGAGGTTGATCGAACTCAGGTTAGGTTAGGCGATCGCCTAACCTGCAACTTTAGTAAGGTACATACTTTGCTAATGCACCTGACCAAACAAGAATTTTGCCTTTTTTTAATCATTCATGGAATACTTTTCTGTGCTTGATTGAGGCTATTACTTGAATCTGTATTTGCTCTAAAGATGGAAAATAAAAAATCTCTTAATGCAAAACGGCTCACAAAGAGGCAGGTTCAAGAACTAATAGAATCTGAGGAAAGATTGCATGAAGAATTTACTGAATTTTTTGAAGAAACTTATAGCACTGGATACAAGAATCAACCTCAAGTCTATGAACTATCAAATGATAGGTTTCTATTTGTCTTTGATCCCAAAGGAATTTCAATCCCTGGCAGAGGTGATATTTATGCCAAAGAATATTTCTTGCGAATGATTCAGTGGACGCAAAACGTTAGAGAAGACTATTCTAACGGTCACGGAAGTTCTGTAGCTCATTGGTTCTATTATTCAAAACATAGAGTACAGCTTGTTAACAAGATTGACGAATTAATTGATGAGCTAGTCAGATGTTTAGACATTTCACACGACCAGCTAGACTTCTCATACAAAAGTTTGGACATTTTATCTAGTAAAGCTGAAGATTATGGTTCTGAAAAAATTCAAGCTGAATTGTATGACAATTTAGTCGCATATGTGGGAGAGGTTATACGACGTAGGGTAAAAGGTCATTGGATTGTTAGAGAAGACTATCCAGGCTGTGAATATCCTATTGTTAGTGTAAATCAGGGTGTGCTAATGCCTGTTAATGTAGTGTGGCAAGAGCTAGGTGGGCTTGAGCCAATGAATTTACGCAAAGAAGCTGCTAATGAAGTACGACGATTTTCACTAAGGTATCGGTAGATGTGCAAAAGATGTGCAAAGTTTTCATATAAGAGTAGGTGTGCTGCATAACAACCCTGGTGCAGCAAATTTGCCGAAGCCGCTTGTGGTGTTGCAAAAATTTCGGCAACCACTGACCAGAAGCTTTCTGCCGCTTCGTTTAGTCGGTTGGGGCATAGTTGACGAGTTATCTGTGGGTAGCTAAGCTCGGTAAGCGTGAAGAGATTTAAAGCTGCTGCTAATTGCTGAACCCGTTACTTTCATCAAGATGTTGCGGAGTCCAACCGCTAAGGGATTGCTCAATTCGCCCATCTTGCCAGATTGCAAGGACTGCTCTACGATTGCTTTCGTTCGAGGAAATCTTAGCGATTCATAGCGTTGAAACGAAGCAATCGGATCAGATTGTTCTTTCAGACATTTGGCAACAACATACGCATCTTCTAAAGCAGTACAGGCTCCTTGTCCCATTGTTGGCAACATTGGGTGAGCAGCATCGCCCAACAGCGTAATATTCTGCTGGCTCCAAGGTTGGTTTGGAGGACGATCGTACAAATCAGTCGTCAGAATATTGGCTTCGTCCGTTGCCGTAATCAACTCAAGAATTGATGGAAACCAGTCTTGATACATCGTCTCAAGTTCCTTTTTACGTCCCATCGCGGCATCAGGTTGGGCTTTGATCGCGGTCGCTGCCGCATACCAATACATTTTGCCTCTGCCTAGCATCATGAAGCCGAAACCTTTGCCACCCCCTAAAAATTCTTGAATATAGCCAGGTCGATATCCGTTCGGAATATAATCTGTCAAACCTCGCCAAGTCTTGAAATTGCGATATGTGGGCGGTTCATTCCCTAAAATTGCGGCTCTTACCTGTGATCGCAGTCCATCAGCACCAATTAACGCATTCCCCTCAACGCTCAGACCGGAAACAAAATAGGCATGAACCTGATTATTTTTGCGCTCAAATCGCTCAAAGGTTTCTCCCAAAATAAATTTTTCACTTGGAACGTTACGCCACAATAGCTGATGCAACTCAGCCCGATGAATCCCGATAACAGGCAACTCAAAGCCATCGATTGCCATGTTCACTAACTCTTTACCCCGTTGAGAATTGAATTGATAATTTGTGGTGAGATAGCCAACTTGCTTCGCTTCTTCCAATAAGCCTAACTTGTTTAGAATGTGGGTCGCGTTTGCCCAAAGTGCAATCCCTGCCCCAACTTCTCGTAATTCTTTAGCTCGTTCATAAACAACAAACTCAAAACCAGCACGACTCAAAGCCAATGCAGTCGCAGCACCGCCAATTCCACCACCGATAATAATTATTCTGTTCATGGCTACACTTTATCGACAGACTTGTCAGTTGATTGATTTTGATCAAACAAGATTCTTTCGATTTTGTCAACTGACTGTTCAGTTGATAAAGAGGTATACTCACTCATAGATTCCTTGGACACTTAAGCACTGTGACACGCCCAAGAAGTAAAAAAGCAGAGAATGTCAAGCCAGTTCGAGACGCTGAAGCGACTCAAGCTGTAATTCTGACAGCAGCAGAGGAAGAGTTTGCCCAACATGGCTTTACAGCGGCTCGAACAGAAGCGATCGCAGCTAAAACAGGTGTTGCAAAGTCGATGATTTACTACTATTTCAAGGATAAGGAAGGTTTGTATCGAGAGGTCTTGAAGCGATCTCACACTGACCTTGTACAAACGCTTCAGAAGTTAGAGTTAGAACATTTGCCTCCTGATATCGCGTTGGAGACATTTTTGAGGGCATTACTCGACTGTGTATCTCGTAATCCGAAACTACCAACCATCATGTTTCACGAAGCTGTGCAAAATCAGGGCATATACTACAAACACAGTGATTCGGTAAGCATTGATGCTGCATTGATCGCGATTCTCGAAAAAGGTGTGAGTGCAGGGGTGTTTCGTCAACTCGACCCGTTTCAGTCCGCAATCAATATCATGGGAACTTGCCTGTTCTATTTCGTTGGTGCGGGCAATATTCAACAGTTTCCGCAAGGCAAGAGACTTTTGAGCAAAGCAATGTTAGAACAGCACACCCAGGAAGCAATTGCGCTAATCTTGGCGGGCGTACAACAATCCTGACAGCAGCAGAACAACCCCATTACAGCGGACATATCGGGTCTTCGCACTTCGTTTCAATTATATCTGTCGCCGCTGAATGGGAACGTTAGGTGGCTTGAACTGCTGATGATGGTACATGAAGCATATCTACCAGGATCTAAGTCCAAAGACGTTTCAGATAGCTGTGAGGCGAACGCTATGATTCTCGCGCCTGTGCGATCGCGCATCAAAGTGGCATTATTACGGACAGATCGTCTAACTTTAATCTTGCCTGTTTTTTTATGTATATGTACTATCTTTGTACGAGTTTTAGATAAAAAAATTATAAAATATTGACAAATTTTCCGTAAATATTGAGAAACTATCTAGTTACTGACCTCAAGTAGCGCTTAAGCTCGTATTCAAAAGGTATGTAGAATCCGCGTACATTAGAAGATGGTATCCAGAATTCATGAAAATACTCAGTGTTTTACCTGGTTCTAAGCTCTTAACTTTTGGTTTGACTACTATAGCAATGAGCCTGATGTCTGCTCAGAGCGCGACAGCTGGAACATTTGATCTTTCTTTTACCAAGTTATCGGGCTTGACTGGTGGTACTCCCCAAGGAACTGCCGTTTACCGTGCTGATTTGTCTAGCATTGGCTTTGATATTAGTTCGATCGCTATTACAGATAGCAATAGCGGCACAGGCGGTTTTTCTGGCGGATTTAGTGGCTTTGATTTAGATGCAATCAAGCTCAGCAATACCTTGATTAATAATGCTGCAAACGTCAATAGTATTGCAGGGTTGAGTGTGTTTGATTTTAGTCCAACTGGAACTATGTTCATGGCAGGAAATCAGCGTTCTCCTGTAGATCCATCTTTATTTGGTACTACTGGTAGCAATATTGACAACTTAGTTGCTACACTGCAAAGTTTTGATGGTAATTCTACAACTGATTCTAGTGCTTCTGGATTTGTCAGCTTAGGTGATGGCGGTAAAATTGGTTTTAATCTCACAAGTACCGTTTCTACAAGTCGTCCGCTATATCTTTACATTGGAGAAGTGGGTGATAATGGTGAGGTGATAGAAGGTCAAATTACTGTTTCAGATGAACCAATTTCGATTCCGGAACCTACTAGCCTGGCTGCTTTATCTTTAATGGGAATCTACTTTACAACTCGCGGCAATAAGAGAAGAAAGATTGCATAATTTCTAACTGAGTTCTCTCTAAATATGATAAAGCAGACATAGGTAAAATACCTATGTTTTTTTGTATAAAATATTGTATTGAAATCAATGTTACATCTTGGACAATTGTTGATGTTGTTTACCAAGATTTACAATGATGAGGTGTTTCGAGTTCCAAGTCATATTCGCAAATATATTCGAGGCGCGTTAGTTTAGAAGAGCCTCTGAAAAATTCATATAGCAAGTAATTAATAAAAATCTTATCTGTTGCCTACAGGCTATAAAACCCATAACTAAAGATGAACCAGGTAGATTATCTGCGAATTAGCCTCATTGATCGCTGCAATTTCCGTTGTCAGTATTGTATGCCAGAGGGGGCAGAACTAGACTATATCCTCAAGCAACAATTATTGACTGACCAAGAATTGCTCACCTTAATTCAAAAAGTCTTTATTCCCGTAGGCTTTACCCGATTTCGTCTGACTGGTGGAGAACCTTTACTGCGTCCCCGTATGTTGGATTTGGTCAAAGCGATCGCCTCATTCCCCCAAATACAAGACCTCTCAATGACAACCAATGGGTTTTTACTTGCCCCAATGGCGCAAAGTCTCTACAATGCTGGCTTACGACGGATTAATATTAGCCTCGATTCTCTCGACCCAGATATTTTTAACCAAATTATTGGTAACAACGGACGTTCGCGTTGGCAACAAGTCTGGGATGGGATTCAGTCTGCCTATAATGTAGGATTTGACCCACTCAAGCTGAATGTAGTGATTATTCCCGGTGTCAACGACCACGAAGTTTTAGATTTAGCGGCTTTGACAATTGACAGACAGTGGCATGTCCGATTTATTGAGTTTATGCCCATTGGTAACTGGCAATTATTTGGCGATCGCGGTTGGGTATCTTCAGCCGAATTACGGCAACAAATTTGTGATCGCTGGGGCTTGTCAGAATCTCAAGTTTGCGGTGCTGGCCCTGCTGATGTCTTTCAAATTCCGGGGGCGCAAGGGACACTTGGATTTATTAGCCAGATGTCAGAATGTTTTTGCGATCGCTGTAACCGGATGCGCTTGAGTGCCGATGGCTGGCTGCGTCCTTGTTTATTAAATGAGACTGGTCAAATTGATTTAAAAACTGCTTTGCGTTCTGGTATCAGCACCACACAATTACAAGAACAGGTGAGACAGTTATTAGCAATCAAGCCAGAAATCAACTTCAAACAGCGCGACTCTGGTACTACGGCTGCATACAGCCGTACTATGTCGCAAATTGGTGGATAGTCAGTTGTCAGTTGTCAGTTGTCAGTTGTCAGCGATGCACTGAGCTTGTAGAAGTGTTGTTTTTGATCTGGTTTAATACCCCCCCAAAACGCAAGTAAGTGGCGTGACCTTAAAAAATATGATGGTCACTAACCACTGACTACTGACCACTAACCACTGACCACTGACCACTAACCACTGACCTAAGCTTGCCGTGAGTAGTATTCCACCACCAGCAGTTCATTAACTTGTAGCGCGATCCATTCCCGTTCAATAACACTGTTAACTTTACCAGTCAACTTGTTTTTGTCAAACTCCAGATGACTGGGGAGGTTGGCTAAACCTGGATATTGCAAGTTGGCTTCCACTAGCTTACGTGATGCTTCTCGGTTTCTGACAGCAACTTCTTCTCCGGGACGGCAATGGTAACTGGCAATATTCACTACACGACCATTGACCGTTATGTGACCGTGGTTCACCAGTTGGCGAGCAGCTGGAATGGTGGGAGCCATTCCCATGCGAAAAACAGTATTATCCAAGCGCATCTCTAGCAGTTGCAGCAGCACTTGTCCAGTCGAACCGGTAACACGTCTGGCTCTACGCACATAGCGCAACATTTGCTTTTCAGTCAGACCGTAGTTCAAACGCATCTTTTGCTTTTCTTCTAGACGAATAGCATACTCAGAGCGTTTCTTACGGTTTTGACCGTGCTGACCTGGCGGATAAGCGCGTCTTGGGCTTTTACGAGTTAATCCTGGTAATTCGCCCAAGCGACGTACAATTCTGAGGCGTGGCCCTCTATATCGGGACATGAGTTTCCTTAATCTAATCCTGTTTAAATTTTACTCAGACATACTATTATAAATAGTCGGAAATGATTATTGTCAAAAATCATAAATTTAATCATCAAAAATTTATGCCAGTATCTACCAATTTTCCTGTTTTCCAGAAGATTTGTTGCACATTTGAGTTAGCATAACTTTGGGTGTTTGGAGAACGGCAATGTGCAAAACAGAGGTTAGCAGACTGAGCAATGAACAAGGTAGTTCAGTTTCTGCGACATTCAAGAATAAAGCAATTCGGTTGACAGCACCAGTTTTAGCTATAGCTGGATGGTTGTTAGCGATCGCTCCTGGTATGGCTGCTACCTACAACAATGATTATCGTGTCTGTGCAGGTCGAGTCTTAGGTGAAGGTGTAACTGCACAAGCAGCATCAGAAGCTTGTGCCAAGGCACTGCGTCCAAGGGATTTGGCTTCTTGTGTGGTTTACATCAAGGGGAATACAGAAATTGCAGCAACTGATGCCCTTTCTGCTTGTAACCAAGCCCGTCGTCCGAAGGAGTTGGCTTCTTGTGTAGCTGGTATTAGCAAGAATACCCAAGGAGCAGTTAATCCTGATGTTTTAACTTACTGTGGTCGTAGTTTATTACCCGTGCGCTTTGCCCAGTGTGTTGTGGGCTTGCGTAGTGAAATCGACTTAACACCAGTTCAAGCACTGAATACTTGTATTGATGGTAGCGATCGCATTGGCGGTGTGCCACCTGCATCTACATTATTCCCAACTCGACGTTCCACGGAATTTAGTCCGACTTTTGAGACTAATCCAATTCCTGAGAATCCAGAGAATCCACAGAATCCAGAGAACAATATAGATCTACCAAAGTAGGGAGTCAGTCTGACTGGTACTAAAACTACTTTCCTAAAACATTGCTTCAGTATTACTGGAAGCTTATTTGGGATTGCTTGGCCAAATTCAAAATTTAGTGCATAGATTAAGTGGGTCGGGAGTAACTTTCTGGCCCATTGTTTTGATTATTCAACAACACTCTTCAATAATTTATCGATTGCTTTTTACAGGAGAGTAAAAAAGTGAGTATTTATCTCGACTCGGCGATCGCTGCTGAAGCTGAAGTTGCTAGACAATTAGGATGGGTCAAAGGGATCACAACTAACCCCACTTTGTTGTCTAAAACTGATTTACCAGTACAGACTATACTCAAAAAATTGGCAGAGTTAACTACAGGGCCAGTGTTTTATCAATTGATGTCGTCTGACTTAAATGGCATGGTGGCAGAAGGACGGGCAGCTTTTGAAATTATTGGGCAACAGACTGTATTGAAAATTCCAGCTTCTCTTGTTGGTTTTCAAGCAGTGGCTTCTTTGTCACCAGAAATTCCCTGTGCAGTGACAGCAATATATAGTGCGGCTCAAGCGGCTGTTTCTCAAGAAGCGGGGGCTACTTATGCGATCGCTTATGTAAATCGCGCCACTAGGCTTTTGGGTGATGGTGTAGCGTTGGTACGGGAAATGGCCAGTGTGCTAACAGGTAGCAATACAGAAATTCTGGCAGCTAGTATCAAATCTCCTGAAGAAGCAGCAGCATCTCTACAAGCCGGTGCCCATCATCTCACTTTACCTTTGGGAATGTTGCAGTCAATGACCACTCATGAACTCTCGCAGAAAACTATTGATGAGTTTGCCCACAATGGACGTGGCATTTGAACAAAAGAATCAGGGGATAGACATTCATTAATTAGTACCGAAATGACCGAAGATAATTGAGTACTATTCAAACCGTAAGGAGTAAATTTATCATGTCCCATCTGTTGACAGCAATCGCTCAGCGGTTATTACGGAGTATGATTTTGGTAATATTGCTAACTTTGATTAGTAGTTTAATATTTACTGCTCCTACTTGGGCTGATTCTTCTAGCTTGGGAGTTGATAATGGTCATCTGAGTTCTTGTCCGGCTTCAAACAACTGTGTTGTGAGTCAAGATGCTGATCCTAAACACGCCATTGATCCGATCGCTTATCATGTAGACCACGACACAGCACGAGAAACCTTACTCAAAGTTCTCAGCGTTGTTCCCCGTACAGAAGTTATAGAACAAAAAGATAATTACATTCACGCTCTTTCTAAAAGCCGTATCTTCAAATTTACTGATGATGTAGAGTTTTATTTGCCTCAAGATGAGTCAGTAATTCATCTGCGCTCGGCATCTCGCATAGGAGAATCAGATCTTGGGGTCAACCGCAGGCGTTTGGAGCAAATTCGTTTGGCTCTGCGTGATTTAAACATTTGATTTGAACGCTATAACGAATAAATCAGATTTTAGGGCATTCAAACTAGCGATCGCCTATTTTGCAAAGATGCTTTCACTGTTGCCCTATATCCCTGCTCTTTAGAGACAGGGTTTAGAAGTTTTTGTCAAATTTGATAATTTTGAGTAGTAAATGAGTAACAAAAGTCGTTAAGAAGCTTAAATCCTCTGTCAGTACAATAGAACCCTAGACTAGACTAGAACCACAGGGTATGACTAAGAGGAATCTTATGATGAGCGATCGCGACTATACATTAATCATTGATAAAAGCGGGAGTATGTCTACTCCTGACCAAGTTGGTGGTAGAAGTCGGTGGGAAATAGCCCAAGAATCTACTCTCGCTTTAGCCAGAAAGTGCGAACAATTTGACCCCGATGGAATTACTGTATACGTATTTTCTGGAAGATTTAAACGCTATGACGATGTAACCTCAGCCAAAGTCGCCCAGATATTTTTAGAAAATGACCCTGCTGGCACGACAAACTTAGCAGGTGTTCTCCAAGATGCCCTCAATAATTACTTTAAGCGCAAAGCCGCTGGTAACACCAAGCCCAATGGCGAGACAATTTTAGTGATCACAGATGGCGAACCAGACGATCGCAAAGCCGTATTTGAGGTAATTATTAACGCTACTCGCCAAATGGAGCGTGATGAAGAATTGGCAATTTCGATGATTCAAGTAGGTTCAGATTCTCAAGCAACTAAGTTTCTCAAAGCTTTAGACGATCAGTTGCAAGGTGTTGGTGCTAAATTCGATATTTGCGATACCGTCACTTTAGATGATTTAGAAGATATGAGTCTTGCAGATGTATTGATGAATGCGATTACCGACTAATATCAATTTAATGTGAAGTTGCACTAAATGAGTAACTCTCTATTCTTGGCGCTCTTGGCGTACTTGGCGGTAGCCTCCGGCAAGCCGCTTTGCGTCTACGTTTAATATTCTATGCATCTTCATAGAGAATTGGTATAACTAATCTCGATTTTTTCACGAGTGAGATGGAGAATAGGGAAAATCACTAATTGATTAATGCTCAATGACTATTGACCATTGACTAAATAATTGGAGAATTTAGTAATGCTAGAAAATCGGGACTATACCTTAATTATTGACAAAAGCGGTAGCATGGCAACCCCAGATCAAAAGGGTGGCAGAAGTAGATGGGTAACAGCACAAGAATCTACTTTAGCTTTAGCTAGTAAGTGCGAACAATTTGATCCAGATGGTATTACGGTCTATTTATTTTCTGGTAGATTCAAACGCTATGAAAATGTTACTACAAGCAAAGTAGGACAAATTTTTCAAGAGAATGATCCCTCTGGAACTACCGATTTAGCAGCTGTTTTAAAACATGCGACTGATGATTACTTCCAACGAAAAAGTACAGGCAAAACTAAGCCTAACGGTGAAATTATTTTAGTTGTTACTGATGGAGAACCCGATGATCGTAAAGCAGTAATGAAAGTGATTATTGAAGCTTCTCGCCGCATGGAGAGAGATGAAGAATTAGGCATTTCATTTATTCAAGTTGGCACAGATCAACAAGCCACCCGCTTTCTTAAAGTGTTGGATGATGAACTCGAAAGCGCTGGTGCTAAGTTTGATATTTGTGACACAGTTACAATGGAAGATATGGAAGATTTTAGTTTATCTGAAATACTGCTTAATGCCATTAATGACTAGCACCGATGCGCGTAATTCGTAATGACGCTCCTGCGTCGCTAACGCTGCGCTAACGTAATTCGTAATTAGCTTTTGACAAGGATTTCAGACATTGTTCCCTGTTCCCTCTCTCTACTACTTTAATCAGATTTAAAACAATGGATGCTATTGATAAGCTGTTAGCTCAGGTCAAAGCTGAATATAATGAAGCACACCCTGAAAAGCAACAGCCACCAAAACCCAAAGCAGCAAAACCATTTATTCCATCCCCACTAAAGTCTACATCTTTAGTAGACAACCTTTTAGCTGAAGTAAAGGCTGACTTTGCAGCACAGGATGAAACTGAGGAGTTGAAAAAACAGCAAGAATTAGAACAAGAACAAATTCGACAAGCACAAATTAAAGCCAAACAGCTAGAAACTTTGAAACATCGAGCTAAAGAATGGCTAGATAAATTAGATCCATTTTCCCCGGAAGGACTTTGGTTTGAAAGATTTGCTGAAAGCTACCCGTCAAAGTTAGAGGCGGCAATTGAATATTTACAAAGTAACGAATAAACTCAAAATTACTTTAAATTAATTTAACTGTTGTGCTTGCCATTTAATTCAGACCAATGCTGGGTAGCCCAATCATGCATTGCATAAAGAATTGGTTTGAGACTTTCTCCTAAAGGTGTCAATGAATATTCTACTTTGGGGGGAATTTGCGCGTAAACTTCTCGATGTATGATGCTATCTTCCTCCATTTCTCTGAGTTGCTGAGTGAGCATCTTTTGTGTAATTCCAGGTAAGGCTCGTTGCAATTCACCAAATCTTTTGATGCCTGCAATTAATTCTCTAATAATCAAAACTTTCCAGCGTCCGCCAATTACCTTGAGCGTTGTTTCCACTTCGCAAGTCAACCTAACATCATTTTCTGCTTCAGCTTTCATAGTTACAACATCAACTCTAGTGATGATGAACGCGAAAAATTTTTAGCCACAGTTAAGGATACGATCGCCTAAACAATGGCTACTAGGTAATATTAACTCAAGTTTATCTACAGAATCGCGCGATCGCATTTATCTTTGCAATAGTTTGTTTTATCGACAAAATTGAAAATTTCTGCGAAATATCGACTAAAGGTGCTGTAAATAACTTTATCCTGATCATCAAGGATGTCTAAAGACATACCAGATAAATAAAAATTCTATCCTCTTGTGGGTGGAGTTTTGTCAGTTGTCAGTTGTTAGTGGTCAGTGGTCAGTTGTAAAGATTTTTTTAGTACTACCCACTCTTGGGTTGGGGTATTAAACCAGATCAAAAACAACTAACAATTGACTATTAACAACTGACCCGCGCAGCGTAAATAAATTACTAGCCTTATGTCTATAGATTTGCGGGAATTTTTTCAAGCAACTGATCCCAGCCGGACTTTATTTGTCAACAATGCCGCAGATGTCAAGTATTATATTGACTTTTCCTCGGTGCGGGGTGGCGATATTATTGGCAAGCTAAAGCATAAAATTACCTTTTTTCAGCCTAATCAACCGACTTGTACTTTATTTACAGGTCATATTGGTTGCGGAAAATCAACAGAACTATTGCGGTTACAGGCGGAACTAGAAAAAGACGGCTTTGGTGTAGTTTATTTTGAATCTAGTGAAGACCTGGAAATGACCGATGTCGATATTGCCGATGTGCTGCTAGCGATCGCGCGTCGTGTGAGTCAAACTCTGGATAAAATTACACTGGGGGAAACTAGCAAGTTCAATGAATTACTGCAAGGTGCGTGGAATGTTTTAAACTCTGAAGTCACAGGGGCAGAATTCAAAACGGGTATTGGTGATGTTGGTTTCACCAGTGAAAAAGATAAGTTTTCTTTGGCTTTTGGCATTGGTAAAATCACTGCGAAGACCAAAAGCGACCCTACCTTAAGGGCAAAACTCAACCAGTATATCGGGCCGCAAAAAACTAATCTGTTAGAAGCGATTAATCGAGAACTTTTAGAACCTGCGATCGCTAAACTGAAACAACAGGGTAAACAAGGTCTAGTGGTAATTGTCGATAATCTTGACCGGATTGATAATCGCGTCAAGGCTTGGGGTCGTCCACAACAAGAGTATCTGTTTGTGGATCAAGGTGAGATTTTGACTAAGCTAAATTGTCATCTAGTGTATACAATGCCACTAGCCCTCAAGTTTTCCAATGACTACGGAATGTTGACTCAGCGATTTGAAGACCCCAAGGTTTTGCCGATGGTTCCCGTACAATGGCCTGATGGCAGTGTGCATCAGCAGGGAATGGCACTGATGCAGCAGATGGTATTGGCAAGAGCCTTTCCTGACATGCAACCACAGGAGCGTCTGGGCAACATTACTGATATTTTTGATTGTGTGGCAACTTTAGAACGCCTATGTCAATTAAGTGGCGGTCATGTGCGAGACTTGTTGCGATTGTTGAATAGCTGGATTATGGAGGAAATGCAACTTCCCCTAACTCGTGCAACCTTAGAGCAAGTGATTCGCGCTCGTCGTAACGAAATGACTATGCCGATTTCTGATGAAGAATGGCAATTGCTACGTCATGTCAAGCAAAAGAAAAAAGTCAGCGATGACCACGGATACCAAAAACTGATTCGCAGTCGATTTGTGTTTGAATATCGGGATGATGGCGAATCTTGGTTTGATGTTAACCCGATTTTGGCAGAAGCCAGAGAGTTAAGCGGTCTTTAAATTCGTAGTAAGCACTTTAGTACTTCAGGGTTGCAAAAGCACTAAAGTGCTTACTACTAAAGAATCAAAAATATAGTTTTTTGCAATCAATTTATGACACAACAGCACCCACCAGAAGATTTTAGCGTTAACAACAATCGCTCGCTGCAACAATTAGCTTGGGCGATTGAAGCTTCAGTGGGACAGTTTAAGCTGATTTTGGCACGGTGTAATTATGCCAGTTTGCGCGATCGCCTGATTGACCAATTGCGCGAAATTTGCTCAGTTGAGATTCAGGTTTTATATTTGCGGCAATCTCAAAGGACTTTATATACTGCGATTCGTGAAGAATTTGGGGATAATCTGCAAGCTTTGATGGTTGTCGGTTTAGATTCTTTGCAAGATTTGCCTCAAATGTTGACTTCTGCAAATCAAGTGCGAGAAGAGTTTCGCAAAAGTTTTGCATTCCCTTTAGTGTTGTGGATTAATGCAGAAGTTCACCAACAACTAATGCAATTAGCGCCAGATTTAGAAAGTTGGGCTACTACTAAAAACTTTGCGATCGCTAATTCTGAATTAATTGATTTATTGCAACAAACAGCAGCGCAATTATTTGATAATTATTTATCTTTAAGTTTAGAAATTTGTATTGAAATTAAATCCGCTTGGCAAGATTTGCAATATTACAAACAAGATTTAACACCGCAGTTAAAAGCCAATTGTGATTTTTTATTAGGTTTAGTTGAATCGATTAATCGAAATCTAGATGCTGCAATTGAATATTATCAGCAAAGTTTATTGTTTTGGCAGGAGAATCACAATTTAGAACGGCAAGGTAAAATACTCACTCAGATTACAATTTGTCATTACGAAAAAGAAAAGAATCGCCCTCACAATCTCCCTCAGACTAGAAGTCTAGTCCGCGATTTCCAATCGTCGGGGCTTTTAATTAACAATTTTCTCCAACGCGCTCTAGACGCGTTTACCGCAGCACAGCGCCCAGATTTAATTGCCGATTCTATTGATAAATTTGGCGTAATTTTGCGATATTTACAAGCTTGGGAACAATTCAAAACTCTGGCTGAACAAGCTTTAATATTCCATGAATCTGAGAACAACACAATTAAAATTGCTCAAGATTATGGCTTTTTGGCAGAAGTCGCACTAGCACAAAAAAATTGGCAGCAATCCCAAGAATTAGCTCAAAAAGCATTAGATATTTTATCTACAAATCATCAATTTGCACAGGCAGAGATTGATCAACTTCAAAAAATATTATTAATTATTGCCCAGGCACAGCAGCATTTAAAACAATATCAATCAGCAATTGATAATTTAACAGCCGCTAGAGAAATTGGAATTACTAAGAACGACCCGCAGATTTATATTCATATTCTGCGGATTTTGCAAAAGCTATTCTATCAGCAACAGCAATATCTCTCAGCCTTTGATGCCAAATTAGAAAGGCGTTCGGTTGAGCAGCAATTTGGTTTGCGGGCGTTTATTGGTGCGGGTAGATTGCAGGCTACAAAACGATTAGAAACGCCAAATTTTACACCCAAACGAATTGATAATCAAGGTAGCGTCGCCCCAGAAATCGCTGCTTCTGGTCGTCAATTAGATGTAGACCGCTTAATTGAACGCATTGGTCGCAATGACCGTAAATTGATAGTGATTCATGGACAATCGGGCGTGGGTAAAAGTTCGTTGGTGAATGCGGGGCTGGTTCCAGCTTTGAGAAAGCAAGCTATAGGTATTCAAGATAATTTACCTGTGGTGATGCGTGTTTACACTAATTGGATGGAAGAGTTGGGACGGCTTTTGGGAGTGAGTGGAGAGGCAGTACTTCGGCTTACTTCGGCTACGCTCAGTACAAGACGCTCAGTGACCGAAGAGCAGGGAGGAGAGGGAGTTTTACCTTCTGAGGCTCAAGGTTCACGAGTCTTTGATACTCAGCCGCGAGTCTTTGATACTCGTTCGCCAGTTTCAGATACTCAGCCACGAGTCTTTGATACTCATGCGCCAGTTTCAGATACTCAGCCGCGAGTCTTTGATACTCGTTCGCCAGTTTCAGATACTCAGCCAC
>NZ_JAECZB010000084.1:36761-38523 GCF_016056295.1 Atlanticothrix silvestris CENA357
CAGATACTCAGCCGCGAGTCTTTGATACTCGTTCGCCAGTTTCAGATACTCAGCCGCGAGTCTTTGATACTCGTTCATCAGGAGAGACGCGATTAATCGCGTCTCTACAAGAGGGATTGATTGCGTTTTTACAAGAGAAGGAACGACGCAACATCCGCACGGTGTTGATTTTTGACCAGTTTGAAGAATTTTTCTTTGTTTACACCGAACCAAAACAACGGCGGCAGTTTTTTGAGTTTCTGGGAGAATGCTTGAATGTTCTTTCTGTAAAAGTGATTTTGTCGCTGCGGGTGGATTATCTGCATTACTTGTTGGAGTGCAGTGACTTACCCGGCATGAAGATTATTGGTAATGATATTCTCGGTAACAATGTGCTTTACAAGTTGGGGAATTTTTCGCCCACTGACGCTAAGTTAATTATTCAGCGTTTAACTGAAGCTACTACTTTTAAATTAGACTCTGATTTAATTGACCAATTGGTGAAAGATTTAGCCGGGGAGTTGGGCGAAGTGCGCCCCATTGAGTTGCAGGTGGTAGGGGCGCAACTGCAAACCGAGAATATTACAACTCTGGCAGCATACCAACAACGGGGCACGAAAGAAGAACTGGTACAGCGTTATTTAGATGAAGTAGTGAATGATTGCGGTGCAGAAAACAAAGAAGCGGCGGAGTTGCTGCTGTATTTGCTCACCGATGAAAAAGGCACTCGCCCCCTAAAGACTCGCGCTGAATTAGAACGAGATTTGCAGCAGTATATCTCTAACGGAGATATCCCCGCCAATCCTCCCCCAGTAGGGCGTGTTATGCCGCAGACTAATGTACCATTAAAAATTTTCGGTGCGTTAAGACTAAAGTCCATAACGCACCCTACCAAATTAAAACTGCCTTCTTCCTTTGCTGACAAATTAGATTTGGTGTTAGAGATTTTTGTCAAATCTGGCTTAGTGGTGTTATTGCCAGAAACACCCGCCGACCGTTATCAGCTGGTGCATGATTATTTAGCCGCCTTTATTAGCCAGCAACAAGAACCTTTAAGGGCACAGTTGCAAAGAGAAATCGCCCAAAGAAAACTCAGTGAAGCCAAACTCAATAGTTTTTTGAAACGCGCCTTGTTTGGTTCAATGGCAGCAGGAATCGTATTAGCTGGGTTAGCAGTCACAGCCTGGGATGCAGCACAACGGGCAGACAAGCAAAGAAAACAAGCCGAGATTAGTGAAATTAACGCCCTGAATAATTCTTCAGAAGCATTGTTGGTATCTGGACAACATCCTGATGCGTTAATTGAAGCCTTAAAAGCTGGGGAAAAACTCAAACTTGCACCTTGGGCAAAACCAGATACCCAAATGCGAACTGCGGCAACTTTACACCAAGCGGTGTATTTACAAGCCGAAGAACACCCAGCAAATCGAGCCATAGAAGTTAACACTTTAGAAGGGCATAACAGTCCGGTCATTAGCGTCAGCTTCAGCCCCAATGGGCAACAACTCGCTTCTGGCAGTAGTGACACAATCAAAATCTGGGATGTAACCACAGGCAAACTGCTTAAAACCCTAACTGGGCATAACAGTCCGGTCATTAGCGTCAGCTTCAGCCCCAATGGGCAACAAATCGCTTCTGGCAGTTTAGACAAGACAATCAAAATCTGGGATGTCACCACAGGCAAACTGCTCAAAACCCTGACTGGGCATAAAGAGTTGGTCAATAGCGTCAGCTTCAGCCCCAACGGGCAACAAATCGCTTCTGGCAGTAGTGACGATACAAT